>OMVU01000126.1 GCA_900314565.1 uncultured Eubacteriales bacterium
CAAAAAAGGGAGGTAATGCTCTTTTTATATTTCAGGAGCCTCCAACCGATGTATTTGCTTGGTTTTTAGTAAAAGAGGTAGGTCAGAGTTGACACTACCAAAAACAGAAGGGAGGGAGGCCAATGAAACCGGAAGCAGTCAGGCATACCGGCAGTTATCCGGACATTTATCTCACGGACAGAAGAACGCTGGTTGTCACGCTGCGAACCGCTAAAAAGGACGTGGATGCATGCCGAATTCATTACTTTGCAAGAACCTCACCGGAGAAAGAGAAAACACAGATATTGCAGTTTATGTACCGGGACAGCCTGTATGACTACTATCAGGGGACGCTCTGCTTTCACCGGGTGGCGCGGTATCAGAAATACTATTTTGAGCTGACAGAAGGCGAAGAAATCTATTATCTGACCGCACAGGGGGTGCAAAGCAGTCAGCCGGAAGGCGGCTATTATGAATTCCTGTATGCCAACCGGACAGGTATTGTGGATCTGCCGGCATGGTCACAAGGACAGGTTTTCTATCAGATTTTTCCGGAGCGGTTCGCGAACGGAGACCCTTCCAATGATCCCGAAGGAGTAAAGCCCTGGGGGACTGCTCCTGACCGCGAAAACTACATGGGTGGCGATCTGCGGGGAATTCTGGAGCATCTGGATTACATCCGGGAGGTCGGCGCAGACTGCATTTATCTGAACCCGATTTTCCGGGGCGACTTCAACCACAAGTACGCGACTACGGACTACTATCAGATTGATCCGGCGTTCGGGACGAATGAAGATTTTCGAAAACTGGTTGACGCGGTACACGAACGAGGAATGAAGATCATTCTGGACGGTGTATTCAATCACAGTGGAGTTCATTTTGAGCCGTTCCGGGATGTTTTGCAGAACGGTGAGAAGTCCCTCTACAGGGACTGGTTCTACCCGGTGACGTTCCCTATCGGCATCACACACCATGATTACGAATGCGTTGGAGCTTACAAGTACATGCCGAAGCTGAATACCGGAAATCCTGCGGTGAGGAGCTACTTCCTGAAGGTCATGGATTACTGGATCCGGGAGTTCCACATCGACGGCTGGCGGCTGGACGTCGCGGATGAGGTTGATGAGGGCCTTTGGGAAGAAGCCAGACTCCTGCTCAAAGACAGGTACCCGGAGACGATTCTGATTGGAGAGACCTGGGGGAGCGGACTTCGCCTGATGAACGGCGCGCAGATGGATGCCATCATGAATTACGTGTTCCGGGATGCGATGAAGGATTTCATTGCGCTGGAAAACATCGATGCGGCGGTTTTTGACGGCAGGGTGGAAAAGATGCTTTCGGACTATCCGGCGGAAATGGACAGAGCAATGTACCTGCCGCTGGATTCGCACGACACGGAGCGGTTCCTTTCATGCTGCGGAGGAGACAAGAGAAAATTGAAAGCTGCGGCTGCGCTATACATGATGTTTGTCGGATCGCCCGTAATTTACTACGGCGACGAAATCGGAATGGAGGGCCGGAATGATCCTGACTGCAGAAGGTGCATGATCTGGGAACCGGCCCGGCAGGACCGGGATCTGCTGGACTGGTATAAGAAACTGATCCGGATCAGGCACGGGGAACCGGCGATCCGAAGCGGGGCATTTTATGCGGACGTCTGTGAGAACCGGATTTATGCTTTTTCCAGAATCGATTCGCGGGAAAACATTCTTACCGTGATTAATGCCTCGGAAGAGGAACAGACGGTTGCTGTCCCTGTACGGGATGTGACAGATTTCCGCGATCTGATGACAGACGAAGTGTTCCAGGCGGAAGCAGAAGAAGGATGGGGGGAAAAAGCCCGGCTTGGCGACAAGGTGCATTATCAGGGAAGCCTGATGATCAGGATAAAGCCTTATGAGGTAAAAATAATGAAGGAGGAAACAAAATGAAACGACTCAAAAAGATACCGGCAATTGTACTAACAGCAGCTATGTGCCTGGCAGCAACGGGCTGTGGTCAATCACCGGCATCATCCGGAAGCGCCGCTTCCGGTGCAACGAAAGAAGCAGCGGAGGCAGCAGGGCAGGCGGAAACGCAGGCAGCGGAAACCACTGCTGAGAAAGAACCTGCCGGAGAGGTTACCCTCAATTTCTGGCATCATTATAGCGCACAGTCTCCGGAAAATGAAACCTTAACCAAGGTTCTGATTCCCAAATTCGAAGAAGAGAATCCCGGAATCAAGGTCAATGCGGTATCGCATGAATGGGCAGACCTGCACGATAAGATTCTGATCAGCGCCAAGTCCGATACGCTGCCGGATGTGGCAAGACTCGACAGCGCATGGGTGCCGGAATTCCAGAAGATGGGTATTCTGGTACCGTTAAATCAGGAAATGAGCGATTTTCAGGATGTGTCAGACGAACTGCTGGAAAGCGCGATGACGACAGCACAGATCGGCGGAGACAGTTACGGCCTTGCCCTGAATACCAACACGAAGATTCTGTACTACAATACCGGGGCATTTGAAAAGGCCGGACTCAAAGCGCCGGCTACCATGAAGGAATTTGCCGAGGATTGCAAAAAACTTTCTGGTAAAAATGACGCTGGCCAGCAGGTCTGGGGATACGATGAGCCCGGACTCGCGGGATGGAATCTCTGCCCGTTTATCTGGAGCATGGGCGGCTCTCTGACGAATGAAGACCAGACCAAGGCGACTGGCTATCTTAACAGCAAGGAAACGGTAGCCGCGATTCAGATGCTTGCGGATCTTTACAAGGATCAGGCTATTACCGGATGGAACAGCGGAGATATTCCGATGACCGACGGATTCGGAACCGGCCGTTATATGATGCTTCTGGAAGGACCGTGGAAGGTATCGGAACTCGCAGGCGCTTATCCGGAATTTGAATATGCCACCGCACCGGTTCCCGCAGGGGATGGCGGCTCCATTTCAGTCCTCGGCGGCGAGGATATCGGGATGTTCAATACAGCCAATAAGGATGCGGCATGGAAGTTCATGAAGTTCATGACCGGCGAGTACGCGCAGGAGGAAATGGCAAAATGTGGTCAGATCCCCTGCAACAAGGAAGCACTGGAATCCGATACTGTGAAGAAGGCGGATTTCGCTCCGTATATCGAACAGCTCAAAACAGCAAAGTCCCGCCCGACCGTCGCAAGCTGGTCGGAAATCGACAGCGAGCTTACAGCATCTGTTACGGCAGTTATGAACGGAGAAAAGACAGCACAGGAGGCAATGGACGATCTGGCGAAAAAGGTTGACGCACTGCTTGCAGAATGATCTTTCTTCTGCCGGATAAATTTGACGCAGGGACAGGTCCTCTCCCCTGTCCCTGTAAGTTTTAAAGGAGACAAGCCGAAATGAAACTAAAGGGAAAGAGCAGGATCCAGATCGGACTGCTTCTGCTTCCGGGACTTCTGATTTTTTGCATTTTTACGGTATATCCGATTATCCGTCTGTTTTGGATGAGCTTTTTCAAATGGGACTTCGGGTCATTCCTGAATCAGGAATTTATCGGACTTTCCAATTATCGAAGCGTTCTCACTGATCCGTATTTTCAGACATCTTTTGTCAATACGATCGTATACACGCTGGTTACTGTGCCCGCGCAGATGATTCTGGGGCTTCTTGTCGCGATTCTGATCAATTCGATCAACAGATTCAAGATCGGCTTCCGTGTTGCCTACTATCTTCCGGTTATTACATCCTGGGTCATCGCTTCTCTGGTATTTAAATATGTTTTCAATACGGAAGGACTGCTGAACTATTTCCTTACAGGCGTGATCCACGTGACGGGAGCCAATATACACTGGCTCGACAGCCGGTGGGGCGGAATGACCATAGCTATGCTGCTTGGTATCTGGAAGGGTATTGGCTGGAATATGGTTGTTTTTCTTGCCGCGCTGCAGGCGGTACCGCAGGAACTGTACGAGTCCGCTTCGCTGGACGGAGCAGGTGCTTTTCAGAAATTCCGGTATGTGACCCTCCCGGGGATCAGGGGAACCGTTCTGTTTGCACTGGTCATGTTGACAATCGGCGGATTTAACGTATATACATCGACGAAACTGATCACCGACGGGAAGCCCGGACATGCTACGGAAGTTGTACTCACGTGGATGTACTATAAGGCATTCAGCACCGGGAAATTCGGGTATTCCGCGGCGCTGTCATTCATTATCGCCTTCATTCTCGGGATTCTGGCGGTTCTGGAATTCCGCCTGATGCAGAACAAGGAGCAGTCATGAAAAATAAAAAAAGCGGCAGATTATTCTGGGTATACGCGCTTCTTATCCTTGGAATGGTCATCGTTGTACTGCCGATGGTATATATGGTCAGCACCTCGCTGAAACCTAATGGAGCATTGTACGAATATCCACCGAAGTTCTTTCCGAAATGGAAGGAAATCACGCTGCAGAATTACAGATACATTCTGAGCCAGAAAAAGTTCCTCGGAAACTTTTTAAACAGTATTGTAGTATCGGTGAGCACGGTTGTTATTTCCGCTGTTGTGTCTTCAGCGCTCGCATTCTGCATCGCTAGATTCCGCTTTCCGGGCCGTAAGGCGCTCTTTGCTTTTATTATTCTGACGATGATTATTCCGGGCACCACGATGATTGTGCCACAGTACGAACTGGCGGTGAAACTGAAAACCATCAACAGCATTATGGGATTAATCCCTTTCTATGTCGCCTGGGTCATTCCTTATTCGACCTTCATGATCAAAGGATTTGTGGAGGGCGTGCCGACCGAACTTGATGAAGCGACGTATATGGACGGCGGAAGTGTTTTTACTGTGTACCTTCATGTCATTCTGCCATTGACCAAACCGGGGATTGCCTCGATTTCCATTTTCAATTTTCTGACAGCGTGGGAAGAGTTCCCCTGGGCAAATACGGTGATCAACGATGAACTGAAACGGACACTTCCGATTGCCATCTCCGGATTCTTCGGGCAGCATCAGTTCACCCAGTGGGGGTATGTATTTGCTCTGTCTGTGCTCAGCCTGATTCCTATTCTGGTCGTGTTCATTTCCTGTCAGAAGTTCTTTGTGCAGGGGCTGAC
>OMVU01000003.1 GCA_900314565.1 uncultured Eubacteriales bacterium
GGTCAAATATCTTAAAACAGAGAGCTTTAAAAAAGCTCGAAGGTTTTGATACCACCTCCATAGGACGCGGATCAGCACCGCATGGGGGTGGAGGTTCATGAATATTTTAACCTATCCATGGCGGAGTGTCCATTCCATATAAAACCTCCATCTGATACAATGGAAGGCATCAGGGCACCTGCTGATCCCGCTTATTACGGTTGTATTACAAGATATAGGAGGTACTGCTCCATGAAATTTAACGGAGTCGTATTTGATTTTAACGGAACGCTTCTTTTTGACGATGCCTTCCATGTGGAAGCCTGGGACAAGATCTCCATGGAAGTCTGCGGAGAACACCTGACTGCGGAAATGATGGACACCAAATATGCCGGTTTTCCAAATAAGGAAATCCTCCGCCGGCTGTCCGACGACACGCTGACAGAGGAGCAGCTGCTCTCCCTCTCCCTCCGCAAAGAGGAACTCTATCGGGAAATCGTACGCAATGTGCCCGGAGGCCCGAAACTTGTTCCCGGAGCAGAAGAACTCTTCGATTTTCTGAAGATGAATGGAATTCCCTGCACCATCGCATCAGCCTCCATCATCCAGAATATCGAATTTTTTGTGGACATTTTCCATCTCGACAGGTGGTTCGACATGGACCACATCATCTACGATGACGGTTCCTACGAAAATAAGATCATGATGTTCCGGGATGCGATCGACCGGATGCAGGTAAAAGAGAATGTTCTCATTTTCGAGGATTCTCTCTCAGGGATCACCTGTGCGGCAAAAGTCGGGGCTTCAGTCGTTGCCATCCGCAAGGAAACGATGGAGCCATATTATCCGAAGTTCCCGGAGATCATCGGGATCGTTCCGGATCTTCTGGGCGCGAAGCGGTTCTTGAACTGATGCAGACAGACAACAGTCCCCCCACTAAGCCTCAGACAGGCTGAGTGGAGGGACTGACTGTTTCAGGAATTATTTAGTGGAAGACCAATATCAATCCTGAATCCAATTCTCGCTCTTATTTCTCCTTCTCCGCATCCGGATCATATTCCAAAATATCCCCCGGCTGGCAATGCAGTGTCTCACAGATCGCCTCCAGCGTAGAAAAACGGATGGCACTGATTTTTCCCGTCTTTATCTTCGAGAGATTCACATTTGACACGCCAACGTGTTCAGAAAGCTCGTTCAGACTCATCTTTCGGTCTGCCATGACCCTGTCCAGTCTCAATATGATTTTTCCCATGACAGCCCTCCTTTATAAAATCTCGTCGATTTCAGTCTGCAGAGCTTTCCCGTATTCAAGTATGGAATAAATGCACCACATAAGCAGTGCTCCGACCACTCCGGGACCGACGCCCACAAATACGAGGATCGCTGCGGTTATGATAATAAAGCACACCTTGAGCCGACCGAGAATATAATCCGAGAACGGAGTATCTTCCTTCACAAGACTGTTGAAAATATTCTTAAACATAGATAAAACGACACTGATGATCAGGCAGATCACTGCACCTGTGATACAGCTGACCGCCATGGGTACAGCATAACTTCCGGCCTCAAAAGCTTTTGTATAGTCGATCATAAAATGTAACATACCGCCGATCCGAATGCTCTCCACTGTGACCCGTCCGGCTCTTACTGCTTCTGCAAGATGCTCATTGATCATATTCCTCTGGGTAAAACAGATGACTGCACCCACAAAAGAAAGTACAACACCTACGATCGTGATGATCTGAATAATACTCACGACCCTGGATGACATTTTGCAGCGTTCCTTCATCACTTCAAGTCTCTTGCCCTGTTCATACATCTCCATATCCTCCATTATTCTTTAGCCTGTTTCTTAATTCGATAAATATTTAATGTTTATCGTTAAATAGAATATAACAGGTGCAGAAACGTTTGTCAATAACTTTTTAATGTTTTTCATTAAATAATTGTTTGGGTCAGTTACTCTTTTCTTTGTCACAAAGCAGTCCATATATAGTATAATTAATTATAATATACTTCACAAACTGAGCAGTATACTGACATTAACAGGAGGGTAATTGCATGATACGCAGAAGCAAAGATAAGGAAAGCATCACCAAGCCGGCACCCTTTAACGGAATCGGAGAAATCACTGTAAGAAGCCTTTTGAACGGTCCTGAGGAGATGGAGAACAAGGGACGTGTCTTCGGACACACGACCGTTTATCCCGGAAGCAAGATCGGTCTTCATACCCACAAAGGCGACGCAGAGACTTATTATATCCTTTCCGGAAGCGGCAAATACAATGACAACGGGACGATCGTCGATGTACAGCCCGGCGATGTATATTACTGCGGTGACGGCGAATGTCACTCCATCGAAGCCATCGGCGAGCCAATCGAGATGATCGCGCTGATCCTGTACACAAAGTGATCTGAACGCAGACCATATAGACGCAGACTATACTAGCGCAGACCAATTCAGCATGTAAAAAGGCCGCCGGCATATGCCGGCGGCCTTCCTGTCGTGTTATCAAAAATCACGCACTCCGATCTCCCGAACGAGACCTGAATCAGTCGAAGTAGACCAACTTTGCGTTGTTGTAATAAATGTCTTCCAGCTCTTTCTGCGTGAAGACGTTGGACTTCTCAAGATAATCCGTTAGATTCTCGTAGGAATCCTGCGTAGCAGCGAACGGAGCATCGGTTCCCCACATCATCCTGTCAGCGCCGATGATGTCTCTTGCCTCTGCCAGCGTATCGACTGTCTCAGGATACGGATAGACATCCGGAGCCATGATCTTGGGCATTGCCGCGATGTCGAACCAGACATTTGCCTGTTTGAGCATCTGAAGCTCTGCTTTCCACTCATTCTTCTTCTCGCGCATCGGTGCAAGAAGGTGGCAGATCACGACCTTAAGATCCGGGCATCTGTCCGCAATGCGCAGCAGAGCCGTGGTCTGATGGCTCTCCATCAGGATATCGCCGACGTCCAGAGCGACCACGCCGTGATTCTTTTCAATCATCTTGTAGATCTCCATCATTCTGTCTCCGGACAGATCGAAGGGATCATGGCAGCCCATGAGGCCGCCGCCGGAGCTGACTTCGAACTTGACAAGACGGAAATGCTTCTCCTCGAGGAATCTCTGCAGTGTCTCCATATGATTGGTCGCAAAAGGCTCGACTTCACAGGAAGGGCAGAAACGATCGGGATATTTCTCAAGAAGTTCCTCATGATAAATGTTCTGGAAGCCATACATGCTTCCATTCATCAGAACCGCTTTCTCAACATCGTTGCGGTCCATGATCGCCAGCGCCTGCTCTGCCGTAAAGCAGTCCTCACCGTAATCTCCCGTCTGCGGGAACAGCTGGAACACTTCACCGCTGCCCCACTGGCACTTTCCGCCGCCGATGGCGCGCAGCTCGCCGCGTCTGCAGTATCCGGCTACGATCTTTGCCAGATGTAAATGTGCATCAATTTTTTTCATAAGTAATCCTCTTTCAGTTGTTCGTTAAGGCTCGCACAGCATGCCCGAGCCTCGTTCAAATGATAGTAAAGGCCCGCGCAGTAAGCCCGAGCCTTGTTTACGATCAGGCACTCGCCTTTTTGATCTTTTTGACTTTCTTTCTGGACTGGTCTGCATGCTGCATAGCATCGAACGCAACAGCGACTACGATGACAAGACCTTTGACCAGACCGGCATGTGTGGACGGTACGGACATCAGGTTCAGACCATTGTTCAGAAGACCCATCAGGACTGCACCGAAGATCGCTCCGGGAACCGTACCTTCGCCGCCCAGAAGGGAGACGCCGCCGATGACCGCTGCAGTGATAACATCATTCGTGTAGCCTGAGCCGGTACCGGAAGAAGCCTGCTGTGTCATGGAAGCAAGAACGATACCGCCCAGAGCAGTTGTCAGACCGGAAAGTACGTAGCAGATAATGGAAGCGGCCTTGACGTTGATACCGGAAATCTCGGACGCTGTGGGGTTACCACCAACTGAATAGACATATCTGCCGTAGACCGTCTTCCTGAGGATATACCAGCTGATCAATGCGATGATCACCATGAAATATACAGGAAGCGGGAATCCCAGGATCTTAAATGCACCGATTGCCGTGAAAGCGGGAACTGTGCAGCTGACGATCTTGTTGTTGGTGAAGACCATAGCGAGTCCCAGGAAAATACTCTGTGACGCAAAGGTCACCAGGAAGGCAGGAATCTTGAACGTCGTAATAATGATACCGTGGATCGCACCTGCAAGTGCACCTACAGCGAGTGCGCAGAGAACGCCTACAATCACCGCAACAGGCGTATCGCCAAGAAGATGCGTGACTGAAACGACTACGACCGCAGAGAAGGCACACAACGTTGCAATAGAAAGGTCGATACCGCCGATCAGGAAGACGAAGATGGATCCGCTGACCATGATTCCGATGACCGCTACAGACCACAGCACGTTACTGAAGTTGTCCAGTGACAGGAACGCCTTCGGACGAAGAATCGACAGTGCAATAATGAACACGACGAGGATGATCGGTTTACTGTATTTACTCCAGTTAAAATCTTTCATGTTTCCGCCTCCTCTTCTACACCCTGTCCAGCGGAAAGTACCTTGGACTGCGTGACCTCAACATTCTTAAACTCTTTAACAATATTTCCCTTGCGCATGACGATGATCCGGTGTGAGACTCGAAGCAGCTCCTGAAGGTCGGAAGTAACGACGATGACCGCAACACCCTTCTTGGCCAGATCTTCCAGGATCGAGTAGATC
Source organism: uncultured Eubacteriales bacterium (assembly GCA_900314565.1). Taxonomy (GTDB): domain Bacteria; phylum Bacillota; class Clostridia; order Lachnospirales; family Lachnospiraceae; genus Chordicoccus. The sequence continues at coordinate 4,734 of OMVU01000003.1, forward strand.
TCGTCCTTCGCGCCGACGTCGATACCGGCTGTAGGCTCGTCAACGATCAGCAGCTTAAGATCTCTCATCAGCCACTTGCCCAGGACAACTTTCTGCTGGTTACCACCGGACATAACGCCGACCTGCTTGTTCGGATCAGACGGACGGATATCGATTGCCTCGATTGCCCTCTTACTCATTGCAAGCTCGTCTGCATCCGAAATGGATGTGCCGTTGATCTTGACAATGTCATAGTTGGTAAGCGCAACATTCTTGGTCGTAGACAGAAGCGGGATGAAGCCCTGATTTCTTCTGTCCTCCGGAACAAATCCGATTCCTTCCAGAATACTTGCCTTCGGAGAAGGATCAAGTTTCTTGCCGTCCAGATAGACTTCGCCGGATGCAGCCTTGTCAACGCCGTAGATCGCACGAACGACTTCTGTTCTGCCTGCGCCGATCAGGCCGCCCAGTCCGAGGATCTCTCCTCTGTGGACCTGGAAGCTGATATTGCGATAGCGGTCGGTCTTGTCCGTGAGATTTCTGACATCCAGTCTGACTTCCGCATTGTCATCGGAGTGAAGCATCTTGCGGGAACCGGCAGACTCGTCGACGACCTTACCGATCATGGTCTCGATGACCTTTGCGGGAATGATATCCTGCTTCTCAAGAACTGCTGCATTCTTACCGTCGCGCAGGATGGTAAGACGGTCGGAAAGCATGTAGACTTCCTCAAGTCTGTGAGAAATGTAGATGATCGAAACGCCTTCGCTGCGAAGTGTCTGGATGATCTTGAACAGCATCTCCGCTTCCTTACCGGAGAGAGAAGCCGTAGGCTCGTCCATGATCAGCAGCTTGGAATTCTGAGAAAGTCCCTTGAGGATCTCGATCAGCTGTCTCTGTCCGATACCCAGATTATCCACGATCGTAGTGGGCTTCAGCGGGAACTGGTACTTGTCGATCAGTTCCTGCGTCATCTTATTCATCTTGGCGTAATCAATAAATACACCCTTGCGCGGTTCTCTGCCGAGGAATACATTCTGTGCGACCGTCAGAGGCGGGATTACAGAAAGTTCCTGGTAGATACATGCAACGCCGAGCTTCTGGCAGTCCTGATAGCTGTTGATCTCTACAGGATTTCCTTCCCAGAAAATCTGCCCGTCGTCTTTCGTATATACGCCCGTGATGATCTTGATCAGCGTAGATTTACCCGCGCCGTTCTCTCCCATCAGTGCATGTACTTCTCCGGCTTTGACTTCAAAGCGGACATCCTGAAGAACCGGAACGCCGGAAAAGCTCTTATAAATGCCTTTGGCTTCAATCAATGTATTTCCTGCCATTATTCAAGCCCCTCCTTAGCTCCTTCTTCTCTTGCTTTGCGGTCCATACGCGCCTTGTAGGTAGCATCGAAAATGACGACCGCAATAATAATAGCGCCTTTAATTACATACTGATATGCTGTATTGATGGACAGCTTACGGACACCGTTCTCCAGCGTCGCCATGAACAGAGCACCAATCAGTGTTCCGATCACATCACCGCTGCCGCCTGACAGAGCCACACCGCCGACGACCGCCGCTGCGATCGGGTTGAACTCGAAGTCCATACCGACTGCCGTGGTTGCGCTCTGCAGTCTTGCTGTTGTAAAAACAGCGCCAACTGCTACGGTAAATCCGGTGATGATATACGCGATCATTCTGGTCTTTGCAACATTGATACCGGAAAGGGTAGCTGCCTTCTTGCTGGCACCTACAGAATACAGATTCGTTCCGTAGCGGGTATACTTGAGAGTGATCTGACCGGCCGCCACGATAATGATCATCGCCATGATGACATAATAGAATTTGCCGATACCGCCGCCCAGCCATGCGTACTGGGTATGCTTCATAGGCTGACTCATAATGACGCCGTTCGCGTCTCTGATCGCGATGATGTATGTGAGAGCTCTGAAAATACTCATTGTAGCCAGTGTTCCGATAAACTCAGGAACATTGAACTTGGCGACAATAATACCGTTGATAAGTCCGCAGAGCAGACCGACCAAAATACCTGCAGGTATCATTACCCGGAAAGGAAGCAGCGTGTAAGCATAAATATTCGCCATTGTCATTCCGACAAGAGCCATCATACTGCCCGTTGAAAGATCGATTCCCGAAGTAATGATAACAAATGTAACACCAACGCCGATGATCGCCGGTATGGATGCATCTCTGACCACTTCGATCAGATTGTCGAAATTAAAGAACTTGCCTTTTCCTGCCCCTGCAAGGATGGTGAACAGCACGACAAGTATGAGCAGCATACCGATCGAAACCAAGCGGCGCAACGTTGTCTGATTCATCCGTTTCACTTGTTAATTCCTCCTCTCTTACACATTCCCGTATATACCGTCCCGTCATCTTGCAGCGTATCGTTCCGAATATGAAACCGGTCCGGTATTCTGGCTGCGGGAGAGTGCATAAGGGCGGGCATCAGGAGATTCCCGCCCATTCCTTATCACCGAAAGTACTGCTTACCAGCGGTCCTCCTCAGCAATAGTGCCGACATTCTCGGCAGTTACAACGATGGGCTCCATGATGACTTTCGGTGTTGCAGTAAGACAGGTATAATCGTACTCGGAACCGACCATGAGCAGAGCGATCTTCGCTGCTGTAGACCCTTCATCCCAGCTGTTGGTGTAGATCGTTCCGGCCATATCGCCGCTCTCGATCATAGCAAGGGCATCTTTCTCACCGTCAGCGCCCCAGATGCAGATCTGGCCCTTCTTGTTTGCAGACTGTGCTGCAAGTGCTGCACCTTCTGCCATCGCATCGTTGATTGCAAATACGCCCTTAAGATCCGGATGGGACTGAAGGAAGGAGTTCATAACTGTCATAGCTGTATCTTTCTGGAAGGAAGCGGACTGTGCCTCTACGATCTTGATGTTGGGGTAATTAGCGATCGTTTCACGGAAACCCCTCTCAAGGTTATCAGTACGCTCCAGTCCGGGAACGCCCTGGATGATGGCGATCTCTCCGGTCTCGCCCAGCTGTTCAGCCATCTTATCAGCTGCCATACGGCCTGCATCGTAGTCTACAGCCATGACCAGCGCGCTGTGGATCGTGTCACTTGCGCAGTCAAGGTTGACTGTGATGACCGGGATGCCTGCTTCTTCAGCCTGCCTTACACTGGGAGCCAGAGCAGTTCCGTCGGAACACTGCAGAATGATTGCATTGTAGCCCTGGTTGATGCAGTCTGTCATGATCTGGACCTGCGTTTCAGCAGACTCCTCTGCACCGTAGGAATCCACTTTGATGTTAGACCAGGATGCACATTCTCTCTCGATTCCCTCTTTCCATCCCTGGTTGTTGGGGGTTCCGATATCATGCGCGATGTAAGCGATCTTTACTTCTTCGCCTGCATAAGGATCGACCTTCACTTTATTGCTGTTGCCGCCTCCTCCGCCTGCTGCGGCTGCCCACGGGTCTTCTCTCACTGTCTTTTCAGCGCTGCATGCAGCAAGGCTCAGTGCCATTAATCCTGCGAGCAGAAGCGCAATACCTCTTTTCTTCATTTGTCATCCTCCTTTGAGTGAAAATAGAAAATAGAAGAAATACATTTCTACTATTGTCCGGTCTGTAATGAGCGATTATTCTTTCGGTCTGCCTTCCAGAGCATGGATCGTATTGACAACGAACTCATGGGTCGGAACACTGACTCCGACTTTCTTCGCTGCACTTACTACGGAACCGCTGATCGTATCGACTTCCGTTCTTCTGCCGGCGCGGATATCCGCACAGATGGAAGTCACGCCTTCCGGAGAACCGACGGATGTCTTATGGACCTTCTCGGTGATCTCTTCCTCATCTGCCTTGAGACCCAGCGCATGCGCGACTTCGACTGCCTCATGGATCAGAGCGGTCGTCATTTTCCACGCATACTCATTTCCGGCAATATAACCGATGTTGCACTGAAGAACACCCGTAACGGCACTGAGCGAGACATTGGTGAACAGCTTGTCCCAGATCAGCTGCTGGATCACGGAATGGATGCGGACATTAAAGCCGCAGGCATCGAATGACTCCTTGAGTTTGGGAAGGAAGCCGTTCTTGTCCTCTACCAGCATGCCGACGTTAGTGTTGCCTTCTCCACCGTGGCGAATGTAGCCCATGCCAAGCACTGCGCCGTTGTCTTCGGTCGTTCCGATGATGATATGATCCTGATCCACGAACTCACCCAGGATATCTTCGTGACCGGAGCCGTTCTGAAGTGTCAGTACATAGGTATCGGGACCGATCAGGGCCTTGTTGCCGGCCAGGGCTGCTTTTGAAAACAGAGCCTTCACGAACAGAATGATCAGGTCCACGGGCTCGATCCCCTCTGTGGATGTCACAGCCTTGGGATGATACAGGTTGTCTGTACCGTATTCCTGAAGCTTAAGTCCGTTTTCATTTACAGCAGCGACTACATTCGGATTTGTATCTACGAGATAAACATCATTATGTAAAGAAAGGTGTCCTCCGTAAATGGAGCCCATGGCGCCTGCGCCGATAACTGCTATTCTCATACTGTGTAAACTCCTTTATTCCGAAAACTCCTTAATTCCTTCGATTGCATATGCATGAACAGGGCTGGAATCCAGACCTACGATCGGAAGCGGGGAGAAGGACATGAAGAATACGTCCTTTTCAAGATACTCGAGATTCTTGAGAACTTCGATGAAAATGATATTCTCTGCCAGAAGGATGTCATGGAAAGGCTTGACATCTTCGTTGCAGTTCTCAATGGAAACACCATCACCAAATCCGACAGCCTTGACTTTGTGATCACGGAACCACTCTGCAGACTCTGCATTAATAAGGAGTCTCTTGTCAACTTCTGTATTGGTCGCCTTTGTGAAGGGCTCAAGCTTATAGGAAGAATCGATGATCACGATATCGCCTTCTTTGACCTTATAAGCTACTCTGTCCAGGTCAGCCTTGGTAATGTGTGTATACGGTGCAACGGTGTCCTTGAAATCAACGTAGACGCCGCGGCCCACGAATGTTGTCAGCGGAAGTCCCGTGACATCCGGCCAGTTGTCATCGTGGTGATACGGGCACTCCGCATGAGTTCCCAGATGGCTCATGATGTCAAAATTTGTGTGGAAATCCGGAATCGGCCCGCCTGTGTTAAAACGGTGCAGTTTACATCTTCTGGTTTCTGTTGCCGGGTCAACAAGCTTGGAAAGGTCGATCATGCGCATTCCATTTCCCATATCATATACAACTTGCATCTTTTCCTCCTTACTGTAAAAACTGTGTCATTGCTACCTTTTCTATTAGTAATAGTTACAATGCTGAATTCAAGGCTCGCAGAATGAATCGCTTCATAGTGTGCAAGCTGCCCGTACGGCAGCACCTTTCTCAGATCTTCACTTTTACTACAACTTTTTTGACCGGAGCAGGTGTACCTGCTGCACAGCGCGGTTTGTGTGCGTCTTCCGGTGCTACAACTATGAGATCTCCTTCTTTGAGCAATACCTGTCCGAACAGTTCGGGATCTTCATAAAAAACGACATCGTTGGCGTCGATCCTGTCGATCTCCTTCAGTCCGTCCCGCTTACATACGCCGAACATCTCGTCTCCTGTTACCATGTACTGAATGTCAAAATACTTGTCATGCGTTTCAAACCGTCTCTCTTCCCAGGGAGAAGTCGAGTACTCCTGCACGCCTGCGATGACATCGTCCCCCATCAGCGGATAGGACCCTTCCGGGAGCTCCTTGATGTTGGTCTCTGCGAGCCACTTGTACGCAACAGTAAATTTATCATCCAGATAGTTATACTTTTCGGCAATACTTACGTGACTAAAAAACATTCTCTCCTTCCTTTCCAAGTTCGATCTTTCAGAAAAAACATTAAAATTGCATAAATATAAATATTTTTAATTAAGTTTCCTTATTTATTTGACTTTTCACATCCGACCTCCTGTACCTGCCGAAATAAATCAGTTCCCGGACAGTTAATGTTCAGGAATGCCGAGGCATTCCAAAATAAAAGGCACGGAGAAACAGCAGTCAATCTTTGCTGTTTCTCCGTGCCTTATTCCGGAACACTTGTTTCCGATGATTGCGACTAAAGTAAAATCAGGATTTAGATTAGTCGAAGAGCCTTGATATCATGTAGTTTTCCTACTATATTCAAGAACGCCTCGGCGTTCTTGCTGCGACGTGCGCGACGCGTAAGCGCCTTCCACTGCGCCACATCCCTGGCAGGCCATCGCGGAGCGATTTTGTTCAACTGAATTTTATCTGACTATCCTTTTGCAGCGACTTTCCGTAGATATACCTTCCGATCAAAAAAAGGCACAGTCCCAAAACAGTGGACAGCATCATCCTCTGCTTCCTTTTTATTCTCCGTTCATAGAGGTCCCTAATTCTTCAAACGCCTTGACGACGTCGACCAATCCGCCCAGCATCGCGTTCATGAATTCGGAATCATCCTCTATTTTTGCAACCTTCCATTTACCTTCCACCTTTGTCAGTTTCATCGATACAGTCTTTTCATATGATTTTTCCGTCAGATTGGTCAGCTCTTCTTCCAGGATCCTCTTGCCCATTGCATCGATCTCTTCCTCGGATGCACCACTGAAAGCGGCCGCCAGCAGTTCGCTCATAGCCCGTTCCAGATATTTCCCCATCATTGTTCCGAAATCATAGGTCTTGAAATGAAAAGCATCCGGCGGATCGCATCCTTCTTCCCAACAAAGCACAGTGGAATCAGTGGAATCGACTTCACGTCACAGATGAGAGCTCCCAAAAGGCCACCGCACTGCACGCAGCCACATTCAGCGAATCGACCCCATGCGACATCGGAATTTTGATCGTATAATCACAGCTGTCGATCGTCTCGTCCGAAAGCCCGTCTCCCTCCGCTCCGAGTACGATGGCAAGCTTCTCCAGAGCCTTCAGTTTCGGATCCCGGATACTGACCGTATCACGGCGAAGCGCCATCGCCGCTGTCCTGAAACCAAGCTCCTTAATATAATCGATATAATGATCGTTGTCTGCATAAGTCCACGGCACCTGAAAAGTCGTCCCCATCGCGACCCTGCTCGCCCTTCTGTAGAAAGGGTCGCTGCAGGCTTTATTCAGAAGGACTGCGTCCATCCCGAGCGCCGCTGCAGAGCGGAAAATTGCGCCGACATTGGTGGGATTCGTGACATTTTCAAGGACTGCGATCCGGCGGCATCCCTCCGTGATCTCCTGAACCGACTTCAGCTCCGGCCGCGTAAAGCACACGAGCAGACCACGCGTCATGGGGATATTCGTGAGATTTCGAAGCGCCTCCGCTCCCCCGGTAAAGACCGGTATATCCCCGAGCTTTCCGAGGATCCCCCGTGCCTCTCCCTCCGCCTCCCTTCTGTCGACAAGGGCTGCGACGGGCTCGATCCCCGCAGAGAGCGCCCGCTCCGCGACCTTCGGGCTCTCCGCGATGAAGAGTCCTCCATTCGGTTCGTAATAATGGCGGAGCTGCGTCTCGTTCAGCCTCGCAAAAACGTCAAGACGGGGATCCCCGTAATCCTGTAATTCAATCAAAGAAGTCATAAAACCCCCTCACTGACAATATCTGTCTTATTTCGGCAGTGCATTCATAAAAACGGAAAAAATCACGAGCATTGCGCGATGAAGAATCAATCCCTGCTCGTATTATTACATCCCTTCCCGTCCGGCCGGTAATTCGTACAACCTAAGAAATGAGAACCGTTCCTCCCCGACCGCACGATCAGAAATCCGTCCCGGCAGCAGCTGCATTTCCGGATCGCAAGCTTTCCTCCTGCCACGTCATTGGTCATAAAATCACAGATTTCGGGATCATTCGTGCAAATGTACAGGCGAAGGCCGTACGCCGTCTTCATACGGAGCTGCAGCGGATACCCGCAGACCGGACAAGGCTTAAATCCCTTTCCGCCTTCCGGCAGGGCTTCATTCCACCTCCCCCGAAGCGGGATCGTCTTGTAGTCACGCCGCAGCTCGAGCAGAAATTCTGACGGATTCTGTTCCGGCGCGATAAAGTAGCCCCGGTTCCTTGTTCTCGTCATCGCGACGTAGAAGAGTCTGCGCTCCTCCGCATACTCAATCGTCCGGTCCTCATGGGTGACAAAGCCGAGCACCGGGTCATCCTCGATCTTTGCGGGGAATCCGTAGCGCTCATTTTTCCCGTTCAGGACGATCACATCGTCAAAGCTCAGTCCCTTCGAGGAGTGCGCTGTCATGAAAGAGATCCGGACATCCGGGTACTTCCTGCACCGCAGTCTGTTGCCGTATTCCAGATAGTCGAAAAGTCCGGTATGTTCCATCATCCGGCCGTCAAACCCGAAACGGCCGATCAGAAGGATCTCCCGCTCCACTCGATTCTCCTCAGCCGCGTAGGCGAGGATCTGGCCGATTGCATTTTCCACACATTTGGCGACCGCGTAATTCACGCCGCTCTTTTCATCATTCCTGTCACGCCGCAGGGAACCGTCATAGGTATAAATAATGACCGGATCCTTAATATGGCGGTCCGAAATCAGAGCCTTTTTGATCTGGGAACTGTTCTTCTGGATGAACCCGCCCGCCATGTCGATCAGCTCCTGCGAATTGCGATATGTCCGGTCGATCGTCAGGGATTCGGCATACCCCATTTTCTCCGCAAACTGCGTGAACAATGTGATGTCCGAACCGCTGAATGCGTAAATGGACTGCCAGTCATCTCCCACCGCCACGATCCGCGCGTCAGAGACCTCGTGCAGTGCACGCACCAGATCAAAGCGCTGCCTCGAAATATCCTGATACTCATCGACCAGTATGTAGCGGAAGTTGAGACGCTCTTCATTTTCCTTATATCTGCGGAGCAGAGCAGCCGACTCGTTGATCATATCCTGAAAATCGATCGAATTGGTCTTCTCAAGATACCGCTGATATTCGATGTACACATCCCTGGCAATGCGGAGAAAGAGCCTGCTGCGGACATTGTCCGTACTCTGCCGCATCCGCTCAAAGTCCGAAAGACCAAAGCCGTTCGTCTTAAAATTCACGAGGAACCGGCAGATGAGAACGATCATCCTGCGCATATAGCGGGTCCCGTCTCCGCGGGTCAGCCTGCCGAGGACATCCGCCTCGCTGACAGGATGGAGCGCAAACCCGGCGGCCACGAGCTTTTCTCTGAGATGTTCCATCCGGCTCCTGCCGTCCCGGTAAGAGGAATAGGTGTAGATGAGCTTCGTGCCGTGTGCCCTGTGGTGAAGGAATTTATTGTTCGCAGCCCTGATATACTGCGCAAGCTCCTCTTTGGAGTAGCGGTCATTTTCTCCGTCCTCACTGATGCCGAAATGCTCCAGCCAGACACAAAGATCACCCTGCCTCAGCAAAAAATCCGGTGTATAGGGCTTATTCGTCCCGGGCAGGTAATATGGATAAATCTCTTCATAGGAGTAGTCGATTCCGTTCAGATACAGGAAATTCGCGATCTCCACCTCCTCATGGGACCGCAGGATTTCCGCCCGCAGGGTCATCATCCTTCTGCTCCGCGCACTGACCACTTTCCGCTCGTATTCATCGAGATCGCTCTTCAGTGTGGACCGGTTCTCCCTTGCAAGGTGCGTGAAATACTCCTGCATGTCAGCTCCCTCATACGGAGCGTCAAAATATGTTCCGAAGAAAAGGAGCAGATCATGGACAGCACGCGCATCCCGCATGACCGATTCGGTGAGATAGTTACGAGCAACACGGTAGAGCGCGCTTCCGTCAACGACTTCCGGTCTGTTCTCCGCCTCCCGCCTGAGGATCGTATTGCCTGCTGCGTGAAATGTCCCGATCGGGCAGGGAATCTGCAGTTCCCGGTTGATATGCGCGCGGAGCTCTCCTACCGCCTTGTTCGTGAAGGACACGACGAAAATGGATTCCGGCGGAACTCCCTGTCTCTCGACCAGATAGCGCACTTTGGCCGCAAGAGTCGTTGTCTTTCCCGCCCCGGCCCCTGCGATGACCAGCATATAATCCTCATCCGCAAGGATCACTCTGCGCTGGTTCTCATCGAGAGAGATCGCCGGATCGACAGGATCCAGGATATGGTCGAGGTATTCTTTTTCTTCCGCCAGTTTTTCCGTGAGGAACTGCTCGTTGAGTTTCCTGACGATCCTTTCGGGGTCTTCCCCGCAGAGAAGAATTCGCCGGACAGTCTCCTGAGACCTCTCAGATCTCCAGCCTTCCCTTCTGCAGAACTCCGCGAAGGCCCCGGCAGATTCCAGATTTCGGAAAAATGTCAGTGTGCCCGAAAATTCCCCGATCCTGTCCCGGTAATCACTTCCGGCAATATAATGATCCGCGTGTTTCAGCTCTTTCAGGAAAGCATAGAGCTCGAGCAGGCGGAGTGCTTCGGGGTGGTGTTCGCAGGTCTTTTCGGTCCGGGTCTCAGGCGATTTCCGCCGGAACATGCCAAATTTACCAGATTGGGAAGTATGTCCCCCTGCCTTATTCTGAGCACTGCCAGGTTCCCGCTGAACTGAGACTGATACGTCGGTTCCGGAAGACCGACTCTCCTTCTTCCCGGCGCTGTCCGATTTCTGCCAGACGGGAACGAACACAAAGAAGCGGGTCCATACTGGTTTCCCGCTGCCATTTCCCCGCCTTTCTTTATCTTTCATGCTGCCCATCGCATTCTCCCGGCTGACCTGACTCCCGATGGCGTCTGCTTTCCCTTTTTCGAACTGTTCTCTTATAAGCAAGTGGCGCTGAACAAGTTTCACTTTGCACGGCTGCAATCCGCCGGAGGTTTTTACCTTCTTTTTATAATATCATGCATCCTCCGAAAAATGTTGAAAATCTCCTTTGCAACAAGAGCGGGAGAAGACTAAACTCTTCTCCCGCCTCGAGTTCTCTCTCAACTTTTTTCGACTAATCAGGAATCAGATTCCTGATTGGTCAACTTTTACCTCGTCGTCCCGAGAAAAGACGCCATCTCCGTCAGTTTTCTCAACAGTTTTGACGCTGCAGTGCACCTGTATCACTGCTTCTCTGCCCACATCTCCTCCACGATCTTAATTCCGCTCGAAGTTCCAAGCCGTGTCGCTCCCGCCAGGATCATCTCCTTCGCGGAAGCCCAGCTGCGGATTCCTCCGGCTGCTTTCACTCCGACGTCCTCCCCAGCATATTTTTTCATGAGCCTTACATGCTCCGGGGTCGCACCGGCCGTTCCAAAACCGGTGCTCGTCTTCACAAAATCCGGCTTCACGCGGGAAGCGATTTTCGCCACCTCTATGATTTCCTCCTCATCGAGATAGCAGGTCTCAAAAATGACCTTACAGCAGATCCCGGCCTTCCTGGCACAGGCCACAAGCTGCGTCATCTCCTCCTCTATGTAGGCGTAGTCATGCTCCTTCGCTTTCCCCACATTCATCACATAGTCAAATTCCTGGCAACCGTCACTGATCGCATTTTCCGCTTCCGCAACCTTTGTCGCGATCGTCATCTGACCAAGCGGAAACCCGACAGCCGCCCCGGTCAGGACTTCGGAACCGGAAAGCATCTCTCTGCACATAGCCACCGGGTACGTGTTGATCGCGACGGATTTAAAGCCGTATGCGACCGCCTCATTGCAAAGCTTCCTGAAATCTTCTCCGGTCGCATAGGGTTTCAGGTTCGTGTGATCGATCATATTCGCTACTTCTTTTACTGACAGCATATCTCCGCTCCTCCACCAAAATATATTTTTTTAACAGGAACAAACCTGTACCTGATTCCTCTTAACAGAAAGAGACCTGTATCTGATTTCTCTTACAGAAACCAAACACTTCCTCGATAATTCTTCTATTTGACTATATTTTAACCGAGCAATTCACTGTTATCAATAAACAAGGAGATCACGCTGAATGCACGGATGCCGCGAGAATCCGGATCTCATTTTGCGTTCGTGATTCCCTGAACGGATCCCACTAAAAATAATCATGCCGGAATCGAATGTGAACTGTATAATGAATAAAAGATCAGCAGGTTGGAAAATGTACTCACGATGAAGGCGAGCTTCACTTTGCGCACGTATCTCATGTCTGAAAACACGAGGAAAAGCGCGATGAAGAATAAAAACGAAGATTGCGAATAAGAAAGAATGTAAGCTTTATTAAAGAAGGAAAATAATGAGATGAAGAACACCTGTAAGACGATCACGCTCTCAGCACTCTGTCTGCTAGTCCTCTGTCTTCTCACATCGTGCAAGGGGGAAAGCAAATACCAGACATTCCGGCTGTACAGTGAGATAAAAGATGAAGCGTATACAGACAAGTCCGACATACACTATAAAGAAAGGACCAGAGGTAACTACATGCGGACCTGCGCGGGCTTCCTCAAAGCACTGAACGACCGCGATGTGAACAGCATGAAGAAATTCTGTGCAGATGAGCTTCTCGCGATGGAAGGGACCGACGGTCTTCTCGCTGAGATCGTGAACGGTTTCGAAGGCGATATTACCGATACCAGTCCGCTCACAACTGACTTTGCGGCGACAAAATACTCACAGTGGTCAAAGACGGATCCGGTCGATTACTATGACGATGACTTTATCGTCTTTACCACGGAACAGACCTACTGGGTGTCACTGTCCATGTATGCTGTCTGCGGAGAAGAATCTCTGATCGGCATCAACCGGCTGAGAATCCTGACGCTCGACAAACGGTTCGATATGGAAGTCGGCGCTGAAACGAAGAGAGAAGAAGGTTTGTCCGTCACCCCGTATACCTTCGCTGACGGGACGACTGCCGAACTCGTGCACAGGGACAACTGCGGCATATTGGTCTGTTTCGGTGACAGCGACGGTTACATTGCAGTCAATATTGCAAAGGGCAGCACATATAATATCTATAAACTGACCGGAGAAGAGGACGCGGTCAGCAGGGACGTAATCGATGAGATCGATTTTTCTGATGAAAAAGGATCGTATGAGATCCTGTCAGAATACGAGCCCTACGCAATCGGCGAAGGATCCGCTGTACCGAATTACTACTCGCAGGCGAGATTCTATGTGATCGAGGGATCTGAGAAGATGCTTTTCGTAAATGTCACGGGCGAGGGCGTACCGGAGAAAATCATCTACGCAAGCATATTCGACCCGACCATTCTGATCAATGAACAGAAGCCGGAAGTGCTCCACAGTCAGAAAAACAAGAAAACCTGATTACAGAATACAACATGTGTCAGGGAAAAGCGAAACTCTGCTCAAAATAGAATTGTGTGAACAATTCCCATGAAGAGCAGCGTTTCGCTATTCCCTGACAACATGAAAGCACCGGAGGAAAAAGCATGATCAGCTATGAGCAAATTATCCGGCGGATCCGTCCCGCCGACCGAAAGGCACGGCAGGAGGCCTCGACATACATAGACGGGCTCATAAAGCCCATGGGAAGTCTCGGGAAACTCGAGGAGCTTGCAGCAGACATCGCCGGCATTACGGGCAAAGTACACGGAAACGATCTGAAGAAGCGGACGGTTGTCGTCCTATGCGCCGACAACGGCGTCTATGAGGAACACGTCGCCTCCGCTCCCCAGGAAGTCACGGTCCTCATGGCACACGCCATGGCGGCCGGCAGGAGCGGAATGACAGTCCTTGCGAAAGAGGCCGGCTCCGACTGTACGCTCGTGGATATCGGGATCAATTCAGATGAACCCATTCCCGGTCTCCTCACGAGGAAAATCGCGAAGGGAACCGCAAATTTCACCAAAGGTCCCGCAATGACACGGGAAATGTGCATCCGTGCCATCGAGACCGGAATCGAGCTGGTGATCGATCTCAAAAAGGAGGGCTATGCGCTTCTCGGGACTGGCGAGCTCGGCATGGGAAATACCACTTCGAGTGCCTGCGTACTCATGGGCCTCGCCGGTGTACCTGCCGAGCAGGCGGTCGGAAAAGGAGCCGGCCTGACAGAGGATGGGTACGAAAATAAAAAAAGAGTGGCCGGGCTTGCTCTCTCGGTGAATAACCCCGACCCGGGGGATCCGATCGACGTCCTCGCAAAGGTCGGAGGATTTGATATTGCGGGCCTTACAGGCATCTTTCTGGGCGCTGCATACTGCAGGATCCCGGTCGTGATCGACGGTTTCATCTCCGCGGTCTCCGCACTCGCGGCTTCCCGGCTGTGTCCGGATGCTGCAGATTTCATGATCCCGTCCCACGCCTCGAAGGAGCCCGGCTTCGCCTGCGCCATGAAAGAGCTCGGAAAAGAGCCGATGCTCCTCATGGATATGCGGCTCGGCGAGGGCAGCGGCTGTCCGCTTGCCTTCCACCTGATCGACGCGGCTATCACCATGATAGAAGAAATGGCGACCTTCGAGGAAGCCGCCATCGACGGGACGTCCCTTGTGGACATCCGGAATAACTAAGATCAATGGGAGGCCGCCTTTCATCCGATGCGGCACCCCCATTCATATTGCGGCCGGTCAATCGGCCCAATTACCGGCAGTTCCCCGCGGAACTGCCGGTACGATTCTTTACTCCTCTTTCATCACGTCCTCTTTCATATCATAAGGCGTCTTCAGATTGTCCTCTCTCTTCATATTGTCGAACCGCTTCACCATGAACGGTTCAAAAATATAGTATATGAACTTCCCGTCCAGGTCATAGTAGAAGACCGCAAAGAGCGCCGCGTAGATGACCGCCAGAATGCCGAATATTTTCAAAATGAATTTCTTCATGATGCGTTTCCCCTTTCTTTACCAGCTGGAATCATCCTCAAAATCCAAAAGCGTGGGATCCAGCGGTTCCTCGCGCATGACTGTGATCATATAATCGCTGATGATCTTGCGGATCTCCTTTCTGGAGACCGTCCGCTTATCCGGAAGTGCATGGGGAACCCAGATTGCATGGATATCTCTCTTTCTGAATTCGTCCTCGAAGACTCCGTGGATCCCCTGCATGCCCTTGCACTGCAGCTGATCGTACATGACGACCATGTCGCATTTGAATCTTTCCATGTAGTCCCAGAGGGAGAGGATGTGCTCGTGTCCGCCGACGGCCATTGCGCGCATCGGGGCTTTCTCGTTGTACCAGGAGAGATCCTCCAGCGCATGCTCATACGTATCGGTCCTCAGGAACTGGTCGAACATAAGGGAGTCCATATTAATGACGCAGTTGAGGCCCCAGCAGTTATAAGCCCATGTGCACCAGCTGGAATAATAGAGCGGTGCGCAGCTCCATGCGATTACACGGTGACGGGTCTTGGGCAGCGTGACGATCTTGTTCTTCACGGTCTTGTTCATGATCTTCCGGACGTGGGCATCGATCTCGTGCCAGATCGGCCGGTTGCCATCCTGCGAATAGTAAATACGGTAGAGCGCCTGCGCAACACCGTTGATCGGGTAGTACGGGGTGTTGGCAGCGACATCCCATTTTTCATGCTCGAAGGCGGTCAGCTTATTCTGCTCCTCGGCATACTTGCAGTACATTTCCCAGTTGAAGGGAACGCCGTACTGCTTCTCGATGAACTTCCAGCACTCCTCGATCTCCCTCTGACAGTGTTCCTGCACGAGCGGATCGTCGTAGCGCATCGGCTGAGGCATGGCGAAGAGCGGGCGGTTCAGGAACCAGTCCTGAATGACCGACGTCGCGACCGAGCCGTCGCAGGCTTCGTTGGACGTGATCATGGTCGGTGCGAAATCCGGATAATCATCCAGCACGAACAGACCGTATTCCGCCTGGCACATCGGACACGGGTCCGCCGGGAGGCCGATCGACTGCGCTGCATCGATATAGTTGAGGACCGTGTGGTTGTTGACATGGCAGGTGACGAAATAGGTGATCATCTCCAGCGGGATGTCCTCCAGCACATCGTGGAAGCCGTAGAAAATGCTGCCGCTCACGGTCTCATTGTGCGCAATATTATGCTTCCACTGTTCGCTCTCCTTCCCTCCGTGCAGTTTTTTGTCGGAGGCGAACATTTCCTGGAACTGGCGGATCGTCTCAGAGACCATGCCGCGGTAGTGCCAGGCTGAACCACGGAGGATCGGTCCGCGCATTCCCTCAAGACCGCGGTCGAACCAGTGCATAACGGTGAGGTAGGTCTGCCCCATCCAGCGATAGCGCATGAGTCCCTTCGAGAAGTTCACGACGCCTTTGACCGGTCCGCCGCCGTACTTCATGATGTCCGTGACCATGTGCGCGTAGTTGTAGAGCCAGATCATATTGAAATAATACATTGTATCGACGAAACCGCGCCACTCTCTGTGCTTGTAGAGACCGGTGTCACCGACATAGAGATCTCCGAGCCGTCTCTCCTCATGGGGCTTGCCGTACCAGAAATCTCGGGCGATCTTTTTTATATCTTTTTTGCCTTCCTGCTGATTCTCCGGCTTCTCCACGACGAAGAGTTCCTTCATCTTTTCCCGGACGATCTTCGCTTTATTTAAAATCTTCATTTCGCGGCACCTCCCTGGATCTTTTTGATCTCCAGGCTCTCGACAAACGCCTGGAAACGGGTCCGAAGCTGTCCGACAGCATTATTGACGTATTCCTTTTCGATCGAGCAGACCGGGATACCGTAGTCTCTCGGCATGATCAGTGTGTCGATTGTTCTCTCATAGCTCCAGTATTCACAGAATTTCATCTGGCAGATGATGATTCCGTCCGCCTTGTACTCCTTTGCCACATCCGCAAGATATTTTTTGCGCTCGCGCATCGTGTGCTGTTCCATGAAGCGCGGACACATGGACGTCTCCAGATAATGGCGTGCGATGGCCCGGAGCGGGGTCTCATTTTCCCCGACAATGATATCCTCACGCCCCGGAATGGAACCGTAGCAGTGGCGGTCCGCCACGACGAGCGCCCCGCACTCTTCAATCAGCTGCACGAAATACGGATCGTCCTCCTCGGAACCCGTCAGGACGACCTTGCACTTGTAAGCCGGCTTTTCATCCGGTTCGCGGGTCTTAAGATCCTCGGCGATCTCACGGAGCTGGTCGATGATCAGGTGCTTCGGACATACCTGCGTGACGAGCTGAATGATGGAAAATTCCGTACCGGTGATCGTCGGACGGTCCAGCTTTCTGTAGCTTCCGATCTCCCGGATCAGCCGGCACACCTCATTGTGCTCGCGGATCGCGGTCAGAAGTGCCTCGTCAGAGGTATCGATCCCGAAATGCTCCTCGAGCTTGTCAAGAACATGGGCCCTGAGCTGTTTTTCGTAGTGGTCGATGGAGTTCTCGTTCTTCTTAAACGGAACATCCGTGAATTCGCAGAAGAAATCCGGATTCTGGATGATATCCATGAGCTGCAGGTGCTCCTGGAACCGGCACGTGACCGTACAGGTCTCCGTCGCCATCTGCGCGTCCAGGAAATTAAAGCCGCCCTCGAGTGCGCGCTCTAAGAGACACCGCCCGTAGAGGCAGGTCCGGTTCGACATATAGTACGTCGCCATGTCCGGTGAGCCGCTGCGGGGAGCGCGAAGGCGCACGGAAAAGCATCCGGGAAGATCAAGCAGGACCTCCGGCATGAAGTAGCAGGTGTAGCCCAGGGCACGAAGCCCCTCTTCTTTGCCCCGGCGCACATATGAGTTATAGGCTTCCTGCAGCAGGTCCTCAAATTCGATGATGTGCTTCAGATCTTTCATAAGTACTCTCCTATTGTAAAGCCAGCCGGAAAAAACACGCCTCCTCCTGACGGACTGCCCGGGAGACTGCAGATTCCGGCACAGAAACCATTTCCCATAAGACAGGCAGATCACGCTGTACGATGTACGCAGTATTGTCTTTCTTTTGCGTATACAACGTGCACGGCGTGCACGGACGGCACTGCGTAAAGTCGCCTGAAACGGGCTTTGTAAAGATTTTAGCATAATTGATGATACAATAAAATATTTCCCGAAAAATTATTAGGCAATATTTTATTTGTTCTTCCAATTTTATAACATTCACTTGTATGTTGTGCATAATTGTGTTTGAATATAGACAGGGAATTTTGACTTTTATTACAAATCTCCGTCATTCGAAGATTCCAGTTTTCTAAATTTTCAGACATCCGGAGGACACCCTCACCATGGATACAAAGAATATCGTAATCGCCCTGACGGGCAAGGGCGGCGTTGGAAAGACCTCTCTTTCCGCCTCGTTCGTCCGCATTCTCACAGAAAAAAAACCGGAGGCCCGCATTCTCGCAATCGACGCGGATCCTGCGATCGGCCTGTCCGTCGCGCTCGGCGTTGAGGTCACGGAGACGCTCGACGAGATCCGCCGCCGCATTGCGGAGGATGTGACGGGAAAGCTCAAGGACACGGAGAACATACTGGCCGAAGCGCGTTTCCGCCTTTTTGACGCGATGAAGGAGACAGACGGGTTTGCATTTCTCGCAATCGGCCGGCCGGAATCCGCAGGCTGCTACTGCGCAATCAATACCTATCTCCGGCAGGTCATCGGTCTTCTGGTAAATGATTTCGATTATGTCGTCATCGACGGCGAGGCCGGGATCGAGCAGATCAACCGCCGTGTCCTCGAAAAGGTCACGCATCTCGTCTGCGTATCCGACCAGAGCCGCAAGGGACTTTCCATCATCAAGACGATAAAGGAAGTCTCGGACCGTCTCGTCATGTACGACGAGATCGGACTCATCGTGAACCGCGCGCCGATGCCCGACCGCATTCCGGAGAGCGAGGAGCTGGGTGTTCCGGTCCTCTCCGTCATTCCGCAGGACAACGGCATGACGGAAAATGATATCGAAGGCCGCAGCATTTTCGAGCTGCCGGCTGACTCCCCGATCCTGAAAGGTGCGGAGGACGCACTTTATAAGATGCATATTTTATAGGAACTGATTCAGCTCTGATCCATTAAAGAAAATCCGGTCCGTTTACCACAATTTTGCGAAGCTCTGCGCGGAATGTAATTGTGTGAACAGTTCAAACTATCTGCACACGGAAGCCGTTTGAATGTTCATACAATTACCATGAATCACAGACTTTCGCAATAATTACGGGACCGTTTACCCATGAAAGGAGGAATAGCTTGAAGGACCTGAAACACCTGCTGGAATTTGAGAACCTGCTGGAAGACGCGGCGAATCCGCTGATCCGGCAGGCGCAGGCAGACGGACAGTACGCAGTCGGCTACACATGTTATCACATGCCCGAAGTGCTGCTCAACGTCGACAACTGTTTTTCGACCAGAATACGGGCACCGAGAAGCGGCTCGATCGACATCGCAACGTACTACATGTCCAACTACACCTGCGAGTACGCCCGCTCTCTTCTCGAGAGAGCAATCGAGGGCGGATATGAGTATCTCGACGCGATCGCCGGCGTCGACGCATGTTCCGCCATGAACCGCTGCTACGAACACATGGAGATTCTGAAATGCAATACGAAGCCTCATTTCTTCGTGACGCACACGGATGTCCCCTACAAGATCGAGGAATACACGATCGACCAGTTCGAAACACAGATGCGGCTCCGGCTTCTCGACGTCATGCACGAAAAATTCGGCACGGACACTTCCGACGAAGCGCTGATCAAAGCCGTGCAGGAGCACAATGAAATGTGCAGGATCATGACCGAGATCGGCGAATTCCGGAAAATGGACAACCCGCCGGTGACCGGCTATGAATATCACGTACTCTGTCTTGTCTCCTACTGCTGTCCGACGAAGCTCATCACTCCGCTTCTCCGCGAGACACTGGAGGAAATCAAGACCCGCGAGCCGGATCAGAAATGTCCGTACCGCGCACGTGTTGTCGTCGCGGGTTCTGAAGTCGATGATCTTGACTTCACCAGACTCCTCGAGGAGGCCGGCGCGCTGGTGGTCGCCGACCGCTACTGCTACGGTTCAAAGCCGGGCCGCGAGGAGATCATACTGAACGACCACGAAGATATCCTCCGCCAGATCTGCCGTCATTATATGAAGACCTCGGAGTGCGCGCGCTACATGGCTGCGGACAAGATCCAGCAGAGGCGCGACACCATCGATCAGCTCGCAAAGGATTTCCGGGCGGACGGCATTATCTTCGAACAGATGAAATACTGCGATTTCTGGGCATTTGAGCGGCCTCTGGCAAGCCACATCCTCGCGGAAGAATACGGATGGCCGGTCCTCTCCATCGACCGGTCCTACAACGTCCGCAACTCCGGACAGCTGAGGACCCGTTTCCAGGCATTTGTCGAAGCCCTTGAGATCAAGAACATCCAGAAGGGAAGGAGGTGACACCTTGTCGGCAAAATATCCGGATCCGAAGTTTTTCCGCTTTAAGGATCATATCAACTGGAAAGCACAGGCGGATAATATTAAGGAGATCGGCGGCATCGTCGCGGAGCTCCTCAAGGAGACAGACTGGAAGGATGTCGGCAAAGCGACCGCCGGAGACATGAAGGCGTTCGCAAAACGCGTTTCCTATGAAGCCTCACTGCTCAGAAAAATGTCCGCCGCAGAGAAAAAGGACCTCCTTCTGAACGGGGAAAAGCAGCTCGGAAAGCTCTATCGCTCCGGGAAAATGGCGACCGTCCGCCGCGAATGGAGAGGTCTCAAGGACACGGGCGTCGATTTCTATGAATGGTGCAGGATGTGGGGCATGCTGCTTGCGACATTCAGCAAAGACCTCATTCCGGCCCTGGGCGGCGCAGTCCACTACCGCTGGATGATCTCTTATTTCTGCTGCCACAGCTTTATGGATAAGAATACGCTCGGCCTCCGCGGCAAAGCGCTCAAAATGCACCACGAGCTGATCTACGCGATCTTCCGCTATGTCGCCGAAAATCTCGTCCTCCTCATGAAGGGCGACGAGAAGGTGGGCAACAGTGTCGACCTTTCAAAAAAGGTCGTCCTGCTCGACGAGATGACGATGGCCCAGATCATGGCCGGTTTCCCGGACCTGGTCGGCATCCCGTATCAGCTCATGCCGGTCTTCCTCCTCTCCGAGATCGACCAGCTGGCCTGTGAACCCTATATCGACGCGGTCGAATCATACGGCCTGCCGTCAGATACATGTCCGGTCCCGACCTCTGAGTGCGGAGCCTGCGTGGTAGATGCTCTTCCGCATCTCGGAGCCTGCTTCATCTCAAGCTCGATGCCCTGTGACGGCTCGGTCATGGCATCGTCCTACACGTCAAGGCGGTTCAAGGATCTTCCGACCTTCCACCTCGCCTTCCCGGTGCGCTACGAGGACGAGTCGATCATCGACAATGCTGTCAAGGATATCAAGGCCTGCATCAAGTTCATCGAGGATCAGACCGGTGCAAAGTGGAACTGGGACGCTTACTTCGCTGCAATGAAGCGGTTCAACGAAGAGACAAAGTACGAGCTCCGCAAGTGGGAAGTCAACCAGACGCCTTATCCGCAGCTCATCGGTCCCTGCTACGAGCTCTTTCGTAAATGGAATTATGAAATGGACGGCGGAATCGACCCGCGCATCCTGAAGACCTTCAACAAGGTCGACCGCCTGATGATGCAGGCGTACGAGAAGCGCGAGGAGCCCTGGCGCGGAAAGATGCGTCACCGGGCGATCGTCTGGTCCGTACCGGCCCACTATTACGCGAACTTCTCGAACTGGCTCGCCAACTGCTGGGGCATCAACGTTCTCGTCGAGATGGAATCCCTGAACTTCACGAAGCCTCTCGAGACGGAGGACAAGGAGGAAGCTCTCCGGGATATGGCGCGTCTCTATGAGAGAATGGTCATGCGGCGCCACACGAACGGCGGCTATGATCACGTACTGACAGAGCTCTGGCGTCAGGTCGAAGCCTGGAAGCCCGACATCGTCATCATGTACCAGCATGTCTCCTGCAAGAATATGTCGACCCTGAACGGTCTCTTCGAAGATCAGGCGAGGGAGCGCGGCGTGCGCCTCATCTGGATCGAGCACGACCTGATGGATCCCCGCACAGTCTCGAGGAAAGACATGCGTTCCAAGGTAAATGAATACATGCGCACTGTCATGCGCGAGGAGCCGCTCGATCCTTCGCTGGTGGATTTTGAGGACGACGCTTCCTGGTAAAGAAAATACAGGCAGATGACAGCATCTGCATCCGGCATGTTTAATCTGTATCTGACATAACGATTAAGACAAGAACATAAGTATGTTTAGGAGGATAAAAGAACTATGAAATATTTCGGCGGCTGTGACGTAGGCTCTACATACACCAAGGCAGTCATTCTGGACGAGAACGGAAAGATGGTTGCCGACACCACACTGAAAAGTAAAATCATCGCCCGGGAATCCGCCGAGCTCGCCATGAAGGAAGTCATTTCCCAGGTTCCGGATCTCGAGAAGCCTGAAGACCTCGCTTACCTGATCGGTACCGGCTACGGGCGCAACAAAGTCCCCTTCGCGGATGAAAATGTATCCGAGATCTCCTGCCATGCGATGGGCGTTCATATCACGAACCCGACGGTCAAGGCGATCATCGATATCGGCGGACAGGACGTCAAGGGCATCGCCATCGACACGGACGGAACCGTCAAGAACTTCGCGATGAATGACAAGTGCGCTGCGGGAACAGGACGCTTCTACGAGGCGATGGCCCGTTCCTTCGAGATGACGCTCCCCGAATTTTCAAAGCTCTCTCTCACCGCGAAAAATGTCATTCCGATCACCGCGCAGTGCACGGTCTTCGCTGAATCCGAAGTCATCACGCTCGTCGGAGAGGGCAAGCCGATGAACGAGATCGCAGCCGGCATCCAGATGGCTGTCGCAAAGAGATGCTTCGTCATGGCGAAAAAGGCAGGCGCAACGGATTCCATCACACTGACCGGCGGCTGCGCAAAGAACAGCGGCTTAAAGGCTGCGATCGAGCGCGTTCTGAAGCTGAAGGTCGTGGAATTAAAGACCGACCCGCAGCTCATGGGTGCTCTCGGAGCGGCTGAATTTGCCCGCCAGAAGGGGCTTGCCAAGGCCTCCCGCTGAGAGAAGGCAGTTTGAATAACGTAAAAACCTTTAATAACGAGGAAACGATCGAATGAAAACACTTTTTAAACTCATTCTGACAATTATAAAGATCCTTACCGTTGTCCTCGGTGTTCTTTTCGCCGTATATTTCTGGAATCTCGATCAGAAACTCATGGCGTGGGCATACACACAGGTCAACAATATCTTTGACAGAAAGAAGCAGGATCTGAACTTCTGATATCTCTCTTTGGTAACTGCCATGAAATTATATGATTCAATTATAAAAAGTACGGGTGAGATCCTGGCACAAAAGGAAGGCATGCGCTTCCCCTACGATCGTTCCCGCGTCTGGAAAAATCTCGGAGAGAGCGAGCTCATCATGCGGCGGGACGCCGCGTTCGAGCTGGGCGGCCAGGGACAGCCTTCCGTCAATTACACCTGTGTTACGACGTCAGGGCTGATCACAGAAGATGAGGTATATGTCTACGGCCCGGATCTTCCGGACATCCGGGCCGATGTCCCGTTCGCGAAAATAGTCTTGCTGGAGACGAACGATCTCGGGGAATCCGAGGACGAGGAGAAGGCTTACGGGACGATCAGGAACATCGAATTCGTCCGCTACCATGTCTTCCCGGTCGGATACATGGTCCGGGTCTCCGCGCAGAGCAACGAGGAGCAGGTCCGGGTCAGCAAAAAAGTCATCAATTCCGGTATCCGCTTCTCCTATGTAGGGGCAGCCTATATCAAAAAATACAGGGCGCTTCCGGAAGTCCGGCATGTACGCATCATCTTTATCACGGATGGAGAACTGGTCGAAAAGCTCATGCCCTATGCGGGCAAAGTCGACGGTATCACGCGGACGCTGACGCACATTCTGGACGGTCTCCCGACAGACTGCGGACACTGTACCATGAAGGCTGTCTGTGACGAGGTGGAAGGGATGCGGGAGCTGCACCTTAAGCAGAAAAAGGGCTGACAACAAATAAACAGAAAAACCGCGTTATACAGCAGACAATCATACAGTCTGCTATATAACGCGGTCAGGGGCTTTCATGCAGCCGGCTTTATTCATCGACGCGGATCTCGATCTCGTTCTTCTCAAAGTCTGTCGATACGATCGACCCCTTTATTTCCCGGACAGATCCGAAAAGATCTCTCAGACGGATGATGTCACCATCGACCTCGATCCGGCTGGTGTTCGACATGAGAAGAGAGTGATCATCCTTGCGGTATGCATTGGAAAGACACATATTAACCCTCCCCGCACTCATTGAGTGCTTTACTTAACAGTTCGTTGCCTGAACGATACGCATTGAGAGCTTCATCGATAAGCCCCGCTGCTTTTTCTCTTCCTTCAGCGCGAAGAGCAGCCGCGAGTTCGACGAGCTCCTCCGCATGATGCATATTATGATCATACATATACCTGAGAAGGATCACATTGCGGTCTGCAGGTCCGTCTGCGGGAATATCGTGTGTATGATGGCCGTGATGACCGTGATGTTCATGTCCCTCATCCGATCCGTGATGGTGGTGATGACCGTGATGCTCATGGCCTTCGTCCGGTCCATGATGGTCATGATGTTCATGGTGCTCATGTCCGCCATCCGGCAGTACCTGCTCATTATCAGTTGTAATCTTGTCCTGTTCATCGAAACAGCTCATCGCAATACCCCCTCCGCTCCGGGCGGTCAGTTCCTGTTCCACTTTGCTCATACATCTGACGACGGAAATAAAAGAATTCCGCGTCAGAGATCATACAACGGTTCATTTTGAAAGCTGCTCAGGCAGCAGCTTATAAAACGAACAGCGCTGCATCTGTTTTTCATTTGACAAGCAGCGCATCGGCAGCTGTTTGAAAGCGTGCATATTATTCGGACCTCAGGAGATCCGGTCCGATCTTATTATAGCAGTACCCAGTTTCTTTATAAAGGAGGATTTCAATGAAAGCACAATACGACCCGCTCTTTACCCCATGGAAGATCCGGGATCTTGAAATCAAGAACAGGATCGTCCTCGCTCCGATGGGCGGGACCTGTATCTTTGGGTGGATGGAGCCCCTGGGCAGCCATTTTGACTACGAGGCCGCCCGTCTCCTCATGAATATCGCAAAGTCCGACTGCGGACTGGTCATCCCGGGAATCGCTCCCGTAAAGGACATGCTCGGCGGCAAGTGGCTCTATCAGAATAAGCGCAAATTCAAGGAGCTCAAGGCTTTCATGGATGAGTTCCACAAGACCGGAGCGAAAATGTTCATCCAGATGACCGCCGGCTTCGGCCGCTCAATGGCGCTCACCGCTCCGCTGGCCATGCTCGCAAAAAATAAAGTCCTGAATAAGCTCGCAAGCCCGATCATCGACGCGGAGTATCTGACGGCAGCACCCAGTGTACTGCCGAACCGCTGGGCAGACGACGTCATGACAAGGCCTGTCACCGTGAAGGAGATCGATGATATCGTCTACGCCTTCGGCGAAACAGCCCGCCTTATTAAGGAAGCCGGCGTCGACGGCGTTGAAGTCCATGCAGTCCATGAAGGCTACCTGCTTGACCAGTTCACACTGCCCTACTCCAATAACAGGACCGACGAATACGGCGGATCCTTCGAGAACCGCTACCGCTTCGCCATCCAGATCATCAATGAAATCAAATCAAAGTGCGGGGAGGACTTCCCTGTCTCGCTCCGCTATTCTGTCCGCTCCATGACAAAAGACTTCCGGTACGGCGCTATGCCGGGCGAAGATTTTGTGGAAATCGGCCGTGACATGGAGGAATCCGAGAAAGCAGTCAAGTACCTGCAGGATGCAGGCTATGACATGCTGAACTGCGACAACGGGACCTACGATGCCTGGTACTGGGCACATCCGCCGCAGTATATGCCGCAGAACTGCAACCTCGAGGACGTCGAGCACATTAAGCAGTTCGTCGATATTCCGGTCGTCTGCGCCGGACGTATGCAGCCGGCTGTCGGAGCGGAAGCGATCCGCGACGGAAAGATCGATGCGATGGCCGTCGGACGCCAGTTCCTTGCGGATCCTCACTGGGTCACAAAACTGATCCGCGGACACGAAGAGGATATCCGCCCCTGCATCTGCTGCCATACAGCCTGCTTCAACCTGACAAAGCACAACGGATCCGCCAACGATCAGGATCTGTCAGAGTCCGCCGGCATGTGTCACTGTGCCGTCAATCCGATCTCCATGCAGTCGAAGAAATACTACATCCGCCCGGCCAAAAAGCAGAAGACCGTGGCTGTCATCGGCGGCGGAATCGGAGGCATGGAGGCTGCCCGCATCCTTACCCTTCGCGGCCACAAGGCTGTGATCTACGAGAAGAGCGACTGTCTCGGAGGCATTTTCATCGCTGCTGCAGCGCCTGAATTCAAGGAGAAGGACAAGGAGCTCATCAGCTGGTTCAAGCACCAGATCGACAAGCTGGGTATTGAAGTCCATCTGAACACGGAGGTCACGCCCGAGGATATTCCGGAAGCTGATGAGATCATCGTTGCGACCGGCGCCGCTCCGAACCGTATTCCGATCCCGGGAGCGAGCGAGTACGCGATGGACGCCACAGAATATCTTCTTGGCGAGAAGGAAGTCGGCGACAACGTCGTGATCATCGGCGGCGGTCTGACGGGCTGTGAGATTGCGCTTGACCTGTTCAGAAAGGGAAAGCATCCCGCTATCGTGGAAATGAAAGACGACCTCATCGCCGTCAAGAATATGTGTCTCGCAAATACGAGCTATCTGCGCGACTGCTTCAAGACCAACAAGGTTCCGGTCTACCTGAACGCCGGCGTAAAGAACATCTCGGAGACAGAGGTCTCTGTACAGACGAAGGACGAAGGGATCGTCACGCTGCCGGCTGACAACGTCATCATGTCCGTCGGTTATCATCCGATGCCGCTCAAGGAGGCTTCGGAGCATGTCCACCTGCTCGGCGACTGCAGCAAGGTCGGAAATGTTCGCTCAGTCATCTGGGGCGCATGGGATATTGCGATGAAGATCTGAACGTAATATAAAGAAGCCGGAGAACGGTTCGTGATCAGTTCCGTTTTCCGGCTTTTTGTATATTAAGCATCAAATATCCACTCACCGACACTTTACGTCATTTCCAGGCTTGTCGAATATATTGATTCATCTCATGATTGAAATCATGATAATTCTGTGTCAGAGATCAAACGTCAATATCGAATTTCGTAATATCGCGGAAGACAGCTCTGCCTCCTTCCGCAAAGAACCGAATCCCCTTTTCCTTGTCCGGATCCGGATAAACATTTCCCGTCATGGCATATCTGCCGCCATTGATGAACAGTTCAATGGAGCTGACATCCAGGAAGATTTCCATCCTGACCTTCTCACACTGTCCGATCGGACATGCACGGACATGGACATTCTCCTCCGAGCCGGTGAACTTTATGCCGGAATTACTCCTGTCAAAGACGACTTTTCCGGCATCCCTGTCGTACCAGATCAGCGTTTCATGCGTACCGTCGCAGAACAGCTTCACACCTGCCTTTGACGATGTGGCCGGATCCAGCTCAAAGGAAAGGGAAATCACATCTCCCGCGATTCCGGGAACGGCTGCTTCCGAATCCTCGACTTCGATCTGATTCGCCTTCACAGGGTCAGTGTAGAACTGTTCAATTTCACGGACAGGACGCTGGATCAGGAAATCACCTTCTGTGGAAAGTTCACGCGGCAGCGTGTACGTACCCGCCCATCCATATTGAGCGGTCGGGAAATTACGGTCCCACATTTCCTTCCATGCAATCATAATGATGCGGCCGTCCGGCATACGCAGTGTCTGCGGTGCATAGATATCAAAACCGTTGTCGATCTCGCCGATCACCCGCACCTTGAACTGACCTGTCTCAAAATTCAGCTTGCCGAGCATATAAAGCGTTGAATGGACATTCTGATAATGATCCCCTGACTGCGGCAGGTTCTGCGGACTTGAGATGAGAACCTCTTCACCTGTATCCGTTACGAAATAATCCGGGCACTCGTAAACACCGTTCAGCCGGTAAAAATCTTCCGAGAATCCAGGCTGCGGATACAGCAGGTGTCCGACGTATTCCCAATGGAACAGGTCTGTTCCTTTCAGCAGAGCGAGGTTGCCCCAGCCTTCCTTCACATGGCTCTGCTCAGGAGGATATGGATATGTGTTTTCCCTCTGATTTACAACAGGCGAAGGTTCTTTTCTTTCTCCGTTTTCAAGATAGCGGATCCCAGCGAGCAGATAATAGATGCCGTCCTTTTTGAAGACCCGGGGGTCACGGAAATCTTCTTCATAAATTTCCGGCGACAGCATTTCCGCTG
The DNA here is from genome assembly GCA_900314565.1 of uncultured Eubacteriales bacterium. Lineage (GTDB taxonomy): Bacteria > Bacillota > Clostridia > Lachnospirales > Lachnospiraceae > Chordicoccus. The sequence continues at coordinate 32,868 of OMVU01000003.1, forward strand.
TCAGGATCGGGTTCCCTTCATATTTCTTAAAATGATTTCCATCGTCATCCGATACGGCGAGACACTGTCTCTGCATCATATGCTGCGCTGCCGTGTACATCAGCCAGAGCCTTCCGTCTTCTTCAATCGCGGAACCGGAACAGCATCCGTTATTGACCTCATACGGCTGGTCCGGGTAAAGGGCTACCGGTCTCTGTTCCCAGTGAATAAAGTCCGTTGTTGCGACATGAAGCCAGTGCATCGGTCCCCACTCTGGCGCATGCGGATAATGCTGATAGAATAAATGTGCTTTATTGTTGTAATAGATCGTGCCGTTGGAATCATTTCCCCAGCCATACGGCACGGAGACATGGTAACGCGGGCGATAATTCGTATTCATAATTATTTCTCCTTATGATTGCATACGGTCATGGTCCGTACAAATGAGATATATATATTGTCCCAAAAAACCCGCATACAGTCCAGCAATATATTATCAAAGTCGGCTATATTTACATACTTTTTAGCCGAGGGAACAAAACAAGACCGCGATACACGGCATCCGAATCATACGATCCCGGAAAGCCATGCATCGCGGTCTTTTCATTTTTTATTGCCAGTACATTCCTTTACCCGTTCTGGGCCTGCACCGCCGTCATCGCGGCAGTATTGACGATATCTTCCACAGAGCAGCCGCGCGAGAGGTCATTGCACGGCTTCTGCAGCCCCTGAAGCACGGCAAAGCAGTCCGCCCCACCAATCCTCTGCGTGATTTTATAGGCGATATTGCCTGCCTGCAGATCCGGGAAAATGAGAACATTGGCTCTTCCGGCCACCGGACTTCCCTTCGCTTTTCCGGCTCCGATCTCCGGCACGATCGCTGCGTCGAACTGCATCTCCCCGTCCAGAAGAAGATCCGGCGCAATCCTGTGCGCAATCTCCACCGCCCGCTGCATCTTTGAGACCGACTCATGCTTCGCGCTTCCCTTCGTGGAGAAGGACAGCATGGCGACACGCGGCTCGGCAACTCCGCAGAGCGTGCGGGCCGTATCAGCCGCAGCCACCGCGATGTATGCCAGCTCCTCTTCCGTCGGGCTCGGCACGACCACGCAGTCTGCGTAGACGAGAAGGCCGTCCTCCCCAATTTCCTTATTCGGGCAGTCCATGAGGAAGCTCGACGAGACGATCTTCATTTCCGGCTTCGTCTTGATGATCTGAAGCGCCGGCCGCAGCATATCCCCGGTAGTGTGCACCGCTCCGGACACCAGTCCGTCCGCATCCCCGCACTTGACCATCATGATTCCGAAATACATCGGATCTTTGGCGACTTCTGCCGCCTTCTCGCGGGTCATTCCTTTCATTTTTCGAAGCTCATACAGCGTCTCCGCATACTCCGAAAATTTTGCATCGAACTCCGGATCCACGATGCGGATACCTGTGAGATCGGCATGAAGCTCCTCCGCCTCCCGCAAAATGTCCTCCGGCTTTCCCAGAAGGACAGGATCCGCTATCCCTTCAGCTTTAAGGATCGCGCAGGCTTTGACGGTACGCGGTTCCAGGCCTTCCGGAAAGACGATCGTCTTTCTGTCCGCGCGCGCTTTCTCCTTTATTCTCTCAATCATGCTCATCTTTATATACCTCGTTACTTTCACAGGAAGATCTTCCGGTCTCGCTTGCGAGACCCGAAACATTCTGATGCATGAACAAGTCTCTGCCTTTAATGACCGCTGCCACAGCACAGAGTGCGGCACTTCACCGGACGTTCGATCAGAGATCGATCCCCGGGAACCCTTCCCAGACATTCCTGCCTGAGTAAGTCATGGCTGTACGTTCCCCTTTAAGAGCCTGCAGCGTCGGGATCGCCATCGCCTCCTGCTCCATTTCTCCCGGATAAACGCTGATCGGTGCAATGAATCCGCAGCGCTTTTCAATTCCTTCCGTAATATCCGAAAAACGCATAAGCCCGCCGGTAAGCAGGATCGCGTCGACCTGTCCGCAGAGGACTGTGCTCATCTCTCCGATCATCTTGCAGATCTGGTAGATCATGGTATTCCAGACGAGACCTGCCTTCTTATCTCCCTCCTCCACGAGCGCATGGATCATATCGGAATTTGCAGTGCCGAAAAACTGGACAAATCCTCCGGAACGCGCGCACAGAAGACGCGTCTCTTCCAGTGAGTGTGTCTCCAGATAATCGAGGAGCGAGAGCACGGGCACCGAGCCGATCCTGGTCGGTGTGAAAGCACCCTCTCCGTCCGCGCCCATATTTCCGTCGACCATGCGTCCGTGGTCATGCGCGCTGACTGTAATTCCGCCGTCGATGTGGGCGACGATAAAATTGCAGTCCTCGTACCGCTTTCCGATCGTCCCGGCATGGTACTCCGCCACCGCCTTCTGATTCAGGACATGTGAGTGCGAAATGCGGTAAATTCCCTTCACACCCGTGAGTCTGGCATAGTCGCCATACTCGTCCACGTTGGTCGGATTGAGCGTGTAGGCGTCCTTCCCGTACTTCTGCGCAAACGTCCAGGCGATCATGACGCCGAGCTTGGCCGGATGCTCTGACCCGCCCACTGCGGCGACTGTATCGTCGTATAATTTCTGATCGATCTTCGTGAGACCGCCGGGCTGCGTGCAGGCGCTGCCGCCGCGTCCGACGAAGGCATCGATTTCATACGGATCCACCTTCTCTTCCGCAAGCATCTTCAGGATGACATCGCATCGGAAAGGAAGCTGATCGTTCACATGGGGGAACTTAAGAAGCTCCGGCGCGTCATGGAACAGATTTCTCTCGAACAGCTCCTCCTCGTCGAGAAAGAGGCTGACTTTCGTAGATGTCGAGCCCGGGTTGATAACTAATATTTTAAATTTCCTGTCGGTCATTGTACTATCCCCTCACCCAGTTTATTCCACTCTTGTTTTGGAAAGTTAATGTTTTACCCACCACCTGCAGGCAGGATATTGTCTTACCCACTGTCTGCAGAGACGGAGGTCTTCCCTACTGAGATAAAATTGAACAGCAAATCAGAGGATTTGTCAATCAAAAACACTGGTCTATTTTTGCATAAAGGAGAGGAGCGAAGGGTGCGAAGCACCTTCCTCTTTGCGCGGCTGCGATCCGCCGTGCCTGAGCATGCGTAAACAATGCTCCGGTGGAGCATTGTTTAGCTGCTTTAGGCCGATTTTTCAAATTTTTCCATTCTATTTTCCTTACTTCCCGATTCGTGTCCTTTTAAATTCACAATTTACTGTTGTCCAAAGTTTATCATTGCTTAAAAAGCAAATAGCATTTATGATTTTTATGAAGTGTACATAGCTTCCCTGAGAATTTATCAGATCCTTGATCAGAATCAGTCAGCGCACCAGAATACACAAGTATTCTGAACGGAAAGAATTATCGGGATACAGGCGAGGAGAGACGATGCGTGAATTAATCAATGATCCTTTTTATGAAATGATCAGCACTTACAAAAACTGTCTGATCGACTATTGTCTCATCGAAGATGATACGCCGCATCAGGGATACCATTCACATAAAGATGCCATTCTTTTTTCGATGCTCAAAGTGATTGAGAGGTACATTGACGAGCAGCTCATGTCAGAAATCAGATACCGCAGAGAAGTCGGCGAAGAACCATTTCCGTGGAATCTGGATATCGGAAAGGCAAAGGCACACAGAATCGACGCATCTGAACTGCTGGCAGTGCCGGAAATCCTGCGCACAGACCGGATCGGACAGAGGTTTTATGCCGGCGGTCTGCCGGATCCTCTGAAAGGTGAACAGATTCCCTACTGGTATGCTTTCTGGGAAACACCGCATACATCGGGATACGGACCGGAAGAGTTTAACAGGATCAATTCCGTGCTTTTTCCTATGGGCACAGATGATCTTGAAGTATATGAGTGGTCCGATGACTGGTCGAATTATTTTGATGACGGCCATGAATGGTGGGGAACGGCATGCTGGAGCGTATATGACAGGCGCATGAACAGATACGCTGTCATCATGGCATCAGCCACTGACTGACCTGAAGCAAAAAGAGAGAAAACAGAAGGGGTGTCGCACTGATCACTTAGTGCGACACCCCCTTTACATATACTGCCAAATCAGATCAAATCGAAAGCTTTTTAATTCGCTCGATCGCCGCTTTTGTATTTTCATAGGTACCGAATGCCGTCATGCGGAAGAAATGCTCCCCGCTCGGTCCGAAGCCCGATCCGGGCGTTCCGACGACGTTCGCATTTTCCAGAAGGTAATCGAAGAACTCCCAGGAAGACATCTTTCCCGGCGTCTTGAGCCAGATATACGGCGCATTCACACCGCCGTACACGGTATAACCGGCCTCCTCCAGTCCTTCCCGGATACATGCCGCATTTCTCATATAATAGGCGACCTGTTCTGCCGTCTCGCGCTGTCCCTCCTCGGAGTAGACCGCTTCCCCGGCGCGCTGAATGATGTAGGCCGCGCCGTTAAATTTTGTCCCGTGCCGTCTTGCCCAGAGCGCGTTCAGCGAAACGTCCCCGCACTTAAGATTCTTCGGAACGACCGTGTAGCCGAGGCGGGTTCCGGTAAAGCCTGCGTTCTTCGAGAAGCTGCGAAGTTCGATCGCGCAGCGGTCAGCGCCCTCGCACTCATAGATCGTGTGGGCAATTCCCTCCTCCGTAATATAGGCTTCATAAGCCGCGTCATAAATGATGACCGCACCGACCGACAGAGCGTAATCCACCCATTTCTGGAGCTCTGTTTTCGGGATCGTCATTCCCGTCGGATTGTTCGGGAAGCACAGATAGATCATATCCGGTGCCTCTTCTGGGAACCGGGGAAGGAACCCGTTTTCCTCCGTGCAGGGCATGTAGATGACTCTGGAATACCGCCCGCTCTCCGGGAGATACTCTCCCGCGCGGCCGTCCATCACGTTCGAATCGAGATAGACCGGATAGACCGGGTCACAGATCGCCACCCTGTTCTCTCTCCCGAAAATTTCACCGATGTTTCCGGAATCGCTCTTGGCACCGTCGCTGATAAAGATCTCGTCGATCCCGATCTTCGCCCCTCTCCGGGCGAAATCATTCTGTGCAATCGCGCTCCGAAGGAACTCATAGCCGAGATCCGGAGCGTAGCCGCGGAAGGTCTCCCTGACCGCCATCTCGTCGACTGCACCATGCAGGGCCTTAATGACTGCAGGGGCAAGCGGAAGCGTGACGTCACCGATCCCCAGACGGATGAGCTCTTTATCAGGGTTATTCTCCGCGTAAGCTTTCACCTTCTTCGCGATCGTGGAAAAAAGATAGCTTCCCTGCAGTTTCAGATAGTTTTCATTGATTTGGAACACTTTCTTACCCCTCCTGATATTAATGCGTATTAACAGGAACGCCCCGGCGTTCCTTCTTCACTTTGCGCGGGTATCTCATGACTCAGGTCACGAGTATTGCGCGATGAAGAATAAATCCCCCCTGAAATGTTGTATGCCGATTCCGCCATCCTGCCGACTTACGGCTTCGAACGGAATCCGGCTCACGGGTAAACGCAAGTCATACGAAGCAGCACTGAACCGTGCTCTAAACACCCGGAAGATCTCCTTCAGATTTATTACATCATTCCGCCCGGTCCGATGACATCATTGATCAGATATCCGTTCCAGATCGTCGGATAGACATCAAGCTTCGGATATGCATAAATGACGACCGCCGCCGATGCTGCAAAGATCAGCACATATATGCCGAGCTTAAAAGCGGGGTTCATTTTCTGGATCGGCGTTGCCAGCGTAGCGCTGTAGATCTTTATGATGAGCCAGCAGAGAATGAATACACCGAGCGCTACAACAAACGGCAGGAAGTCCGAATCCGGAAGCTTTCCGTTAAGTGCGATCAGAATAGTCTGCAGCGGCATAATGATCATGTAGCTCGTGCAGAAATAGCGGTTCACGTTGCTCGAAATATTCCCGATCGCCTTCGGAGCCTGTCCGTGGAAGGCAGCCTTGATCAGCTTGTAGAAAAGCGCGATGAGCACGATGCTCACAAGACTGGTCGCAATGGCATCCGGGAAGGGCTGCAGGCAGTACTGCAGGTCGGTGGAAATCGCCGGAAGGACCGGGATCTTCACTGTAAAACGGATTGCATAGTAAACAACACAGATCGGCAGGATGCGGGTGAAGACCCACATGCACATCTTGTCCTTATCTCGGATCCGTCTGTAATAGGCACCCACATAGTAGCCGAACGCGACGAAGAAGAAATAAGAGCAGAACGGAAAATAGCTCTCAGCGTTCGTGATAAAGAAGAATCCGACGAACTGGCTCAGCAGGTAGCTCGAGGGCGGCGTAACGGTATAGTTGAAGACCATGCTGAGGATATTCAGCACAGCGCCGACGATGAGGACCGTCCTCGGAGTGCACTTCAGTGCCAGAAGGATCGCCATCATGAAAAATGTGATCGACGCAAATGTCAGGATATCCGCCTGCAGGACGAGCATCTGCTGCGTGAGGAACCATTTTCCTCCGGTAATAAAATACGCGATCAGATTCGGAACAACATTTCTCCCAAGGTTCAGGAGCTGCGCGACAGCCATCAGAGACAGGCCGCGGAGTGCCATATTTTTTGCGTTGACACGCCTTGAATACTGCATGCTGAGGCCCATCGTGAACATAAAGGATGCACCGCCGATCAGGCACGTCAGATATCCGAAAATGCTGTCTGATTTTCCGACGGCATCCGAGGCAAAGCAGTCCCCGAAAACGTGAACGCCGATCATTCCGATGATCAGAAATGCCTTCAGAAAATCAAGCTCCCCCTGTCTGCCGGTATTTACATCCTTCTTATCAAGGCATGCGTTAAATGATCCCATTACAAAAACCTGATTCCTTTCCTTTGATTATAAGTTTAGGCAATTGCGAAAGTCTGAGCTTCATGGGAATTGTATGAACATTCAAACAATTTTATTTCGCACAGAGTTTCGCAAGCGCCTATATAAGAAGTTGATACTATTCTATATATGCGAACCGCTTCGCGAACCTCATAATCATAATTCAGGCGATTTCATCACCCTTTTATCGGGTGTTCCCTGCGGAACTTCCGATAAGAAACAAATTCATTGCCGAAATAAGCTTATCTCTTCTTCTTTCGGGTCCTGAACCACCGGAAGATCTCACCGCTCTGGAAAATACCGAAAATGATCATTCCGGCAACAGTCACACTGATAAAGCCTCTTAAAAGATCTCTTCTGAGTGTCTTTATCGTATAATCCGCAGTCTTGTAGTATCCGTTGAACCGATAGTGAAGGAGTGGTTCTATGAGCATTCTCTGCAGAGGAAGCGGATCCTCCACCATCTCCACCTCTTCCCCGAGGACCATTGTCTTTCTTGTGTACTCATCATAGGGGTCCCATCGATGCTCTTCCGTTCCGGGGTTGCCTGTCTTGGCGAAATTCACCCACATTTCCTGAACAAGGGCAGAAAGCTCCGGATCAGCCGGATCTCCTGTATAGATCGTATCATTGAGATTTCCGAACACATAGGCAAGCTCGACCGCATGGCAGGCTCCATAATCAGGGATGGTGGATTTCTTCGTCCAGTAATACATGTACGCTTTCCCGCCATTTCTGGAATGAGCGACTGACTGATAGATCGCCGGTACACGAAAGACCAGTTCATTCATGAACTCTGTGGCGTTCCATACTTCATCCTCAGTCTGAAGATCCATAAATGCTTTGGCATACTTCCGGTCTTCTCTTGAGAGCCTGGAAACCATGCTCTCAAACATCAGAGGAGCTGCAATCTTATAAATACGGATTCCGCCGATCTCTCCGATGAAGTAGCGGGCTTCGTCCTCATTGGTCCCTGACATCATATCAATGCCGGCCGTTACACCTTTATCGTACGGGGCGTACACATCCTCCGGAAGAATATAACCGTCTCTCTCAGGGAAGTTATTGTAGTCATTCAGGATCTCATTGGCCTTCATAAGTTCCTCTTCGGTGAGCGCCATCAGATCGTCCATCGTCTTCGCGCCCGTCTTTTCCAGGAACATCTCTGTAAGTGCCAGATCCTCTTCCTTGCTGAAGGTAAATGCAACAGAACCGCTCTGTGCGATCACCCTGTGGAAAAGCCCTTTCGACTGCTCCATGATAGGAAGAAGCGAAACGCTGCAGCCTCCGGCGGATTCCCCGAAGATCGTCACATTATTCGGATCTCCTCCAAATCCTCGGATATTCTGCTGTACCCACTGAAGCGCACAGATGTGATCCAGAAGGCCGAGGTTGCCGCTCTCCCTGAACGACTCGCCCCCCTCGACCGTGGAGAAGTCCATAAAGCCCATGAGACCGACCCTGTAATTGACCGTCACGAGGACGACATCCTTCTGGGCTTCGGAAAAATTCTGGCCATCATAGATCGGATCGGCGGTACCGCCCCATCCGTACGCACCGCCGGGGAAAAATACCATGACCGGCTTTCCTTCCGAAGGTCCGTTGTCATTTGTCCAAACATTCAGCGTCAGGCAGTCCTCTCCCTGCGGATAGGCGGATGCCTGTTCTGTCTCAGCCTCCGTCTGGATCGGACTCTTTCCATAATAGTAGGCTTCATAGACTCCGTCATCAGCTTCCGCAAGGACCGGAGCCTTCCACCTCAGCTCTCCGACGGGCGGTTTGGCGTAGGGAATTCCCCTGTAAGAGCGCACGCCGTTTTCTTTCTTTCCCACATACGTCCCGTTATGGCATGCGACCGCGAGGGAGCTGTCATAATCAGATCCTTCAATTTTCCTGTTCTCTCCATATGTTGCCTGAATCTTCTCTCTCATGTCGTTTGACATTTCTCCTACATTCTTCAAATCCACATAAGCAATGACTGCCTCTACCACTACAAGTAAAATAATAAAACAAGCCAGGATCTTCCATGGGATTTTCTTTATACTGAACTTTTTTTCACTCACAAATCGACCTCTCTTAAAGATACTACGGTTTATAATAACACATCCAGGGCCCTGCGTGACTATAAACGTGAAAAACGTTTTGTTTTCCTCTTGACAAATGCTATGAATATGATATCATCGTGATATCACTTACATATCCATTTGTTTCTTTTTATATCAGGAGGCATACAATGGAAGATAAAATTTTAACAACAAAGATGACAGAAAAAATTTTAACGAACAAGAAGAACGGAATGGCCGTCCTTCTGGGAACGATCGTGCTGCTTCTCGGCGGCGTGTTCCTCTGCATTTTCGGTGCAGCAACGAACCCGCTTCTCACGGTGGTCGGCATCCTGATCCTCTGCCTGGGCTGGATCCCGTTCCTTGGCCTCAAGGTCCTTAAGCCGCAGGAAGCCCTCGTACTTACCCTTTTCGGAAAGTATATCGGCACACTGAAGGGAGACGGGTTCTATGCAGTGAATCCATTCTGCACCAGTGTAAATCCCGCGGCAAAGACCAGACTGGGGCAGAGCGGCGACGTGGACGGCGGAGCTCCTGCATCCAGCAAGCTCCAGATTGCGCTGGGTTCAGGCAGCAAGGATATGGAGATCGTCAGCAAAAAGATCTCTCTCAAAGCGATGACACTCAGCAACGCAAAACAGAAAGTCAATGATGTGCTCGGCAATCCGGTGGAGATCGGCGTGGCAGTGATCTGGCGCGTCACAGACACCGCGAAGGCTGTATTCAACGTAGACAACTACAAGGAATATCTCTCTCTGCAGTGTGACACAGCCGTCCGCGATATCGTAAAGATCTACCCGTATGATGTGGCACCGAATGTTGATACTACCGGTGACGGCAGGGCGGACGACGGAAGCCTCCGCGGATCCACGACTCTGGTAGCCGGCCGGATCCGGGATATGATCCAGGAAAAGGTCAATGAAGCCGGGCTGGAGATCATCGAAGCACGCATCACCTATCTTGCATACGCACCGGAGATCGCAGCTGTCATGCTGCAGCGCCAGCAGGCATCCGCTGTCATCGACGCCCGCAAGATGATCGTTGACGGCGCAGTCGGAATGGTCGAGATGGCGCTCGACCGTCTGAAAGAAAACGGCACCGTGGATCTGGACGAAGAGCGGAAAGCCGCTATGGTCTCGAACCTTCTTGTGGTCCTCTGCGGCAATCACGATGCACAGCCGATCGTCAACTCCGGCAGCCTGTACTGATAATTCAGGGCAGACTCTGCTGATGTTCCATGGCAGCCTGTACTGAAGATCCAGACGAAGTGCAGTCTGTGATGAAGATTCAGGCGAAATGCAGCCTGTACTAAAGAATCAGGCGAAATGCAGCCGCGCAATAAAAACTGTGCTTCGAACCCTGCGCGGCGGGCAAAAAGCCGGAGAAATCCTTATAAATTCAATTCTCGCTCGCGAGAATTGGCGCGGGATTCGGGTCAGCGTAAGCTGACATCTTCCAAACCGAATCCCTGCGCATCCTAGCGGAGCGTTTATCTCAGTGGGGGATTGAAACCCGCCACTGAGACGAGCAGGATATTGTTTTACCCGCCGCTTGTAGAAGCGGGGGTCTTCCCCACTGAGATAAAGTACCAGGAAAGCTGAGGTCAACAAATGGCAAAAAAACAGATCCCGCTCAGACTGAGCGAGAAACTATACGACGCGATCGCAGCCTGGGCGGAGGATGACTTCAGATCGGTGAACGGACAGATCGAGTATCTGCTCACGGAGTGCGTGCGGCAGCGTAAGAAGAACGGAAAATACGTGTCAGAACATCTGGATGAACCGCCGGAACTCGACATATGATCTCTCACCCGGAAATCCCGGGGATGTAATGAACGATAAATTTCACAATAAAGACCTCCCTGCAAAAGCTTCTGTATAAAGAGCTGCAGGGAGGTCTTTTATGTTATAATAGAAAAAATCAGATGCTCTTGAGGAGCTCCCCCGGAACTCCGAAATATTATGCATACAATATCAACCGGTAACTGTCTTCAAAGCTCCGGACCAGGTCATACATGGACCTGCCCGGCACATTACAGGAGGTATTACTATGAGAGAAATCACGCTTGGACGCACCGGTATCACCGTCCCGCAGAACGCCTTCGGCGCGCTTCCGATCCAAAGGGTCCCCATGGCGGATGCTGTACAGATCCTTCGCAGCGCCTATGAGGGCGGCATGCGCTATTTCGACACCGCAAGAGCCTATACAGACAGCGAGGAGAAGCTCGGCGAGGCTTTTACCGGTATGCGGGATAAGATCTATATCGCGACCAAGACCCAGGCTAAGACACCGGAGAAGTTCCGGGAAGATCTGGAAACGTCGCTTACTAAGCTGCGCACCGACTATATCGATGTATACCAGTTCCATATGATGTCTGAATGCTGGAGACCCGGCGATGGCACCGGCATGTACGAGTGCATGCTGGAAGCCAAAAAACAGGGGAAGATCCGCCATATTTCCGGGACTGCCCATAAGCTGGACGTCGCCTTCGAGATCGCGAAGTCCGGTCTTTATGAGACGCTTCAGTTCCCCTTCAGCTATCTGGCCGGAGAAAAAGAACATGAGCTTGTCCGGATATGTAAAGAGAACAATGTAGGATTTATTGCAATGAAAGGACTGGCAGGCGGGCTGGCTAACCATTCTGACGCCTGCATGGCTTTTATGCTTCAGTTCGACAATGTTCTTCCCATCTGGGGAATTCAAAAGCAGAGCGAGCTTGACGAGTGGATCTCCTACATGGACAATCCTCCGTCCATGACCCCGGAAATGACTGCCTTCATTGAAAAAGAGCGAAAGGAACTTGCCGGAGACTTCTGCCGCGGATGCGGATACTGCATGCCCTGCACCGTCGGAATTCAGATCAACAACTGTGCGCGCACTTCCCTGATGCTGCGGCGCGCTCCGTCCTCCTTCTGGCTCTCTCCGAAGTGGCAGGCAGAGATGATGAAGATCGAGGACTGTGTGAACTGCGGACTCTGTTCATCACGCTGTCCGTATGAGCTGGATACCCCCGCGCTCCTGCGCAGGAATCTGGAGGATTATAAGGAAGTCCTTGCCGGAAGAAGAAAAGTCCAGTAAAAGGCAGCAGTAAAAGACACGGTAAAAAATGCAGACCGGTCCTGCAAAAAGAAAGCAGGCTCACACATAGAGGCAATGACCATTCACCGATGGAACCTTCATGTGTGAACCTGCTTTCCTTTGCGCAGTCAACTCACCCTTTCGTCGCGGGAATTCTGCGCCACTGAATTTTGCATCATTGAATTCTGCGCCACTGAATTCCGCATCATTGAATTCTGCGTCACTGAATTCTGCACCAATGAATTCTGCACCACGAATTCTGCGTCAGAGATTAAATCTCACTGTAGTCCGTATCCATTACCCCGATGATCTGATAATCCGGGAACTTCTCTTCCACCTTCTTCAGGATCTCATTGAAAAGCGCATATCTGTCATTCTCATCAAAGCTTATGACCGTATCGAACCGGATCGTCTTCTCCTTCTCGTCAAGATAGAAGCCATGGACCTGAAGGACATTCTTGTAAGACTTCGCGATCTTCATGACCTCTTTTCGGGCTTCCGTAGCTTCCAGATTCTGTGTGTTGTAGGCGTACACCCCGATTGCTGTGAGTATAACATCCAGTTCTTCGTATACCTTGACCTGGATCTCCCGGACCAGCTGATCGATCTGATCGGCAGTATAGTAATCCGGCACCTCGATATGCACGGATCCGTTATAATTGTCCGGCCCGTAATTATTGAGGATCAGATCATAGACTCCCCGCACATCGTCATATTCCATGATGGTTTTTTTAATTTTCCTGGCAAGCTCGGGGTCGATATTTTCTCCGAGGATCTTTGACAGCGTTTCCCGGAGCATTTCAATACCGGATTTGATGATAATGACGGAGATGACCGCACCGAGCCATGCTTCCAGGGATACTTTTGTGAAAATGAAGATCAAGGCCGCAGCAAGCGTCGCCGTCGAGATGAGCGAATCAAGCTTCGCGTCTTCCCCGGAATTGACCAGAGAATCAGAATTGAGTTTTTCTCCCTGCGCTTTGACATAAGTTCCCAGTATGATCTTCACGAAGACAGCGACCGCAACGATCACAAGTGTCACCGGTCTGTAATCCGGTGTCTCCGGATGGATGATCTTTTTCACTGATTCGACCAGCGACGTAACACCGGCGTACAGAACGATCAGTGAGATGGTCATCGCGCTCAGGTACTCGATCCGCCCATGTCCGAAAGGATGCTTTTTGTCCGGGCTCCTGCCCGCCAGCTTTGTACCGACGATCGTGATGACAGAAGACGCAGCATCGGACAGGTTGTTCACCGCATCCAGAATAATTGCGATGGAATGGGACAGGAGACCGACGAAGACTTTGAAACCGGCAAGAAGAAGGTTCGCGGCAATTCCAACGAGGCTCACCCGAATGATCTTCCTGTCCCGGCTCAGGACATTTTCCGTGCGGGTGCCGATACCCATATTCTTTTTATCTTTCACTAAAGTCACCTCTCTCTGCCGCCTGACGGCGGCTGTGCTGGTATGATTATACACCATACACGATATTTCACAACACTTCATCCTCTATCACGGTCAGGCAGTTGCGCAACTCTGCTCTAAATAGAATTGTATGAACAATTCAAACAATCTGCACAAGCCGTAGAACTTCTTCATGAGCGAAAGATGTGGAATGAGCAAAAACCGAATTGTCTGAGCGAAGCGAGTTTTGATATTATCGGAAGTTGCAAAGCAACTTTCGATAAAAGGCCGATTTATCGGCCGAATTATGATTACAGGGTTCGCGAAGCGGTTCCTGTAATATGTTTTTTGCGAATGCTTTTCCACATCTTGAGTGAATGTTAGAAGTTCTTGGCGCGGAAGCCGTTTGAATGTTCATGCAATTCCTATGAAGAGCAGAGTTGTGCAAGCGCCTTTCTATCACGGTGATACCAAAAAAATACCACTGAACATGGCCGCATTCCCAGCCACATTCAGTGGTATTAAAATCATAAACAGCAGACAGCGCTGTTTATTTGAGGATCTTAAATTTCTCCTTCGGTGAATAGGTGGTGTGCAGCAGCTTCTCAGCAAGCTCGCTGCCCGGCTCTCCGAAGAACTCGGTGTACATATCCGTCATCTGCGCATTGTCCATGGACACTCTCTTCGGCATCATCTTGTCTTCCTCATAGAGGGTCTCCATACGCCATACCTTGTACTCATCGCCTACACGGGCCTTCTTACGGCCGGAAATGATGGACTGACCGCCGCCGTTGATGCAGCCGCCCGGGCATCCCATAACTTCAATGAATGTGTACTTGGATGTGCCTGCACGCACTTCGTCAAGAAGCGGCTTTGCGCAGGTCATGGACGATGTGATCGCGATCCAGATCTTCTTGCCGTTCAGGTCGACTTCGGCTTCCTTTACGCCTGCCATACCGCGGCATTCCATAAAGTCAACGCTCTCAAGCGGCTTGCCGTCGAGGATCTGCTTGACTGTACGGAGAGCGGCCTCCATAACGCCGCCGGACGTACCGAAGATAACGCCTGCGCCGGTGTACTCGCCGCAGAAATCCTGATCGAACTTCTCGTCATCGAAGATGTCGATATTGTCCATACCATACATCTTGATCAGGCGGGCAGCTTCTCTTGTCGTGAGGACCGCATCGACATCCTGATATTCGCCGGTCTTGCATTCCGGACGAAGGATCTCGGTCTTCTTCGCGATACAGGGCATGATGGAGACAACGAAGATCTTGGACGGATCGATGTTGTTCTTCTCTGCCCAGTAGGTCTTCAGCGCAGCGCCGAACATCATATGCGGGGACTTTGCGCTGGAGAGGTGCGGAAGCAGATCCGGATACTCATACTCGATGTACTTGATCCATCCCGGTGAGCAGGATGTGAACATCGGAAGTGTTCCGCCGTTCTGGATTCTCTTAAGAAGCTCTGTGCCCTCTTCCATGATGGTCATGTCAGCGCCGAAGTTCGTGTCATAGACACGGTCAAATCCGCAGCGCTTCAGAGCAGCGACCATCTTGCCTGTCACCAGCGTGCCGATCCTGTGGCCGAACTCCTCGCCGAGGGATGCTCTGACTGCAGGAGCAGTCTGGCAGATGACGACCTTATCCGGATCATTGATCGCCTGAACGACTTCGTGGATGCTCTCCTTCTCTGTCAGAGCGCCGACCGGACATGCTGTCACGCACTGTCCGCACTGCATGCAGTTGACATCCGTGAACTTCGCGTCATAAATCGGCCCGACTTTCGTCTTGAAACCACGGTTGATAAGTCCGAGAACGCCGATGCCCTGGACCTTCTTGCAGGTCTGGATGCAGCGCTCGCAGAGCACGCACTTGGATGTATCGCGAACGATACCCGGGCTTGCATCCTCGAATGTTGGCTCGGTGTACTCGCCTTCGAATCTGTTCTCGCGAACACCCAGCTCCTGACAGAGCTTCTGAAGCTCGCAGTTCAGATTACGCTTGCAGGACAGGCAGTTCTTGTTGTGGTTGGACATGATGAGCTCAACCGTTGTTTTGCGGGCGCGAATCGCGCGTTCGGAGTTGGTCCATACGACCATGCCCTCGGAGACCGGCGTTGTACATGCGGAAAGCAGAGCCCTTGCACCCTTGACTTCCACAAGACATACGCGGCACGCACCGCTCTTTACGACATCCTTAAGGTAGCAGAGCGTTGGGATCCGGATATTTGCCCTTCTGGCAGCATCCAGGATCGTTTCACCGGCCTGTGCTACGATCTTCTGATTATTTATAATTACATTCACTTCACCCATTTGTCATCCTCCTGTTAATGCCTTTCAACAGCACCAAACTTGCAATTTGTAATACACAGACCGCATTTGATGCACTTATCGGCATCGATCTTGTAGACTTCCTTGCCGGGCTTGCCTGTGATGGCCTCAGCCGGGCAGTTGCGGGCGCAGAGTGAACAGCAGCGGCACTTATCCGGATTGATCACGTAGGTCAGAAGCTTCTTACATACGTGTGCCGGACATTTCTTCTCAAGGATGTGCGCTTCATACTCAGATCTGAAATGCCGCAGCGTGGAGAGAATCGGGTTCGGCGCCGTCTGACCAAGGCCGCAGAGCGCTCCGTCTCTGACCTCGTAGCAGAGCTGCTCCATCTCATCGAGCATCTCCATCGTGCCGTTGCCTTCAGTGATCTTGGTGAGCATCTCAAGGAGTCTCTTGGTTCCGATACGGCACGGTGTGCACTTGCCGCAGGACTCGTCACAGATGAATTCCATATAGAACTTAGCTACGTCGACCATACAGTTGTCCTCATCGAGGACGATCATACCGCCGGAGCCCATCATGGAGCCGGCCGCTACGAGATTCTCGTACGTGATCGGAGTATCAAGTTCTTTCTCTGTCAGACATCCGCCGGACGGACCGCCCGTCTGGACTGCCTTGAATTTCTTGCCTTCCGGACATCCGCCGCCGATATCATAGATGATCTCACGCAGCGTCGTGCCCATCGGAATCTCGACAAGACCTGTATTGACGATCTTTCCGCCAAGGGCAAATACCTTTGTACCGGTGGATTTCCCGCTGCCCATAGCAGCATACCATTCCGGACCGTTCAGAATGATCTGTGTGATATTTGCAATTGTCTCGACATTGTTGATCGAAGTCGGCTTCTGCCATACGCCGGAAACTGCCGGGAAGGGGGGCTTCGGTGATGGCATGCCGCGCTTGCCCATAATGGATGCAATGAGCGCGGTCTCTTCGCCGCAGACAAATGCGCCCGCGCCGAGGCGGATCTCAATATCGAAGTTAAAGCCTGTGCCGAAGATGTTCTCTCCGAGCAGGCCAAGCTCTTTCGCTTCCTTGATCGCGATGCGGAGTCTGTTGACGGCGATCGGATACTCGGCACGAATGTAGACATAACCCTGATGCGCGCCTACAGCATAAGCCATGATCGCCATGCCTTCCACGATGGCGTGCGGATCGCCTTCCAGAATGGAACGATCCATGAATGCGCCCGGGTCACCTTCGTCAGCATTGCAGATGACATACTTCTCATCGCCCGGCTGATCCTTCTCGAACTGCCACTTAAGGCCTGTCGAGAAGCCCGCGCCGCCGCGTCCGCGGAGACCGGAAGCCTTCACGATGTCAATAACTTCCTGCGGGGTCTTTTCCGTGAGCACATGGTACAGGGCCTCATATCCGTCGATGCCGATATACTCATAGATATTCTCCGGATTGATGCGGCCGCAGTTTCTGAGAGCGATTCTCTGCTGCTTCTCATAGAAGCCGATCTTTTCGATATCGTAGACTTTTTCTCCGGTCTTCCTGTCGGTATCGAACATCTGGAGTTCTTTGATGACATGTCCGCCGACAACGTGGTCGTTCACGATCCGCTCTGCGTCTTCCGGCTTTACATGTGTGTAATAGATGCGGTCCGGATAAACAGCGACGATCGGTCCCTTCTGGCATAAGCCGAAGCATCCGGTCTTAACGACCTTGACCTGGTCCGCCAGCCCTGCTTCCGCAAGTTTCTCATTCAGTGCGCTGATAAGAACTTCGGAATCACCGGCAGTACAGCCTGTACCGGCGCAGACGAGGATATTCATATGCTGGTCGCCTTCATCGAGGTCGAACTTGTTTTCCAGTCTGAGCTGAAGATACTTTCTCTCAGCTTCCTTTACCGCAAGAAGTGATTTTAAAGTTGAAATCTTTTCTTTCATGCCTTCGCCCCCGCTTTCTTTTCCTCACGTACAATTCTTCTGATCTCGTTCGTGAAATCACTGCTCGCAAGGGCATTACCAAAGTACTTTCCGTCAATGATGCATACCGGCGCAAGTCCGCATGCACCCAGGCATCTGGTCGCATCGAGGGAGAATAGTCCGTCTTCAGATGTCCTGTTGACCTTGGCACCGGTCAACTTCTCTACACGGTCGATCAGCTGCTGTGCGCCTTTGACATAACATGCCGTACCGAGACATACATTGATAACGTGCTTGCCCTTCGGTTCTGTTGTGAACTGCGCATAGAACATGACGACGCCGTACACTTCCGCAGCGCTGCTTCCTGTTGCCTCCGCGATCTTTTCCATAGCCTCGAACGGGATATAGCCAAGTTCGTTCTGAACTTCATGAAGCATTTCGATGCAGGGTCCGGCCTGATTTTTGTGCCGCGCAACAATCTCATCAATCGTCCGCAGCGCTTCTCCATTTAGCTTTTCCATATAAAAGCCCCTTTCTTTGCAACAACAATTTACCTCAGCATGGTTGGTTGCACAAATATCTATCATAAATATACCCGCAAAATGGAATTTTAACAATAATTTAAAGGGTCCTAACTACAACTTTTTTAAATTTTTAACATTTTCCGGTACACATATCTTATTGATTGATAATAGCAGGTCCTTACAGCCGCCAACCGGAAGCTGCTTCGTTCCCATGTTATTCATACTCCCCGGTGTATCGGATCATTTCGAATAATGCGGGCGACGTCTGCGGATCATTTCCCGGACAGCCATCACTGCCGCAGCAACAGCCATAGCTGCTGCCAGAGTCAGCAAACTGCCCGCTATGCTGTGCTTAATTCCCGGCAGATGTTTACAAATCATGATGACCTGAAAATGAAACAGGTAGATATATATACTCAGTTTGCCGAGTTTTGCCCATAATGCGCATCCGTGACAGTTCAGCCAACGGCTGACCGGCCCGAAGTTGTTATTACCGTTAAGCAGAATAAAGGAGAACGGAATCAGCCAGAACACCATATCGGCGTTGGGAATAACATCCTTCGGGAAGACAAACAGCAATATATTTAATTATATTTCTTTAACCGAAAACTTTCAAATGCCGTATCAGCCTGAGTCAGCTTGCTCATGACTCTGCAGCCACGAGCATCCTGCACCGGTCAGTGAAGAGCTGCAGCGGTGTCTCTGAATGAAAATAAGAGTGTCCCGATACAATGCACGAATACATCATTTCGGGACACCCTCTCAGGTCTTATTCAGAACGCCTCGGCGTTCTTTCCTCATCTCTTAAGGTGAGAAGCTCCTTTCTCTTTGCGCGGCTTCTGTTCTTCGGAGCCTGTGAGAAACAGACTGTTTTATCGTTTTGCTTTTCTCCTGCTGCTTACGCCTTTCGCGATGACGAAAAGCGATATGCCAAGGAGAGAGATCCAAAGGAGCGGGCTGCTGCTGTCGCCGGTCTTCGGAGATTTTGCGGATCCCTTCGCCGCACTCTGGCTGGTCTTCTTCGTTACGGTCGTTGTCCCCGACGTCTTTGCAGGTGTCGGCGCAGCCGCATGCTTCTTTTCTTTGATCGTAAATTCTGCGGAAGGATTGTTCCCGTCATCAAAGACCGCAGTGAGCGTATGCTTTCCGGCAGACAGCGTCTCCAGATATTCCGGCTTCAGCTTTACGATGACACTTCCGGATACTGCCGTATAATTCGCGACATCCAGATCCTTTCCATCTACCTGCAGTCCCGTGAAATGAGAAAATGCCTTTTCGTCTTCAATGCTGCGGTTGAAAACGAACTCGAGCGCATCCGAACTTCCATTCTCCCAGGTGTTGCCATCTCCCTTGGTATTGCGGTACTCCACGACAAGGTGCGGGATCGTTCTCGTCTCCGTCTCCTTGCAGCGGGTGCAGGTGCGTGTTTCCTCTCCGTCTTCGGTCTCCGTGACTTCTTTTGTAACTACCCATGCACCCCAATTATGACCGAGCGCATCGCTCGCGCGGGTCTCCTTCTCACTGCAGCGGGCGCAAGTGCGGGATTCCTCACCCGGCTCAGTGCAGGCCGGAGCCTTGGTCTCGCTCCACTCACCCCAATTATGACCGAGCGCCGCGTCCTCCACCGTAGTGCGGGAGAGTTCGGTACCGCAGCCCTTGCAGCGGACGACCTCGTCATGTGAACCGGCATCGATGCAGCCGGGCAGGGTGACGTTCTCTTTTACAGGGTCTGCCGGGTCGTGGACAACTGCGACCTTAAGGGTGGCTTCGAGAGCATTGTCTGCAACAGTGGCTTTCACAAGCTCCCCGCCGCTTACGGCAATCTGGCCGCCGAACGATCCGTCCGTGCCGGCCGCAAATCCGTATCCGAATGCCGGCTCCAGCATTACGACAGCGGAATATTCCTCTCCGCCGACGAAATCACCCTCGTAGGATTCTAAAAAGTCGAAGCCCCAAATAGCGGGAAGTAAGCTTTCATTACCGCCAAGTCTGTAATTACCGCCGCCGGGTACCGAAACTGCAGGCGGATTGATCTGATTCGTCCAGGCCCAGCCGTCCTCGAACACCTCGGTCGATGTACCGCAATAAGGCGCCTCGATTGTCAGCTCCGCCGAATCGATCGTTTTCAGCATGATGGCGTAAATGTCCATGCTGTCGTTCACTGCAGTCGACGCCTCGAGCCTGCCGTCATAGGAAGTGTTCATCTCGCCGTATGATGTGAAATCCGTGATAGGCTTCTCGCAGAAGCGGCCGAACGGCATATAACCGTCCTTCTTGAACGGCGAGTCGCTGAAACTGTACCCTGCATCCTCCAGGATATCTCCGAGCTTCCTGCCGGCCGTAAACGGAATCTCGATGGGATCCATCAGATCCACGCCGTCGACAGAGCTCCAATGGATGGTCAGTGTCTTTTCAAAGACAGCAAAGAGGATCGTCGGCGTCTTACTGAAAGTGAACTCATAAGAGGCGTCCGTACAGAGGATCGTGCCTTCTCTCCTATCCTTTGCCCAGCCGACGAAACGCCATCCTTCCGCAGGATGTGCCGTGAGCGTAACGGCTGTGCCTTCCGCTATGCTGTCCGTGTCGAAATTAGTAACTCCTTCACCGGCAGCTTCCGCAGTCATATAATCAAAGGTGCCGCCGGCTTCGACTTCGTTCCCGGTCCTGTCGTAGGTGAACACGCCGAGCTTGCCGTTCCACCGCGCATAGAGATCAAGGTCTTCCGTCACTTCGGAATCAAAGCTGAAAGCTTCCCCGTATCCTTCGTCCTTATACCAGCCGCCGAAGTCGAAGCCGCCTTCCTTCGTGGGCGCGGCGGGTTCGTCCGCCTTGCCCCCCGGCGCAAAGGTCTGCGCGGCGGGTTCCGGCGTGCCGCCGTTTGCATGGAACGTGACAGTGACCGTCGTATCCTTCTCCCACAGAATTTTGAATGTGGCTCCTTCGGAGAAATTGAGACCGGTGATACTCTGGCCAAGAGCTCCGGTATGGGCGCCGTTTTTGTCGGTGACCTCGAGCCCTGCATACCTGCAGCCGTCAGGTGGGATTGCC
This sequence comes from uncultured Eubacteriales bacterium, assembly GCA_900314565.1. Lineage (GTDB taxonomy): Bacteria > Bacillota > Clostridia > Lachnospirales > Lachnospiraceae > Chordicoccus. Next base: position 54,039 of record OMVU01000003.1, read on the forward strand.
ACATCCTCACCCGTTTCCGGATTAACAAGATCGTTGCCGACATCCACCACAAACACGGAACCTATGTAACCCATGGTGTACGGGATTTTGATCAAATCGCCCGGCCATGCGGGTCCCTTCGTCCCGCCGTTCACATCGTAGTTGATAGTTACGGCCCTTTTCGCGTCTACGACGATGACGACCGCATCCTCAGGCATCGTGAAGGCGACCGTGAGGCCGGAGCCGTCTTCCGAGGAAGCCACCATGAAATCATCGATCGTTAGTCCGTCGGGCAGAGCGGCGTCGGAGAGAAGTGCATTATCCCCTGCGTTCATGACAGCGACCACGGTCGATCCTGCAGCGATCTGTCGTGAGACCTGCATTCCGCTGACCGGGAGAAGCCAGTCTTCCCCATTGACCGTAAATGAAGACACGATGTCTGTCAGAGACATCCCTGCTCCGTTTGCAATCTGAAAGTCGAACGTCAGATCCTCCAAAGGCGCCTCTTCCTCGAACAGCGCGTAAAGGGTCTTGCGGGACTCATTGATGAACGAATACACTGGATCGGTCCACTCAATATCGTCCTTCGATTTACTGGACGACCAGCCGACAAATTTAAAGCCCGGATTCGGGTTGGCGGTCAGCGTTTCCCGGGTTCCCTCGATGACGGTAGTCTGAGCATTTGAACGCGTCTGAGGTGAACCGTGATAAATGTGATCCCATGTAATCGTGCCTCCCACACTCCAGACATCGTTCGTAATATCATAAGCCTGCAGCGAGAGAACCGTCTCATAGAGGGCATAAATCGTCATGTCTTCCGTAACAGGATCCCGGAAAGGGTAGCCTGTGTTCCAGAACGTGTCGTAAGTCAGATCCTCCGGGGCATATTTGTTCCACCTGCTGAAACGCAGACCCGTCGTGTCGTAATCGGAGGCTTTATCGTAGTTGACGGGACTGGCCGGCTTGACTGCCTTCTCACCGTCTGCAACCTTCTGCGATGCGACTTCAGTGTAATGCCCCCGCATATCGAAGGTCACGGTATGGGTATCTGCTTCCGGGATCGTGACAGCGATGATTGCCTGGATCCATATGTATGCGCCCCCACCTGCCTTTGTCACTGCAGAATTAGACTGCGCGATCTTTTCTCCGCCGGTTACCTGCAGATCGGTATTAAATGTGGAACCTCCGGCCGTTGCGGCGAAACTGTCGTTGCCATCGCTAAGGCATACATATGCGTAGTAGGTCTCACCCGCCTCGAAGGTCGTGCCGGGATCAAGAACCTGACGCCCGTATAAATTGCTGCCTGTCACCCACTGCAAACTGAACCCGTCAGAAGCTTCAGAGACAAGCCCGTAGCCGGCATCGCTGGGAAAGCTCACCTGAGGTGCCTGGGCAGCCGTTGTACCTGCAGCGGGAGGAGTGATCGTCAGATATGCTGTCTCCAGGCCGAAGTATGCAGCCGCTTCTGTATCTGTTCCTGCTATGAGTGTATTGTCTGCGGTTCCGACCCACTGCCAGGACCCGTCTGCTTTCGTGACCCACCAATGATCCACCAAGTAACCGGAATCCGGTACAGCAACGACGGAAACTTCCGTGCCCTTATACCATGTGCCCGAAAACTCGGTGCCGTAGTCAGATCCGTTCACCAGTACCCTTCCGTGCCCGGGCGTCCATACACGCATTTCCACGGTTTCCCGGGATTCCTCCCCGGCCCCGACGAGGGCAGGCTCGGCAGCGGTCTTGCTGCTTTCTGCAGGCCTGGATTTTTCATCCGCAGCTTTTTTTGAAGCGCCGGGCGCCGCCTGTACCGGTTCAGAAGGTGTATCCTCTGCTTCTGCTTTTGCGGGCTCTTCGTCGACTGCGGGTGCAGTATCGCCGTCGACATTGGCAGCGGATGTATTCCCGTCAGCGGTCTCGTAAACAGGCTGCTCTTCCTGCGCTTCTGCTGTTTCCTCCTGTTCGCCCGCTTCTATATCACAGGCTGCGGCCGATTCTTCCGGTACGGCAGCCGGTTCTTCATCAACGTAAACCGCCGGAGCCGCATCATTCTCGAAGATCTCTTCGGCAGCAGGCTCATTTTCTGAGATCGCTTCTGCAGTTCCTCCGGCTGTCTCCTCCGCCATTACAGGAAAACCTGCTATGAGGTTCAGTACCATAAAAAGTACCAGAAGGGCGGATATCAGTTTTTTCGACATAGAATGCACTTCCTTTCCCTTGAATTTTTATTCAGGCTCTTGCGAAACTCTGTGTGAAATGGAATTGTGTGAACAATTCAAACAATCTGCACAAGCCTTGGAACTTCTTCATGAACGAAAGATGTGGAATGAGCAAAAACCGTACTGTCTGAGCGCAGCGAGTTTACGCTTTTTGCGAATGCTTTTCCACATCTTGAGTGAATGTTAGAAGTTCCTGGCGCGGAAGCCGTTTGAATGTTCATGCAAATTCCATGAAGCACAGACTTTTGCAATTGCCTGGAATATAATTTGAGATATTATCTCAGCTTCTCCATTGCTTCGCCGAAGCAAAATGTACGCATGCAAAAGCATACATACGGGATCTGAATTCAGATTGTTTTATATTGATCTATATAAAAAGCAGAATTCTTCCCCTTTATATGATAATAAAGATATCTGATGAACTCTATTCGATTTCCGATAAAGCACTGGTTTTGTCGGAAATATTCCTGTATCATTTCTGTATTCTTATGCATTACATCGAGGTGTCTCATCTATGAAATTCAATGAGCAGTTAAGTACCTATCTTCATTCTGTCTCTGCCACGCAAAAAGAGCTGGCGGAATGCTCCGGCCTGAGCACGGCAACGATCAGCAGGTTCCGTTCCGGAAAAAGGGAGCCCGCTTATAACAGCAAAGAACTCGAAGACCTTGCCCGGGCACTCACAGATCTCGCGGAAAAAAAGCAGATCCCGATCGGTTCCTTTGAAGAAGTCTATCAGACTCTGCGGGATTCCGTGGAGGATCTGCTTCGTGTGGATCATGACGTTTTTCTTGGAAATCTGAATTATCTCCTGAAGTACCTCGGTGTCAGGAACACGGAGCTGGCCGGCGGGATCCACAGTGATCTGTCGCACGTCTCCCGGATCCTGGCGGGGACCAGCAATCCGGGGAACACCAACATTTTCATCCATGAGGTGGCGACCTATCTTGCCATGCGCTACTCGGGAAGCAGTGAGCTCGAATCGATCGCAAAGCTCCTCGGCGTGAACACTTCCGAGATCTCCACGTCCGCCGGACTGCGGGATCATATCGTGTACTATCTCGGCTCACATGCGCATACCGAAACGGACGACTCTTTTCCCCGGTTCCTGGCTGCTCTGGATACGTTCGACCTGAATGATTATCTGAAATCAGTACATTTCGACGAGATCAAAGTGCCCTCTTCGATACCGCATCTCCCTACGCGAAAAGAGTACTACGGTATCAAAAAAATGATGGAGAGCGAGATCGACTTTATGAAGACGACCGTTCTCTCCAAGTCAAATGAGGACTGTATTCTGTACAGCGATATGCCTCTTGAAGAGATGGCATCCGATCCTGAATTTCCGAAAAAATATATGCTTGGCATGGCACTCATGCTGAAGAAAGGCCTTCATCTCCATCAGATCCACGACGTGAACCGGCCTTTCCCGGAAATGATGCTGGGTCTCGAGAGCTGGATCCCTCTTTATATGACAGGGCAGATCTCGCCATATTATCTTCCCACTTCTCAGAATCAGGTGTTTCTGCATTTTCTGAAAGTGTCCGGCGTTGCTGCGCTCGAAGGAACTGCCATCGCGGGGCACCAGGCTTCCGGAAGGTATGTGCTCTACCGCTCCAAAGAAGATGTGAAGCATTATCAAGTCCGCGCAAAGCAGCTTCTTTCGAAAGCGCATCCGCTCATGGATATTTACCGGCAGGATAAGGCAGAACTCTTTCATAAGAAGCAAAGGCAGGCATTCGCCGGCAGCAGCTGCAAAATAATCTGTTCGAACCTTCCTGTTTACTTCCTCCCGGAAGAGCTCCTTCTCGGAGTACTGGAGAGAGCAAAAGCGAACAGAAAAAACCGGGCTGCCATTCTGCAGTATTACAGGAGTTCGCAGGACGTGCTGCAGACACTGCTCAGAGAGCACACGGTGCATCTGGTCGTGCCTGCGCCCGATGCCGCTTCGTTCGAATCCGGCGCACCCGGTCTCGCTCTCGCCGATCTCTTTCTGGATAAAGAAATCTCTCTTACCTATGAAGAATATGCCGCCTGTATAAAAGCATTGAGGAAGATGGAGGAAGAAAATGAGAACCTGCAGCTGGAATTCGATCCTTCTCCCATATTCCATCACATCAATATCTGCATCATCGGTGATAAATCGGTCATCGTCTCAAAGGAGAAGAGCCCGACCATCCACTTTGTGATCCATCATAAAAAGATGATCAGGGCTTTCCGGAACTTCATTCCGCCGATCGTTGACAAATGAACTGCACCTGCGCGACCATATTCCGCCTGCAAAAACGTTCAGTAAGTTTGATGAACTTTGTAAACACGACCATGTTCCATCCGCGAAAGCACTCAGTCAATTTGATGAACTTTGTAAATGCGACCATGTTCCGCCTGCAAAAACGTCCGATCAGTTTGTCGAACCTGTCGAGGATTTTCATTTTCAGCGGACTTTTATTGAAGTAATATGCACAAAATGATACTATGAAAACAGATTAAAAAACGTATCCTGTTTCTAATGTATTGCTCAGACTGCGGACAGCGTTTACGTTCCCCGCAGGCACTCACGACGCAAAAGACGGGATTTCTGCGTCAGAGATCAGATCCTTCGATGCAGACAGTCTGAGCTGCTTAAAAATCAAGAGAGGTCACTATGGGAAAAAGTATTGAAGAATGGAAAATCGGCGATCCCATGATCAACGAGCGGGATTACTGGCAGGACCCCAACTACGTCGCCCCCGACAAGGAAAAGGAAAAGATGGTCCTGAAGCTCGCGAGCATCATAACGGACCGCTATGTAAAAAAATTTACGGGAACGATCAACAACAGGGATCCGGAATACTGGATGCTGGACATGATCCTCACAAAGGAGCAGGTCCGCTTCCTTCTGAATTTCAAGAAAACGCGCGTACCCTACACCATCAGGGAGCTTGCCCGCATCAACAAAATGTCCATTAAGCACACGAAGGACATGGTGAAAGAACTCTGCTGGATCGGCGTCGTCGAGATGACGCGCGAAGGTGAGGACAAGCACAAAGAGTATAATCTGCCGATCTTCGTCCCGGGCTCCGCGGAATTCATGATGATGCAGCCCGCCCTCACGGACAAGTTCCCGCAGCTTGCCACCTTCTTCAACCTGATGACACAGCTTCCGCTCGGCGGCATCACCCAGATGGTCCCAGAGGGCGGCTCCGGTATCGGCATGCATGTCATCCCGGTCGAGAAGGCCATCAGCATGGAGAACAAATCCGTCTCCATCGAACATCTCTCCCACTGGCTTGAGAAGTATGATAAGTTCGGTGTCGCCGAGTGTTCCTGCCGCAAGCAGCAGTGCATGCGCGGAGAGGGATCCGGCGAGGTACGCGGAGAGTTCTGTATCGCCTGCGGCGATCTCGCCGAATATGAGTATGACCGCGGAATCGGCCGCAATATTACGAGGGAAGAAGTCTATGAGATCCTCGAGCGCGCTGAGCGTCACGGCTATGTCCACCAGATCACCAACATTGACGGCGAGGATAAGATCGTTGCCATCTGCAACTGCGCCGTAGGCGTCTGCAACGCCCTGCGCACGTCCCAGCTCTACAACACGCCGAACATGTCTGCTTCCGCTTACCGCGCGCACGTGGAGAAAGAGAAATGCGTCGCCTGCGGAAAGTGCGTGGAGGTCTGTCCTGTCGGCGCGGCCAAGCTCGGCCAGAAGCTCTGTAAGAAGGACGGCTCTGCTGTCACGTATCCGAAATCCGAGCTCCCGAACGCAAAGGTCTGGGGACCGGACAAATGGAATTACAACTATCGCGAGGATGTCCGTATCCATTGCTACGACACCGGAACATCGCCCTGCAAGACGGCATGTCCGGCCCACCTGGCCATCCAGGGGTATATCAAGATGGCGTCGGAAGGACGTTTCCTCGACGCTCTGAAGCTCATTAAGCAGGACAATCCGCTCCCGGCTGTCTGTGGCGCAGTCTGCAACCGCCGCTGCGAGGACGCCTGTACGCGCGGAACCATCGACCAGCCGCTCGCGATCGACGAGATCAAGAAGTATATCGCAGCCCTCGATCTGAACAGCGAAGAACGCTACATCCCCTTCTGCGAGAAGCACGACGGCGGTTTCTGGGGCGACGAGTATAAGATTGCAGTCATCGGTGCAGGTCCGGCAGGTCTCTCCGCGGCCTATTACCTGAGGCTCAACGGGTATCCGGTCACTGTCTTTGAGAAAAATAAAAAACCCGGCGGCATGCTGACCTACGGCATCCCGTCCTACCGCCTCGAGAAGGACGTCATCGACGCCGAAGTGGACGTGATCCGCGAGATGGGCGTTGAATTCAAATGCGGCGTTGAAATCGGTAAGGACATAACGATCGAAGAGCTCCGGAAAGAGGGCTACAAGGCCTTCTTCGTGGCGATTGGCGCGCAGGGCGGCCGTCTCGCAGGTGTCCCGGGTGAAGACGCAGAGGGTGTAGAAACGGGTGTGGATTTCCTGAGAAGAAATAATCATGACCACGAATCCGCCACCCTCACGGGCGATACGGTGGTCATCGGAGGCGGAAACGTCGCAGTCGACGTTGCACGCACCGCTGTCCGCGCCGGAAACGGAAAGGTCACGATGATCTGCCTCGAAGGCCCGGACGAAATGCCGGCGGCCCACGACGAGGTCGAGGAGGCAAAAGAAGAAGGCATCTGCGTGATCAACGGCTGGGGTCCGAAGGAGATCCTCACCGAGAACGGTCACGTGACAGGCGTCCTCTTCAAAAAGTGCACATCCGTCAAGGATGCGGACGGCCGCTTCAACCCGCAGTACGATGAAAACGAGACCATGACCCTTGCCTGCACGAACGTGCTGCAGTCCATCGGTCAGTCGATCCTCTGGGGAGACCTCCTCGCCGGCACAAAGGTCGAACTGAACCGCAACGGGACCGCCGTGGCGGATCCGGTCACCCGGCAGACGGCGGAACCGGATATCTTCGTAGGCGGAGATGTCTTTACCGGACCGCGCTTTGCCATCGACGCAATCGCAGCAGGACGGGAAGGCTATGACTCGATCAACCGTTTCGTGCATCCGGGCAATTCCCTGACGATCTCCCGCGACCTCAGGAATTTCGTAGAACTCAACAAGGACGACATTCTCGTCGAGACCTTTGACAACGCGAAGCGCCAGATCCCCGGCAGAAAAGCAGGGATCGCCACCGAGACCTATGAAGACCTCCGTCTCTGCCTGACACCTGAGCAGGTGCAGACCGAGGCTGCAAGGTGCCTCGGATGCGGCGCGACTACCGTTGACGAGAACCGCTGCATCGGCTGCGGCCTGTGCACGACAAGGTGTGAATTCGACGCGATCCACCTTGAGCGGACGCATCCGGATGCGAGCACCATGGTAACGGCAGAGAAGAAATTCAGCAAGATCGCGCCCTATGTCCTGAAGAGGGCCGGTAAGATCGCGATCAATAAGGTGACACGTAAATAAACGAACAATTCGGCGGGGAGGATGAAAAATCCTCCCCGTTTTTTACGCACTTCGGGTACACACTTTCGTTTCCTTTTGCAATTTACAGCATCTCGCTTTCCGCCTTTCCGGGAAGGCAAAAGGGACACCACCAATTTAAAGTCCTGAAATATGTTCTCAAAAAATTGTATGCTAACTAATACATTTCTGTTATAATATCCGAGTTAAGAAAAATTTTATAAATGCCCTCTGTCTTCAGCCCCGACACAGAATGGCTGAAACTCGCATGCTGAAGGCCCGGAATATGAAAATCTCTTCAGAAACAGTATGGCAAACGTCATATTCCGAACAGTAAGGGGAGCAAAGAGAAAGGAGTATTATTATGAGTTTTCATGAAATGGTATCAGCCGCCGACAGTTTCCTGTGGGGTTGGCCTCTCATCATCCTTCTGTTCGGGACACATCTCTTCATGACGTTCCGTACCGGCTTTATTCAGAAGGATATCTTCAAGGCAATCAAGCTTTCTGTCACCAAGGATCCTGACTCTGAAGGCGATGTCTCCCAGTTCGGCGCTCTGACCACTGCGCTTTCCTCGACCATCGGTACCGGCAATATCGTCGGTGTAGGAACTGCGATCGCGATGGGCGGCCCGGGAGCAGTCCTCTGGATGTGGCTCACAGGTATCTTCGGCATTGCGACCAAGTACGCTGAAACTCTGATTTCCGTCAAATACCGTGTTAAAAGTGAGGACGGCTCCATGATCGGCGGTGCAATGTACGCCCTGGACCGCGGACTTCACATGAGATGGCTCGGTATTATCTTTGCGGTACTTGCATCCGTCTGCGCGTTCGGCATCGGCTGCATGGTACAGGCCAACGCCGTTGCCGCCAACTTTACGACAAATTTCGGCGTTCCTTCCTGGATCATCGCAATCGCCCTTGCGGCTCTGGTCGCGCTCGTCATCATCGGCGGCATCAAATCCATTACCAGAGTATCCGAACTTCTTGTTCCGTTCATGGCTGTATTTTATTTTATCGGATGTCTCATCATTCTGGTCATCAATCGTGACGTTCTTGGTCAGGCGGTCGCCATCATCGCAAAATCCGCCTTTACCACAAGAGCCGCGAGCGGCGGTTTCGTCGGAAGTACGATCGCGATCACCTGCCGTTACGGTTTCGCGAGAGGTCTGTTCTCGAATGAATCCGGTATGGGTTCCGCGCCCCTTGTTGCCGCTTCAGCACAGACACGCAACCCGAAGCGTCAGGCTCTGGTCTCCATGACCGGAACATTCTGGGATACCGTAGTCATCTGCCTTATGACGGGTCTCGTTCTGGTGTCCTGCATCATCAAGTACGAGCATATCGACGGACTTTCCGGAAACGGAGCCGAACTTACCTCCAAGGCATTCTCCATGATTCCTTACATCGGTCTTCCGATCCTTGTCGTCGGTCTTATCACTTTCGCGTTCTCGACCATCCTCGGCTGGTACTATTACGGCGAGCGTGCGGCAGTCTATCTGTTCGGAGAGAAAACAATCATGGTCTATAAGGTCCTCTGGGTCGCAGCGGTCTTCATCGGATCTCTCCAGGAGCTGAACCTCGTATGGGATCTTGCCGATCTTCTGAACGGACTGATGGCGATCCCGAATATTATCGCGGTGCTGCTGCTTTCCGGCGTCATCGTTGCAGAGACGAAGAAATACAACGGAAAACATATTGATGACAAAGATGACACACAGATCCCTGTTCTGAAGAACGCAAAGAAGGGTATCCTCGGATAAACAGAAATGAAAACATGACTTTAAAAAAGGATCGGCTCCGAACGGACCGATCCTTTTTCTTTGAAACATTATGCTTTTTCCTGCAGCGCATGCCTTCATCAGACTGTAGTATCATGTCAGACAAATGCATATTTCATACAGACCGCAGATGCCTTCCATTCAATTGTTCAATTCCTGCAGCGTGTATCTTACATGCCGAACTCTTCGCAGAGACTCGCGTATCTGGCCTTCTCTTTGTCCTTGACCTTCTTTGAGAGGTCGTTCATGCAGTGGTGGATCACATCCGCATCCTTCAGCACCTCATCCATCGGAGCATCCACGGCATATTTATCATCATGATGATAAATCGCTGAACAGATGATTTCCGTCTCCTCTTCCGAAGTCAGTTCGAGTTCACCGAGGATCTTTCTCGCAAGCTCCGCCCCTTTGTGCGCGTGATCGTCATAGCTTCCGCTTTTGTAAGCGTGCAGGTCATGCAGCATCGCTGCCATTGATGCAAGCTCCGGGTCCAGCCCCCGCTTTTTCGCGATCATCGTCGCCGCGAGCGACACACCGTACAGGTGAACGATCGCGCCGGTACGCTTGTCCTCATCCGACATCTTTAATAACTCTTTGTTCACATACTTTCTAAGATCTTTGAGTCGGCTCATAGCATCCTCCTTCCGCACTCAGAACCATTCAGGCAATTGAGAAATTCTGTGCTTCACGGAAATCGTATGAACATTCGAATAATTCCATTTTGCACAGAGTTCCGCAAGAGCCCGTCAGAACCATTTATTCTTTTTAAAAAATACGATACATACGACCACGATCATCACGGACACAACGAAGACCAGCGGATATGCCCAGACCTTATCAAGTTCCGGCATATATTTAAAATTCATCCCGTACCAGCCTGCAATCAGAGTCAGCGGCATGAAAATGCTGGAAATGATCGTAAGAAATGCGAGATTCCGATTCTGCTTCTCATCAATTTTAGACTGGCAGAATTCCCGGAGCTGGATCGTAAAATCCACGAGCGTGAGAAGCATTTCCAGAAGTCTCTCTATCCTCTGGGCAACAAGGTGAAAATAGCGTTCATTTTCATCCTTGAAGAAATGGTTCTCATTTTCCTCGAACTCCTGGCACACATCAATGAGCTGCGTGTAGTGGATCTTCAGATCTCTGAGGTCGTTGCGGATCTCCGCGATCTGCTCGAGGACTCCCTCCGTATTCCCGTCCAGTATCTGGTCCTCAAGCTCGTCCAGAGTGTGGTCATAGCCCTCCAGCATCTTCCTGTCATCGCAGATGATCTGTTCCAGGAAGTCGTACAGGAACCGCTCGAGACACGGATTGACCAGCCTCTTGGTATTTGCGATTTTCCGTATGACCGCGTTGCAGAACCCTTCGTCGTCTATGAAGATAACGCCCTTCTCATCGAGCGAAAATGCGAACACATGATTATCGCCAGGCACATTCTCCCGCGCAGGTATATTGAAGCCTCCGGTGAGTGAGTCATAGTTGACCTCCGCTCGGGTGCTCCCGGTATCCTGCAAATCCGGATCCAGATCCATGCCGATATCGAACACAGCCTTCTTCCGGTTCCACTCCGCGGACTTCATTGTTATAACATACTGATAGGGAAGGTTCTGAAAATTCTTCGGAGTGACCGGCTCCATTTTCTCCTTAATTTGGTAACACTTCATGTTCGCTCCTCGCAGCGGCCGAGATCTGCCGCGCTATGTGGCTTTTCACATTTTCGCGCTCCTGTGAGCCAGCTCACACCGCACTCTATGCGAAAGCCTCGCACCGCTCGTAGATCCGCGCATATTCTGATCTGCTTTAGTTAACTCAGTCAGTTTTTTGCATGTTCGATACTGACGATCAGTTTCTGTGAGTAGAGCATGATTTCATCTCCGTCATACAACCGGCAGTCGACATTCGGTTCAAGCTGCTGGCCGTTCAGGAAAGTCCCGTTCAGGCTCTGCAGGTCACGGATATAATACTCTCCGTCTCTCCCGCGGAGAATCATGCAATGCCTTCGTCCGATATTCAGATTTCCTCTGATCCTGCCATCGACATCAATTCCCCGTCCCAGAAGAAACTCCGAACTTTTAATCAGGAAATTATATGTCCGGTCGGGTGAATACAGGACAAGAGCGTCTGTGCCCGCCTGCAGGTCTGGATATCCGTTAAAATTCATAAATGCCTCCCAAAGGTCTACTTAAGTCATTATACAGGAAACGACTTGTTAAGACAACTTTCCAAAAAAGCTATGACCGGAATTCCTGCTGCTCATATTTTGCTCTATCCGATTTGAATTTTTCCAAAAACAGAGCTTTACATTTTAAATTTTCCGTCATTATGGTATGCTATGATTGTATCAGCACACCCGACTGCAGCAAAGACTCGGAAGCATATTTCTTTGTGCAGTGCGGGAACAATTTATACGAGAGGAGCACAGTATGAAGGCTTTCAAAATCAAAAAAGACCTGTACTGGACCGGTGTCCTTGATCCGGAGCTGCGTGTATTTGACATCATCATGGAGACAAAGTACGGTACGTCCTACAATTCCTATCTGCTCACGGGCAGCGAAAAGACGGCACTCTTTGAGACTTCAAAGCTCGCCTTTTTCGATGAGATGGTCAGCTACATTGAATCCGTAGTCTCCGTCTCACAGATCGACTATCTGATCATGGATCACACGGAGCCCGATCACGCCGGATCGATCGAAAAACTGCTGGAGCTGAACCCGCATATCACGATCGTCGCCACAGGAACTGCGATCCAGTTCCTCAAACACATTATAAACACTGACTTCAACAGTATTGCCGTTCACGACGGCTCCACGCTCTCCCTCGGAGACAAGACCCTGGAATTCATGGTCCTTCCGAATCTTCACTGGCCGGACACCATGTACACCTACGTCCAGGAAATAAAGACCCTCTTCCCCTGCGACTCTTTCGGCTCCCACTTTGCAGCCGAGGGCATTCTCAGGTCAAGCGTGACGGACGAGGCCGGCTACGCGGAAGCGACCAAATATTACTTCGACTGTATCATCGGTCCCTTTGCGTATCCGTATATGTATAACGCCCTGGAACGCATAAAGGATCTGGAAATCGAGAACATCTGCTGCGGCCACGGGCCGGTCCTCGATTCTCACTTCGACCAGATCTTCGGCTGGTATCGTGAATGGTGCAAGCCGCCGGCAAAGAAAGAAAAGAAGCTGGTCGTGATGCCGTATGTCAGTGCCTACGGCTATACAAAACAGCTGTCCGAGGAAATCGCGAAGGGCGTCTCCGATGCGGGAGCGGAAGTTCACCGCTATGACCTCGTCTTCGATGACAAGACAAATCTGGCGGCCGATATAGCAGCCGCTGACGGCTATCTGTTCGGTACGCCCACGATCCTGGGCGAGGCTCTGGAGCCGGTATACAACCTGACCCTGGGTATGTATCCGCCGGTATTTAAGGGAAGACTGGCCTCCGCATTCGGAAGCTACGGATGGTCCGGAGAGGGCGTGCCGCATATTATCGAGAGACTCAAACAGGTCCGTCTCCGTGTTCTGGACGGCTTCCGGGTCCGCTTTAAACCCGATGCCAATCAGCTGGCGGACGCCTATGATTTCGGCTATAACTTCGGATGTGTCCTTCTCAAAAAGGAACAGAAGAAGCAGACTGCGAAGGGCGCCAGAACACTTGTCAAGTGCCTTGTATGCGGCGCGATCTTCGACTCCTCCATCGAGGAATGTCCGGTCTGCGGCGTAGGTCCGGAAAACTTTGTCCCTGCAGGAGAAGCCGGAACAGGGTATCAGAAAGATACGGATCAGAATTATCTTATCCTGGGAGGCGGAATTGCCGCTCTCGAAGCGGCCCGCGCAATCAGAGAGCGTGATAAGACAGGCACAGTCATCATGATTTCTGAGGAGAAACATCTGCCCTACAACAGGCCGATGCTTACCAAAGCGATGCTCTCGGATTTCTCCGACAATCAGATGGCTGTCGAGCAGCCCTCCTGGTTCGAAGAGAACAACATCATCCTGCTCACGGAGACCAAGGTGGAATCAATCGACGCGAAGGCAAAGACCGTGGCCGTCGGAGGATATACATACGCCTATGACAAGCTGATCTATGCACTCGGCGCACACTGCTTTGTCCCGCCTTTCAAGGGACATGATCTCGACAAAGTCGTATCTATCCGGACCATCGAAGACGCGGCCAAAGTAAAGGCTATGGTCCCGAAGATCAGGACCGCGGCGGTCATCGGCGGCGGTGTCCTCGGTCTCGAGGCAGCCTGGACGCTCCGCAGGGCAAAGATCGACGTGACCGTCATCGAGGGTGCGCCCGCTCTCATGGCAAGACAGCTGAATCCCTCCGCTTCGGCGATGATCAAGACGATCGCGGAGGACTGCGGCATCAAAGTCTATACGGCGGCAAGCACCTCGGAGATCAACGATGAGGGCGTCCTCCTCGCTGACGGTACACAGATCCCGGCCGATCTTGTCATCGTCTCGACAGGCGTCCGCGGAAATCTCGGTCCTGCGCAGGATGCCGGACTTGCGATCGGCCGCTCGATCATCGTGAACGACCACATGGAGACAAATCTTGCAGACGTTTACGCCTGTGGAGACTGCGCGGAATATAACGGCATCAACTACGCTCTCTGGAGCCAGTCCGTCGATCAGGGCAAGACCGCCGGCGCGAACGCTGCCGGTGATGACCCGGCCTATGAGACCGTGGACGGTGCACTTGCATTCAACGGCATGAACACTTCCCTCTTCGCGATCGGCGATAACGGAAGCGATCCGGCAAAGCTCTACAAGACCGTTGAGACGACAGACCTCCGCCGCAGACAGTACGAGAAGTATACATTCGACAAGAACCGTCTGGTCGGCGTCATTCTGATCGGCGATACGTCAAGGCTTGCCGAGCTGACCATGAAGGTCAAGGAGCACGCGAAGTTCAACGATGTGATCAAGATCTGACCATTGCGGGCGCGAAAAGCTCGCATAATCCGGTGTTGCAATCGGGATCTGATTCTCGCTGACGTAAAAGCACACAAGGTCCGGTGATTCTATCGGGATCTGATCGTCGCTGACGTGAAAGCACACAAGGTCCGGTGTTGCGATCGGGATCTGATCCTCGCAGGCGCAAAAAGCATGCAAGGCCCGGTGATGCAATCGGAATCTGATCCTCGCAGGCAGACAAAGAATTCAAAAAAGGCTGTCGCATCAGGCAATATCATCCCTATCAATAACAGATGCTTGCATATAGCTTCTGTTATTTAGTGGTGTCAAGCCTTAGTGCGACAGCCTTATTTTTATTCTTTATCGCGCAATACTCGTGATTTTAATCATGAGATACACGCGCAAAGTGAAGCTCGTTTTCATCGTGAGATACGCGCGCAAAGTGAAGCTCGTTTTCATCGTGAGCACAATCTCGCGATGAAGAATAGATCTTATCGGAAGTTCCGAAAGGAACTCCCGATAAACGGCTTGCAGCGCAAACCGTATTATGATTATGAGGTTCGCGAAGCATTTCTCATAATAAAAGCCTCCGGCGGATCTCAGCCGCGCAAAGAAGAAGGTGCTTCGCCCCCCGCGTGGCGCAGCAAGAACGCGAGGCGTTCTTGGATGAGTCATTTCATATTTGGATAAGCACAGGAACTTTCTTCGAAATTGTTCCCGTGAATTTGCTTTAGGTACAATATGTAGATTTCCTGTGAATGTCCCCCATGGATTTCTGTCTTCGTGAGACGTTTTAGGTACATGGGACTAATTTCTATTAATTGTCCTCCATAGATTTCTGATCTGCCGAGGCTTTTAGGCACAGACAGCAGATTTCTTGTGATTGTACTACATATATTAGAGAAATCCAGGGGAACAAATCTGAGGAAAAACACCGCTGTACCTAATCACCCGGAATACTGTAAAAAACCATGGAGAACAATTCTTCGAATTCCTTTTGCTGTACCTAATCCCCCGAAATGCCGCAAAAACCATGGAGAACAATTCTTCGAATTCCTTTTGCTGTACCTAATCCCCCAGGAATATTGCAAAACCATGGAGAACAATTCTTCGAATTCCTTTTGCTGTACCTTATCCCCCGGAATACTGTAAAAACCATGGAGAACAATTCTTCGAATTCCTTTTGCTGTACCTAATCGCCCGGAATACTGCAAAAACCATGTGGAACAAATCTGCGAAAATCCCTTTCTGTACCTAATCGACAGAATTATTGTGAGTTGCAACGTAGAATAACAGCCTCCGACGAATCGCGTTACGTGCGCTTTGGAAGGCACTGTGCTCCACGCAGGGTGCAAAGTACCTTCCAAATTGTGCGGCTGCGATCCACCGGAGGCTTTAATCTCTGACGCAAATTTGTTTCATGTTCACAAATTTGTATCCTGTTCACATATTTGTTTCCTGTTCACAAATTTGTATCCTGTTCACATATTTATATACTGTTCAAAAGAAACGTTTCACTTTGCGCATTCATCTCCCTGCCCAAGTCACGAGAATTCTGCGTCAAAGATCAATACGATGGTCTATTATTTCACCGGAACCATTCGTTAATCAGATCACACAAATCAGATCAATCATATCTCTCATCGAACACACGCTTTGACTTCTTTTCGCTCCTCGGAAGCAGGCCTGCCTCGACGACCTTGACGATTGGTGTGAATCCGATTGCAGCCTTGGTCTTCGCCGCGATTTTCTTGCTCAGCTCAGCGAAGTCAACATGTCCGCTGACCGCCTCAACATAGAGACGCATCGTATCGCGCCCGTCGAGATGGGAAATACGGATCTGATACTCGCTCGAAGCCTCCTCGAACTTGGCGAGGACCTCCTCGATCTGTGCCGGGAATACATTGACACCCTTGATCTTGATCATATCGTCCGTACGGCCCTTGATGATGTCGATGCGCGGATAAGACCTGCCGCACTCGCATTTTCCGGGAATGATCCTGGACAGGTCATGTGTGCGGTAGCGAATGAGCGGAGCCCCCTCCTTGACCAGTGTCGTGATGACGATCTCGCCCCACTCGCCGTCCGGCAGATTCTTTCCCGTTACCGGATCGATGATCTCAAGATAGAGATAATCATCCCAGATATGCATATAATCGGAGCCCTTGCAGTTGATGCCGATTCCCGGACCGTAAATCTCTGTCAGACCGTAAATGTCATAGAGCTCGATCCCGAGGATCCCCTGAATGCGCTCACGCATGGCCTTGCTCCACCGCTCGGAACCGATCACGCCCTTCTTCAGATGGATCTTATCCCGGATACCCCGGCGCTCGATCTCCTCCGCCAGAAGCAGCGCGTAGGAAGACGTCGAGCAGAGGACCGTCGTCTTGAGGTCCATCATCATCTGCAGCTGCTTTTCCGTATTTCCGGGACCCATGGGGACAGCCATCGCGCCGAGTTTTTCGCAGCCGTTCTGAAAACCGATTCCGGCAGTCCAGAGACCATAGCCGGGTGTGATCTGGATGCGGTCGCCTTTGCCGATTCCCGCTGTCTCGTAGCAGCGGCGGAACATTTCTCCCCAGTCATCGACGTCTTTCGCCGTATAGGGAATGATGACCGGAAGACCAGTAGTTCCCGACGAGGAATGGATGCGGACGATCTCCTCCTCGGGAGCGGTCATAAGTCCCAGCGGGTACGCATCTCGCAGATCCGCTTTCTCAGAGAACGGAAGCTTCTCAAACTCCTCCGCATCGGCAACATGTGTGATCCCTGCTTCCTTGAGCTTCTTTCCATAGAAACTTCCGGCAGTGACCAGCGCGTTGATGCGGTCATTGACCTGTGCGAGCTGTCTCTCATTGATTCTCATAATAAAAACTCCTTCATCATAATTTTATATGTTCGTCGAAGCGATGCTTTTCGCGCTCCGCTTCGCAAAAGGCTCACAACATTCGTTCGCAGGATAATATCAGTCTTCCCGGCTGTCCTCTTCTCCGGTCAGCAGGAACGCCTTCTTATTGAGTTCCACGAACCGCTCCTTCACGACCTTATCCATGACCGAGAGGACATTTTCCTCTGTGAGTCCTGTCGCCCCGGTCCTCACGGCCGCCCCCAGGAGCACTACGTTGAGCACTCTCGGATTTCCAAGCTTTGCGGCTTCACGGTCGCCGTCTACAACGAGAAGATGCTCCGGGTCAAGAACTTTCCTGAGATATGCGAGCATCGGCTCGGCCCCGTACGTCGATCCGGTCAGCGTAGCTGTCGTCGGCTTGATCGCCCGGTTATTGGTAATAACAAAACCGTCCTTCTTGAGGAAGGGAAGCATGCGGACCGTCTCCCCCGGTTCAAAACCGAGAATGAGATCCGCCTCACCATGACCGATCATCGGCGCGAAGATCTCCTCGCCATCGCTGATGCGGATATTGCTGAAGACATTTCCTCCGCGCTGTGCCATCCCGATCGTCTCGGCGCTCATGACTTTGTATCCTTTTTCCATTGCAGCTGCCGCGAGGAGCTTTGAAGCGAGAACTGTCCCCTGTCCTCCGACACCGCACAGAACAATATTTCTGATCATCTTGCCACACCTCCGATCGCGCCTGTCGGACAGAGCTGCGCGCACAGTCCGCATCCGGTGCAGAGCGAGTCATCGATCTTGACTTTACCGTCGTCAATGATGATCCCCGGACAGCCGATCTCGCGGATACAGCGCTTACATCCGATACATTTCTCCTGGTCGACCGCCATGAGCCCCTGCGGTTTCGTGATCGCGACACAGGGCGATTTATAAATGATCGCCTTCACGCCGGGCTCCGCTGCGGCTCTCCGCACGACGTCGACCGCCGCTTTGTGATCCAGCGGGTCTACCGTTTCGACAAATGAAAGGCCGATCCCGCGAAGCACCGCCTCGATGCTTACCTTGGACACAACATCCCCCATCATCGTTTTTCCGGTGCCCGGATGCGGCTGATGGCCGGTCATGGCCGTCGTGGAATTATCTAATATAACGACCGTCATCTCCGCCTGATTATAGACGGCATTGATGATCCCGGTGATTGCGGAGGCAAAGAATGTAGAATCGCCGACGAAAGCAAAGGCTTTCGTATCCGGCTCGATCCGAAATACGCCCTGCGCAATGTTGATGCCGGCTCCCATGCAGAGACAGGTGTCGCACATGTCGAGAGGCATTGCATTTCCGAGCGTGTAACAGCCAATGTCCCCGCAGAAGATGGTCTTTTTTCCCTTCATCGCAACTTTTACCGCGTAGAAGGAGGCTCTGTGCGGACATCCGGCACAGAGAACAGGCGGACGAACAGGCGTGTCCGGTGCAGACGGAAGTTCTGCCTCCGATCCCGGACCCTTCGTCTGCTGTGCAGATGGAAGATCTGCCTTCGATCCCGGACCCTTCGTCTGCTGTGCAGATGGAAGATCTGCCTCCAATCCCGGACCCTTCGTCTGCTCAGCATTCGATGCCGCCGCTTCCTCATCAGAGCTCTCCGCAGATCCTGCAAAGTTCTCCACATATTTTCTCACAAGGTCGAGAGAATTCTCCCCTGCGCAGGCAGTGTCATGCGTAAGCTTTCCACGGATCTTTACCGGCAGACCGTACTTTCCGGCGACAAAAATGAGCTCCCGCTCGATGACCGGATCCAGTTCCTCCAGACAGAGGACTTCGGTAAGTCCCTGAAGGAAGGCGACTGCGAGCTTCTCCGGGAAGGGATGCGGGGTCGCGACCTTGAGGACGCGGACATCCTCCCGTCCTTTCAGGGCTTCCCGGGCAAGAGCATAGCTGATGCCCCCTGCCGCGATTCCCTTCTTTCCGTCTCCGGAAAACAGGATTTCATTTCTTTTGTAGTCGGAGAAGACATCCGAGAGGTCTTCATTTCTAGCCACGATCTTTTTGTGGTTCGCAAAGGAAAGACGCGGGAAGATGACCCATCTCTTTGAATCTTTGACGAAACCTTCCGGCTTATTGACCTTGTACTCATCCGGATCCTTCACGTCGATGGACGCGTACGCATGACAGATCCGGGTCGTCGGACGGAAGAAGACCGGCGTGCCATATTTCTCAGAGTACTCAAAAGCCTCCTGGATCATATCATAGGCTTCCTGCACGGATGTCGGGTCAAAGCAGGGCAGCTTGCTGAAATATGAAAAATGCCTGGTATCCTGCTCTGTCTGTGAGGAGATCGGTCCGGGATCGTCCGCGACAAGGACGACCATCCCGCCCTTCACGCCGATGTACTCCAGAGACATCAGCGGGTCTGATGCGACGTTGAGACCGACCTGCTTCATAGTGACCATCGTGCGGGCACCTGCATAGGCCGCGCCCGCAGCGACTTCCATAGCGGATTTTTCATTGACGGACCATTCCACGTAAGTCCCTTTTGTTTTATATTTTGCTACATTCTCGAGTGTCTCCGTGGACGGGGTCCCCGGATAGCCCGATACAAGATCAAGTCCGGCCGCAAGTGCGCCGAGAGCAATCGCAGCATTGCCCATTAAAAATTCACTGTGCATCTATTCTCATATGATCCGATCATCGATAAGGGTGACCGGATTTTCCCTTCTCCTGGATTCTCCAGGGTATTCTGCATTCACTTCCAGTCTATGAAGTCTCCTTCATCCCTCACCACACAGAAAAGGCCCTTCTCCTCCGCCTCTCCGAACAGCGTCATTATATATTTCCCGAGGGATACGCCTTTCGCCCTGGTAAATGCAGAGATCTTCTTATACGATGCCCTGCAGATATCCCCCTCCGAGTCAAAGACCAGGTCCTTCAGGAGGGAAGGGTTATTGGCCTCAAAATAGTACTGCAGAAATGCTTCCCAGTCTTTGCCGTCCATCCTGAGCCCCGGCCTGATCTCGGACATCTTCTGCCCGAGCTTTCGAACCTCATCATGTGACGTGTCAAGTGTCATACAGATCGTATCGCCTTCATCCGTGACCGTCAGGTAATCTCTTTTCAACAGCTCCATAATAAATTCCTCTCAGTAAAACATACGGTCTTAAGTGCATCGGAGACACCGTGGCAGTGAAGCGGACACTCTCAATCCGCTTCACTTTTTGCCTGTGAACCAATCCCGCTTTGCAGGTCTGTCAGGAGAAGCTTTGATCCCTCCTGATTTTACAGCATCTTTCGTATCTGATTTCCGGCCAGGAACTCTGTCACGTTTTCAAAGGCCATCACCGCACGGCGGTCGATCGACTCTCTCGTGTCAAATCCGACATGCGGCGTGCAGACCAGATTCGGGCAGCCGTAAAGCGGATGTCCCTCCGGCAGCGGCGGATCCTTCTCATAGACATCGATACCCGCTTTGATCTTCCCTGCGCGCAGGGCTTCCGCCAACGCCTCCGTATCGACGACCGGACCGCGGGCTGTATTGATGAGGATTGCTCCCTCTTTCATAAGAGCGATCTGCTCCCTGCCGATCAGGCCGCGTGTCTCCTGTGTCAGCGGCGTATGCACGGAGATAATATCCGCCTCTGCACAGACTTCATCAAGGCTCTTTAACTCAATTCCCAGGTCTATGGCCTGCTCACGCCTGGACCGGTTATATCCGATCAGCCTGCAGCGGAATACCTTGAAAATCTCTGCTGTTCTGCATCCGATTGCACCGGTCCCGACGATTCCGACACACTTACCGGCAAGCTCATGTCCCTGAAGGCCGGCTTTTCCGCCGCCCGCCTGGACGCTCCGGTCGCATGCGGTGACATTGCGCAGACAGTCAAGCGCAAGCCCGACCGCAAGTTCTGCCACTGCGTCATCACAGTACCCGCCTGTGTTGGAAATTGCGATTCCCTTCTCTCTGCAGGCATCCGTGTCCACATGGTCGATCCCGACAAAGGCTACGGAAATGAACTTCAGATTCTCGTCTGCCCGGATCACCTCCCCCGGAAGGGGATGATTTGCGATCATTAAGATGTCCGCGCCTTCTGCACGGGTCTTCATTTCCTCAATATCCGTCGTAAAACTGTCATAGGCTCTGAATTCATGTCCGTCTTGTGTCAGCAGATCAGCCAGTTCTTTTAATGTTTCCGGAGAAATCCCCAAAGGCTCCATCAAAACGATTTTCATGTGTAATTACCTGCTTTCTACCTGAAATCCCCAGCTGCCGCTCCACCGTCGGCCGCTGAATTTTTTCGCGCAAAAGATTACCCACAGTCCCTCAGTAAGAACTTCCAGGGAATCAGCCTGACTGTACAAGGTAACCATAAACTACTTTAGCGCGCATCCCGTGCCTTGTCAAATTATACATACTGCGCTTCTCCGGATCTTGTACTTCAAGAACGCCTCAGCGTTCTTGCCGCGCCGCACAGGGTGCGGAGAAAAGAAAAAAGAGGTTCCGGCAAAGCCGTCCCCTCTTCTGAACCCTTTCAGCTTCCCGGAGATTAAATCTCCGGGAAGCCTTGCACGAATTTCCTGAATTCGACCGGGTGATTTTCCGGATCCGGAGCGATCTGCGGTCTAAGCTCATGACCGGCCGGTCTTTACAAAATCGTCTCGTTCATACTCCCTGTCCTGTATCCGGCGAGATCCATCGATATATAGGTAAATCCATACCCTTTAAAAGTCTTTACGATGAGCAGCCGGTTTTCAAGAAGCTTTGGAAATTCTTCCGGCAGCACCTCGATCCGGGCAAGCAGTCCGTGGATCCGGACCCTGAACTGCGAAAAGCCGAGATCGAACAGGAGCTGTTCCGCCTGATCGACCATGGAAAGCTTCTCCACGGTAATCGCCTCCCCATATACAAATCTCGATGCAAGACATGCATAACTCGGTTTGTTCCACGTAGGAAGCCCGAAATATCCGGACAATGCGCGGATGTCGCTCTTTGTAAGCCCGCATGTACGAAGCGGGCTCTCTATCCCAAGCTCGGCGATTGCCGTAAGCCCCGGTCGGTAATCCCCAAGATCATCAAGATTCGAGCCCTCCGCGACCGTGTCGATCCCGTGTGCGGCCGCTGCCTTCCGGATTTCCTGAAAGAGGGCTTTCTTACAGAGGTAGCAGCGGTTCTTCGGATTTTCCCGAAAGCCCGCGACTTCCATCTCCCGGAATTCAACGATTTCCTGGAGGATTCCATGTTCCGCACAGAAGTCCTTTGCTTCAGCAAGCTCTCTCTTCGGAAATGCGCCGGAAGCTGCTGTCACCGCAACAGCGTGTTCACCCAGCGCTTCCTTCGCGGCATAAAGAAGGAGGGCGGAATCGACGCCGCTTGAGAAGGCAACGGCGACGCTTTGAAACGATTTAAGACAGGCCTTCAGCCTGTCATATTTTTCCAGCTGTTCTATCGTTGGAACTCCTGCAGAAATCTCCATATCACATCTCCTTCTTACGCTTCATTTCCCAGTGTTTTACTATGTATTCTTCCATAATATACGCCTGCATGGATTCTGTCTACATGTTACTTCTTTTTACCTGTATTTTGAGATCGCTCAGACCTTTCGAGAAAGAACTGCCTGCTGTCAGCGGAATTGCCGCGCTCACCAGATCGTACCGGTTCTTCGGAGATGGACCGGTGTACCGCAGAGGAATAAACGAATATAAGAAAACCACTATACACAGCAGTCTCGGAAAGTTTCGCATCTGCCATATACAGTGGTTCTTTTTCGTTTCTGGAACGCCCTTTCCGGGCTCAGTCGATGATCTCAGTCAATGATCTCAGTCGATGATCTCACTCAATGATCTCAGTCAATGATCTCAGTCAATAATCTCTCCGTTGCTCTTGCAGACCTTCTGATACCAGAAGAAGGAATCCTTCCTGCTTCTTGAGAAATCACCGGTCCCGTCATCATGACGATTAACATAGATGAATCCATAGCGCTTTGCATACTGGCCCGTTCCTGCGGAGACAAGGTCGATCGGGCCCCATGTCGTATAACCGATCAGCGGCACGCCGTCCTTGACCGCTTCGCGCATCGCCTTGATATGCTCACGGAAATAGTTGATACGATAATCATCATGGATAGATCCGTCTTCCTCGACCTTGTCGAACGCACCGAAGCCGTTCTCGACGACCATGAGCGGTGTTCCCGGATAGCGGGAAGCCAGCTTATTGAGCGTATAGCGAAGTCCGTCCGGATCGATCTGCCATCCCCAGTCGGAGGCCTTGAGATACGGATTCTTGTTTCCGCCCATCATGTTTCCCTTGACCTCTTCCGCACCTTCTTCGACTGTAACGCAGTTGGACATATAGTAGGAGAATGTGTAGAAATCAACGGTCCCTTCCTTTATGATCGCCAGATCTTCCGCATCGTTCATGAATGCTGTGTCAAGGCCAAGGCTCTCATAATATGTCTTCGCGAAATACGGATATTCGCCGCGGATCTGGACATCTCCGCAGATATTGTTGCAGATATTGTCGCGCTTCTGGCATTCGAGAATATCCTTCGGATTCGGTGTCAGCGGATACCATGTGATATGGCAGATCATGTTGCCGATCACGAAATCCGGATTGATCTTGTGACCGGCGATGACTGTCTTAGCAGAAGCGACGAACTGATTGTGCAGTGCCTCAAATCTGACCTGCGGATCATCCTTAAGCTCCGGAAGCGTGCAGCGCTCTGTCCTTGCGAGATCCTCGTCGTACATGAGGCCCAGACCGTACGTAGCGCCCATCTTCGGCTCCATGACTGCGATGTTGATCTCGTTGAAAGTGAGCCAGTATTTTACTTTATCCTTATACCGCTCCATGACCGTCGTCGCGTAGCGTACGAAGAGGTCGATAACGCGTCTGTCAGAGAAGCCGTGATATTTTGTCACGATCGCCCACGGGATCTCATAGTGGCAGAGTGTTACGAGCGGCTCGATCCCGTTCTTTTTGCACTCGTCAAAGACAGAATCATAAAATGCAAGTCCTTCCTCGTTCGGCTCTGCGTCGTCCCCGTTCGGGAAAATACGCGCCCAGTTCATGGACATACGGTAGCACTTAAATCCCATCTCACCGAAAAGCGCGATATCTTCCTTGTAGTGGTGATAAAGATCGACCGCCTCATGGGATGGATAGAAAGTATCCTTCTCGATCGTAGGGCAGAACGTACGCGGTGTGTTCACATCGCCACCGAGCAGCATATCCGGAACGGAAAGCCCCTTTCCGCCTTCAAGATATGCGCCTTCGCACTGATTTGCGGCTGTCGCGCCGCCCCAAAGAAAACCGTCTCTGAAAACTGACATCTGTTGCTCCTTTCTGTGTAAGTATAGGCAGACGTGTCTTATATCTGACATTATACCACGAAAAGCATGTTCTGTCTGTCCATGTTTTTCGTGCCCGGATCCTCTTCCTGTACAGCGAATCAAATCATATATAACACTTTAGAGAAGATATAGTATAAAAAGAACCTTTAGCCTCACCATCTTTTTAAGTATGGTAAGGATTCCTGCAGCATCAGTTCTCCTCTGTAAAAATACCCGTAAGCTTCGGCACGCCATACCGCTCCGTAAAGAGATCGCACTTACAGAGAAAAGCATGGAAAATATGAATTCCTTCCCTTGAGATCGATTCATAGTTCCCCTGTCCCTTCGACAGAATGACATCCGCCTTCTGAAGCGCCTCCCGGGCTTCCGGTGTAATCATCCGGACGATCGTTCCTGCCACCGATGTCCCGTTGGAGACGATCGAGGCGACCTGATCGACTCCCGCATAGCGGGCATCCTCCTCCGTTGCGTCATTGAGAACTTCGCTGCCTCTCACCATTACCGTACAGTGAAGCTCCGGAAAACGTTCCCTGAGTATCTCAAGGAAAATGCGGTCAAGGACGATCTCACCGCAGTTATCTGCAATGAGAAGAAATTCTTCTGCGTTTTCGCATGCACTTAAAAATGATGCATACGTCACAAGATCCCGTTCTCCGAGGTCCGCCTCCTGAAAGAGAGCCAGGAAAGTATCCTTGTCCACATGGTTCATGGCACCGAAATCAATATAGTTTCCGACCCTCGCGTAGGCAAGTGCCCGAGCCAGCGGATCGGATGCTTCACGGATCCCGGCCTTTATGTCCTTTTCCATGGAGAGGACAAGATCATTGTACATACGCTTGACCCCGGCATAGCTGTCCCGCTTTCCGCATCTCGCCTCATAGAGAAGATTGAATTGGTGGACCATATAAGGGGCCGTGTCCGTTTCACGCCGTTCATTAAGCAGCTTTCTGACCTCTCTCAGATAGTCCTCTTCATCAAGTCTCGCTTTCTGTTTGTCATAAAGACACTCTGCGCATCGATCTGATATATACATAACTCCTCCCGGATATAATCGCTGTTTGCTCATCTATTTGTATTTACGGCATGACAGTCAGGAATGCTCTCGAATTTATTTTATCATTCCTGCCGTTGTTTAACATCACACAATACCGCGATCCATACAGTCAATCCACTCTCACTTCGACTTCGTCTCAGGGTCTTCGGCATTTGCATCAATTGCCATATGCAATCTTTATGATATCGTCTATTCCGGCTTCTTCGATGGATACATCCTTGAGAGACTTCCCGGCGGACAGGTCAGCGATGATATCCGCGGCAGTGATATCGGATTTGTCAAATCTGTAGCGGGCAACATTGCCTTCGTGGCCGATCATCTCACACTTATCGTGTGATGGTGCTTCTTCATCATAGTATTCTACAACAAGAGTCTTATATGGAGCTATCCTGTCAGTAATCTCTTTAAGGTTTCCATCCTCCATCATCTTTCCGTGGTTGATGATTATGAGCCTTTCACACAGTTCCTGTATGTCGCCCAGATCGTGTGTTGTAAGTATTACAGTAGTCTTTCGGACCTGGTTTATCTCTTTTATAAACTTTCGGAGCGAATACTTGGCGGAAACATCAAGACCGATCGTCGGCTCATCAAGGAACAGAACCTTGGGAGAATGGAGCATGGATGCTGCAAGATCTCCCTTGACGCGCTGCCCGAGAGACATCTGACGGACAGGCTTGTCAATGAGTTCCTTAATGCCAAGTATGTCGTTCATGACATCCAGCGTCTTATCATAATCCGTTTGCCTGATGCGGTAGATGTGCTTTAACAATTCGAATGTTTCACCAAGTCTGAGATCCCAGTTGAGCTGAGTTCTCTGACCGAACACGACACCTATGTTCCTTACAACTTCCTTCCGATGCTTTGTGATATCCTCGCCGTCTATCAACACACTTCCGCTTGTAGGCGTGAGTATGCCGGACATCATCTTGATGGTCGTACTTTTTCCGGCACCGTTCGGGCCGATGAATCCGACGATCTCTCCTTCATCTATGTGGAACGACAGGTCCTTGACCGCGTGGATAACATCAGTGTTTCTTGTCACGAGTCCTTTCAAGGCACCTGACAGTCCGGCACCTTTGCGTTTTATCAAATAATCCTTGCTTAAGTTCTTAACGTCTATCATTGTCAGTTCCCTGCACTTTCGTACTTTTTAAGCCCTGAATTGAAATATGCACCTGCGAGAAGCATCACAAGCAGGCCGACAGCAAGCGTGATGAATGATGTGGCCATTCCACCGGATAAGCCGTTATCAATCCCAAGAAGGGAAGATACAGGATAAAAGGAAACCCAGCCGATCGGGATCAGGTATGTCAGAATGAACTGCATACTCTCAGGATACATCGATATCGGATACATCGTGGTCCTGTCCATGATCTCCTGTGTATACTGTCCGAAATCAACTGCGCTTCTCGTGTGAAAAGAGGTGCTTCCGAGTAAGATATAGATTCCTCCCCGGATAAGTGTTGCACCGATCAGCATGATTATGACCTGCACAATGAACAGGAAGGATACCTGAACTCCAGACTTCGCACAGCCGTATATGAATACGATCACTCCCGGGATAAGATCGGTTATCCCGAAGATATTGATGTTTGTGAAGAAAAACTGGTACAGCACTCCGAGCGGTCTTGTAAGATACCTGTCAAAATCACCCTCGATCACATACCATCCCATGAACCATCCCTGAACAAAGAAGATCATCGACAGAGCGTGGGATATTACGGATAATCCGTAAAGGAATGCAAGCTGTCCGTAATTCCATCCGTTTATTTCTCCAAAAGACTCCACGACAAACTTAATGATCGCAAATCCCATGATGAACTGGAGCGGGTTGGATATGAACCATCCCACGATATTTGACGGATATTCGATTATCGTCATAAATGCCATCTTTATTACCTGACCGGTCACATCAAGGTAATGGCACAGCGTATCAAATGATTTTCTCATACTCATCCTCCCTGAACCATCACTTTTCTTGTTATTCGGCTCTGCGCATAGAAGAACAGCGCAGATAAGATCACAAGCCATATAAACTGGATACGCATCTGCGATATCATCGTGGTCCGGTCGCCTCTTCCGATGTATATACTTAGCGGAAGCTGGTATATATACACGAACGGGAGTGCGGAAAGCACCTTTGATACGCTTTCCGGGAAAAACCATATCGGAATGATGCTTCCGGCCAGGAGCCTTATAAGATGTTTTTTTACCTGGATCAGCGCGTTATTGTTTATCGTCGCAAATGCCATCATCCCGAACAGAGCTGCTATCAGCCAGTTGATCAGAAAAGACTCGACGACAGATATAACAAACATCGGGAGATTTCTGATATCTGCCATAACAGGAACTTTTATCATGAGCGATCCGATAAGAAGAATCGGAAGCATGTTCTGGAAAATGAGAGCAATGATACTTCCGATGTCTTCAGCAAGGAACATTCCGAACAGACTTATCGGCTTCATCATATCGGTTGCAACGGATCCCTTTTCAACGCTGCGTCCGATCCTTCTTTCGACATTTGTGATAAGGAGTACGGAAAGTGCGGATGATATTATGATGTAAGTCTGCATGCTGCCTACGTCAACGCCGTTCACAACACTTCGGCCGGTATAGAGAGCTCTCCAGAAATATGCCGAGGTGATCATGATTATCGTCTGCATGATGATGTTCCCGTAAACATTGAACTCATATGTCATGCTCTTTATGATCTGGGTTTTTATGATGTATAAGTACTTTTTCATTTCGGTCCTCTTCCACTTTGACTTCGTCTCAGTGTTTTCGTTCGCAAAATGTCGGCTCATGCAGGCATGGCCGCCGCTTTGCTCACTTTTTCATATATACCTTACAAAAATGACGCAAATGCTTTTCAATATATTCCATGCATTCTTCCTCACACTGAGGCTGTCGGTCTGACCTTGCAATCTGCAGAACAGCCGGTGCGGTAAGTTCTGCCGCAAGCAGCTTCGGATCATCCTCTACGACCATTCCCTCATCCATCATTCCTTTGATGATCTTTGCAAACATCCTCTGTATCCCGTCCAGCTGATGCCTGGTCGTAGCCTCGGAAATCCTTTCATTCCTGAACTGTTCCTGAACAAGAAGCATCCGCGTCTTGCGGATCATGGGATCAAGCATTGTGAATGAAATCCTTTCCATCGTCACCTTTATGAACTCTTCCCGGCTCTGTGGTAACTTTCCGATATTATTCTCAGATCCAAACATCTCCTCATATCGCACTTCTGCGGAGTCAATCAATGCATTCAGAATATCCTCTTTGCCCTTATAATGTTTATAAAGCGAAGGCGCTTTGATCCCAACAATATTTGCAATCTGTTCCACACTTGTTCCATCGTATCCATTCTCTGCAAATAATGTTAAAGCTGCATCCAGTATTTTCTCTTTGGTTGACATGACTCCCTCCGATCCGCTAACAATCATTAGCCATAGTATAGCTAACATTTATTAGCCTGTCAAAGAAAATAATAAGGCCAGCAAAGTTTCGTTCTCTGCTGACCTGTATACTACCTGTCATTATATGTTTTTTCCCACATCCATTGTGATAGACTTGAACACCCGGCGCAGCAGCAGCATGAATATACATACACTTTTCACAGCCCTGAAAAAGCGAAATACAGTAATTTCATCTTTTCCTCGTTATGAATATATGTATTGCCGTGCCGGTCTCCTGCATAGACAGGCTCTCCGCTGCGGTAGACCATGAGCCGGTTCTGCGGGAACTCCGACCATCCGTCTGATTCAAGCGGTACGGTCGCAATCAGAACGCCCTCATCGATGTCTTTTTCATACAGCGTTCCGGGTTCGTTTTTATGTGCATAAAAAAGCTCGCCGGAAAGACCAGCATTTTTTGAGCAGGGTACCGGCAGAGTACTGTCCATTACAAAATGTTGATCAGTGCAATGGTCTCTGACTCAGTTGTTCCCCAGTCAGTCGCGAGCCGTATCACGGTGTGATTGTCATCGTACTTTTCCCAGAAACTATACTCGACTTTTTCTCCCAGTATTTTCAGCGCTTCGTTTTCCATGACGACAAAGATCTGATTCGTCGGGGATCCGAAACACAGACGGTACCCTTTTTCCCGTAAAGCCTTCTTTATGTCTGCAGCTGCTTTGATTGCCGGTCCTCCGATCTGCATATACAGATCATTCCGGAACAGTTCATCGAACTGGATCCCAAGCAGTCTTCCTTTCGCCAGAAGGGCTCCGTGCTGTTTTATGATCGTAAAAAGGTGCGGAATCTTTTTCGGCTCCGGGACCACCACTGCTTCACCAAACAATGCGCCGCACTTGGTGCCGCCGATATAAAAGGCATCACAAAGCTCTGCCAGATCCTTAAGACGCACATCATTCTCAGGGCATGCGAGTGCATAGGCAAGTCTCGCACCGTCAACATACAAATAGATTCCGAACCTGTCACAGACCTCTCTGAAGGCCTGCAGTTCTGCTTTAGAATAAAGAGTTCCGTACTCTGAAGGATGGGACAGATAGACCATTCCCGGCATCACCATATGTTCATGATTTGCGTCATTATAGTAATTATCCAGATATCTTTCCACGTCACCTGCAGAAATCTTTCCGTACTGATGAGGAACTGTAAGAACCTTGTGTCCGTTTGCCTCAATCGCCCCTGCCTCATGTACACTGATATGCCCCGTCTCGGCAGCAATGACTCCCTGGTAGGATCTCAGCAGGGCGTCGATCATGACGGCATTGGTCTGTGTACCTCCTGTCAAAAATTCCACAGCAGCGCTTTCGCATTCGCAGGCTTTTCTGATCCTGTTCCTGGCGGATTCGGAGATCTCGTCCAGCCCGTATCCCGCTGTTTTCATCATATTGGTCTGTATGATTCTCTGCAAAATGTCCGGATGCGCTCCTTTAGCATAATCACAGGCAAAGCTGAGTTTTTCATTCATGTCCGTCACAACCTCCCAAGATCATTCTCATTGAAGATCAGCAATCTTCTCCATTTTTTCCGCAAACAGCGCCTGATATTCCTCCTGCTCTCTGAGCATCGCCTGCTGCATGAGCATTATTTTTTCATGGTCAAGAACTTCGGAAGAGAGCCAGGTAAGCTGCTCTGCCGCTTTCTCCGTTCTGATCACGACCTGCGTGTACACCGGTCCGACCAGGAGAAGCTGCAGGGACTGCTCCCGGTTCAGGAATCCGCTGGTCGGAATCCCAAAAACGTCATAAAGGATGTCGTTCGCGATCGGGCCTATTATTACATCATATCCGGATAGGAGATCCGATTTCCCGTTACGATTACTGAAGATGCAGTCAAACCACTCCTCATCTCTGTCAAGCCGTTTGATCCGGAGTCCATCCGTAAGCAGTTCATACGTATTGATCACGGTGTTGCTGCCCTTGCGTTCTTTCGCCCATCTCTCTGAAAAAGACCGGTCCGGTGACATATAAAAGCCCTGCCCGAAGTCCGCGTTTTTCCGCCCATGATGAACATCAGGGCTTCTGATTTCCTCAAATCCTGTATGGTAAAGCAGTATACGATCCATCTGTTCTCATCTCCTCGTAAGTTCGTCTTCACATTCCGATTTTAGCATAATTTGACAGAGCACAGAATGCCAACGCAGAAGTGATGGCGGAAAATTTCCGTGGATAGAGATCCTCCAAAATAAGCATATATGACAGGCTAAAAGGAACCGTGTGGCCTGATTTTTGTTATGGCACCGCTTTGTTGAAGTTTCCTCCTCTGATAGTATGCATTGGGCAAACTATAACGTTTTAAGAAATGATTCAATCCTGTCAAAAGCCACAGCCGTTTTAATTCGCAGCCAATTAGCCTTTTCTGAACCTTCGACATTTGAACGATATGTCCTGTTGCCGAAGGTTCTTGAAATTCGTCTTCGTATCGCATCCATATCATTTTCACGCATCTTCTCATCATCCAGAATATATGTCTTCAAACAGTTCTGGAGTCTCTCGCGATCCACATACTCTATAAGATAGCAGAGATCAAATATATCCTTGTATCGTGTTGACAAAGGGCCAAATCTTAAAAGTGATCTGAGTTTTTCTGCAAAAATCTGCTCCTTCGAATTAATCAACAGACTTGCACCTTCATCATCTAAACAAACATCAAAGCAGTATTCGTCCTGGGCGACCTGAATATTCTTATGCACACCCAGATCTATTTTGCTTTTGAATGAATGCCCTGTGTCGTCTTCGAGAATGACATAAACCCGCTTGCCTCTGTATTCCTGCTGTGATAGTTCCTCTATCTTTCCTGTAATCTTTATGGAAATGCCTTCCAGACAATTCAACTTATCGATAAACTGACGGATGGCGTCCTCATTAAGAGAATATCGGATAAAATCCAGATCCATATCCTGCGTGGCGCGACGTATATTTCCCGTAATACTTCTCATCACCACGCCGCCCTTTATTGTCACATTTCTGCTCAGGTCGCTTTCTGCAATTGCTTTCAAGACAATGTCCTGACAAACACGGGCTTCCGCATTCTGATCTGAGTACCCTTCTTTCCTGAATTCATCTGCCAATAATTCAAGATCAGCCATTACAACACCTCCGATTGCAATAAATCTAATACTTTTGCGCTTTTAGGAGCATCAAGCGCAAGATCCTGTATTTCCTGAATATTTAAAGTCGGGAGTATTTTTCTGTAATTCAGAACCACCTCTTTATAGAAATCATAAGAAAGTTTCGATTTATATCTTAATAGTTCCACGAGCATTCTCTCCTTACTGTAAACGGAAATCCTATATCCTTCGTAATCGATATGATCAATGCCTTCTTTAAAGAACTCTTCAGAAACGAAATACTGTTTTACACGTTTATCTTTGATTTTAGCTGCGTCCCGGGGCGTTGCCAGATCGATGACATCCGGTATAACATCTGTCAGGCCATATAGATAAAATGCACTTCCCATT
Organism: uncultured Eubacteriales bacterium; assembly: GCA_900314565.1. GTDB lineage: Bacteria > Bacillota > Clostridia > Lachnospirales > Lachnospiraceae > Chordicoccus. Next base: position 86,562 of record OMVU01000003.1, read on the forward strand.
GTTACAACGGCATTTGGATACTTAAAAGATACAATCGCAATCTCCGGGATATGCTTCTTCAAAGCATATATCCCTTTGTCGATTCGAAACAGTTCTCCAGATTCAACTTTTTTTTGAATATAATAATCCGACCCATATTCTTTCAAACATTGCTCTCTTGACAGCATGCATTATTACCTCCATGAATTTATACCGTCATCCGCATTTTTCTATATTTTGCGGACGTTTATATAAATAATACAAGGCAAGCGGCATCTAGTCAAGATTTGATTTCAAATAGTATCCGCACTTTTATCACTTTTGCGGATATTTGCTCAAATTCTATGCATCTGATTTGTTATCTGCTTCTTCACGCCTTCCTTTGTCCAACCGAATCCAATCATCCAGTGTCAGCGGAATATAATCCGAAAACATGCAGAAGCAGTTGATCATATTGCAGGGTATCGGATGCTCCTCTATCTGACGTGCGGATTTCACCATTGTTGATCTGGTGATCCGGATGAATTCGTTGACAAGCCTCTCATCATGCGTATTATGAACATGGCCATAAAGCATGTATGTCAGCGGAGTACCCTCAGGTGTCATGCGGTACTGCCCTTTATAGCAGAACACCGGATAGTGGGAGAGGATAACCTGACGTCTGCAGTCCCTGATCTCCGCATAAGGACGGATCCACCTGAATAAAGAGCGGTCAAATTCCTTGTCATCCAGAAACTTATCATGATTTCCTTCGATCAGATATTTCTTTCCGTTCATCTGCCCAAGGACCTCATTTGCCGCTTTCCCTCTGGAAATAGCAAAATCGCCAAGAATATACACTTCATCCTTCTTTGTCACATGATCGTTCCACTGACGGATCATATGGGCATTCATTTCTTCATAGCCTGAAAAGCCGCGCATATCCATACGATGGTTTAGACTGTCATGGAAGAAATGAAGATCTGAAATATACAGTTTCCGGGTCGGGATCCTCTTGCTATAACGCAGCTTTTTCTGCAATGCTGAAACATCTACAGGCCCCTTCTCAATCGTCATGCCGATAACAGTTGCTCTTTGTCTGATCTCATCTTTGCTGACAGGTATATTCTGAAGATTGAAATGTTCCCTCAGCACATCATATTTTTCACGCACCAGCAGCTCATAGATCATCAATGCTTTTGAAAGGTGATTCTTTTCTTCGGCACCTAGCGACACATCCAGATCCGTCAGCTTATGAAGTTCTGCTTCGAGCCGACCGTGCAGCACCCTGAAAATATTACTGAGGTCTAAGCCTGTCATTCCAAGCGCCGCCAGTTCACAAACCCTCAAACAATACTCAGCCTCCGGCTTTGTCAGTGTAAATACTTCTTCGTTCACCCTTACCACCACCAATCATATTTATCGTATGCTCTGGTAATCCCAGGCAACTGTGTCAATCACCATGAATTCCTGTGTCCCAATCGGCTTCCCTACGCTGTCTGTCGAAAACACATCACAGGAAATGAGGTTCCCTTTTCGTGTTATCCCTCCAACCGGTGTATGCCCCACTACCTGCAAAAGCTTCCTTGGCTTATAAAGCCGCCCTTTGTAATACTGCGGCCGGCACCAGATAGGAGAAGCATCTTGCCACATTTCTCCGCAGCTGAATCCATTGATCGTATCGACGACCGCATTAATGTCGTTATATTTACCTGTTGGAATATACCGGTGGACAAATGCATCCGCCAGACCGCCATGGGAGAACAGGACATTGTCGATCCGGTGAAGATAAGCCAGCTGCCGCTCATCCGGAAGTGATTCCCGCAGAATCCGCAGTTTCTCGCAGACTGTCCATGGTGCGATCTTGGAATAACCTGTCTCCCGCTGATTCCACAGATAACAGACATCGTGATTGCCATAGCACCACAGGGTCTCCGGATACTCTTTCGCAAAATCGATCGCTGCATCATAGGTCTGTATATACAGATCCAGATTGAACTGCTGCCGCCAGTCGTCCGCAATATCCATCAGGCAGATTGCCCGGTCCGGTTTTATTTCTTTCATTAGTTCTGATGCCCGCTGAAACATCCAGGGCTTCAGATGGACATCCGGAATTACGAGTACTTTCATGACTTCTTATCCTTTAAAAAAACCGGCTCACCGTTGATCTGCGACGGGCCGGGATAGTGTTTTCCGTATATGATCTTTCCTGTTCAGGCTGCCATGCATTCCTGTATGAGCCTGTAGTACCGGAAGAGGCGCTCCGCACTTTCCGGTATATCCTTCTTCGGATCATAACGCCGGTTTCCGCAGACCAGCATATCCATCGGCACCTTCAGCAGATCGCTTAAGGCATAAAGATTGTCCAATGTGGGCATGCTCTGGCCATCCAGCCAGTGATAGACACTCTGCACGCAGGCCAGTGAAAGCGCGTTTTTCACGTCTCTTACCGTTACCCCGCGTTTTTCCATCAACAGACGGATCTGCTGTCCTGTTTTTGCTTTATCAATTTTTGTCATGACGATTCTTCTTTCTTTTTGGCGCTGTATGCGCAAGGCCTTTGCAGGTATTATAACCGATATAAAGAGGCCTGTCATTGAACTTGTCGTTCAATATTGACACCTCACAGGACCTTTCACATGTTCCTTGCGATGTCAGACAGCTGGCTGATGACCTGGTGTTTTACTCATTCACGAAGTCAAGAATCGGAGTATACTCATGCCTAAAGCATAGTTCATAAAGCGTATGGTAAAAATATAAAGCATGTGCTACATTTATCTGGTAACCCGTCAATCTCAGCGTCCGATCGCCGCAGATTTTCTCTGCGCCTCCGGTGCTGTCTCTTTCAGCTGAACTCATGACAAGGAGCAGACCTCTAAATGAATGATGTATCTTTAAGCCTTATCGAAAAATTCCGGGACCAAACCGAAAACTCCGCGTTCGACCGCGCCATGACGAACGCACTGACAAAGCACAATGTGAAAGATGTCGCCTTCACGAACAGAGGACTTGAGGAGGCGCAGTTCGCATTTTCCGTCAATGTCCCTACGATGGAAGTAACGAATCAGAAGCAGAGCGGGCGCTGCTGGATCTTCGCCGCGCTCAATCTCTTCCGTGAAGAGATCGCTGAGAAATGCAATATCGAGAAGTTCGAGCTCTCCCAGAATTATATCGCCTTCTGGGACAAATTTGAAAAGATCAACTTTTTCTATGAATCGATGATCGAGCTCGCTGACAGACCTCTGACGGATCGACTCGTCATATATCTTCTCGACTCGGGAATCGGTGACGGCGGTCAGTGGAATATGCTCGTCAACCTCGTTGAGAAGTATGGTCTTGTGCCGAAAGCAGCCATGCAGGAGACGTTCCAGAGCAGCCATACACGGGACATGAACCGTCTGATCAACACGCTGCTGCGGAAGGGCGCGCTGGATCTTCGAAAAGCTTACAGCGAAGGCAGCGATGTGATGCAGGTCAAGGAGAAATACCTCCTCGACGCTTACCGGCTTCTCACCATGTGCTTCGGAGTCCCGCCGAAGAGCTTTGATTTTGAATACACCGACAAGGATGATGCGTATCATATCGACCGCGGTCTCACACCAATCGAATTTGCCGGAAAATATACCAGCCTGAATCTCCGCAGCGACTATGTGGGAATCATCAACTCCCCGACAGAGGACAAACCGTTCTATCAGCAGATCACGATCGACTATCTCGGCAATGTTGCAGGCGCTCCGCCCGTCACTTACCTGAATCTTCCCATGGAGGAGATCAAAGATCTGATCGTGAGACAGCTTCAGGACGGAAAGCCGGTCTGGTTCGGTTCTGACGTCGGCTCCATGGGCGAACGCAGTATGGGAATCTGGAGCGATAAGGTTTATGACTTTGACGGAACGCTGGGAATTGATTTCTCCATGACAAAGGAAGAACGGCTGAACATCCGGGAGAGCGCGATGAATCACGCGATGGTGATCACCGGCGTGAACCTTGACGAGAACGGCGTGCCGAACCGCTGGAAGATCGAGAACAGCTGGAGCGATCAGAACGGAGAAAAGGGATACTATGTAATGAATGCCGGCTGGTTCGACAAATTCGTATATCAGGCAGTCATTGAAAAATCCTATTTAGATGAAAAGCAGCTCGAAGCGCTCCAGACAGAGCCCATGCATTTTATGCCGTGGGATCCGATGGGAACGCTCGCATGATCTGAAATCTCATTGTGACAGGGATATGTGAAAACCAAAAATGCTGTTGTCTGAGACTGTTTCAGGTTTTGTGCAGACCCGGAAGACCGGGATAAGATTTGTTACAAAAACTTCCCACATCCTTTTTTCCTGAGGCTCCCGGAATAAATATTTCCACGTCGGGACGCTCCCGCTCGCTCGCACTGGCAGCGGTACTAACTTTCTTTTGCAGCCTTCGGCATTAAAAAGAAGTACCGGCCGTGCTCGGACGCCCGACTTTGGAAATTATTTATTCCCGGTCGCAGTCACGTTAATGTGTGTGGAAAGTTTCAGTTTATTGCAATTAACAAGAGCAGAGCCGGAAATCCGGTTCTGCTCTTGTTTCACCCCGTCCACTAAACGCCGGTCGGGGAGGAAAGGTTATTTGTCATATTCCTCTCCGGTCACAGCACTTTGAGGATTTCAGGAAGCACCGGCTTCATGTGCTCATCGATCAGTCCGAAGTCCATCTCCTTATAACTCCAGGCGGCTCTGCCGATGCCATATTTATCAAACGTTCCTCCGATCAGCTGATACCATGTGAGCGTGTCTTCCGGCGAGGCAAGATTGATGACTCCGTACTCTCCGCAGTAGAGCGCGACATTTCTCTCTTCCGCGATCTGTACAGCCTCGGAAAAATACTTTTCAAAGTACTCCGGACCGAGCGTACAGTTCTCAGGAAAACCATCGAATCCGACTGTACCCATATGGATATACTTTGCAGTCATCTGTGCCATCTCTTTATAGGTCGCATTCAGGGACATGCGAAAACTCGTATCCATCCCCGGTGCCCAGTACGCACCCTGATGAGTAAAGATGACCGGCTCATAGCAGTGGAAATTGTATATAATATTTTCATCCAGGGGCATGGGCAGATCCTTCAGCGCCTCGATACTGTTGTTGTAGTATCCTCCGATCAGGATGCTGATCTCAGGGGAAATTTTCCGGATCCGTCGGATACAGTCCGTTGAAATCCTGTTCCAGACATCACTGACCTCTTTCTCAGTTACCTCGTTCAGAAGTTCAAAAGCCAGCATATCCTGATACTTTGAAAAACGACGGGCAAACTCCTCCCAGAGTTTCATGAAGCGTTCCTGATAGGCTTCGTTTTCAAAGAAGCCGCTCTCTCCCTCGCCCACGTCAAATGAATATCCGTATGTCTTGTGCAGATCGAGGATCATATTCAGCCCGTACTTTCTGCACCAGCCGATCGCCTTCTCTATATACGAGAAGCCCTCTTCCTTATAGGTGCCGTCCTCTTCCTCCACCAGATCATAGTCGACCGGGATGCGGATGTGGTCAAGACCGAAGCTTTTGATCTTTTCTATATCTGTTTCAACGATAAAGGTATCATACCTCTCCTTCGTATGATCGCACTGGGACAGCCAGCCGCCCAGATTGACACCATGCTCATAACCTGCCCATCGTTTCATTTTTTACCTCCTCATCAGTACCATCCTGATCCGTTCAAATACCGTTCTTTGTTACTGTAAAATTACCCTTTACGTATTCCGGTATGGAAGCCGTTTTGCGCACTCCGGATCCTCTCCGGCCGGCAAAACAACCATGTATCGCAAACACCCGGCAGTTTCCTAAAGTATATATCTATTATAACCGGCATGCTCCCAAATTCCATGCATTTCTTTCTCTTTACTGTCCCTCCACCATTTTTTAAGCGCCTCGTCCGTTTCTTCTTTTCCGTCATCAATAAATGATTATACCCAACACATGTAACGGGATACCGATGCTGTCAGGACCATTTACAAACAGGCTATTCCTTATCAGTGCATCGATGTAGTACAATTGTCATCAGGAACGTCCCGACATTCCTCATGTGCCGCGCAACATACAAAATTCCCTGCTTGTCGTACGACTTTTATCCACCTCGTATTTTTTCCACATGCGAGAGAAAAGCCAGAGAATTTATTCGCCCGCACGGCATCTGCCTGATGAAAGGAGAACACAATGACAGATCTTACGATCCGCTTCCAATCATACTGTCTCGGAAAATCGACAACGGTCCACGTCATCCTTCCTACGATCATGAATCCGTTGGAAAACCCCGGCCGGATCTCCTTTAAAGGACCTTTCCGGACCCTTTATTTCCTGCACGGAGCCCAGGACGATCCCGAGGATGTCATTGCCCGGACCAGGATCGGGGACTATGCCATGGAGAACAATCTGGCGGTCATTCTGCCTGAAGGGGATAACGCTTTCTATCTGGACCTGGTCCCGGGATTCGGCTATGAAAGCTTTGTAACAGATGAACTCATCGAAGCGACCCGGGAGCTTCTCCCGCTCTCAGCGAAACGCGAGGATACCTTTATCGGCGGCTACTCGATGGGCGGCTACGGGGCTGTGCGCGCATCGCTTCTGCACCCGGAGAAATACGCAGCGTGTATCTGTCTGTCCGGCGCGCTTGAAATCAAGCGGACCGCGTATTTTGTCCGCGCGCTTACTCCTCTGATTCCGGAGCAGCTGCGCGAGCCAAAGACGCTTCCCGGAAGCGAGTACGATCTGCTTCATCTGCTTGATAAGATCCGCATTTCCCAAAATGAAACGCAGGTCTCCTATCCGTCCTTCTATCTTGCCTGCGGCAGCGACGATCCGTTCGTTTCCCAGACAAGAGCCTTCTTAGAGGCCGCCGAGGGCAGTCCGCTCCGCATGGAAAGCCATATCACGCCCGGCGGACATGACTGGCCATACTGGGATACAGCCATATCCAAGGCGATGCAGTGGCTGAATCTCTGATTCTGAAATAAATGCAAAACAAAACGAGCCTCCGGCTGTCCCTTCGTACAGTCAGAGGCTCGTATACTGTTCTGCATATTGTATTCGCTGATTTCTCAGAAGAAGCAGCGTACATCGATGATCCGGGAGATCTCCGGTGGATCCACGAATGTCCATTCGGAAATCCCGAAACAATCTGATCACTTATTGGGAATCCCTGAATATCCATCCGGGAACCCGTAAACAATCTGATTGCTTATCTGAGGAAGCCCTGAATGATCGTCTCCTCAGCCTCCTTCTCGGAGAGGCCGAGAGTCATGAGCTTCATCAGCTGATCCCCGGCGATCTTTCCGATTGCAGCTTCGTGGATCAGGGAAGCCTCCACGTTGGTGGCCTTCAGCTGCGGGGTTGCAAGGATCACGCCGTGGTCCATGATGATGGAATCGCACTCGGCATGACCGGAGCAGGCCGCGTTGCCTGAAATCCCGAGGACTACTTCCTGATAGCTCTCATCCTTGGCGACGCCGCGGCTTATGATATCGCAGCTGCTGCCGTCCCCGTTCATCTCGACATTGATCTGGGCAACAGCCTTCTGATCCTTGTTCGTCAGGATCTTGTCGTGGATGATCAGGGATGCGTTCTCTTTCATAGTTGCACGCGTGATGCGTGTAGTGTCATCGATTCCGCCGATCTGGGAGGTCTCCATCTCCATCGTCGCGCCTTCCTCCAGTTCAACGACTGTCGTCGGATTCATAAGGCGCTTCCCGGTGCCTGTTCCCTCCCCGTAATGCTTCTCGATATAGCGGACCTTCGCGTTCTTTCCGACAAAAAAGCTGTGCACGCCGTCATGCTCGGAGTCCCCGCCGCCGCAGTTGGAAATACCGCATCCGGCGATGATGGTCACGTCACTGTCTTCTCCGATAAAGAAGTCATTGTAGACCAGCTCCTTAAGACCGGTCTCACTGATGATGACCGGGATATGCACACTTTCCTTTTTCGTTCCCGGCTTAATAATGATATCGATGCCCTGCTTGTCTTCCTTGGTGACGATATCGATATTCGCCGTAGTATTTCTGGCCGCACTCGTGCCATTGCTCCTTATGTTGTATGCGCCCTGCGGCAGAGCGTCGAACGCAGCTACTTCGCGCAGCAGATTCCTCTGAATCGCATCCATTTCTTATGCCTCCTTTCCGGTCTTCGGACCCTTCTCGTTGAGGATCTCACAGCCCGGCCCGATGATGTTGATGGAGGCGAGCACTTTATCCCGCTCATCGTACATCTCGACCCTGCCGTCCTTCAGATAAATGATCTTATCCGCGATCCCGAGGATCCTTTCCTGATGGGAAATGATAACAATACTTCCCGATGTCTTCTCGTACAGATTCTCAAAGATATGGATCAGGCTCTGGAAGCTCCAGAGGTCAATACCCGCTTCCGGTTCGTCAAAGAGGGAGAGCTTCGATCCTCTGGCTGCAGTCATGGCGATCTCGATGCGCTTCATTTCCCCGCCGGAGAGCGTTGAATTGAGCTCTCTGTAAATATAATCTTTGGCACATAATCCGACATCGCTCAGGATCCCGCACGCCTTTTTAAAGGATCTGGCGTCCTTATTCGCAAGCTCCAGAATATCCTTCACGCGCAGGCCTTTAAAATGGACCGGCTGCTGAAAAGCATAGCTGATCCCGAGCTGCGCCCGCTCATTGACAGGCATCTCCGTAATATCCTGTCCGTCAAAAATGATCTGACCGGAGGTCGGCCGAATGATTCCCATGACGATCTTGAGCAGCGTAGATTTACCGCTGCCGTTCGGACCAGTGACCGCTACGAAACGGTCATCGATCGTAAGGTTGATATCCTTCAGGATCTCCTTGTCTTCCACAACATAGTTGATATTTTTCAGTTCAAGCATTTTCTCATTCCTTCAAGCAAATATCCGAAATCTTCCATCCGAAATCTTCCCGTATGAAAAAGCCTCGTGTTCCGTGACCGTATCTTTCCGTTCACAAAAAGTGGCTGCATACGGGCAGCTCCAGTAAGTATTCCTGTATTTTTACTGCGCTCTTTATTATACGTAGAGAACCGTCCGGATTCAAGTAAAAAAAGCCCCGTGCGCATTCACGCGCACGAGGCTCAGATCCCTGATCTCCCCGGTCCCACGGTAACCGGAGAGCAGCCCGCGCATTCTTTACGCGCGCCGGACAGGGCCTTTTTTCACTTCTTTATCACCAGAAGCTCGTAGGGCTTCAGCAGTACCTCGCCTGCCGGGATATCGCCCTCCATCCCGTAATTTGAAAGAAACAGCTTTCCGCTCTCCGGGATCCTGACCGTCTTTTCGTCCCCTGTCAGGTTCGCCCAAACAAAGAGCTGTGTCTCTTCATACGAACGTGTGTAAGCAATGACGCCGTACGGCACTTCTACTTCAAAATCGATCCGGCCGTCCGAGATGACCGGCTCTTCCTTCCGAAGCGCCACCAGCTTTCTGTAAAATGCGAGGATCGAATCCGGATCCTGTTCCTCGTTTTCCACGTTGATCGTCTTATGATTCTCGGGTATTCCGAGCCACGGTGTGCCTGTCGTAAAGCCTGCGTTCTCCGTCCCGTCCCACTGCATGGGCGTCCGTCCGTTATCCCGCGACCGCTCACCGATGATCTCCAGGGCCTCCGCCTCTGTCTTTCCCGCTTCGCGAAGGATCCTGTAATAGTTAAGGCTCTCCACATCCCGGTAAGAATCGATATCTTTAAATCCCGCGTTGGTGATACCGATCTCCTCACCCTGATATATATAAGGCGTACCGCGCATCAGATGGATCAGACCGGCCAGCACTTTTGCGGATTCTTTGTGATACGTGGTGTCATTCGTGAATCGGGAAATGGCTCTCGGCTGATCGTGATTATTCAGGAACAGCGCGTTCCAGCCGTCTGCCTCCTGCATTCCCTCCTGCCAGGTCTTGTACAGACTGCGAAGTTCGTCGAAATCCGGCGCTTTCAGCGCCCATTTATCGCCATTTTTGTAGTCGACCTTGAGATGATGGAAGCTGAATACCATTGCCAGCTCATGCTCCTTCGGATTCGTGTAACGAATACAGTTCGCAAGAGAGGTGGACGACATCTCACCGACCGTGATGTATCCGTCAAGCCCGCCTTCTGCCGCCAGGCCCTTGAGATACTCATGAACGTGGGGACCATCCGTATAGAATCGGCGTCCATCCCCTTCGTAATCGTTCTCAAATACCGCCGGTTTGGAAATCAGATTCACGACGTCGAATCGGAATCCCTTTATCCCCTTGCCCTTCCAGAACCGGATGATATCTGCGAGCTCTGCACGGACCTCGGGGTTATCCCAGTTGAGATCCGCCTGGCTGACGTCAAAGAGGTGCAGATAATATTTTCCGAGTGACGGCACATATTCCCAGGCTGACCCGCCGAACTTGGAGACCCAGTTCGTCGGCGCGCCCTCATCGGTACCGTCCCGGAAAATATAATAGTTCATGTATTTCGGATCGCCATTCAGCGCCTTCTGAAACCACTCATGATGTGTCGATGTGTGATTGAAGACCATGTCGAACATGAAGCCCATGCCGAGACGGTCTGCTTCGGCGATCATTTTCTCACAATCTTCCATCGTTCCGAAAAGAGGATCCACCGCCCTGTAATCGGCAACATCATATCCGTTATCGTTAAGCGGAGAAACAAAGAATGGCGTCGTCCAGATGTAATCCACCCCCAAAGATTTGAGGTACGGAAGCTTCTTCGTAATGCCGTTAAGATCTCCGATCCCGTCTCCGTTGGAATCGCAGAAGGACTTTACATAGATCTGATAAACTGTGCTTTTTCTAAAATCGTCCATTGCGTTCTCCTGATCCTTTCCTGTGAGATACGCTCTGCTGCCGTCGGCGCAGTCCGAATATCTGCAGACGTTCAAGCGCCCTCGCGTGCCTGGCACGCTTCCCTTTTGCTTCGATCGGGCAAAAGTGCAGTGAATGCGTTCATCTCAGTGGAAGTATCCACTCCCACTGAGACAGATTTCCAGGTACAAAAGCATTTGCTTTTTTATCCGATCGCTCCGAGCGTATCCGTTCCGGCCTTCACCGTCTTGCCCGCTGTAAAGGAAATATTGTTGTCCGCCGGATCCGTCACGACAAGCATCGTGATCGTCGGATGCCCGGCCGCCTTGATCACTTCCGGATCGAACGTGATGAGCTTCTCACCGGCTTTCACTTTCTGCCCGTTCTTTACATGGCAGGTAAAGCCCTTGCCGTTCATATTGACTGTGTCGAGACCGATGTGAATGAGCACATCCGCTCCGTTCTCAAGCATGAAGCCGACTGCATGATTGCTCTCATCCATCGTCACGGAGATGACGCAGTCCGCAGGAGCAATGACAACATTGTCTGTCGGCTCGATCGCGATTCCGTCGCCGAGTGCCTTGGATGCGAATACCTGATCCGGGACATCCTCGATAGCGACCGTCTTTCCGGACAGGAATGCGCGAAGTTCTACCTTCTTTGCCACGCGTACGGCTTCTTCCTCTGCTTCCGGTTCCGGAGCCTTATCGACGCCGCGTGCTTTTCCTAAAATATATGTGCCTGCGAACGGAACGCCGATCGCGATTGCCATAGCGATTGCGAAAAATACCATCTTATCCGGCTTGATGGAGAGAATGCCGGGAAGACCGCCGACACCGATACCGAACGCCTCTACGCCGGTAAGGACTGAGAAGATCGCTGCAAGAGCAGAACCTGTCATGGCGCATATGAACGGGAACAGGTACTTCAGGTTGACACCGAAGATAGCGGGTTCCGTGACGCCAAGGTAGCAGGAGATGCAGGACGGAACATTGACTTCCTGTGCCTCTTCGTTCTTTCTCTGAAGAGCGATCATGCCGAGAACAGCAGATCCCTGCGCAATATTGGAGAGCGCGATCATCGGCCAGAGCATCGTTCCGCCGAACTCGGCGACGAGCTGAAGGTCGATTGCGTTGGTCATGTGGTGCAGACCGGTAATGACAAGCGGTGCGTAGACAAAGCCGAACAGCGCTCCGAAGAGTACGCGTGCCGGTCCCGTAATTCCCGCATAGACGACGGAGGAGATGACAGAGCCGATCTTCCAGCCGATCGGGCCGAGGACAAAGTGGGCTGCCATGACCGCCAGTGTGATACTGAAGAACGGAACAAAGATCATCGATACGACCGGCGGAATGATCTTGCGGAAGAACTTCTCAAGGTAGGTCAGAACGAAGCCGGCAAGCATCGCCGGGATGACCTGTGCCTGATAACCGATCATATTGACCTGGATAAATCCGAAATTCCACTTGGGAATATCCGCTGCCGCCGTACCGGCAACTGCATACGCATTGAGCAGCTGGCCGGAAACAAGTGTGAGACCGAGAATGATTCCGAGCATTTCCGTTGTGCCCATCTTCTTTGCTATGGACCAGCAGATGCCGACCGGAATACCGACGTGGAAGACCGCCTCACCGATGAGCCACAGGAAATGGTCAAGTCCTGCCCAGAACTGGCTCAGCTCGACAAGCGTATGACCGCCCTGGAAAACATACAGGGAGTCGATGACATTTCTGAAACCGAGGATAAGACCTCCGGTGATGATGGCCGGGAGGAGCGGAGTAAAGATCTCCGCGAGGACCGTTGCGATCCTCTGCAGCGGATTCTGATTCCTCTTCGCCGCCTGCTTGACCTCCGCCTTGGAAACGCCGGACACTCCGGCGACGGCTGTAAAGTCATTATAAAAATCTGATACTGTGTTGCCGATGATGACCTGGAACTGGCCGGACTGTGTGAATGTTCCCTTGACGACCTTCATTGCCTCGATCTTCTTGATGTCGGCCTTCTTCGGGTCATTCAGAACAAAACGCATACGCGTCATACAATGTGAAACGGCACCGATATTCTCTTTGCCACCCACATATTCCAGAAGTTCTCTGGAATCGTCTGTATACTTACCCATTTTTTCCTCCTATTTTACTCCTTCTGAACCCCTTTTGACTGTGAAAAATGCGCCTTCACCGCTCCTCATTGTTTCTCGCTGCTTTTTCACGTTCTGCCTGTATGATCGGAGCGCCCGGGCGTCTTACCCGGTCCGCCTGCCGGCGGAAAGGCGGGGTTCAGGTGCTGCTGTCGATACACCTGTTTCCATGAAAGAGATCGTATTGCCGTACTCATGATGTGTCTTCAGCTGCGTCTCAAAATGTCATATTCCTTATGTTTCATATTTCATGTCTCATGCTGTTTTATCTCAGTGGGGAAGACCCCCGCTTCTATAAAGCGGAGGATAAATCAATATCCTGCCCGTCTCAGTGGTGGGTTACAATCCCCCACTGAGATAAACGCTCAGCTCCACAATGCTCCACAGGAGCATTGCTACGCATGCATAGGCACGCGAGGATGCGCAGGGATTCGGTTTGGAAGATGTCAGCTTGCGCTGACCCGAATCCCGCGCCAATTCTCGCGAGCGAGAATTGAATTATCAGGATACAAGTTACAAACCTTCCGCGGTAAAGTTGTTTATACAAGTACCCGATGAGCTTAGTATACCTTGTTCAAACAAGTCTGTCAACATGTTTATACATCTTTTTTCGACAAGTTATTTAACCATTTTTTTGACCGGTCAGGGAAAGACCGCCTGAAAAAAAAAGACTTTATTCCGTCAGATCTTTTGAGCGGAATAAAGCTCTCTCAATTAAATACAAAATCTCTGATTGAGGCACCGCTGTGGCGCGCCGGAGGATCCGGCAGCCGGGCGGTGCCTCTTTACAAAAGTCTGTCTGCCGATGCAGAACCTGTATGCAGCGAAAGGCTGCTGTTTATGAAATTGCATCACGCCATGTCGCCGGCTTGAACTGATCTCTGAGCGGTAAGAGACGCTTGTCTACATCCACCCCCAGCACGGAGTTGAAATTATTCGTTGCCTGCATCTGCGCTCCGAACCCGACGATAATGATGATCTGCTCATCCGTATAAAACTTCCGAAGTCCATCGAGCAGCTCGTTCGATACTTTTGTCGGATCTTTTACGATCTGCTGTCCGAGCTTCTGCAAAAGCTTTTCATTTTCTTCGGTCTCAAAATTATTCGGATCAAGTCCCAGCTCCCTGAGGTCACTGATAAAGAACAGGGAGCACAGCAGGCAGCCGTTGGTCGTAGAGATGGAATGTGCATAAATGGTCGCCGCACGCAGTCCGACTGCTTTCTCAAGACTCTCCCACGAGTCATACCAGCCCATAAAAGCCTTGTATGTACCGTAGTCCTGAAGCATGACGAGCTTCATATTCGTAATCTTTCCTGCAGCATCGAGTTCCTCGTATGCCTTCCTTGCCTCACCTGTAAGTTCCTCCGGCTGTTTTAAACTGACTCTTGCCATTTTCATATTCTCCTTTCTCTTAAGAACCTCACTTTTTTCCCGGATTTCCTTTTTTGAAACACTGTCTTCATTAACACACCGTATTTATCTTGCCAGATTCAGGATTTCCACGATCCCAGATGCATCCAATGGAAGATAATGTCCTACCCTTCCATTCCTGGTCGCCCGTTCCGCCATCACCTCAAAATCCCTGTCATCTATTCCAAACTCTGCCAGAGTGATCCGAAGACCCAGCTTTCTGAAGAACTCCGACAGTTTTTCAGCGAGGATATATGCCCTTTCCTTCTCCGTATGATCATAAGGATCTGCGCCAAAGACCCGGCTGGCCAGAAGCGCCGGACGCCACGGCTTTTTCTCCGCCATATACTTTGTCCAGGCAGTGATGGTGACCGCCATCCCCTCGCCGTGGGTGATGTTATACTGCGCTGAAAGCTCATGTTCTATGCGGTGTGAAGCCCAGTCCGCACGTCTTCCTGCATCCAGAAAATTATTGTGGGCCACACTGGCGAGCCACTGAATTTCCCCTCTTGCATTCACGTCTCCGGGATCTTTCAGGAGCCTGCCGGCATTTAAAAGCAATGCTCTGACCGCACCCTCGATAAGATAATCTGTTGTGTCGGAATGCCTTTCATCCGAAAAATATCTTTCCAGAAGATGGGTCAATACATCTGCAATTCCGACAAATGTCTGGTAAGGCGGCAGCCCGACAGTAAACCGCGGATTCATAATGGCAAACTGCGGGATGATCCTGTCGTCCTCAAACCCGAGCTTCCATTCTCCGTTCGAGATAATGGCTGCGTTCGAGGTCTCGGATCCGCTGGATGCCGTCGTGGCGATTACTCCTACGGGCAGGACCTTATGGGGCGCAACGCCCTTATCAAAGAAATCCCATACATCGCCCTCATAGGGGATTCCAAGCGCCACGGCTTTTGCGGTATCTATGGAGCTTCCGCCGCCCACCGCCAGCACGAAGTCTGCATTTTCCTTTTTCCCCTGTTCCACCAGTTCTCTGACCAGTTCTACTGAAGGATTCGGCACGACATTTCCGCTTTCCAGCAAATGGATCCCCAGTTCTTTGACCGTCTCCCGAATCAGGGAATGTATGCCAAGTGTCCTTATAAAGTCTCCGCTGTAGATCAGGAGCAAAGATTTTACCTCATACTGCGTGAGTAGATCAGGGAGAGCTTTTTCGCTGTCTTCTCCAAAAATGATCCTGGCAGGATTGTAATATTTAAATCCGATCATGATTTTTCTCTCTCCTCAATCAGAGCTGCTGTTCCGTCGATTGCAATATTCAGATCCGATCATGATTTTTTCCCCTGATTCAGCGGTACTACTGCTCCGTCATATGTCTCTTCAATATATTTGCTGATCTCGTCGCTCTGCAATACTTCAACAAGGGTCTTTAGCGCCGCATCATTCGCCTTGTCGGGAGATGTGGCGATAATATTTCCATAGGTAGATGCGGCGAGTCCGTCATTTGCCTCCACAGCCAGAGCTCCGCTCACATGGAGACCGCCCTCGATGGCATAATTTCCGTTGATAACGGCAATATCCACATCCGGAAGTGCAGCCACCAGCTGTTCGGGAGCGAGTTCCTTGAATGTGATATTCTTCGGATTTGCCGTGATATCTTCTACAGTGGCATTGATTCCGGCATCTTCCTTAAGGGAAATGATTCCCTCCTGGGCAAGAAGCAGAAGTGCCCTCGCTTCATTTGTGACATTATTCGGAACAGCCACCAGGGCTCCTTCCGGGAGCGCAGCAAGGTCCGCGGTCTTTCCCGCATAGATCCCGAACGGCTCATAATGAATCGCTCCGATGGAGACCAGATCAGATCCGTTCTCCTTATTGAACTGTTCAAGATATGGCACATGCTGAAAATAGTTGGCATCCAGGCTGCCCTCGATCACACCGGTATTCGGAGTGATGGAATCCTCCAGCTTTACGATCTCAAGGGTGATGCCCTTTTCTGCCAGTATGGGCTTGGCCTGCTCAAGGATCTCTGCATGAGGCGTGATATTGGCACCGACTTTGATCACCGTGCCTGCTTCTTTGGCAGGTGTACTCCCGGATGCGCCGGCACCTCCGCAGGCGGCCGTGGTAAGGGCTACTGCAGCAGCCAGTGTGAGTGAAAAAATCCTGCGTACGAAATTCTTTTTCATAATAAATCTCCTTCTTTATTGTTTTTTTCTATTCCTTCTGTTTTTAGTGTTTTCTGTCTCTTCTGTTCTTATTTTTTCTAAATCTTCCGTCAGGCTCCGGAGAAACTCTTCTTGAAACGGAAGTGCCCGCTATTTCCTGCTCCTCTTTGCGATCAGATTCCCGCTCTCCTGGATCAGCATCACCATGATCACAAGTATGGTCACGGTAGTCCAAAGCACATCTTTCTGATATCTGTAGTACCCATATTGAAGTGCAATGGCCCCGAGTCCTCCGCCACCGATCACACCTGCCATTGCCGAATATCCGAGGACCGTGGAAATGTTTATAGCCGCGCCCAGCAGCAGGGACGGTGCTGCCTCCGGCAAAATAAAGTGGATGATTATGTATATGGGGGAAGCCCCCATAGATAAGGCGGCCTCGATTATTCCGGGCTGCACCTCGCTCAAGGAGGATTCCACCATCCTGGCTACAATAGGAATCGCGCCTACCGTAAGCGGCACTATGGAGGCTGTCGTCCCTATGGAGGATCCTGTCACGAACCGTGTGAACGGTATCAGCAGCACAAGGAGGATCAGAAACGGAAGGGATCGGCATATATTAACAGCCATTCCGACCGCAAAATTCACATACCGGTTGGCCATGATGCCGTCTTTTGCCGTCGAATACAGGATGATTCCAATCGGAAGACCTATGATATAGGCAAATACAGAGGCGAAGAAGGTCATTTCAAGGGTCTCTATTATTCCGCTTTTTATGGCGTCAATTATATAATTGCTCATGCCCCCTTCACCTCCTGTACGCTCAGTCCCCTTCCCTCAAAGAATTTTATGACTGTATTCTGATCCTGTATGTCCTTCGGCAGCTCCAGGACCATCTGACCATATCCGATGCCTCCTACGCTTTTTGTGTTGGCACTCAGTATATTTACCTTTATTCCCGTACTCTCCACCAGTTCGGCTATAAATGGCCGGCTGGCCGCAAGTCCGTCGAACACGAGACGAATGAGCCTCGCGTCCTTATCCGACGGGTCAAAAGGATTGCCCGGAAACACAAGTTTTCTCGCCGCGTCTGATCTCGGATTCCGGAATATTTCTTTTACCTCACCGATCTCAGCGAGTTCTCCGTTATCTATGATCGCAACTCTGCTGCAGATCTTTTCGACCACAGACATTTCATGGGTAATGATCACTACCGTCAGTTTTCTGGTTCGGTTGATCTCATTTAACAGATCCAGAATTTCAGCGGTCATCTTCGGATCAAGGGCACTGGTCGCTTCGTCGCAGAGGAGCACCTTCGGATCCGACGCGAGGGCTCTTGCGATCGCCACCCGCTGCCGCTGGCCGCCGGAGAGCCTTGAGGGATATTCTTTTTTCTTATCCTCAAGCCCCACCACCCTGAGCATCTCAAGGGCCTTTTCCTTCCTTTTTTCCTTCGGAAATCCTCTTATTTTCAGCGGCTGCATGACATTGGAGAGGACATTTCTCTGGTGAAGAAGATTAAAGCCCTGGAAGATCATCGCAATCTCTCTTCTGACGATCCTTATCTCTTTGGAATTCAGCTCTGAAAGATCCTGCCCGTAAAAACTGACGGTTCCGGACGAGACCTCCTCCAACCGATTGAGGGTCCTTACCAGAGTGGATTTTCCTGCTCCGCTCATACCTATGATGCCGAATATTTCGCCTTCTCTTATTTCAAGGCTGACATCATTCAGCGCATTGAACTCCTTTCCGTCGTTTACATATTTTTTTGATACATGATCAAGTTTAAAAACTTCCTTCATGTCATCTGTCTCCTAAATGTCACACTGATCTCTGTCCGATTTCTGCTCGAGCGTCACACCCGCTGCTGCTTACATATCTTTATTAAATGTCATACAGGCCCTTGCTCAGATACCTCTCTCCTTTATCGGGAAACACCACGACGATATTTCCATGGTCTGTTCTCTCTGACAGCCTGATCGCAGCGGAAAGCGCAGCTCCTGACGAAGTCCCGGCGAGCACCCCCTCTCTCCCTGCCAGGAGCCGCGACATATTAAAGGCATCCTGATCCGTCACTTTGATGACCATATCCACCAGGGACATATCCATGGTATCAGCTATGAAATCGTTACCGATGCCCTCAATATCATAATCTGCATGTTCCCCTCCGCCGATCACAGAGCCGACCGGATCAGCGAGAACTCCTTTTATCGCAGGATTCTTTTCCTTCAGATACCTCATTACCCCTGAAAAAGTCCCTCCGCTTCCTGCTCCGGCCACGAAATAATCTATTTTCCCATCCATCTGCCTGTATATTTCAGGCCCCGTAGTCTCATAGTGGGCAAGAGGATTCGCAGGGTTATGGAACTGGCCCAGGGATATAGCCCCCGGAATTTCCTTTATGAGCTCTTCGGCCTTTTTCTCAGCTCCCAGCATGCCTTCTTCCCTGCTCGTGTTGACAACTTTTGCCCCGAGCGCCTTCATGATCTTCTGCTTTTCCACGGAAAATTTCGTCGGAACGGTAAAAATGACCTGATATCCTCTGTTCAGCGCCGCGATTGCTATACCGATTCCGGTATTTCCTGCGGTAGCTTCCACGATCGTCCCGCCCGGCTGCAGTCTTCCGCTCTCTATGGCCTCATTCAGCATATACATTCCAACGCGGTCCTTTATACTGCCTTCCGGATTCAGCAGTTCCAGCTTTGCGTACACCCCGACCTGCTCTCTGATACCCATATTATTGAGCTTCAGCATCGGGGTATTTCCGATCATATCCTGAATGCTCATATATACATCCATATCACACCACCCCCTTTCCGGAGGCTTCGATTGCCCCTTCCAGATCCGCGATCAGATCGTCCACATCTTCTATCCCGACGGACAGGCGGATGAGTTCATCAACAATCCCGACCTCTCTTCTGATATTTTCGGGAATGGCGGCATGTGTCATCGTTGCAGGATGGCATACAAGAGATTCCACACCTCCCAGGCTTTCCGCCAGTGTGATGACCTTCAGATTTTTGAAGAACTTCCTGTAATCATATGTATCTTTGAGTACAAAAGAAATTATAGCTCCGGGGCCGTCCGCCTGTTTTTTCTGTATCTCATAACCGGGATCCTCCGGCAGCCCGGGAAAATATACTCTGTCCGCATGACCGCTCTCAGAGAGCCAGCGGGCAATCCGTTCCGCATTTTTTACATGCCGGTCCATCCTTACGCCGAGTGTCTTTATTCCTCTTATGACCAGAAAGCTGTCCCAGGGTGCCAGGACTCCTCCTATGGCATTTTGAAGATAATACAGACGGTCCGCCAGAGCTTTCTTTTTTACCACGACAAGACCTGATACCGTATCACTGTGGCCTCCGAGATACTTTGTCCCGCTGTGGATCACAATATCGGCTCCGAGAGTAATCGGTCTCTGAAGGTACGGTGTCAAAAAGGTATTGTCCACTATGAGGAGCTTTCCGTGTTCATGGGCGATCTTTGCCACTGCCTCTATGTCCGTTACGGTGAGAAGCGGATTTGCCGGACTTTCTATAAAAACTGCTTTGACATCTTCGTCAATCGCATCCTCGACCTTCTGCAGATCGGAAGTATTCACTATTTCATAAGCGATCCCGAAATTGCTGAATACATTTTCAAGGATCCGAAAAGTCCCGCCATAAATATTGTCCGAGACCACCAGCTTATCTCCCGATTTGAAAAGGGACAGAACTGTGTTTATGGCTGCCAGCCCGGAGGCAAATGCAAAACCGTATTTCCCATGCTCAAGTTCTGCTATGAGCCTTTCGAGAGCGTCTCTTGTCGGATTCCCGGTCCTGGAATACTCCCATCCTCTTGTCACTCCCAGGCCGTCCTGTTTGTAAGTCGACGTCTGATAGACAGGAATATTGACTGCTCCCGTAGTCACGTCTCCGTCGATCCCACCGTGTATTAAAATTGAATCTGTTTTTAAAGACATGTATATCCCTTCTTTCTGATTGATCCGGGGAAAGCATTTTATATTGATCAAAATCACAAGTATTGCGCGATGAAGAATAAAAAAGACCGGGGCTCTTTACAGGCACCCGGTACAAATGGACATATACGTTGAAAGCAAATCAACATCGCTTTTCTATGCGCACGAAACAGAGATCGAACGCACCCGTCCTGATTTGTCTCCGGGCAGTATTCATTCGACAGCACATGCACATATTCATATATCTGTTTTCAAAAATCGATCCGTTCATTGTTTTGCAGCCTTTCTTTTTAAGCTGCGTTCATACTAACACACGGCTTTCTTTTTGAAAATTCACTCTATCTGATCGTTCGTGATAAGCACTGGTTATCGCGATGATATTTCCTCCGCATGAATGAAACGTCAACTTACTCATGACTGAAGTCACGAGAATGCGCCGACTATTTTTCAATGTGTGCTTCGCGAACAGGCGATAGCAAAAGTCTGTGCTTCACAGGAATTGTATGAGCATTCAAACAATTCCACTCCGCACAGAGTATTGCAAACACCTGGGCGCTTCGCGGTTCTCATAATCATAATTCAGCCTGCACAGCGGGCTTTTTATAGAAAGCAGCTTTCTATAAAATTATAATACCACCTGCCGCGCCATATTTCCCTCTCATCTGTGTCTGTTTTTCTTTTTCTTTGAACGGCCCTCCCTTTCAGCTCATCATTGACAGTTATGCCTTTTTCATCATTTTCTGTTCCATCGCCTCATGGATCTGATCCAGACAGACAGTATCGAACGTCTTTTCCACAGGCAGGAAAGTCAGCAAACGCTTATATGCCTCCCCCCAGGAGACGTTTTCACCGTCCGCTTCATTCTGATCCTCCAAAACAAAAGAGCTCCGGCCCGAAATCCTGCTCCTTTGAAGCATGAAAAAAAGCACCCGCAAAAAGGTGCTGCCTGTCAAGGCTTTGTCCTCTCTGCGGGTACCGGTTCACAACGCACCGCGCTCACGATTGCATCTGTTACAGGGGCATCCGGCGCTCCCGAGGAAGGACTCTTAAAGGTAGAACTGGGCGATGGCATTCAGATATGGCTTTGGGACAAAGATGCTCATTCGCTGAAATTTCGGCGTAGTCGCTTTCGGCGTATAGAGAATATCCTCCAGACACCATACCTGCCACTCGCCGTCAAAAGTCCATTGATTCCGACAATCAGCCAGTTCCATTGATTGACAACAGGTATTCTAAATTCCATAAGATCCCTCCGTTCCGTAAAGATCAAATCAGATGTCCGTAATGAAAGGATACAACGGAAAAAAAGCCCTCGTCAATAAACACTCCCGGTCATGCTTATGCATTTTTTTGAATCAATCTTCTGCTCATTTGGAGTTGTTTTACCCCATA
>OMVU01000080.1 GCA_900314565.1 uncultured Eubacteriales bacterium
ATTATACCAAAAAAGGGAGGTCAATGCTCTTTTTATTTGAATCTCCCGTAAAATCAAGGTTTTTGAAATATAAAACAGGTAGTAGATTTGACACTACCTCAAACGTAAGGGAGGTTTTCTTTATGAAGAAATTGAAAAATTTGATCGCTCTTCTGCTCGCGGCGCTGCTGGTCATCAGCCTTGCAGCCTGCGGAAGCAGCGCATCCACTAATACTGATAATACAACCTCTGCAGCAGAGCAGTCTGAGACCGCTACTGCAAGCGACAATTCTGAAAACACAGAAAGCAACGTGCCCGATGATTTCCCCGGCGAACTCCCTGAAGGTGGTCCGGGGGACACCCCGCCGGACAAGCCGGATGGAAACGGAGGTCCCGGCGGTGCGCCTGGCGGAGCTCCCGGCGGAAGCAGCGCGGATATCGATTACACAGCGTCTGTTGAGATTACTTCCGGAGATTCTCAGAGCGGTCAGACCTACGCCAGTACCACGGCTGACGAGAGCGCCCTGCTGATCTCCACTTCTGATGAGGTCACGATCACAAATCCGACGGTGACGAAAACCGGCGACTCCGACGGCGGCGACAACTGCAACTTCTATGGCCTGAATGCGGCTGTCCTTGTGAAGGACGGTTCTACGACCACCATCACCGGCGGAACGATCACCTCTGACGCAGACGGCGCAAACGGCGTTTTTAGCTACGGTGGCAACGGCGGTCAGAACGGAGCTTCCGGCGACGGTACTACGGTCATTGTTCGGGATACGAAGATCGTTACAACCGGTGACGGCTCCGGCGGCATTATGACCACAGGCGGCGGCACCACCTATGCCTATGATCTGGACGTCACCACCAGTGGCAGGTCCTCCGCAGCGATCCGCACCGACAGAGGCGGCGGCACGGTTTACGTGGACGGCGGTACTTATACCTCCAATGGCCTGGGCTCCCCGGCGATCTACTCTACTGCGGAGATCCATGTGGCCAATGCGACGCTGGTCTCGAACCTTTCCGAGGGCGTCTGCATCGAAGGCCTGAACTCCATTGAGCTGACGGACTGCGACCTTACGGCAAACAATACCAAGTGTAACGGCAACGCCACCTTTTTGGACAGCATCATGATCTACCAGTCCATGTCCGGAGACGCGGACAGCGGTACCAGCCATTTCACCATGACCGGCGGCAGCCTTACCAGCAAGAATGGACACGTTTTCCATGTGACCAACACCAACGCGGTCATCACACTGGAAGGGGTTACGATTACCAACGAGGACGCTGACAACATTCTTCTTTCCGTCTGCGATGACGGATGGAGCGGCGGCAGCAATGAGGCAACGCTGAACGCTTCTGCCCAGAAGCTTTCCGGAGCGGTCAAAGTCGGCAGCAATTCCACGCTGACCCTGAATCTGACGAACGGCTCCAGCTTCGAAGGTTATATTGACGGAGAAATCACCAATGCCAGCGGAACGACTGTTTCCACCGAGGCCGGGACAGTTGCCGTTACCCTCGACAGCACCAGCACCTGGACGCTGACCGGCGACAGCTATGTGACGGAGTTCAACGGGGACGCCGCAAACGTGATCAGCAATGGCTACACACTCTACGTGAACGGTGTGGCCCTGACAGGAACAAAATAAGGAGGAAAAAGCAATGAAAAAGGTTATGGCAATTCTTCTTGCACTGGCTCTCGTCCTGGGGCTTGCGGCCTGCGGCACAAGCTCAGGCGAAACAACGACAAATGACAGCACACCCCAGACAGCCGATAACAGCCAGAGCCAGTCTGCTGATACGACAGTGATCACTGCGGACAGTGCACAGAAGGCGGATATTGAGTCCGCGCTCAACCTGGCAAACATCAAGCCGGAATGGACGTATTCCGAAAACGCCGACGCCTGGACGATGGCCATTGTGACAGCCGTCACCAATGCAGAGCTTCCTGATTATCAGGGTGTATCCGTCTGCGTACCCGGCGCATATGTTAAGGGTGTGGATACCGACGGCGACGGCACAGCCGATGTGACCAGCGGGACTGCTTCTGGCAATCTCGTTATTGATTACGACGCGACTGTGACCAGCACCAACGGTCAGGTCTATACGGCAGCAACCGCTCCAGTCATCATCAACACCGGCGCAGCGGGCTACTCCGCACAATCGAATCAGACGGCGGGAACCACCTATGCCAAGGAAGGCTATATCAATATCGCCTGCGGCAACCGCGGAAAGCAGAGCACGCTGTCTGATGGAACCTATACCGGAGACGCCCCGTCCTGCCTGGTGGATCAGAAGAATGCTGTTCGTTTCGTGAAGTTCAACATTCTGCTCGGCAATCTCCCCGGCAGCGTGGACTATTTCGTCTCAACCGGCGGCTCCGGCGGCGGCGCGCATGCCACCATGCTTGCAGCCACCTCCAATAACCCGGACTTCTATGATTACGAGATCTCCCAGGGAGCGGTCGGCGTCTATAAGAACTCCGACGGCAGCTACAGCACCACGGTCACAGTGAACGGCAGTGAAGTGGAACTCTCCGACGGTCTCTGGGGCTGCATGGCCTACAGCGCCATCACCTCTCTTGCCGAAGCGGATATGACACTGGCTTTCGAGTATTATCTGAATCCGGACTACAGCTTCAATACGGATTTCCAGAAGCAGCTCGCTGAGTATCTGGCGGCTGAGTATATGGAGTATATCAATGCACAGAACCTGTCCGTTGATGAGGCAAAAGTCGGCTTCGATCTGAATGGCGACGGCGATACCTCTGATACGATTGCCCTTACCATTGAATATGACGAAACCGGACATGAGGATACCGACGGATATTACGGTACCTACCTGGATCTGTATCTGGCAGAGTTCGAGCAGAGCCTGCAGGATTATATTGACCGACTTGCTTACGCGGAAGACTGGACCTGGTTTAACAGCAGCGGCACAGCTCTTTCTGACAGCGAGGTTGCCGCTATGACAGACGCAGACCGTGCGGAAGCGTTTATTAATGGCTGGTATGTCAAGGGCAGCACCGGCAGCAGCTCCGGCGGTATGGAAGGAGGCCCCGGCGGTGATTCCGCGGGCGGACCTCCGGACATGAGCGGCGACAGCGCAGGTGGTCCTCCGGATATGAGTGGTGACAGTGCCGGTGGTCCTCCGGATTCAGGTAGCGGAAGTACAGGGGAAGTCGGAACGCCTGACTCCGGAACAACACAATCCGCGTCCAGCAAGACCGATTCCGCGAATTATTCTTCCTTTGCAGAGATGCTGGCCGCTTATCAGGCAGACATTGCCGAGATCCAGGCCGGTGACGAATACGGAAACAATATCGTTGATCTCTATAACCCGCTGAATTATATTGGGGCCGATGGAACAGACGGTCCCACCTGGGCAAGGATCCTGATGGGCGCTTCCGAGGGTGACATCTCCATGATGAACTCCCTGAACCTGCAGATCGCCTGGCTGAATTCCGGAACCGACGCAGAGATCGAATGGCAGTGGAACGGCGGTCATGTACCGTCTGAGATCTTTGGTGACTCCCTCGCTCTCTATGTAGATACCATGTACGGCGAATATGTGGATGGCGCTGTGAAGATCACGAAGGCTGCCGCGAGCGGCCAGACCACCAATGGAGACGGCACGGAGCCTTCCGGCACGGATCTTTCCGCCTGGGTCAGCTACGACAGCACAAGCGGCGTCGGCATGACGCTTGCAGGAGCTGCGGCATACCGGACCTCCGGCGCGGCCAAGGCCATGCCAGGCTTCGATGTGATGGACTATGGTCAGGAAGACTATGTCTTCGGTAGCAGCACCGCTGATGCACGCCACTGGGACACCTACGTTCTGAAAGTATTTGAGGAGCATGCAGACACCCTCGCAGAGCTGTTCAATTAACAACTGAAATCAGCATAGAGGCTCCCGCACATTGACAGAGATGTGCGGGAGTTCTTTTTGCCCGGAAATCTATTTTTAAAAAAACATGCAGCTTCAATGTTGCCTAAAGGAACCACAGTTATGATGTACTCACAAACCGGGAGCGTGCACGCCCGGCGCGTAATGAAACAAGGATCCTGATCTGAGGCAGGGTTCGCCACCAACAAAAAATTTGTAAAGGAGAATTCAGCCATGAAAAAAATAATCATTATAGCAGTTGTAGCTGCCCTGGTGCTGAGTCTTGGTGTGGTAGCCTATGCAGCAAATAACAACCGGACTTCACAACCAGAAACCACGCAGAGTGAGCAATTCTCTGCAGAAGCACCCCAGATGGATGGTGAAAAGCCTTCCGAGCTGCCTGAGATGGGCGGTCAGCCGCCCCAGATGAACGGGGAAGCCCCTTCCGGCCTTCCGGAGATGAACGGTCAGCCGCCCCAGATGAACGGGGAAGCCCCTTCTGGCCTGTCGGAGATGAACGGTCAGCCGCCCCAGATGAACGGCGAAGCCCCTTCCGGCCTTCCGGAAATGAACAGAGAACACCCTGCCAATGGCGGCCTTCTGAATGATCTGCTGAGCAACGGCATTATTACTCAGGCTGAGTATGATGCTTTAAGTGAAGCGATTGAAGAGTAAATGCATAGTAACCTATTGGGCCGGGAAAGCGAAAAGCTTTCCCGGTTTCTATTGCGCAACGATTCCAACGCATTCAACGTGTTAGAATCGTTGGATGTGTTGAATAACTCATATAACAACGTTACAGCAGATATGTAGCAAAAACCAGTTCGCTGCAATATGGTGCAATTCATCATTCAGAGGGGCAGTTTTACTTGAAGCGCGTAAGTATCAATGATGTGTCTGACACAGCCGAAATCATTGAAAATACACTGTTTTTTCAGCGGCGCACATTCTTAAAAGACGTTTTTTTCATGAATCCTGGGGCCATGAAAAAGGCCGCCTTCGAGCAGTATATTGGACACGGAGACTTCGCGTTATGCAGCAATCTAATCCTTGGTATTAACAGATCTATTTCTGTTGTGCTCCTTTTCGTTCTTGCTGCATATAAAAACCATAATGAGGAGAAAAAAGCGAGGATCCCTGCACAGTATGCAGCAGTCCGCCGCCCTGGGATGCGGTAGGCATGAAGCACTTATGCAGCAGATCCTCACTCCCGTAAGGGGTTTGAATTGATGCCCGGGAACACGATTTTTAGTTTGTCTAAACTCTCGGAAACCGCGTATTTTCAAGGAAAACTGAGCGGAAAACGCAAAACCATCTCAGTCATTTTTGATAGGGTTTTTGGAAGTGTCCGGCGGTCTCCAAAGAGATAAGGGAATTCAGCAAGCGATAATTCACGAGCGAACAATCGAACATTCAAAACCCTTGAAAGCCTTGTGTTTTCAAGGGTTTTTCTTATTTTAATCGAACACAAAATAATTGTGAATTTGTGAGAATTTTTATAGGTAACCAACACACAGCCAACATACAGCCAACAAGATGAATTTTGTGTTCCGAATACAACACCATAAATCTCCCTTGATTTATTCCGGGATTGGAATATATTATTAAGCATGAGTTAGATTTACCTAACTCATGCTGGCCGCCTCATCCTGAGAGACTTTTTTCGGGAGAAAAATGAGGTTCAGAATTGAAAGTCTGGCTGGACTCCTTCCCGGGTGTGAGCGTTCCGGGCATGCCTGGCGATTCCGGAAAAAGCAGTGAAGCCCGATTGATTACCTCAGGGAGAAAAGGTGAAACGTTTATGTCTGTTAAATATGAAATCCTGAAGCGGCTGGTAAAAGCCGTGAACATTAAGAAGATGTGGACCGGAATGAGTACGGAAGAACTGCTGGAAAACCGGAGAAGGCAGAATGCAAAGAACCGGATCCCGAATCTGAAAGACGATACGTTTGATATCAGCCGTATCGAAATCATGGGCTGCCCCGTCCTGAAACTGATACACAAAAAAAGAACAGAGCGGGCCAATCTTTTCCTGATCGGCGGCGGGATGATATCGGCGCCAAGACCCGGTTCCATCAGGAAAGCCCTTCAATTCGCGAGGGAAACCGGGCTGGATGTGTTCGTCCCCTATTACCCGCTTTGTACGGACTATCCGCTGACCAGGGCTTATGAGATGATCCATGAGACCTATCGGGTCATGCTGCAGGACTATAAGGCGGAGAATATCTCTGTGCTCGGCACCTCATCCGGTGGGAACCTGGCACTCGGCATGGTGCCGTATATCAACGACGGCCATGGAGATACACCGATGCCCGGCTGCATCATAGCAATCTCTCCGGGCACCTGCGTCGATACAGAGGAGGAATGGCAGCGGATGCTGGAGCTGGATAAAAAGGATGTCGCAATCCCGGCACAGTATATGAAGACAGCTGTGGAAATCATGCGGCATGGGGATGACAGTGTCCCGGAGTATATGATCTGGCTGCAGAAGGGTGATTTTACGAACTGTCCGAAAACCGTTTTCATCTACGGCAGTGATGAGACACTGTATGCCTGCGCCCCTTCCTTTGAGGATGCTATGAAGAAATACAAAGTCGATTACGAGATGATCGTCGGAGAAGGAATGTTCCACTGCTATCCGGTCTTCCCTGTCTGTAAGGAAGGAAAAGACGGCTGGAATATGATGGTTCGGCTTATAAAAAAATATACTAAATGGAGGGTGGACCCGTAGGGGCATCTGTATTCTGATGTTCCCTGAGCGCTTCCGGGGAGAGGTCATTCGATTCCGGGAGAAAGAGTAATCAGATTCAGTGTACATAGCTTGACATGGTAAGCTAATCATGTTAACATACGGTTATATTAAGCTAACTGACAGAGGGATGACTATGCCACGTGATAAAACCGCTAACTATATCAAACTCATGGGTGCAGCGCGTCAGGAATTCCTGGAGTGTGGCTTTGAGAAAGCTTCCATGCGTTCCATCGGAGAACGCTGCGGTTTAACGGCGGCAGGAATATACCGGCATTGCAGGAATAAAGAGGATCTTTTTGACCAGCTGGTCATGCCTTTTGTACAGAGAATCGATGAGTGGCTTAACGCACATATCGCACGGTATGTAGACGCTGTTAACAGCGGGCAAAAGGTGACCTGGAGCGATTCTGAGGTCGACATGATGCGGGAGATCATTTATCCGAACATGGAGGACTATCACCTGCTCCTGTCCGGGTCTCAGGGCACAAAATATGAAAATTATCTGCACGACCTGACAGAGCAGCGTCAGCGGGAGCTGTTAAACTATTTGCCTATGCTTCGCGCAGAAGGCTATGCTGTCCGGGATATTGATCCAAAGGAACTGCACCTTCTGCTTACAGCGTATACGACTGCGCTGTTCGAACCGGTCATGCATAACTACTCACAGAAAGAGGCATTAAGCTGTCTGGAAACGGTTGAGGCGTTTTTCCTGCCCGGCTGGAAAAACCTGTTTGGAATTTAACTCATAATCACACGGCAAATCACACCGCCTATCTCTTGCTTTAAGGGATAGGCGATGCGTTTGAATGCAGGTTAGCTAATTCTAACCATCATACGTTAGCTAACAAAAAGGAGAGGATGTCAATGAAAGAAAAGAAAAAAAGCGACTTGTCCTTGCTGCTTGACTTTGCAGGCAGCTACAAGGGACTGACCTTTCTGGGGCTTGGTCTCTCAGCAGTGGCCATGATCCTGGGAATGCTGCCGTATATCTGCATCTGGCTGGTAGCGCGGGATCTGATCTCTGCAGCCCCGAACTGGATGCAGGCGACGGGTATTGCCCGTTACGGGTGGCTGGCATTTGCATTTTCGTTTGCGGGAATCCTCGTCTATTTCGCAGCGCTGATGTGTACGCATCTGGCGGCATTCCGTACAGCAAGCAATATCCGTAAAAAAGGCATGGAGCATCTGATGAAAGCGCCGCTTGGGTTTTTCGATTCGAACGCATCCGGCCTTCTCAGAAATCGGTTGGACGGAGCCGCAGGAGAGACAGAAACCCTGCTTGCCCACAACCTTGCAGACATAGTCGGAAGCATTGCTATGCTCCTTGCGACGATCGTTCTGTTGTTCGTGTTCGACTGGCGTATGGGTGCGGCCTGCCTGCTGGCGGCTGCTGTCTCCATAGGAGCAATGTTCTCCATGATGGGCGGTAAAAACGCCAAACTCATGGCGGAGTATCAGGCTGCGCAGGATGTGATGAGCAAAGCCGGTACGGAATATGTGCGCGGGATCCCTGTGGTGAAAGTCTTCCAGCAGACGGTCTATTCTTTCCGGGCCTTTAAGCAGGCGATTGAGGATTACAGCGCCAAAGCGGAACACTATCAGGCGGATGTTTGTCAGGTGCCCCAGGCACTTAACCTTACCGCTACTGAGGGGGCATTTGTGTTCCTTGTGCCTGTTGCGCTGCTCATCGCTCCGGGCGCGCTGAAAGGCGGCAATTTTGCCGGTTTCCTTACGGATTTTGTATTTTATGCGGTCTTCTCTGCTGTGATCTCTACGGCGCTGGCCCGTGTGATGTTCGCGGCAAGCGGCACGATGATGGCCAGCACGGCACTGGGCCGTATCAATCAGGTCATGAGCGCCCCGACAATGAAGATCACCGACAGACCGCAGACACCGAAGGACAACAGTGTAGTGTTTAAAGATGTAAGTTTCACGTATGAGGGCTCAGACCTTCCGGCACTGGATCATGTTTCCTTCCGTGTCGAACCGGGACAGACGGTCGCTCTGGTCGGGCCCTCAGGCTCCGGAAAGAGTACCTGTGCCAGACTTGCCGCACGTCTCTGGGATATCGACAGCGGTACGATCAGGGTCGGCGGCGTGAATATTTCTGATATTGAGCCCGAAACTCTGCTGACGGACTACTCTATGGTTTTTCAGGATGTGGTACTGTTCGACGATACGGTCATGGAAAACATCCGTCTGGGAAAACACGGCGCAACGGATGAAGAAGTCCGTGCTGCGGCGAAGGCGGCGAACTGCGACGAATTTGTGGAGAAGCTGCCGCAGGGCTATGATACGCCCATTGGGGAGAACGGAGCCAGGCTCTCCGGAGGCGAACGTCAGCGAATCTCTATTGCCCGTGCACTGCTCAAAGACGCACCGATCGTCCTTTTGGACGAGGCTACAGCCTCGCTTGATGTGGAGAACGAGACCAAAGTGCAGGGCGCTCTGTCGCATCTTTTGACAGGTAAGACTGTCCTGGTCATTGCCCATCGGATGCGCACAGTGGAAGCGGCAGACAAGATCGTTGTTCTTAAAGACGGTAAAGTGGCTGAAGAAGGAAGACCGGAGGTACTCTTTGCCAGGGAAGGCGGTATGTTCCGCCGTATGACCGAGCTGCAGGCTGCCAGCGCGGGCTGGACAATATAACAAAAAAGGAGAACGGAATTCATGAAAACTGACAATAAACTAAAAGGCCGTGACCTCATCAACATCGGCATTTACGCTGCCATTTATTCTTCATGGTCGAAAGGAAAAGCTCTTATTTTTCTGAAAACGATGCCTGTATCTGCTTCAGGAATCTCTCTGCGATCGGAGTAAAGCTTTGATACTTATTCCAGATCATGTACATTTTCATTTCGAGATGCGGGGTAAGCGGCCGGAATACAAGGCCGCTTTCCGGGGATGTGTCGATCAGGTTGTTCAGTGTCAGCAGGATTCCAAGGCCTTCCCGGGCAAACATGGAACCGTTGTAGGCAAGGCGGAAGGAACCGTCCAGCCGAAGCCGGGGGAACTGCTCTTTCGCCCAGGGGCGGATATCATTCTCCCAGCTCTGTTCTGACGTAAACAAGGGCAGCCCCGCAAGGTCCTCTGCAGTAATACAGTCTTTCTCTGCCAATGCCGAATCTGCCGGGACAATGACCCCGAAATAATCCGCTTCCGGGAATGGAATATAGTTGTACTTCCTTTCATCCGGCATCTCAAAGATCGCGGCGAAATCCAGGAGTCCCTTATCCAGCTTTTCCGTGACCTGCTCCGTATCGCCGCTGGTGATATGGTAACGAAGATCCGGGTACATCTTTTTGAATTCGCGGATCTCCCTTGCGAGGTGGCGGATCTGCCAGGACTCCGCGAGACCGAAGTAAAGATCTCCGCCGGTGATATCATCCAAAGAAAGAAATTCCTGTTCGATCTTGTCGGCCATGGAGACAAGATCCTCCGCCCGGTTCCTGAGAAGCACGCCTTCCTCCGTCAGCGCGATGCTGAAGCTGTGCCGGGTGAACAGCTTCTTTCCCAGCTCATCTTCCAGGCTTTTCAGCGCCTTGGACAGCGTCGGCTGCGTTACATGCAGAAGCTTGGCGGCGCGTGACATATTCTCTTCTCTGGCGACCGCCAGAAAATATCTCAGGCTTCGAATCTCCATAGCAGTGTCTCCTTACGATCTTCATTTATGATATGCCGAAAAAGAATATCACGATATTCATTATAGCCATTAGCGAAGCAGCCGTAAAGCCAATATAATGAAAGCACAGAAAGAAAAAGTATATGGGGGAACCTGCAGATGAATGAAGGACTTGAAAAGATCCTCATAAACTTAACAGATGCCGGATGCGGAAGCGAGGAACTGGAAAAAGCAGAGCAGCTCTATGAGGCTGGTGATATGCAGGCTCTGATCCGATACTTCCGGAAATGCCGGTGCAGCCGGATGGAGGAGCTTCACGAAAGCCAGCGCAAGGTGGACTGTCTGGATTTCCTGATCCGGCAGACAGCAAAAACGATACAGTAAATTTCATGAAATAAGGAGACCGGGACCATGATCAGAAAAGAAGAACTCGTACTCACAAACGAATGGGATAAGACCTTCCCCAAAAGCGAAAAAGTCGATCACAGCAAGGTGACATTTGTGAACCGCTATGGCATTACGCTGGCGGCAGATATGTATGTGCCGAAGGAAGCGGAGGGAAAGCTTCCTGCGATCGCAGTTTCCGGCCCGTTCGGCGCAGTCAAGGAACAGTGCTCCGGTCTGTACGCACAGACCATGGCAGAGCGAGGATTTCTGACGGTTGCTTTTGATCCTTCCTTCACCGGTGAGAGCGGCGGCAATGTGCGTTACATGGCCTCCCCGGACATCAACACCGAAGACTTTATGGCTGCAGTAGACTTCCTCTCCCTCCATGAAAAAGTAGATGCGAACCGCATCGGCATCATCGGAATCTGCGGCTGGGGCGGCATGGCCATCAATACAGCGGCACTGGACACCAGGATCAAGGCGACCGTGGCCGCCACCATGTACGACATGACCCGTGTGAATGCCAAGGGGTATTTCGATTCCGCTGACAGTGAGGAAGCCCGTTACCAGGCGAAGGCCGCTATGTGTGCCCAGAGACTTCTGGACCTGAAGGCCGGTGAATACAGGCTCGGAGGCGGTGTGGTCGATCCTCTGCCGGAGGACGCGCCTTTCTTTGTGAAGGACTACTACGATTACTACAAGACCGGACGCGGCTACCATGCCCGTTCCCTGAATTCCAACGGCGGCTGGAACGTCATCGGCTGTGAGTCCTTTATCAATCAGCCGATCCTTCAGTACTCCAATGAGATCCGCAGCGCAGTCCTCCTGATCCACGGCGACAAGGCGCATTCCTGCTATTTTTCGCGTGACGCCTATGCCGATATGATCAAAGACAGTAAGTATGCGGACAACAAGGAACTCATGATCATCCCTGAGGCCGTCCACACTGATCTCTACGACGGCGGCGGAAAGGGCGTAATCCCATTCGATAAGCTGGAAGCATTTTTTACTGAATATCTGCAGTAAAGGTGTATTTGGATCCTGATGACGGCTGCAGAAGATGAAACCTATGTGCCGGAAAAAGCGGTAAGCAGCCTGCAGGGCTGGATCGATTGTTTTGAAAAACAGCCGGCGCATTCTCGTGTTTTTAAACATGAGCCGGCAAAAATCATTTTTACCGGCAGATTTATGGGTCTGCGAAGCGGTTCCTGTAATATATACCATCGGAACCGCTCCGCGAACCCGATAGTCATAATTCGGCCTGTTACACAGGCCTTTTTATCGTCAGGTCCTTACGGAACTTCCGATAAGATATACCATCGGAACCGCTCCGCGAACCCGATGGTCATAATTCGGCCTGTTACACAGGCCTTTTTATCGTCAGGTCCTTACGGACCTTCCGATAAGATATATTATCGGAAGTTCCGTTAGGAACTCCCGATAAAAGGCTTGTGCAGCAAGCCGTAGTTCGATTATAGGAACCGCGTAAGCAGTTCCTATAATTCTGTACTTCCAGAAAAAATCCTACTCGCACCAGTTGAATAACTGAAACGAGTAGGATTTCTTTTACTCCTCATCCCTGTCTGCAGGATCACTTTG
>OMVU01000168.1 GCA_900314565.1 uncultured Eubacteriales bacterium
GTCATATAACCGATGTTCTCTTTCTGCCTGGATTTTATTTCATTGCCTGTATCCTGTCATTCATTCTTTTCGCCTCTGCGCGATAATGTTTCATGAACATGAACCAGATTAAAAATGCTACAGCAAGCTGTATTGCCGCAATCAGGATACCCTGTCCGATCGTGGCCGAACCGCCGATCCATCCGACGGCATAAGCAATAATCGTATAAACCACGCATCCGATTCCCATATGAATGATCACTCTGATTGGCATTGGAAGGTTGTCTTTTCTGTATACGATCGTAGGAACGCCAAATCCCAGTCCTACCAGGACACATCCTGCAACCATCTTTGTAAAACGATAATCGTCAAGGCTGAAATTTCCTTTGTAACCGACATCGAACACCACTCCGACCAGACAGAATATCGTCATGGCCATACCAATACTGATAACTGAACTTTTTACAAGATCTTTGACGGTTTCTCTCATTGCTTTCGCCTCCTATAATCCAAGATATTTTTTGAACTCCGGCAAATATTTCCTCGACACATAATCTTTACAGCCGTTCTTCATCTTCAATAAAAGCGTTCCGCTGAATCCGGGTTCTATACTGTCCATATAAGACAGATTGATCAGTGTTGTTTTGGATATCTGCATAAACTGTTTTCCTAATTGCTGGCCGATCTCATAGAGTCTTTTTCGCGAACGATATTTATTCTTCTCTCCATAAATAATCGTGTCGCCGTCCTCTACCCGGACCATGAATATTTCCTTAGGCTGCAGAACGATCAGATCTTCTTCATTCTGCAAGGCAGTTATGGGTGTTTCACTTGTGCTGAATATATCGATCATTCGCTGGATCTCATCTGTTACCTTGTCAGTATAGATCACTGCATACGGCTCTTTGTATTCAGCAGAGATATCTACACTTACCTTCATGCCCCAGCCCCCTTTCTTTCTCTTTGATGATGTCATCATACATGATATTGAAAAGCTTGTCTCAGCATTTACGGTAAGTGGCAAAATACAGGCGGTGAAATGCATTAAGAGTCCCTTTACCGTTCCTGGTCCCGCTGTTTTCGCTTCTGCCATTGCGGGGGAAATACTTCCGCAGGGTCTCATTTCGGAAGGTTACCCGTTCCAGATCACCCTTCTTTACTTCATTCATGATCTCACGCATGGCGTCCGGGGTGAGTTTCCCTTCCTGACTGAGTTTTTTCAGGCGCTGGGCCTGTGAAAGGGATGGCGCATTCTGCGACCATTCCATGACGGACAGGAACATTTCCTGCTCAGTGGGCTTCAGATAGGAGAGCTCGACTGCCGGGTTGAAGGAATCAGGTAGGTGAGGCGGATATATCTTCTTACTTGATTTCTGCTATCCCCAACTTCTTTGCCTACCATTTCTGCTGTTTCCAACTTCCGCCCAACTTGGGTGGAAGTTGCTTGCTCTTGTAGATCTGTTCTTTCTCCTTGTCGCTTCATCGCTTCCAACTTCATCTTGTAAGCAAATGCTCGCTCACTCGGCAGGATATTCTCTCTCTGCAGATTGGAATCGACCATCAGCACGGTTGCAGCGTCATCATCCATATCCCGAACAATAACTGGCACTTCAGTGAGGCCTGCTGCCTGTGCGGCATGGACTCTGCGGTGACCGGAGATGATCTCATAGGTTCCGTCTTCCAGCGGCCTTGCAATCAGCGGTGTCAGTACACCGTACTGTGCGATGCTTTCCATGGTCCGCAGCATGGCTTCATCATCCACTACCTTGAAGGGATGATCCTTAAACGGCACCAGTTCGCTGATCGGGATCTTCTGGACCCGCTCCAGCTGGGCATCTGCACGGCTTTCATCCGTTTCAAAGATGTCATCGTAGCTGCTCAAGCTGATGTTTGCGCCTCTTTTCGGCATCGTGGATCACCTCCTTCGTCAGTTCTTTGTAGGCCGCGGCCACTTTTCCGCCGGGATCGTGGGCGAAGATGCTCTTACCCTCTGCGCTGATCTCCGCCGCCCGGACAGATCTCGGGATCTCGACATCAAATACCTTCAGCCGGCTGCCGTACGTTTCACGAATCAGGCCGGCGATCTCTCTGGCATTGTTGGTCCTTGCATCGACCATCGTCAGAAGGATCCCTTCGATCCGAAGCTTCGGGTTGATCTGCCGCTTCACTTTATTGACTGTCTGAAGCAGCTGTTCCAGACCTTTGGCAGACAAATACTGGGCCTGGACGGGGACGATCAGCTGGTCGGAAGCCGCCAGGGCATTGACCGTCACCATACCAAGGGACGGCATGCAGTCCAGAATAATAAAGTCATAGTTCTTCTTTAACGGCTCCAGGTACTGCTTCAGAATGGATTCACGGCTCATGGCATTGACCAGAGAGACCTCCAGACCGGACAGGGAAATGCTCGCCGGCATCAGATCCACACCTTCCGGATGGGTAAGGATTCCCTCACGGAGCTTTATTTCCTCATCCATGATCACTTTCTGCATCATGTCGGATATCGTGACCGGCAGCTCATCCGGCCTCGGATGGCCAAGACTGATGGTAAGGGAGGCCTGCGGATCCATGTCCACAAGAAGCACTTTTTTTCCTTCCTGTGCAAGTCCGACGCCCAGATTTTCCGCTGTAAAAGTCTTTCCGACGCCGCCTTTCTGGTTTCCGCAGCAAAGGACCGTCGCTTTATTTGGCATTTTTGCATCACCTCCTACACAAGGCCATTAGCCATGTCATTATTCACCCAGGACCGGTAATAAGGGCTGATCGTCGTTGTAGCATTGAATAGGGTAGCAAGCAGATACTGATTCACGTTCCGGATCCGAGTCGTATTATCGGACAGGCACTTCAGGACATATTCGATATGGCTGGAATTCAGCTTCATGAACCGGCTTTTTACCACTTCAATCGGCTTCTTGTCTCCGCTGATCAGGATCCATGGCTTGTTGGCACAGCAGGTATCCACGATCAGATCCAGAATACCGTCCAGCGTATCCCGCTCACCCGGGTTGTTCTGCTTCAGAAAATCGATCTCAAGAGCATCTCTGAAATATTCCTCATAGGAGATTCTCGTTCTCATCTCTTCTGATCTGCTGTCCGCAGAAAAGAAAAGATCAGTATCGCTATATTCTGTATTATTGGATTCAGTATTATTACATTGCGGTTTCGGCAACTCTTGAATTGTGCTTTCAGCAATTCCAGATTTACGATTTTGACAATTCAAGAATTGCGCATTTGACATCGGCACGAATTTCTTCACATAGATCAGACTGGGTTTTCCCTGCCCCTGACGCTTACGTTCTATCAGATGTGCTTTCGTCTCCAGATTGTTCATTAATTTGACCGCTTTATGCTGGGCACAGTTTAAAGCTTCCATAACGTCTTCAATGGTGAATATGATATACACGCGTCCGTCATCATCCATCCACCGGTTTTTGGCGGAAAGGCTCATCCGGTCGAGTAAAATTCTGTATAGAAGCTTATCGTCAGATGTCAAATCCTTATAAATGGGAAGATTAATCAGCAGCTTTGGCACACGGATAAAGCTGTATGCATCAGCTTCCAGGCCGTAAAAATAGTCAAGATAATAATTATCGAATCTTGTCCTTCTTCAGCGGTCTCTTGCGAAAGATCTCCGTATCCCTCTGGTAAGGACATCTGGCATACAGGCATTTCCTGTACTTGAAGTCTGGCTGATAATACTGGCACTTCGCACAGCTGGGCGGCTTCTCGCCGATTCCTGTTTTCCGTGCTTTCTTTATCATCGATTCATAGTGACGATATCTCTGCAGATCTTTATCCGGCATAGGCTGAACTCCTTTCTTCCTTCATCATCAGCTTCACGACTCTGGCCCGGCGTTCCTGAAGCCAGTGCTCCAGATCCTTATAGCAGCTGGCCGTGACACAGGGCTGGCCTTGGGCATAGGGACAGTTTTCACATTTCTTTTCCTGCTCGGTCTTTACGGTCTCCGCCAGGTAGTAGCAGTTCTCCTTGCCGAGCGTGCAGCCGACCTTCCGGTTTTTCCAGAAGAAGCACTTTCTGCAGTCATGCGGCCGATCTGCGTAATAACGGACGCCGTCGATCATAATGGTTTTTCTCTGCAGTTTCTGTCTTGTTCTCATCTGATACCTCCATCTTCTTAAAAGTCCAAAAGAAAAAGCCCGCTTCGTTACTGCGGCTGCAGATCGGAAACGGGCTATGTACGGAGGTTCAATGCCAGGCGGGTGCTTTTAGAAGAACTAATATTTCCCGGCATAAAGTTCAATGAAGATGAAGAAATATTAGCCGGAATCTGTGCCTGAAACGAACTGAAGATGGAAATGGGAGGAACTCTGTCTATGGGATGAAAAATCAAAACGAATAGGAAAAGGCCCGTTTTTCAGGCATTTGCGAGAAATGATCTCTAATGATCGCGGATTATCACCGGTGCGCTCGCGTGATCAGCACTACAAATGCCTTCGTTGAACCGGAACCCCGGAAATCGGGTAAAAATCGGCTCGTTAGAAGAATCGGCGAAATATT
>OMVU01000139.1 GCA_900314565.1 uncultured Eubacteriales bacterium
AAAATATCAGGATGGCGGACCCCGGAGAGTTCACAAAACTTGCTTTCCTCAACGGAAAGATGGACCTCTCGCAGGCCGAGGCTGTCATAGACATAATCAAGGCAAAATCTGATCTTTCGCTTGGAATTGCTGAAGACCAGCGTGCCGGCAGGCTCGGTGACAAGATCAGAGAGATCCGGGAGACTCTTCTGGATGTGCTTGCGGAGATGGCTGTCGATATCGACTATCCTGATGAGGATTACGGTGACGAAAGCGGTGCTTACAGCGAACTCATAAGCAAACTAAGATGGGTCCTTTCGGATGTTGAAGAACTTCTCGATACAGCCTCGATCGGCAGGATAGCACGTGAGGGCGTAAGAGTTGTCATTGCGGGCAAGCCTAACGCAGGCAAGAGCTCTCTTATGAACGCGATCCTCGGCGAGGGCCGCGTCATAGTAACGGATATTCCGGGGACGACAAGGGATACCGTCGAAGAAAGCGCTTCCATGGGAGGTGTGCCTATCGTTCTGGTAGATACTGCGGGTCTTCGCGACTCTGACGACAAGGTCGAGCAGATAGGTATAGAGAAGACGGCGCAGGCTATTCTTGACACTAGGGCTCTATACTCGGACAGCTCACTGGCCGACCTCTACGACGAGACTACCATGCCGCCAGAACTACGCAAAGCCCATAAAGACAACGACTCAGCCGTCCTCGCCGCATACGGCCTCCCAGAGGATACCCCAGAGTCTAGCATCGTCACTCATCTATTTACCCATTACGCACGATTAATCAATCGATAGATCGACTCACCTTATCATTCAAAGCTCTCCCTTGGCATCCCGAGTTTTACTCTGTTATCATTAGCTTTCTCACAGTCATCCCGTGCTGTCCCCTGTCATTCCGTGCTGTCCCCTATCATTCCGCGCTGTCCCCTATCATCCTACTCTCCCGCTCGCTATCCTGCAGACATAAACCCACGGAAAAACCATTTCATTGCGCTCGCCCTATATGTGTAGTACAGACAATCACGCCTTCATTTCACTCTGAGGTACATTAGCTGTACTATATCTCCGAGTAGCAGCCACAGATTCTCAGTACTTCATCTCCAGAGATTGCTGGGTTCAAGTCCAAAACCCTTTCCAGTTGAAATCCAAATAAAAATGGATCTCGATTTTATTGGTTAAACTTTAACATATTCATAATCATATACTTACGTATAAATAATTCTTTGCGTGAGTACGCATAACTCTGCGGCCTCCGGGGAGGTCGGACTCAAGAACACGATAACAATCCTTCGGCAAACAAACTTTCCACAGCGGTCATCCGGTTCGATGCCGCAAGTTCCTGTATCAGTTCACAAAGGCAGGAGGAGCAGACTGTGTTAAGCGGACTTCAAAGCCGCAAGAGTTTTGTAGTATTCTCTCCCGGAAAGTTTGTCTACCTGAAAGGATATATCTCTATGCCATGGCATTGACATAAGGCTGATGGCGTTTGAGTACGAAGTATATGCGGTTGACCAGTTTGCGGGCGACCTTCACGATGGCCTTGCTCGGAACCATCCGCTTGCAGTTGTTCAGATAGCAGAGCTGCATCGCTTCATCCTTGCGGATGGCCACCCAGGCGGCTTCGATGATGTTGCTCCGCAGGATGGCGTGTTTGCGGAGGGTAATGTCCCCAACGCCTTCATGCTCCCCGCTTGAGTGGCACATCGGGATCATCCCGACGTAAGCCGCAAGCTGCTCGGCATTGTCAAAGCGCGTGATGTCCACGATCTCTGCCATCAGCGCAAGGCCGGTGGTCTGTCCGATGCCGGGAACCGTCATCAGGAGCTCCAAGGTCTCCTCGAAGCGTTCCGTATGGGACAACGCCCGCAGTTTCCTCGTCATCTCGGCCTTCTGCTTCCGCAGGGCCTCGAACTGCATGATCAGGATGTCCAGGGTCTGCCGGCCGCTCGGGGTCCGCATTCCCACCTGCTTCAGCCAGTTCAGGAACCGCTTCGACCAGTTGGAATGGGGCTCCAGGTACTCAACAGGTATCTCTACCCCCAAGTAACGTAACTGGGACTTGATGCGGTTCTTCTGACGCGTCATATCCTTCGTAATCGAGTTCTTCAATCTTATCAAAGAGCGTATCTCCAGCGCTTCACTGTCCGGGGTGTATATCCCTTTCAGTTGCTTCGCCCGCAGGCTGACAGCCAGCTTCTTGCTGTCCACTGCATCTGTCTTGCGCAGCTTCTCGCTGCTCATCGTCGGGACGTCTGCCGGGTTCACCACGATGTTGTGGATCCCCAACTCCGTCAACCTGTCGTGTATCCAGAAACCGCAGAACCCTGCTTCGTACACGGAGTAGTACTCCGCTTCCGGATAGTGACTTGTTAGGAACCGGTAAAGCGCGTCCGGGTCTGCGCCCTGGCTCATCTGCTTCAGTACCGAGGTCTCCGACAGGATTGTCACCGACCAACTTTTCAAATGAACATCTATTCCGACGTAGATGTTTTGTCCTTTGAAGGAAATTCCTTTACTTTGCTCCATAAGCTGTATTTTTTGGTGTTTTTGAATTGGCGTTTAAATCTAACCAAAAATCTACAGCTTATTTTTATAAACTCATGAAAAACTTCCGGGGGTCTGCCTTAGCGGCAGGGGTCGGAACCCCTGAGAGCGCTCCTCATGAGCTTCTGGGAAGCTCACTCCATTTTTATTTGGGTTACAAACATAGGGACTGTGTTCAATAATGCAAGTGATCACCTTGGACCGAACGGTTCTCCGAGGGTAACGCGGGTCCCGGGAGAGATAGCCCTCGCATTGTCCTTTTAGGCACATGCTCGAATTTAAGTAAGTGATTGCTTATTAATCGCCATCCTATTCAAACACTTCCGTCATCCCGAACGACCCGCCACGTCATCCCGAATCCGATTCAGTTCCGTCTCGACCTACTTCGTCTTCCCGGAAGACCATCCACGTCATCCAGCACGACCAGCCATGTCACCCCGCACGACCTGCCCCCTTCGCTTTTTCCGGGCTCCCTGATATATTCCGTCCTCTCTGATAAAGTCGATGGATAGGGTGAGCAGGAGGTGCTTTTTATATGCCTGATAATCAATATGTTCGCTCATGCCAGTTGCCTACCCTGCCTGATTTTCATATGGGTGAGCAGCACCCCTATTGATAATCAATTGCTTACGAAGACGTTTTGCTCACCCCCTGGAGACCGGCTGTTCATCATGGATGAGCATGCAGGCAAGCGAAAAGACTGCGGCTTGACACGAAAACCGCATCCTGCGCATTCTGGTTATCAGGTCATGAGACCTCGAGCGGCAAAAGCATGACGCACCACATAGCATTTCACATCCGGAGACGGCTGTGCTCTTGCGCTGACTCTCTGGTTAATCTGCCCGGCGGATTCGTCCGCCGAAACCGTGGTACGGACAAAGACAAAAATATTGAGATTCCAACCCGCGCGTTCAGTGAGGTGTCGTTGCTAGAGGTACGGACAAAGACAAAAATATTGAGATTCCAACATATTAAACTATTTAAGCCTCCGGATAACAACTATTATGTGAGGAAAAGGGATATCCCGAACGCATATTCAAACGTAAGATTTACGAAAAAAATCCTGGAATGGAAGCGAACCAAAGACGGCAGCACCGCTCTTCTTATCAAAGGCGCCCAAGGTCAGAGAGGCTATCAAATATCTGGTGAAAGACCACAGATACGATTACATTGAGACTGGCTCCCTTTTTTCCATCAAGAAGAACACCCAAGGCACCGTCCCAACTCACCGGCAACGCCTCCCGCTATCAAGTTACCAGCGTTCTGGGCCGCAGCCAGAATAAGGAAGACATGGACGAACTAATCCAGGATATGGAAGACAGTATGGCCGTCAATTTCTCCTACCACACCAACGATCCGTCCGTAGGCCTGTCCCAACACAGGAACATCGAG
>OMVU01000112.1 GCA_900314565.1 uncultured Eubacteriales bacterium
AATACCACTGGTTAATGGGCAAACCATACGGATAACCATCCTCACCAATAAGGGATAGTACACCGCGCTTTGCATTTTTCAGCACCTCAATGCACTGTTTATCTGTAATCTGTTGCTTAAATCTTCTCATCTTTCTAAACATAGTTCACCTTAATCCTTTGTTAATATTTTAATCCGACAATTCCAACTACAATTAAAAAACACATATAACCTGTGGAACTGACAATTTTTCATTAAAAAGAAAAATCCCAGGCAGCGTAGTCACCACGATTCCCATGCCTGTCCAAAGAGCTCCTGCAATAAACAGATAGATTCACTTCATTAGAGAACCTCCATATAATAAAATACGCCATTCCCCTACCTGCTAAGACCTAACGGTAAAGGAATGACGTTAATCCCACTACTCGGTAGCAATGGACGCCTTTTATAATCAACTGTCCTGATGTTACTTAATAATATCGGTTCTGTCAATCTACAAATAGCGGTCAAATGCGTCTCTTTTATCTCCACCCACAGCGGCATAAAATTCCCGGAAAGAAAGAGGATATACATGGATCTGCGAAGAGCGGCCGCGAAATTCTGTCACGATGTCTCTTGACAGGATCCTGGAATTGCTTCCTGTGACAGCAGATAGTCACGAAACAGTTCGAATAAAAGAACGGACTTTCCGCACCTCCTGATATTGCGCACTTAGGCCGTAATCGTCTTAAGATTGTAATTAAAGTATAACCCGTTGAGCCCTGCTGCTCAACATGAAATTACGCACTTGGGACGTAAGTGGCATAAGATAGTAATCAAATATAACACCAGGGCGATCGAAGCCGACAGATATTGAACATTCGTTTATCTTAAGTAAGCGCTCAATGTTAATTGAGCGCTTACGATTTACATCATTGTCACGTATTTTCCGCAGGAAAATTGTCGTAATGATTATATGAGGCATTCGATCGCAGGCTTCAGAACGGATTATGAACTGTTGAGGAAGAAATATATGCAGGGTGTGATCCGCAGATCGAAGAATTTATGATTCTATTACCATAAAGTGTAAACAGCAAAATCAGAAGAAAAGTCCCGGAAGCACGATGAAAAGGTCCTGAAACTTCATTGGCGGAGCAGTTTGAAATGCTTCAATATCTGGCACGGCCACAGTTCGGAGGGCGGGACTCGAACCCGCGGTCTCCTGCGTATCAGACAGGCGCTCTAACCATCTGAACTACCTCTGATGCTTCCGGAAGGAATCGAACCTTCACCTGCTGTTTAGGAAACAGCCATTCTTTCCGTTATACTACGAAAGCGAAACATTGCTGATGAGACTTGAACTCATAATCTTCTGCTTCGGAAGCAGATGCGTTATCCGTTTACGCTACAGCAATATGGCGCCGGCACTCCGACTTGAACGGAGACACCACTTCCATGGCTACTCATGGTTTTCAGGACCATTGCCTTACCATTAGGCTTATACCGGCTTACGGTGAGTACAGGGCGCTGGCCGTCTGGGGGACGTCCGTTTAGCGCCGACCGAAGTGAAACGAAGACTTTGAACCTGCAAAGCACATTTGCGCTCTGGCCGCTTTCGAGGCGGCTGCCATACCGTTAGGCGAATTCACCATTTTCAAAATCTTTTGGTCACAATCACCTCATCTATGGAAACCCCCAGCATTTCCGCCAGGATCACAAGGTTATCGAGTGTGGGAAGAGACTCTCCGTTCTGCCATTTGTATATGGCGTTGGGTGTTGAAAGCTGTAAGCAAGCCTGTATATCTTTTACTGATAATCCAGCGTTCTTCCTGAGCCTTATTATGTTTTTCCCCGTCTCTGCCATGTCTATGACCGGCATTTTGCACCTCCATCAAAAAAACCACCTGTCCCTGGAATTCAGGA
Source organism: uncultured Eubacteriales bacterium (assembly GCA_900314565.1). GTDB lineage: Bacteria > Bacillota > Clostridia > Lachnospirales > Lachnospiraceae > Chordicoccus. The sequence continues at coordinate 1,882 of OMVU01000112.1, forward strand.
GCAGACGGCTTTTTGATGGTTCATTGCTTCCAAATTACAGCCTGTGTCTTACCCTGATTTCCGCATAATTAATCGTCCTCCGGATGCTGCTCCACCGGGATCTTTCAATCCTATGCGAAATCTGTGAAAACATGGCCTGTGTCATCTTCTGCTTCCTCTTGTTATGTTTTGTTTGATTGTAATGCTGGAAAATGCTGCTGTCATTCTCCCATTAGTTGGATTTACTTGCTGATCCTGTCAGCGATCGAGCTCGCCACAAAGCTTTCCGGCTTTACCTGGCAGTCATAGCCGCAGGCCCTGATCCAGCCGACCAACTCCGAGATCAGCTCCTTTGTCTTTCCGTTTGTGCTGTTGCCGGCGTCCACGTGGATCGCGATTGGACAGTTCAGGTACATTTCCTCGTACTTCCCGTCGCTTTCCATGATCCCGACCAGCTCTTCCGCCACCTTCAGGCTGTCATTCGTCTCTACATGCAGCTTGGTCCGGACATCCCGGATCAGCGGCTGGTGTGTGATCTCATAGAAGAAGATCCCGCCATGCCCTTCACAGACAACGGCAATCACCGAAACGATCTTCGTGTAGTCGAAGTTCTGGGAATCCGTTCCCACGATGATGTGGACCGGCATCTCATACTGCTGATGATTCTGATAGAACATCAGGATCCTGTCAGGGATCTGGCTGATGTCCATCTTTCCATAAGTCGGACTCTTAAACATTTCCCTTCCCCGCGCCATAACGGAGCAGGGAGATTACTCCTATGCCACCGTTATGGCACTGTATCTTTCTGAATTAATTACCTTTTCCATAGCTTCCACCGGATTCAGGCCCACGTTCTGCATGACCTGTCGGAAGACAGCCGCAGACTGGCCGCTGACCAGCTGCACGCCCATACGGTTCTTGTCCGCATGGAATATGTCATTCCTGCTGGATACATTCCAGAAGATGACGTTCGGGATCTGATATCCGTGCTTCCTAAACCTCTGCGACATCTTCTCGTAGAAGGTCCACTCCTTATTCCCGCACCGGTCGATCTCCATGTCGGAAATGACGATCAGTGACTTCGGCATCTCCTCCTGCGGCACATGGTTCTTTACCGCAATGTCCAAAACGTGTTCAAACGCCGCCTTCAGGTTGGTGTTCATCTCCCAGTCATTCATATTGATCCCGGAAAGCTGCTGTGCCAGAGTCGCTCCGCGCAGCACCTGGATCCTCGACGTCCCGGAAAAAGACATGAACATCCCATGGTAAGCACCCCTGTTGTGCTCAGCGAAGTACACCGCGAGGCCGACCGCTGTCGCCATCGGTCTTCCGTGCATGGATCCCGACGTATCCGCGATAACAAGCGCGTTGACGTCTGCACCGACATAATCCGGGAGCTGTCTCCACTGTGCCTCGAGTGCCGGATCTTTCGTAATCCTGTAGTGGCTCCAGTCGACCCAGGTCATCACCTTCTCCACAATGTCATACGGGAAAAGCGTTGCCGAATGGATCTTCTCTTCACCGGTAACAGCCTTCTGCACAAACTGACCGTAACGATCCTGGTCATGCCTCTGGAAAGCATCCCTGTAGATCATCATCGCTCTGGACGGAACGGCAGAGTACTCGATCTCATCCCAGCGTCCCGCGGACATCAGGGATTCCGTCACGCCGATCTTCCTGCGCATCGCACGGACGATCCTCTTGAAGGTGTATACGTCATAGCCGAGCTTCTGCGCCGTCAGGATGCCAAGCCTCCTGGTGTTTTCAGAGGAAGCATCGGCGGTCTTGATCCACTTCGCCAAAAGGGAAATGGACTTGCCGTCCTTCAGGTTCCTACGGTCTTCCTCGAACTGCTCCTTCATCGCTGCCCACATCTCGTTTTCCAGAGGAGTTCCGATGAGGCAGTACAGGTCGTCGAAACGACCGTATACGCCGATCAGGTCAAGGTTCTGCCGCAGAGCTTCCGGATGAAACTGTGCCATCTCCTTCAGGATCGTGCGGAAGGTCTCCCTCTCGCCGAGGCCGCCCCTGACATCACGTCCGTAGAAAGCGATCTTTGTCGCGAACAGCGGATCCTGACGGTATGCCTCTGAGAAGAGACGGCTGATCCGCTCCTTTTCTGCTCCGCGCAGGGCTCCGATCGTTCCGAACAGGTCGAGCCTGGCATCGCCAGTCGTGTTCAGCGCGACAGCGCCGTTCTCAGTGCGCGTAAAAATGCTGTTGTTCTTTGCTGCTTCTGCGAAATTCATCTGTCTCTCCTCCTTCCACAGATTTCTTTGCTTCTAAATTCATGACCCTGTCCCTGCGGAATCGAACCGCCACAGATTTACAGTCTGCTCTCGTCCATTGAGTGGATAGTTGCTGTGAGGGTCACATTTTCAGGACACATATTTATTTCACGATTAGAAGTCGTGTGCTCTCATAGCTATATAAATGTTGCTGTTAGTGTCCCAAGGCCGGCGGGCCGGATTCGAACCGCCGACCTTCTGATTAACAGTCAGACGCTGCCACCAGCTGAGCTATGTTCCCATCATCGAAAACGTGCGATTCGAACACTTCCTCCTGGTCCCAAGCCAGGTGTGCTAGCCATTACACCACGTTCTCGTTTATATATGGGGCGGGCAGGAGTCGAACTTGCCGTTACCTTTTCGCCTGCGGCTTATAAGGCCGCTGCTCTTACCGCTGAGCTACCGCCCCAGAATCCTGAAGCGATATTCGTATCTTCTCCACCTTTCTCCTCCCAATCTGAAAGCAGTTATACGATGACAGTCCCGAAAGCCTGTGGCCGGTTACGATCCGGCAATTCCAGTTTGGAAGACTGGTATGTTTCCGATTACACCACACAGACGGGTGGCTGCTAGTCAGTCGGCGTGCCTGTGCCGATTTTGCCTGTCCTGCAGCCGTTTAAATTATTTCCATTCGGATATGCAGGGCATATCCGCCAAATGGCATTAAAAAAAGCAGGTCTGTCATCTTTCCCGACAGTCCCTGCTTATCAAGCATCCTGATATCTGTATCCTTTTGCTAAGTCAAACATGATATTCGGATTCCGGGGACTGTCCCAGTAAAGCCTATACCGCCCTTGGGGGCGTACTCTGCGCGCAGATCGAGTTTTGTCGTGCACGGCAGCGAATTCGTGAGGGCATCATTAATAGACATATTATGTCCGTATGCTCCCTGAATTTCTCTCATCCAGTTTTTCGCTGACCGCTGTAACATTTGCTTTCTTTTCCTCTTTCTGATTGCAGTTATAGTTATCTGATTTCTCTGCTGGCAAAAAAATAAGTGCCGTTCATGCATAGCATTGCTACGCAGGACAGGCACTTCTTGACTCATAAAATATCAAATGCCTGCATAACTGTCAACAGCAATTTAACATTTTTTTAATTTTTCACTGCTGTTACTTTTCCGGTTACTTTTCCCCATGGCACGACCAGTCCGCTGTATCGATCACGGGAAACTCCTGTGTCCCGATCGGTCTGCCATCGCGATATGTGGAGAAAACATCGCAGGAGATCAGATTGCCTTTTCTCTCAATACTGCGGACCGGCGTGTGTCCGACCACTTGGAGGAGCTTTCTGGGTTTATACAGCTTTGCAGTGTAATACTGCGGCCGATACCAGATCGGGGAGTCATCCTGCCACAACTCGGTGCAGCTAAGCCCGTTGACAGTCTCCACTACTTTATCGATGTCATGATAGTATTTCGCCGGCACATGCATTTTCACGAATTCGTCAAGCAGGCCCCCATGGCAGAACAGGACGTTGTCGATCCTCTGGATATAACTAATCCTGCTATTATCCTTGATCGATTCCCTCAACCCGCTCAGCTTTTCACAGACCGTCTGCACTGCAAATTTGGAATATCCGCTCTCCCTTTGATTCCATGGATAGCAGAGATCATGGTTTCCATAACACCACAAGGTGTCAGGATACTCCCTCTCGAACCGGATCGCCCGATCATAGGTCTGCATATACAGATCCAGATTGAGCTCCTGATTCCAGTCATCCGGTATATCCATCAGACAGACAGCCCTATCCGCTTTTCCGGCCTTCATCATCTTCGAAGCCCGGTCAAACATCCATGGTTTCAGATGAACATCCGGTATTACAAGCACTTTCATAATTTAACTCCACAATCTTTTATACCTGAGATATTAGCATACTCTACACGTTCTTAAGCAGATACTCATTGCTGACCACCTTCATGGAAAGCGCACCGTTGATCAGCTCACTGTAGACAGGCTCCGTTGGACAGATCACGATTCCTTCCTTCTTTCCACCTCTGGGATATTCGCCATCCGCACGATCCAGCAGTGCCTCCACCGTCGGATACTTTGCCGGGAGGTCTGTCCCGACCTCTTCGATCGGTACTGTCTCAAGTTCCAGCCCTCTGCAGACTTCCTGCCAAAGTCGGGGACCGAATCCGGTATTCTGTTTTCATCTGCATTTTTTTAACTTCCTGATCTTCCGCAGAGACAACAAAAAACTCATCCTTCGGGTGAAGTTTTGCTCTGGTATCCAGAAACTTCTCAATGTCGAAGGTGAGTTTTTTATCGTAATCAGCGGTATATCCACAGAAAAACACAGATATACGCAGGTAATCAGAGAACCTTACGCCATTTTTAGCGGAGCGGCTGCCTGAGCCTGATTTTGCCCGTTAGAAAAATGGCCTGTTTTATTAGCAATCCTCTAATCGAAACCCGAAATGATTAGATGAAATAAAAAAAGCATGGGAGAATTATTCGAACACACGACCTTCCGCTTAGGAGAAATCCCGGCGGCAGGTCATCACGCGCCTTCTGTGTTCACAGATGTTCAGGAAAGTCTTGTGTTTTCAACATTTTTCCGTATTCCGAGTCGCTCTGTGTTCACAGCTGTCGTTAGATTTTTACCTGTGTATCACCGTTTCCATTAGATGGATTTTAGAAATATCTAAAAATGGCGGCATGAACCTTTACCAACTACCGCCATTTTTAGATATTTAAGCCTGCAGGACTGCATCTTCACTATTCCTGCAGGCTATGTAATCAGCGTCTCATCAAATTAGTTTTTTTGCAAGAGCCAGCAGCAATGCTGCTGTTGATTCATCATTCATAAGCCTTTCCAGTAGTTTCCTGTCATCCGCAGTAATGGCTGATCCTGTTTTTGCCCCGGCTGCAGACAGGTTTTCTTCAACGCTCTCCGTAATGATCTGTTCCTGATAAAATGCCTTCTCCAAAAGCTTTGCATTTTTCTGCCTATCATCATCCAGAATGTGAGAGTACTGGTCCGTGACCATTTTTGCCTGGGCATGACCCGAATCTCCCTGAACTGCTTTAATATCGCCACCATTCAGCTTCAGCTTGTAGGTTATACTGGAATGCCGAAGGCTGTGGAATACTACCGGTGGAAGATCATTCTCGCGAATCAGCTGCTTAAAGGATTCCGTGAGAGAGGAAGCTTCCGTGGGCATCCCGTAATATCCGGCAAAAACCAGATCATAGTCTGAATACTCAGAGCCCAATGCCTTCTTTAATTCATCCTGCTCCTCCTTCCAGTCAAGCAGCATTTTCGCGACCGTGTCCGGAAGAAAAACTTTCCGGATGCTGGACTGGGTTTTGGGCTTTTTTAAAACAAGCTGAGTTTTATTTTTCTCCGAGATGATTGGAAACGCGAAGATCACATCCTTGTCATCCAACTGCTGCATAGCGCTCCGTTCCACACGCTGAAGCTCTTTATTTACATAGACGTAAGCTGCTCCATTATGGATACTCTCATCCGAGATATCTATGCATGACCAGGTCAGACCAAGCAGCTCACCGATCCGGAGAGAGCAGGCAAATGCAAGATTGATGGCAAGCCGGAGCTTTGGATCCTTACATACTTCAACCGCTTTCATCAGAGTTTCTGCATTCCAGATTTCTCTCTGTTTTTTGGAAGACTTGGGAACGGTAGCATAGTCTGCCGGATTCCGCATCATAAGATCCCAGCGGACCGCCTGCTCAAAGCAGCTATGAAGAAGCTTATGTATTCGCCTGACCGTTTCAGCTGATATCAATGTAGTGGTTTTCTTGTATTTGTTATCCGTGCATTTGGGAACAGCCTGCGTCTTCAGCATTGTCTGGTAATATTTCTCAAGTGACCTTGCGGTAATATCCCCAAGCTTCATTTGTCCCAGATGCGGAAGAATATAAGAATTGATCATACTGACATTGGACGTATATGTAGAGAGCGCCCAGGTGTTCCTGCCATACATGGATATATATTCCTTTAAGAGATCGGACATGGTTTCGCACTGGGGGACCACTACGCTGCCAAGCTCCTGCCGATATTCAACCTCTGACTTCCTTCGCTGTGCATCTGTTTTTGTCCTGTAGGTTTCCCATTTCTGCTTCTTTTCTCCGGCTTCGTTTTCATATGTGTATACCACATAATATCTGTTGTTCCTTTCGATAAGCGATGCCATCACTGTGCCTCCTTCCCGCAAACGTCATTTTGAGAAGATAACCACCATTCGAGAGCAGCGCGTCTGATCCGGACCATCTTCCCGATGTAAAAACTATCGAGAATCTCATCTTCAATCATCCGGTAAACCTCTCGCGGAGAAGCACCGATAATAAGAGCAGCCTCTTTGACAGTAAAGCTCATCCTGTCAGAATCCAGCAGCGCCATACGTTCGGAATCATCAATCTTTTCCACTTCCTTATCCAGCCCCGATGTTTGATTCGTCACCTTCTGGTAATGATCCTGACTCCGGTACCATCTTTCGAAGCTGTCCAGTGTAACACGTTTTCTGTCCGCCACAATGATGATCTCGAAGACATCACGATTGCTTTTTCTGCCGACGAGAGAGTAGACTTCATTGCGGCTGACACCTAAGAGTCTTGCCATCTGCGGTAATGTTATGGATGCATTTTCCAGCTCCATATCACGTTGCCGGTCTTCGGATGTTCTGTATTTTGTCTGCGATTTGTACCATGCATTAAAGACATCCTTCCGGACACGTTTCCAGCTATCCACCTCGAATGTTTCAATGTGGTATCGCTTGATCAGGTCATAAGCAACGTAATCAGGAATATCCAGAAGATCCGCTATCTCTGCAATCGAGTAGGAATAAGCACGGAGTTCCATCCCGGGAGGCGACCCGTCAACCTTTCTGCGCTTGATCTGATTTGCGTACCAGTGCTCAAAGCTGTTGATGTTGACACGCATCACTCCCTGCACAAGGGTCGTTTCAAAACATTGCTTATGTACCAGCCAATAGGCATCCGTTTTCTTCAGGCCAAGTATTTGTCCCATTTCCATCACAGACATCGTTGTCTTATCCTTGGTATCCATACTGATTTCTCCTCTCTGATAACCGGAACCGCCGGTCTGATCAGAGAATAACAGAAGCCTGCTGAAAAAATTAGGATGTCACCTGGGAGATTTTCCTCAAGTGACATCCTTGACAAGCATGATGCACATATTATATTGGCCTATTTTAACAGCTCCGCCAAATAGCCTTCGTCATTTTTATGAGAGCCATTCCTTCTTCGGTACTCCCGGATGCTTTCAGCAAGCATTTTGGGATTCTCTCCAAAATAGTCTCTGTAAAAAGCAGTGCTGTTATCATATTTCTTTCTGCCGCAGCGAATATGCTGCTTTGCGAAGGTTTTCGGTTTCATGGAAGACTTTACCTTTTCATATTCAGAAGTCAGCCCTTCCGCAATGATCAGTAACATCTCCAGTTCCGGCTTTGTACAGTATTTTTTCACATCAACAATCTTATCTGTGTACTCTTGAGGGATGCGAAGCTTTTCGCTTTGCGTATCTCCGATTCGAAGGACTGTAACCTCGCCCGGATAGATGTTCAGTTCAGCCTTTACCTGTCCAGCAGTTGCAATTTGTCTGGCATGATATGGTGTTAATCCCAGGAGCTCATTTTCTGAGATCAACAGCATATCATTTTCCAGAAGGATCCGGATAACCTCCAGTTCATTAGGACCTTCGCACATAATCAGGTATTTCATGATTCCTGCACCTTTTTCAGCTTCCGCTTCAGGTTCATGAGCTCATCATAATTAACCGACGTCTGGAAAGCATTATTGTAAAACTGGCGGCTCTTCAAAAGCTCCGGCCGGACATTGTAGTCCTTGTACATATTTGAGAGATATACCTGACCGTCAGACTTGGAGATCCAGATGTTATCCTGCCGGTTAAACAGATCCAGAACCTCGCAATAATGTGTAGTAAATATCAGTGTCGCATTCTTGCGGTTGACGGTCTTATCCTTGTAAAGACTGATCATGTTCTCGACCAGCGTTTTGTGGAAATGATTCTCCACCTCATCAATTAAAAGATCGAAACCGTTCTGCAGGGACGCAACGACAAGGATATAAAGCAGGAGTCCCTTCGTGGTACCGCTGGAAAGCAGGTAGATCAGCTCCTTATCGGAGAGCACCTGCTCCTTATCCTGGTAAATCAGCCGGTAATTGTGGTCATCAATGCACTCAAGTCCGCGGATCGTTTCATCAAAGATCTTTATGATGTTCGTCAGATACTCACCGGAGATGGAATAGCTTTTCATCGCCTTAAACAGGAGCTGATACGTATCCGTTCCTTCGCCGTTACTGTCAAAGTACACGGCCCGCGTTTCCTTTTTCTTCAACACAAAGAATACAATTGATGTGTCCTCCGGAAGAATGCCGATTCCGGAAACCGGCTTAAACTGATCATCCTCATAAATGTTTTTGATGCTGGTCTTCGCATATTTTTTACGCTCCAGTGTCTGATTTGAAAAAATCGCCTTATTACCAAGTGCGGAATCCTCATGCAGAACCGTACGGTACCTGTATATATAATTCTCGTGGTAAAAGATCATTTCCAGGGTGATATTCTCGTAGCTGTATTTTTTTCCTTCCAGCCGGAAATCCCCGAGGATCGAATAACAGCAGTCCAGAAGTTCTATAGCTGTTGTCTTACCGGATGCATTCTTCCCGATAAATGCCGCAGTATTAAACACATAAAGAGAGTCAGCAATCTCCTGAAGCTCGTACTCCTTGTCCTCCGCTGTTTTCTTGGACTGCGCAACGAAATCAATTGTGAAGTCATCTCGGCAGTTTTTGAAATGACTGGTTTTCACACGCAATAATTTCATAGGATCACCTCCAAGAATAGTATAACGTAAAAATGCATTTAAAACAATATTTATGTTTACTATTTAGATTTATGTTGAATAATAGCCGAAAAACATGAATTACTATTTAAAAACAGGGTCGTCGACTGTGATTACTTTACAGTTTCCGACCATGTTTTTATAGAAGCTTTTTGACTATAAATACCAGAAGCCTCTGATTTTTCTATTGCTCATCGGCTCGTCCTTTCAAATCGTATACCCGACCTGCTCCGGCGTTGATTTGGTAACCGTTTGTTTTTCCTCCGGTCTTTCCATCTATGACTTTGACTTCAGAAACATATCCTAGCGCTAGTAAAAGATCCAAAACAAGACGATGCGCGGAGTTCTCCTTGGCCTTCAAAGCAAGGCCATTGCATCGCAGATCCGACCAGATTTCAAAAAAATTGTCTTCATTGATCTGAACTGATTCAGCCTTTTTACCATGTTTTTGAAAAACAAGGCCGTCTTCTTCCCAGAGTACATTCCATTCTGTTTTTCCAGAAACAAAATGATAAGGATCAACTGAACAATGGCATTGGATGTCATCCTCCAGACTTTGAAAAGACATATCTCTTGCGTTTTGCCGAAGCCAATCGACTGTTTTTTCCTGAATTCTATGTCCGGAAAGTGTGTCTGAACCTGTTCCCAGATAAATAAAAATATCAATCGGCAGGTCCTGAAGATATTTTTCCATGATCGGCATCACATCAGACCAATTGAGTCCTCCGTTTCCGCATCCCAACCGCGGAAATGCTACCGATGTGATTCCCTTCTCCGCATAGGTTCTGCAAAATTTTGCCAGTCCTGCTTCTATATATTCTATCCGGGAGGGATTTCTCCAATGTTCCTTGGTCGGAAAAAGCAGAACCCAATGATCAGGCTCATAACAAAGCATCAATGACCCTGTTTTCAGTTTTCGCTTATCACAGATATCTCTGTAAGCCTGAAACATATCAGGATAGCGCTTCTTAAACTCTAGGGCAATGCCCTTGCCCATGACACCAACGGTATTTACGGTATTCACAAGAACCTGAGCGGGACTTTTAAATATATCGCCCTCGATATATCGGATCATCTTTTGCCTCCAATCTCAATACGATCGCCATTTGGCAGAACGAAAGCACACTCAAACCGGCTTCCGGTTACCAGCGCAATCTCCTGCAAATCATCCAGCGTGAAGGTACCACGTTTTATTTTCTGACTGAATGCCTGCGGGGATTTATCCATTCTTCGTCCCATCTCTGTCAAGGTCATACC
>OMVU01000061.1 GCA_900314565.1 uncultured Eubacteriales bacterium
GCGTATCCGCAGGTGCCGGAGTCCGGCCGCCTAAAGCGGCCCTGAGGCGTAAGCCTCAGATAGGAAGCACGTGAATTTATTCATGTGAGCTTCACTATATAAGATTCAGACCGGATCGTTATTCGAAAGCAGGAAGGTCGGTCGGTAAGAGTATTATCAATTAACGGTCAGATTGACACAGATGGTGATTTTTCCGGCGCTGAAGGCGTCCGGATTTGCAATCATAGATTGACACAGGTGGTGATGTTTTATGGCCAATGAAGGCGGAACATGGATCATGAAAGGTCTCGACTGGAACGATCCTTACCGGATCCGATCCTGGCGCGAGCTGATTAATTGGATCAATGAAGTGGGTTTCCTTCCTCTCTTTGCAAATGAAGTGCCCGGCTTCTCTGCAGAGGAGCACGTCTCTCCCCTCTTCTGGTGGACGGGTGATCCGGAGCAGGATCCCTGGGAATGGCGCGAGATCATTCCCGCGACCGGCGAAGTGGCGTACGGTAAGTTTTTCAATAATAAGACAGGGTTCATTTCCAGAGAATGGTTTCCGTATTTTGCCAACGCCCGCCGGGACGGCTACGATTTCGACGCAGCGTGGGACGACGGTCTGGTGCAGCGCCGGTATAAGGCAATCATGGATCTCTGTGAGGACGGCGGCATGCATCCGGGCTTTGAACTGAAGCCGGCAGCGGGATTCGGCAAGGAAGGCTATAAGAATTTCGACGGCTGTATTGCACAGCTCCAGATGCAGACGTATCTCATAATCCGGAAGTTCGAGCGGAGGCGGAACAAACGGGGCTTAAGTTACGGCATGGCGGTCTCTTATTACCAGAAGCCGGAGGAGCTGTGGGGCTATGAACATGTGACGGGCGCTTATAAGGAGGAGCCTTCGGATTCCGCGGAGCGCATTTTCAGGAGGGCAAGAGAACACTTTACGGAGGGGTCCGATGCGGCGCTCCGGAAAGTGTTAAGTCTCTGATGCGGCTGCGATTCGCATAAGGCTGTAATTACTGAGGCTTACTTTGTGCCCCATGTCAGAGCCGGGTTTTACTTTGCGCATTCATTTTCACTGCCCAAATCACGAGCGTTCTGCGTCAGAGATTAAAACTCATAGATTAAAAACTCAGAGATTAAAACCCATAGATTAAAACTCAGAGATTAAAACTCATAGATTAAAAGTCAGAGATTAAAACTCATAGATTAAAAGTCAGAGATTAAGATCATAGGTGAGAGCAGGTACAGGAGGTGCTTCGACGGATGAATGATTCTTTGCGTGAAAGCCTGAGTTATTTCGGGCTGTACCGGAAAATGTTCCGGATCAGGAAAAAGTACATCCCTGAAAAGGTTTCCTATGGCAGGGACCGGGAACAGTATTTCCTGTATTATGAGCCGGATGAAATCCTCAGTGACAAGATTATTGTGTGGACTCACGGCGGCGGCTGGAATGCGGGAAACCCGAAATTCTTTGACTATGTCGGTCAGTGTGTCTGCGGTCAGGGATATCGCTTTGTTTCTCTGGGATACAGATTGTCTCCGAAGTATAAGTATCCGTGTCAGATAAAGGATGTCTGCGAAGCCTTCAATTCCGCGGTCAGATATCTGAAGGAAAAGGGGATCGACGTGTCAAAAATTATTGTTGCAGGCCCTTCCGCCGGCGCGCATCTGACGTCGATCATGTGCTACAGCCGAAAGGTTCAGAAAAAGTATGGCGTTGATGTCTCAAACGTCATAGGATTTATCGGTTCCGGCGGGCCGTACAGTTTCAGAGAGGATCAGGGACTGGCTCTTAAGCTGCTGCTGGGACAGCTCTTCAGAAAGGGGTATGACAGGCGGAAGGGTGAGCCGGTCGCCTTGATGGGGAAAAGTCATATTCCGATGCTGCTCATTCAGAGCAGGCATGACGGGCTGCTCGAGTACGCCTGTGCCGAAGACTTTGCCGCGAGGGCTGAGGAACTGGGAAATGTCTGTGAACTGTACAGTGTGACGGATGAGAAGAATACACATTCGTGGTATACGGCCGGAATGTTCATGGAGACCAGAGAAGAAAATAAGGGACTGGACAAGTTCTTTTCGTGGATCGAAGAAAAGGAATGAAAATGAGCAGGAAAGTATTGATCATCAACACGGGAGGGACCCTTTCCTCCGTTGCCAAAGAATACGGACTGACGCCCGGTCTCACGACGGAATCCATGCTGCGGGAGCTGCATGTAGTGGCAGGGGAAGCGATACTTACCACATTGGAATACGCGTCGGTCGACAGTGCGAACATTTTCCCGGAGGACTGGGCAAAGCTGGCGCAGCTGATCAGTGAAAAGAGGGACAGGTTCGACGGAATCGTCGTCATTCACGGAACAGATACGCTCGCGTATACATCGTCCATGCTTTCCTTTATGCTGCAGAATATCCGGATCCCGGTCGTCATTACCGGCAGCCAGCTGTCCATCTCGAACCCGGTGGCGGATGCGATGGAAAATCTGCGGTGCGCTATTTATATGGCGCAGACCGGATGTCCCGGAGTGTTCGTGGCCTTCAACAGGAAAGTCATGCTCGGATGCCGCGCGTCAAAGGTGAGATCGCTGAGTTTTGATGCATTTGACAGCATCAACTGCGCAAATGTCGCGGAAATCAGTTCGATCGGCATGAAGATCAATGAGCAGATTCTGCCCGGGAGGAAAGGCGTCTTCCGTCTTCAGAACAAATACTGTCAGGAGGTCGCGGTCCTCAAACTGTTCCCGGGAATGCACCGCGAGATCCTCGGAATGTACGCGGATCATGGCTATCGCGCCATATACATTGAGGCGTTCGGGCTGGGCGGTATGCCCTTCGTGAAACATGATTTTATCGGGGAGATCGGCAGACTGGTCGAGGAAGGGATGACCGTTCTGATCGGGACGCAGTGCCGGTTCGAGGGCAGCAGGCTGTCGGTCTATGAGACCGGCAGGAGGGCGGTAGAGGCCGGTGTCCTGCAGGCCTATGATATGACCACGGAAGCGGCGGTGACGAAGCTCATGTGGGTGCTGGGCCAGACAGACGATCCAGATGAGATCCGGGAGTATTTCCAGCTGAATCTGTGCGGGGAAGTGCGGATCTGACGCGGACACAGTACTGGCGGTGTGCAAAATAGTAAAGTCTGTTTTTGGTGTTTTTCCCGGTTCAGCTGTCTGACTGCAGTTCCTCGATCCATTCATTTTTCAGGAAGGTTCAAGGCACTGAGTCAGACGGGACCCAACGGCTCTTCCTCGATCTCTTCATTTTGAAGGATCAGACGGATGAATTCGACCAGGTTCGCTGCGACATAATGCACTTCATTGTCGAATTCATTGTCGACCCGGACGATGCGCGGTTCACCGGTATCGTTCGTCGCCCGGTAATCCATGTAATACATGTCGTGCCCGGCAGACTGCGTTTCGCCGAACGGGATTCCTATATCCGGATACTCCCATTCGTTTTTCCAGTTGTCGAACATCGCTTCTAATCCACCCCATTTATTCGGGTCAGGGGAAATTCCGTAGATCACAGCCAGCCAGCTTTCATCCAGTTCTTCACTGATCGCGCCGCCGTTGCGGTATTTCAACAATTCTCTGTATGAGGCGGGAATCCTGTAACCCATTGTTTTTTCGGCTCTTTCAATCAGCTCGTCCGTTACAGGATCGAACGTCATTTCCTCTCCGTATTCGCTTTCCTGATCGAACAGTTTTTCAAGATCGATTTCATTGAACAGTCCCATTCTATTTTCTCCCTGAGCATCGAGCTGCGTGTATCTGCGAGCGGCATGAGCATGCAGCGAAGCGAAATGCGAATGATACCGCTCGCTCGATAAACAATAAAATTGCTTTTTTTCAGCTGCATATATTTTAGCATAATGCAGTACTGTCGTGCTTGTGAAAAACGGAATTGTATGTCAAACTATAGATATATATCTGTAAATATCCAATTAAAAAGAATACCGACAGAAAACATCACTTCATGACGATAATTGGACATTCATCTGCGAAAAGAAGGAGGAACAGTACAATGAGTTCAAAGAAAAATCCGGAAAAGACGCAAAGGAAACGGATGTCATTAGCCATGCAGATCTTTATCGCGCTTATTCTTGCAATCATAGCAGGTCTGCTCATGCAGAAGTATTCGGATTTTGCAGTCAGTTATATTAAGCCTTTCGGTACCATTTTCCTGAATCTGGTCAAATTCATTGTCGGACCGATCGTCCTTTTTTCAATCATGTCCGGCGTAATTTCATTAAAGGATATCCGCAAGGTGGAATCCATCGGAGGGATTACGGTCGTCTATTACTTCTGTACGACAGCCGTTGCCACTGTGATCGGACTTGTGATCGCCAATCTCTTCCACGGCTTTTTCCCCGTTCTGGAAACTTCCAGCCTGACTTATGAAGCCCCCGCAGCGACATCGCCGATGGATGTGATCGTCAATATTTTTCCGTCCAACTTTCTGGCACCGATCACGGAGGCGAACATGCTGCAGGTGATCGTGATGGCGCTGCTGATCGGCTTTGCCGTGATCCTGATCGGGGAGAGCGCTTCGGCGGCGGTGAATGGAATCAATCGCTGGAATGACATTTTCATGAAAGTGATGGAAATGATCCTGAAGCTTTCACCGCTCGGTGTCTTTGCCCTTCTCTGCCCGGTCGTTGCGGAAAACGGGGCGAAAGTGATCGGCTCTCTGGCCATGGTCCTGCTGGCAGCCTATATAGGCTACCTGCTCCATGCAATCGTGGTTTATTCTTTGACGGTCCGTACACTCGGAGGACTCAGTCCGATCGAATTTTTCAAAGGGATGATGCCTGCTATTCTGTTCGCTTTTTCCAGTGCATCCTCCGTGGGGACGCTTCCCCTTAACATGGAATGTACAGAAGAGCTCGGCGCATCAAAGGAAGTTTCATCCTTCGTACTTCCCCTCGGGGCGACGATCAATATGGACGGTACAGCGATTTATCAGGGTGTCTGCGCAATCTTTATCGCTTCCTGTTATGGGATCCATCTGACATTGTCACAGATGGTCAAGATCGTTCTTACGGCAACCCTGGCGTCTGTCGGAACAGCCGGCGTGCCCGGAGCAGGCATGATCATGCTGGCCATGGTACTTGCTTCCGTCGGACTCCCGATCGACGGTATTGCGCTGGTAGCCGGCGTGGACCGTATATTTGATATGGGACGTACGACCCTGAATATCACAGGGGACGCTTCCTGTGCGATCATTGTCTCCAATTTCCTCAGGAAAAAGAAATGAAAATACTTGCTGCCTGCGGAAACGACTGCTCTGTCTGCCCCAGATATACGGCTCTTCCATATGAGAAGACCGGGGAAGAGCTGCAGCATACCGCAGAATTATGGATGAAAATCGGATACCGGGACCATGTGGTAACGAATGATGAGATAGCATGTTCCGGCTGCAGACCGGAGAACCGGTGCAGGTACCGCGTGATAAAGTGCTGTGCAGAAAAGGGAATAAAGACCTGCGCAGCCTGTCCCGCATATCCGTGTGAGACTATGAGAGAGTGCTTCGCGGTGACCCGGTCTTTTGAACCGAAGTGCCGGGAGGTATGCAGTGATGCGGAGTACGAGATCCTGAAAAGGGCTTTTTTCGAAAAAGAGCAGAATCTCCTTATTGAACAGGCGATCTCCTACATAAGCGAGCTGTTCCGCAGCAATGCCGGAGGCCATGACACGGAGCACACCCTGCGGGTCCGGCGTAACGCCATGATGATCGCTGAGACCGAGTCCGGATGCGACAGAGAGATCACCGAGCTTGCGGCTCTCCTGCATGACGCGGATGACCACAAGCTGTTCCATACGGAAAATAACAGAAATGCGCGGACTTTTCTGGAAGGACGGATAGATGCAGACCGGATCGAGCGGATCTGCGCATGTATCAATTCCGTGTCCTTCAGCAGGAACCGGGGAAAGATTCCGGAAACTTTGGAGGGAAAGATTGTGCAGGATGCGGACCGGCTTGACGCCATGGGTGCTGTCGGAATTGCGCGGACATTTGCCTACGGCGGGGAACACGGCCGACCGCTGAGAGAATCCGTGCAGCATTTTCATGATAAGCTCCTGCTCTTAAAGGATGAAATGAATACCGAAACGGCTAAGCAGCTCGCAGCGAAACGGCATGCTTTTCTGGAAGCTTTCCTGAGTGAGCTGGATGAGGAAATGATTGATCTCTGACATAGAATTCCCGTGATTTCAAAAAAATCTCTCCGAAAGTATTGACCCTGACGCTGCGTCATAGTTTACAGTAAAGACACCAGGGCAAGGGAGGCAGCAAACTATGACGACTGCGAACGAAACGTCCACCGGACATTCCACCCGTACCCTATGGCGGGTGAACGAGGTAAGTAAGCTGACAGGTGTGAGTATACGCACCCTGCAGTATTACGACAGGATCGGGCTGCTGCATCCGGCAAAATATACGGAGGCAGGATACCGGCTGTATGACGATACGGCACTGGAGACCCTGCAGCAGATCCTGCTCTTCAGGGAACTGGAATTCCCCCTGAAGGACATCAAAGAGATCATCAGCAGTCCGGACTTTGACAGAAGGAAGGCGCTTGATCAGCAGATCGAGCTCCTCAGGCTGAAGAAGGAACATATCGAAAATCTGATCGACCTTGCCAGGGAAATTAAACTGTCGGGGGTGAAAAAATTGACATTTGATGCATTTGATACAAAAAAAATAGATGAGTATGCCGCGCAGGCGAAAGCGTCCTGGGGCACAACGCCGGCCTATAAGGAATTTGAGGAAAAATCCAAAGGACGGACAAAGGAAGAAGATAAAAAGATTTATCAGGGAATGATCGATCTCTTTGCGCAGTTCGGGCGGATCCGTGACACCGATCCGGCATCCGGTGAGGCACAGGCATTGGTGAAAAAGCTGCAGGACCATATCACTGAGCATATGTATACCTGCACGAAAGAGATCCTGAGCGGACTTGGGAAAATGTATGCCGCCGGCGGAGAATTCACACAGAATATCGACAGTTACGGCGGGGAAGGGACAGCGGAGTTTGCTTCCCGGGCAATTGAGATCTTCTGCAAGTGATTTTTCTGAGTACGATCAGCGGTGAAGTCAGACCCGGATGTGTTCGTGCGGAGGACGGATCAGGATAAGGGCAGGTGATGTTATCTGTCATCGGAACCGCTTTGCGAACCCGATGATCATAAAGCGGCCGATGGATCGGCCTTTTTATCGGGAGTTCCTTGCGGAACTTCCGATAAGCTATACTAAGGGAAGAAAATGCCGTATAGTATAACTATCACGACAAAATATACATAAGAGAGGAAAACAGAGATGACACCTAAGACACAGGAGATGCTAAAACGACTTAAAACCTTTTTCGATGAGGAAGCGCATCTGAGCCATGCAGCTCATATCGTACAGTTCGACATGGAGACACTGTGTCCGCCGGCTGCCATGGAGGCGGCAGGGGATACGGCTTCCTATTTGACAAATAAGATCTTTCTTATACACAGGAACCCGGAATTTCTCGAGGCAGCTTCCTGGCTCTACGATCACAGAAATGAGCTCGATGAATTTGACCGTACCTTGGCGGAGCAGCTCCACAGGGAGGATGCCCGCATACGCAGAGTGACGCCCGAGCAGGACAGAGAGTTTTCGAAGACGTACAATAAGGCATATGCTGACTGGCTTCAGGCAAAGCAGAAGTCGGATTATTCTGTATTTGCACCGTCACTCAAGGCTGTACGGGATGTAGAGCTGAAGCGTGTAGATCTGATGACAGAGAAAAGTTCGATTGTCTATGACAATCTTCTGGACCTTTATGAGCGGGGAATGACTTCCGCGAAACTTGACGAGATGTTTGACAAATGCCGCACCCGCCTGGTTCCCCTTCTTCGCAGAATCATGACAAGCGGGAAGGTCATACGGTACGATTTCGTTTCCCGTCCGGTAGATGAAAGGCTGCAGGAGCAAATGACGCGCTATTTGCTCGAGATAATCGGTTTTGATTTTGAGCGCGGCACATTCTCGACGACAGAGCACCCGTTCACGGACAGTATGGGACCGGATGATGAGCGTGTTACGACGCATTTTTTCAAAAATCTCTTCTTGTCCAGTATGTACAGTACGATCCACGAGGGAGGACATGCACTGTTCGATCAGAACCAGCCGCGCGAGAACTGGACACATCACATCTATGAGGGAAAGACGATGGGACAGCATGAGTCTGTTTCCAGATTTTATGAGAATGTGATCGGGCGGTCTGAGGCGTTCATTCATTTGATTTACCCGAAAGTTAAGGAACTCTTCTCGGATGCGATGTATGATGTGACCGAGCGGGAGCTGTATGAGGCTGTTAATATCGTGAGACCATCGCTCATCCGTACGGAAGCGGATGAGTTCACCTATATTTTCCACATTATGATTCGTTATGAGATCGAGAAGATGATCGTGGCGGGCGAAGTGGATTTAGATGAGCTTCCGAAGATCTGGAATGACAAATACGAGGAGTATCTCGGAATCAGACCTTCCGACGATGCATCGGGAGTTCTTCAGGATGTACACTGGACATCCGGCTTCGGCTATTTCCCGACGTATGCGCTCGGCAATATGTACAATTCCATGTATGCGGCCAGAATGCGGAAGGAGATAGATGTAGACAAGGCTGTGGAAAACGGAAGATTTGATCTCATAAATGACTGGATGTCTGAAAATGTATGGAAGAAGGCGGACCACCTTGCACCGGGTGACTGGATCAGGGATATCACGGGACGCGAGCTTACACCGGATGATTTTCTGGATTATCTGGAAAGGAAGTATTCGGCATTGTATGAACTGTAATGTGCGCTTATTTCGTGTCTGCGTGAAGGATTCGGTTCAGATATGCTGTAAATGAACGAACTGCTTGTATGGGACTGAATCTGACAGCTGTATGAAGCAGCTTCTTGTATCACCATAATCTTGTAAAAAAGTATTTCATAAATGATATCAGCAGATGATGAAGACCTGATGGAGAAAGTGACAGTAATATGAAGACAACAAAGGAAGATAATTCTCAGTTCACACTGCAGCTTGCGATCATGGATGCTGTCCCGGTATTGTTTTTCGGGATCGCCGCGATCATGCTCGGAGTAAAGCTCCGAAGTTGGGTCTTTTTTGTCGGGGCACTTCTGTGCTTTCTGGCGGGTTTCGGCAAAGTTCTCTGGAAGTTCCTGATTGCCGTCGCCCGAAAAGATGTTGCGCTCCTGGGAATGCAGCTGAGATATGTCATGCCGGCGGGTTTTCTTCTGATGGCTGCGGGAGTATTCACGGCAGAAAAGAGCGCTGTCAGCGGTCTGCTTGACGGTGCGCGCAGGATGCCGTCGCTGTTCTTTTTTATTGTTGCTGTCTGCGCGCTGACAGGAATGGTCATCTGCGCGCGAAAGTTCGACCGCCACGACGTAAGGGGCAACTGGATCGAACAGGGAATCAATATCATTGCGCAGGGATGTGTGATGCTTGGCGTGTGGTTTATCTGATCAGGACATAACGGAAGAAGAATATGATGCCAAATGAAAAGACCTGCCGCCGGATCTTATATGATCCGGACAGCAGGTCTTTTCTGTTTTCCCGGTATTTAGTATGATGGGGAATTTCCCTGTCATAAGGACAGAGCTGCGCTTGCTCTTCGAGAAGAATTTCTCGATAGGGAATTTCCCGATAAGGAATTTCCCTGTCATAAGGACAGAGCAGATCGGAGAGCCGATTAATACAGCTTAATTGCTTTCGGCTGCGGTCTCGAGGACAAAGCGGAAGTATTCCTCCATCTCCTCCTTCTCCTTGAATTTTGCCATGTAGACGTATCGTCCCATTGACGGCCAGTCGATGGGCGGCATTTCTTCCTGCATCACGATGGCACTGCCGTAGCGAGCCGTGATCTCTTCCGGGGTGTGCGTGTAGCGACAGCCGTCTTTGCGCGCCGCATATGCGCAGACATAGTGCTCCGCAGACTCGGGGATGTCCGCGTTGTTGCCCGTGACCATCTGCGCATAGATGTCGAAGACGTCGATCGACTGGGCGTAATTCATCATATCGGGATCATGCCCGCCGGCCGGTCTCATATTCACTTCCATGATCGCGTAGTCGCCGGCTTTTCCTATGCCTTCGTAATCCTTTGTGATATTGATGAACTCAAAATGAACAAATCTCCGGTCTGCACCGAATATTTTGGCAGCCTTCCTGCCAAAATCGCGCAGCTGGGCGGGCACATCAGCGACTGTATAGAAATGGATGCTCTCGTCATTCTGAACAGAATCGATCACCGGCGGATAGGAGCACATGGACTCAAAGAGCGGCTCACAGTCAGCGTCAAGGATCGCGTCGTAGGTGCAGATATCGCCGCACAGAAACTCCTCCATGACATAGGGGGTCTGCGGAAGGTCACTGTAAAAGGCCAGAAGCTCGTCTTCCTTATTGATCTTTACCGTACCGTTTGCTCCGACGCCGATATCCGGTTTGACGATCACGGGATAACCGACCAGCTTCACGAAGGCCTGCGCGGATTCCAGATCCGAAACAATGTGCTGGCGCGCGGTCGGGATCCCGGCCTCGATAAAGAGACGCTTCATGAGGGATTTCCTGACAAGGGCACCGATCCTGTCCTCTCTTGTGCCGACAGCAATGTTGAAGTCCGTGCGCAGCTTTGCGTCCAGCGGAAGCCAGTATTCATTCAGAGATTCCAGCCAGTCGATCCGGCCGTACTTGTGAATGAAAAAAGCGACCGCGCGGTATACCTGGTCATAGTCTTCAAGCGAACTCACGAAGTAGTATTCCGTCAGAGAATCTTTCAATCGGTCGTTCAGTGCGTCGTAGGGTACGTCCCCGATGCCCAGTACATTCACGCCGTGCCTGTGCAGGCGGTCGCAGAACTGTGTGCAGGTCACGGGGTAAGCCGGTGAGATAAATACATAATTCAAAGCGCATCCTCCTTTATCTTGTTTTTGATCATTCAGAAAAAGGTTTCAGGACATATACACTTCCGTTGTCGCTGATTTTTTTGATCTGTCCGTCCTGAATCCTGTATGCCTCTCCATGGATCGCCGCATCGAAGTCAGTCTGAAGCAAATAGCTCCCGTCAGGGATCGCATAAAATATCCTGCCAATACTGTCCGGATATGTGATATCTTCCATGAGCCGCAGCCCGTCCACCAGATCATTCTTTACGGCATGATAGTGGGGCAGAATATTGTACTCTGTAAGTCCTAGTCCCGGTATGAACTTCCGGTAAGACGGATCCGTTGCTTCCCCGGGAAGCTCCGGCTGGGCATAGACAAGATCCGCGCAATTCATGCTTCCGGCGCTGATCCCCATCGCTATTCCGTCAAAATCTCTGAAATGCTCCCTGAGCCCTATTTGGGAAAAAAAGGCATTTTCCGTCGGAACATGGCCGCCCCCGAGAATTACGAAATCATAGCTGCCCAGGGCATTTGCCATCATTTCTCCGTTTCTTTTATCGCATAGATCCATGCATGCAGCGGATAAGCCGGTATCTTTGACAATTGTCTCAAAATCACGCCGCATGATATCATTAAGCGCATATTCATCCGGAAATGCGGAAATGAGAAGGCAGCGGGAGTTTTCTTTCCAGAACCGCTGCAGTTCATTTACCATCCCGTTGGCCGGGTTGAATCCGGAATAATCGACCGGTTCATTGCTTCGATAAGTCCCGACGGGACTGCTCGTTACAAACAGAATCATTTTTGATGTCCTCACATTATTACATTAGACTGCTGAGTTTAGTTTATCACAACACAAGCATTCGTGAAGGACATTTTTTCCGGGTATCCCTGTGCGAACAGTCGTAAGGAAATTTCCGGGTATCCTGTGCGAACAGTCGTAAAGACATGAAATGAGTTCAAATCGCACAAGCGGGATTTCACCCGGTCAGGGCGTGACCGCAGAAGAATACAGTCCCAAATGAAAGCCTGCTGCCAGACCGTATAGGATCTGACAGCAGGCTTTTTTCGATTTCTTTATGATCTTTCTGACAGGAAACAGTGAGCAGAATGTTTTATGCAGCTTCACTGTACGGTGCAGGGGCACTTTCGGAAGGAGCAGCGAGGTCTTCACAAGCCCCTGATCCGGCAGCTTCGAATACCGTCTCCTCGGACGCTGAATTTTCGGCTGCCGGCGCATTCGGAACTGCATCCTCGGCTGCCGGCTCTTCGGTTCCTGCGACTTCAGCTGCCGGCGCATCCGGAACGACATCTTCGGCTGCCGGCTCGTCGGCTGCTGCAATTTCGGTTACCGGAGCATCCGGAACTGCATCCTCGGCTGCCGGCTCCCCGGGCGCAGCGCCTTCGCTTACCGGTTCCCCGGATGCTGCATCGCAGTCTGCCGCCGTTGATTCTGGTGCCTCCCCACAGGAGTCCTCTGTATCGGATCCTGAATCAGCTTCGGTTTTTTCTGCCGGAACGCTGCCACTTCCATTAAGAGCTTCATTGGAACCCTGTTCTTCCCGGATACCCAGCACTTCGGCGGGATCTGATTTGGTTCCTGTCCTGAAAGCGATCTCATTCGGAACAGTGGATTTTACAAAGCCGGTTCCTTCCTGTATTACATAGATATCGGTGGAAGCCGGTCTTGTCAGATCGATCAGGTCGAGAATATTTTCATTGAACGGTTTGAGAATGGATGCGGGAATCGGAGCTCCATTTTCTTTGGACAGGGCATCAACGTAGTTCAGGACATTCGCCGCAAAGCCCATAGAATCCATATTCGGGCCGTCCATTTCGAAATACTTTTTACACAGATCCAGCGTATCCCTGTATTTTCCGTCTGAGATGTCCGCGATCACAGAATCCATCGTCTCGCCGTTATGCATTCTCTCCATGATAGCAGAAATGCCATTACGGACAGCTATGGTATCGACCGATACGCTGCCGTCAGCATCCGTCAGTACAGTGGTTTTTCCTGTCGTTTTCCTGTTGTACAGTTCTCCCATGTACATAACGGCAAGCGGTCCGAAGATATAGCTGTTATACATTTCATTCCAACTATAGTTCATGTAGTCCGTAAAATCCATTGTCAGATCTCTGGACTGACTGAATTCATATAAACCGGAAGCGGTATAGGGCGCTTCTTAAGACGGGTTCCCTGCGGATCGTTCTTTCCGATCGCTTTTGCTTTCAGGGGATTCTCGGAAACGATCCTTTCCGAGTTCTCGGACAGCGGGACCGGCCAGCTGCTGATCTTCGGAAGTTCCGGTTCGTCTGCATAAGCGAAGACTGCTGTATTCAGTATCAGGACTGCGGCCAGCAGGACTGACAGAATACGCGCGCCGAGACGGATGTTTTTCTTTCGCCTGCTCTTTTTACCGGAACGGATCTCTGCCTTTCTGTAACTCTCTTGATCCATGGAAGCTCCTTTCTGTGTGAGACTGAAAGAGTGGAGATTGATTCGCATAAGGACAATACGTCAGTATGCCGGGATGTAAAGATATTTCTTCTCGGAAGGTCCATAAAGATCTGACGATAAAAAGGCCTGTGAAACAGGCCGAATTATGATCATGAGGTTTGCGTACCTCATAATATGATTTTATTACAGGGAGGTGAACCGGTACAGCCGTTACAGAAAGTATTGCCCGGATGGGCTTAGAACACGATGATTTTTCGTCAGAGATCAGATCATTTACAAAATCAAAAAAGGCACCGCTGCGGCGAGTCGGAGAGAGGATCCGACAGCCGGCCGGTGCTTTTTTTGCGAGATCCTGCCAAAACGCCGGATTATCATTATTCACCTGCCTTTGCCTTTATAGCGGTTAACCTGTATAATCTCAATAAAAGTCAGGCAGAATACATTCATGGGCGGCTGTAAGCTTGCTCACCAAGCCGCGCAGACTGCGAACAGGAGACAGCGCGACAATGAGTATGAAGCGGAATGCGAATACTGTCGATCGGTAAATTAAAATTTTACCCGGGTAGAACCAGCAGCTCAAAAATCACATAAGGGGGGAATAAAAATGCTGAAATTCCTGGGCAGGGGAAGTGCTTTCGCCGACGAACACAACTCTGCGTTTTTCTATCATAACGATGATCTGATTTTGATAGACTGTCCTGAAAGTGAATTTAGAAAAGTAAAGAAGATAGAACTGAAGGCCGTGAAGAACATATACATTCTTATAACGCATACTCACGGCGATCACAGCAGCGGTGTCGGAACAATGATTCAATACGCATGGTATATTCTGCATAAACCTGTTACTATAGTGGCACCCTCTGATACGGTCAGGAAAGATCTGCTGACGCTTCTGGTACAGATAGAAGGTTGTGAGCCCGGGAGGTTTCATATCGCTGCTGCTGATGAATTACATTGTGAATGGCTCGTTTCCGCTGTCCCGACCACTCACACAAAGACATTGCATGGAAGGTGTTTTGGCTATCACCTGAATATTCAGGGAAATGATGTTGTCTACACGGGGGATACTGCCACACTTACGCCGTTTCTTCCTCTGCTGCATCATGGGGCCTATCTTTATTCGGAAGTATCTTTCCATAAAAGCGGAGTTCATCTGTTTTACATGGATACACTTCCTGTTTTAAAAGAGCTGGTTCAAAAAGGTGTAAAAGTTTATCTGATGCATATGGATGAGGAAGACGAGATCTCAAAGCTCATTGAGAATACCGGCTTGTATTTAGCTCCGCTGTATCAGGCAGAGTAAGATGGAGAAAGCGATAAAGAGATGACAATGATACTTGAACAAATTAAAGGAAAACTTGTCGTATCCTGTCAGGCGCTTCCGCACGAGCCGCTGCATTCAAGCTTTATTATGTCCAGAATGGCAGTGGCTGCAATGGAGGGCGGGGCTGCCGGCATACGCGCGCAGTCTGCCTGTGATATCAATGCAATCGCGGAGGTGTGCCCTTTGCCGATCATCGGAATCGTGAAACGTAATTATGATAACAGCGAGATCTACATCACGCCGACGATGAAGGAGGTCGAGGAACTTCTCTCGACCAGAGCGGAGATCATAGCGCTGGATGCTACAGACAGAGAGCGTCCGGGCGGTGTGCTCACGAAGGTGCTGGTCGATCGGATCCATGGAGAAGGCCGTCTTGCTATGGCAGACTGTTCGATCTTTGAGGAGTGCCTGGCTGCGCAGGAGATGGGATTTGATATCGTATCCACCACGCTGAGCGGTTATACAGCGTATTCTCCGAAGCAGGAGGGACCGAATTTTTCCCTGATTCGCAGATGTGCAGAGGAGCTTTCAATCCCCGTGATCGCGGAAGGAAGGATCCATTATCCGGAGGATTTGAAAAATAGCCGGCGCATTCTCGTGTTTTCAAACATGAGTCAGCCGGCAGAAATCATTTTTACCGGCAGATTTATGGGTTTGCGGAGTGGTTCCTGTG
>OMVU01000097.1 GCA_900314565.1 uncultured Eubacteriales bacterium
AATAATCAGTAGGGATGGAATAGCCCAAACTTATACGCCTGTGGACATTGTGTAAGACATTGTGTAGCGTATATCGCTACCGGTGCAACGGTGAATGAATCAGGAAGCTCCGACTTCTATAAGTCGGAGTAGTTCACTATGGTTGTTTCCAATACAGACGACCACTTGCGGAATCATGCGTTTTTGCTGACACCCAGAGGATGGGCTTTGTCACCGATGTTCGATGTAAACCCAGAACCGGCCGGAAGTGAACTTTCCCTGAATGTTGATGAAACAGACAACCGTATTCAGATAGAACTTGCTATATCTGTTGCGGAACGTTTTGGAATTACTAAAAAAGAGGCAGAAAACATCGCTCAGGACATCAGGAAAACAGTATCTGATCGCTGGAAATATCTTGCAAAATCCAACGGTCTTTCCAGAGGGCAGATAGGAGCAATGGCTCCGGCTTTTTTTACGTACCTGGTATCTTGATTATTCTCTCTTCCGGGCATCTCTCACCTCATGTAGAAAGTACAGCCGATTTCAGCAGACAAAACTCATTAGAAGTATTATTCGTGAGCAAATGGGTTATGCTGATTCAAATTTTTCTGTCCTTTTATTTCGAAGAAAAAAGATGAGAAAGGACAGTACCTGCAGGCTTTAACACAGTAGTCAGAGCTTGACATTTATGAGTTAATATGGTTAACTGATGGAAGTTAGATATTTCTAACAAGGAGGCTGAAATTTGCCACGCGATAAAACGGCTACGAATGAGAAGATTATCCGATGCATGAAAGAGGAATTTCTTGCCTTCGGATACGAAAAAGCCTCTTTGAACAGGGTGTCTGCAAAGGTCGGAATTACTACTGCCGGACTGTACAGGCATTTTAAGAACAAGGAAGACATGTTCTTCTGTCTGGTAAAGGATACGCTGGATGCATTTCACTCCGTAACGGCAGGCAGCATCGATCAGATGGAGACAGAATGTGAGTATAATCCTTTTGATGTCGACTGGGCAATGTTCTGGGTCGATTTTATTTTTGAGCATTATGATGGCGTAAAACTTCTGATCTGCTGTGCGAAGGGTTCTGCGTATGAAAACTTTGAGGAAGATCTGATCCGGAAAGAAGCAGAAGCAGACAGGGAGTATGCGAATATCCTGAGATCTTCAGGAAGAATGGAAAAAGAGATTTCTGATATGCAGTGGCATATCCTGGCAACAGCCTATGTTCACCTGATCTTTGAGGTGGTCCGGCATGACATGACCCGGGAAGAAGCCGCAGAACATATGCAGTTTGTGAGTGACCTGCTGTATCCAGGCTGGAAGCAGATCTACGGATTGTAAACAGTAAAGTCTGAAAAGGAAACATGAGAAAGATCCCGCTCGAGCGGGACTTTCTTTGTGTATAGGGTTAGTTAATTATAACCCGAAGTATTAACTTATCCGAGGAGGCAGAGTATGAACAACAAATGGAACCGTAAAAATGCTTTGTGGATGCTTCTGTATGCAGTCCTGTACGCAATCGTCACGGCAGCTGTCTGTGTGACAGGGTCGATCCACCCGATTTTTTTCGTGTGCTATCAGATCACAGCAGGACTGCTGCTGTCGCCGATCGTGATCCGCGCATTCCGAAGAGTACAGGCACCCGGGGCGGCCGTCTGCCTGTTCCTGGGCATTCTCCTTCTGCTGCTCATCATAAACGACGCTGTCAGGTGGCATGTGGTGCCGTTGATCGTTATTACGGTTCTGTCAGAAGCTGTCAGGGGAATGACGAACTACGACCGGGTCGGCGATGTTGTGGGGACAGTTCTGATGAGTTTTTCCAGCTTCGGCTATTATGGTCAGATCTGGTTCAACCGAGCGTATACTTACGAGTGTGCGGTAGAAGAAATGCCTGCCGGCTATGGGGATACTCTGATGTCGGTCAGCCCTATATGGGCATTTCCGGCTGTCGTCATCATCGGTATTATTGTGTCGGTGTGGATTGCAAATGTATCCATGAAGAGGTACAAAGGCAGTCAGATTCTCGGAGATTGAATCTTCGAGAATCCTTGCTTAAATATATTGAAAATTTGGAGAAGCAGAGGTATAGTATTAGTGGTTAGCGAAATCTAACTACCTTCTATGAACTTTTCACGGAGCAGGATTCGATTGATTTCGAACCTGCTCTGTTCTCATTTTGGGGATCCGGATGAATCGCACGGGGATGGGGAATGCATCTGCCGGATATCGGGAGACAAAGATCCGGATGCCTTGGCAGATACCGGTTCAAAACAAGAGAGGGGATTAGCAATATGGATGATAAACAGAAATCCAAAAAATATTTTGATGGCCATTCGAGCACGTTCGTAAACCGGAACGGTTACTGGAACCATGACTACCGGCTGACTTCCCGGATCCTGAAGAAGCGAAATGTAAAGAAGCTTATTGATATCGGCTGCGGGAACGGCGCTTTTCTTGAGATGTTTCATAAGCTGTCTCCGGACACAAAGCTTGCAGGGCTGGATCTGTCCCATGAAATGGTACTGCGGAGTCGGGAGAGACTTCCGGAAGCTGACATTACCGAAGGAGACGCGGAGGGGATGCCTTTTGAGGATGGAGCGTTTGATGCGGTCAGCTGCCATATGAGTATTCATCATCATCCGCATCCGGAGAGGTCTGTTGCGGAGATGTACCGGATCCTGGGGAATAACGGAACTGTCGTGATCAATGAACTGACCGGGCCGGAATGGCTGCGCAGATTCATGAACTGGTGCTTTACAAAATGGCCGACCGGAGACCATGCGGTTTATTCCGTAGCGGAAATGGAGGAGATGCTCCATGCTGCTGGGTTTCGGAATATACGCTCCCGGATGATCACGCCTTTCAGTTTTGTCAGTGTCGGAAGAAAAACAGAGGAGAAGCCTGCCATGGTAAAACTTGTCGGCCTGTCTGAAGAACAGGTGTCGGAGATTTCCCGCCGGATCGCAGATGCATTTTTTGACTACGAGTACAGTAAAGAAGATATCGGCCTGCTCAAATTCATTTCCACCCGGGATGATATGTTCACTTACATGAATGCGATCGTGAGGGCAGCATATAAGAGTGGTGTACTTTACACGACTTCGGATCGGCAGGAAGGATATCTGATGCTTTCCGGGGAAGGTGCCGGCGGAGCCATCGGTTTTCTTGACGGCATGAAGATGATTGCGGCAGAGAAGAGAGCTCTTGGCGGATTCGGGAATATGAAGAAGTTTATCAGCGCCTGCTTCTGTGATGGAGGAACTATTGAGACCCGCATGCAGAAAGCAAAGCGGAAGTTCCTGCGGATCGAGATGCTGGTTGTCCGGAAGGAGTATCAGGGACAGGGATTCATGCGGAAGATGATGGAGTTTACTTATCGTCTGGCAGATAAAAAGCAGGTGCCTGTGATCCTGGACACAGATGATAAGGACAAGGCGGCCAGATATGAGCATCTGGGGATGAAACTGGATCGTGTGCGCAGCTGCGGAGAGAGGTTCCATATGTATGACCTCATTCGGGAGTGAGGATACGATGTCTGAACCGTTCGCGCACGGGCTGTTGCTGTTCTCATTTGGGAGATTAGAATGAAGTGGACAGTAAAATTATTTCCCGGAATGAGTTTTATTCTGATGGGATTTAAGTATTTGGGAGGAAAACAGAATGGATAAATATCTGAAAATGTTCAAACCGGCAATGACAAAATGGCTGCTGGATCATTATCCCATAGAAGAAGCGAAAAAGCGCTGGAAGAAGACGGTATATCTGGACGAAAAATGGATCTGGGAAGAAGGTGATCTGGGCGGGAAGAAGAATCCGATGGCCAACAACATGCTTGAAGCGTATGCATTTTTCGCTTTCTATGAGGCGGTGGACCGGAGCTTTACGGCGGAAGATCTGAATTCTCTGATTGATGCGGCAATGGGAAAATCCATCCGCATGCTCTCACACTTTGATGTGAACCGTCTTCTGAGACATAAATGGATTGTAGCAGCAATCAACCGGTATCTTAACAGCTATAAGAAAAAAGCAGAGAAATACAGAGGAAATGAATGGGGCAATACCTGGGTCATGCGGATGAACCCGGATGGCCATAAAAAGGGAATCGCTTTTGTATACGATACCTGTCCTTTAAATGACTTTGCCAGAAAGCACGGGTACATCGATTTCCTCCCGAACTTATGCTATATCGACCAGATTACCTGCAGCGCGGCTCATGGAAAATTGATCCGGCATAAGACCCTGGCGGACGGAGATGGGGAATGCAATTACTGGATTCTCGGCGATAAAGATCCGGATGCTCTGGCAGATGTTGGCTCAAAGTAAACAGAATGAGAGGGAAGTACTGAATGAGGAATACAATAACTGCTTCCGTGCAGAAGGAAGGGTTTGAAGCAATTTTATATCCGGGAAACGGCCGGAAAGACAAGGTCATGATCGTGATGTCCGGGTCGAATGGAGGTATGACACTCACGAAACAGGAAGCGGAATTCTATCATAGAAACGGCATCCCCTCGCTGGCGCTGGCTCTCTTTAAGACAAAGCAGACACCGAAAGAGCTTTCCCGTGTGCCGGTCGAGTTTGTGGAGAAGGCAGCCGCATGGCTGAAAAAACTGGGGTATAAACAGATCGGGATTGACGGGACATCCAAGGGAAGTGAGATGGCCTTGATAGCGGCATCCCTGTTTCCGGAGCTTTCATGCGTGATCGTGCGCGTGCCCTCCCACTTTGTAAGTGAAGGGCTGTCCGGGAGCGGAAAAAACAAAGCGCCTTCCGGCACTTCCTGCTGGAGTTACCGGGGAAAAGAACTGCCCTATGCACCTTATCGCACCCGTACGTTCAATATCCTGCAGATGTTCATGCGCGAGAAAGAGATGCACATCATTACCTTTAACCGGGATAAGGATATCACGCCGGATACCCTGATTCCTATCGAGAATATTAAGGCACCGGTACTGATGCTGTCTTCAAAGCACGATGAGGTCTGGCCGTCTTATGAAAGTGCAGTTTACATGGAGAAGAAGCTGACTGAGATCGGCTTTCCATATTCCCATAAGCACATAGCTTTTGAGCACATGAGCCACGCCGTACTGACGAGACTGCCCTGGATCTACAAGATGGCATTTAAATCGGAGCGGCGTCATCCGAAGGAGTGCGCGAAGGATCGCGATGCCCTGAAAGAAGAGCTGCTTTGTTGGGTCAACGCCGACTGGTAGATCTGAGCTGCAGCGTCAGCGTTACGCTGTTTGTGATGGCAGTGACCGGAGCAGCAGCGTTAGCGTTACTCTGTTTGTGATGGCAGTGACCGGAACTGCAGCGATCCCTTCTTTTTGATTAATCGCTTAATACTGACTGTAAATCATCCTGCTGCAGGACTTCGATGGTCTTGCCGGTATACCGAATGATTCCGCCTTCTTCAAGTTTTTTCATTTCCCTGTGGAGTGATGGCCGTGACACATTCAAGATCATAGCCCACCTGGATATGGAGTCCGGGATATTCACTGTAGTCTTCCCGGTTTGCCTGATCTGCATCAGTATCCAGAAGGCGGCTTTTTGCGCAATTCCGCTGTAGGATAAAAGCTCCAGTCTTTGCTGCAGCATGTAGGTTGCGGTAGCGATTTCTGTGGTAAAGTTCTGAAGGATCTGTACGTTCTTCTGCATGAGTGACAGAAGATCTGCCTTTTGGAATACCATAAGCGTGGTTGGTTCCAGTGCAATGATATCGCATGGGTAACGCTGGCTTTTCGAGAAGACGGCAGCAGGGCCGATCATTTCGCCCGGGCAGCGGACAGAGACGTTCACCTGGCTGCCGTTTGGGAAGGCCTTTTGAGCCTCCGCACGGCCTTCCAGGATAATACCGATCCTGGAAGCGGGATCCATCAGATGAAAGATCGTTTCTTCTTTATCGTAACACTGAATGTGATGAGGCGTCTCTTCCAGATATACTCGGAGGTCCTTTGCCGGGACTCCCTGAAACAGGGTGCTTTTTTCCAGTACAGAATAGTCCATAATGAAACTCCTTCATGATCTTTTTACATTGGCATCCTCTCACGGTTAAAAACGTGGGAGGATGTCAATCCATTATATGCCAAAAAAATCGGGATGTGTATCCTTGGATACAGATTTCTTCGGAATCTTTGTATATACTCATGTCAGGATGAGAGAAGGAGAATGCCAGTATGAGAAAAGGAGGATATCAGAATGATTCGCAAGATTATACATATAGATGAGGAAAAGTGCAACGGCTGCGGGCTGTGCGCCGAAGCTTGCCATGAAGGTGCAATTGATATCATTGACGGAAAGGCTAAACTGGTCCGGGAGAATTTCTGCGACGGGTTCGGTGACTGCCTGCCGGGATGCCCGACCGGAGCGATTACGTTCGAAGAGCGCGAAGCGCCGGCGTATGATGAGGCTGCAGTAAAACAGGCAAAGGGCACTGCTCGTCCGGTGGACGAGCGTTCAGTGTCGACCGGAGTGGAAAGGAGAAAGAAGGAAATGAATGGAATGAATCATGACCACAATGAGGGAGGCTGTCCGGGATCTCGAATGATGCAGTTTCAGAGAGAGGAAGCCATACAGGAAGAACAGCCGGTTCAGACCGGAAGATCTGTTTCACGTCTGGCGCAGTGGCCCTGCCAGATCAAGCTGGTACCGACACAGGCTCCCTTCTTTGACGGAGCAAAGCTGCTGATCGCGGCAGACTGTACGGCGTATGCTTACGCAAACATGCATGAAGACTTCATGAAAGGAAAAGTAACGATCATCGGATGCCCGAAGCTGGATGGTGTAGACTACTCTGAAAAGCTGACGGAGATCATCCGTGATAACGATATTAAGAGTGTGACCATCGTACGGATGGAAGTGCCCTGCTGCGGCGGACTGCAGAGGGCGGCAGTAAATGCGCTTCGTGAGAGCGGCAAGTTTATCCCCTGGCAGGTAGTGACAATCTCCAGAGACGGACGGATCTTAGAGTAAAGAAAGAAAAGAGGCATGATGATCGGTGAAAAGAATCCGGACGTGAAAGTATGAGGTATCGTTCATGCGTGAAATGAGGAGAAAAGACAGGCTGCTTGACAGCGCAGATGTTGTTGAGATCCTGAAAAACGGAGAATACGGCGTTCTTGCCACCGTGACAGAGGACGGCAGCCCTTATAGTGTTCCTATGAGCTACGCTTTTGATGCAGAAAGCCATGTGATCTACATGCACTGTTCTGCTGAGGGCGGACAGAAGATTGATAATATTCACTTCCATCCGGAGGTCTGCTTTACGATCATCCGACAAACAGAGCTGATGCCGGAAAAGTTTGCAACAAGATACTGGTCTGCCAATGTATTCGGATCGATTGCGATCATTGAAGACGGACCTGAAAAGCAGAAGGGCATTGAAGCTATTCTTCGTAAGTATTCTCCGGAGTATATGGAGAAAGGGCTGAAATATATCGAAGGGGCAATCAGGAAAATCCATGTTCTTCGGCTTGACATCAGGGAGATTACCGGAAAAGCGAGGAAACAGTAATACTGGTAAATGCAAACAAATTAGAATTTGCGCGTACCTACGAGCGGTGCCGGATGGAGCAATTGGGCGGCTGGGAGCTTGCTCACAAAGCCGCACAAATTGCGAACAGACGATAGCGCGACAGCGCGACAGATTATAAGAGAGACTTTCACGGAGCTTCCGGGCTGTTGTGAAGGTCTTTTTTTCCTTGAGTCGGGGGAGATTTCGACGGCGGGATCAAGGTTGGAGAGATGATCGTGAACGCGCAGGTCGCGGACGACGTGCTCTTCATTTTCCGGGAGCTCTTTATGAGGGAATATCAGATCCGACAAATGCATCTGATCGATTATCATCACGAGGCTGCTTTTTATCGGAAATAATCGGAAAATATCGCAATATAACGGAAAAACAGAGATGTGATTTCCGATAAAATTGACTGCATTTCCGATAAATGCTATGATATTTCCGACGGGAGGTGGAAAATATGGGAAGCAATATTGAATACATAGGGACTGCAGAAGCTGCAAGACTTCTTCAGATGACCGGACGCCGGGTCGTAGGGCTTTGCAGTGAAGGAAAGCTTTCCGGAGCATTCCGTTCGGGCAGGAACTGGAAGATCCCGGTCGATTCAATAAAACAGTATATGAAAGATACAGGGATAGGGGTATCTGAGGAATCCAAAGAGGATGTTCGGAATCTTCTGCCGGTTGCCATCGGTAATACGTCATATATTGAAGTGTCCAGTGAGTGC
Source organism: uncultured Eubacteriales bacterium (assembly GCA_900314565.1). Classification (GTDB taxonomy): domain Bacteria; phylum Bacillota; class Clostridia; order Lachnospirales; family Lachnospiraceae; genus Chordicoccus. The sequence goes on from OMVU01000097.1 coordinate 8,230, forward strand.
TATTACGTGGATAAGACGCTCCTGATCCGGGATCTGATCGATGATCATAACATGGTCACCCTGTTTACACGTCCACGCCGTTTCGGCAAAACACTGGCGATCAATACGATCAAGACATTCTTTGAAAAAACGGAGGACGATACTTCCAGATATTTTACAGACAGAAACATCTGGCTGTGCGGGGAGAAATATCGAGCCATGCAGGGTATTTATCCTGTTGTTATGCTCACGTTCAAGGATGTTAAATACAATACATGGGAAGAGTCCATGGAGGCGATCCGCCTGGTCGTGAAGGATGAATACAAGCGTCACCCGGAACTGCTTACGAGTACGGTACTTGATGCTGATGCCAAAAACTACATAGACAGGATGGAGAAGGGAACCTTAAGCGGCGTAGAACTGCAGCGTTCTCTGCTGAATCTTACGCATATGCTTTCTGTTCATCATGGGTCAAAAGTAGTGATCCTGGTCGATGAATATGATACACCGATACAGCAGGGCTATTCCCGGGGCTTTTATAAAGAAGTCATCTCCTTTATGCGAAATTTCCTGTCCGGAGGGCTTAAAGATAATACAGACCTGGCTTTTGGTGTCCTGACAGGAATTATGCGTGTATCCAAGGAAAACCTCTTCAGCGGCCTGAATAATCCGATGGTCAATACTGTACTTGATGACAAGTACAGTGAGTATTTCGGCTTCACGGAAGATGAGGTCCGGGAAATGGCTGCCTATTACAACAGGACTGAGGAAATGGATGAGATCCGCTTTTGGTATGATGGTTACCATTTTGGAAATACAGAGATTTATAATCCATGGTCCGTTACGAATTACTTTGCTTCCGGCGGCCAGGCAAAGCCGTTCTGGGCAAACACCAGCGATAATGAAATCATCCGGGAGATCCTGACAGGCCTTACTCCGGAGATCGCTGATGACCTGGCAAAAGTCATGCAGGGTGAAGAAATCCACGCATCGCTGGATATGGAAGTTGTTTATCCCCGCATGACGGACGGAAATGATACGATCTTCAGTTTTCTGCTGCTGGCAGGGTATCTGACACCTGCAGGAAAACCTGAGGAAACAGAGATTGGAACATTTGCCTCGCTTCGTCTCCCCAATGCCGAAATTAAGAGGATTTACAATACAGAAATCCTCAGTTGGATCCGTACGCAGAAGCAGGGAAACATTATCTCTGAGATAGAAAAAGCAGTCTATCTGAGTGATGCGAAGCGTCTGCAGGAAGCACTCAGAAAATATATGATCACCTGCATTTCCTTCTACGACGGAGCGGCAGAAGGTTTTTATCACGGAATGGTGCTCGGTCTGGTGGCCAGTCTTTCTTCAAAGTATTACATACGATCTAACAGAGAGTCCGGCGAAGGAAGGTTCGATCTTCAGCTTGAGCCTAAGGATAAGGTGCTGCCGGGTATCCTGATGGAGTTCAAGGCGATCCCCATATCAGATAAAGATAAGCTGTCTGAATTGGCAGAAGAAGCTCTTGTTCAGACGGAAGATAAAAATTATCGGAGAGATCTGGAAGATCGCGGTATAAGTGATATCGTCAGATATGGAATTGCCTTCTCCGGAAAGAATGTCGAGGTCAGGATAGAACGATAGAATGGCCGGATTCAGTCTGAATCAGGGGCAGAAAATGCCATGTGGTATAACTGATTCGGGCGATTAGGCACAGAACGCACATATCTTGAATTTGTTCACCACAGGTTTTCGTCCGGATCCGGGCGATTAGGCACAGAAGGCGCTTACCTTGAATTTGTTCACCATAGGTTTTCGTCCGAATCCGGGCGATTAGGCACAGAAGGCGCTTACCTTGAATTTGTTCACCATAGGTTTTCGTCCGAATCCGGGAAATTAGGCACATAAAGCGATTATCTTGAATTTGTTCACCATAGATTTTCGTCTGAATCCGGACGATTAGGCACAGAAGCAGCTTTGTATGCATTTGTTCTCCAAAGGCATCCTGATTTATGTAGAACAAATGCAGGCAACCATCCATCTGTGCCTAAACGGCGTCCAGAGACAAAAATCAATGTAGAACAAATGCAGGTAACCAGCCATCTGTGCCTAAACGGCGTCCAGAGACAAAAATCAATGTAGAACAAATGCAGGCAACCATCCATCTGTGCCTAAACGACACTCAGAGACAAAAATCATCGTTCCGGATAAAGACAGGTTCACCGATCGGAACATGATTATGATATTCAAGAATTTTAAGTAAGGCTTCTCGGAGATTCAAATATCCGAGAAGCTGACAGACCTCGAAAACGATTTTATCTGATAACTTTTTTCTTACGAGGAGATAAGCAATGAAAAAGAAACTGCTGGCAGTTATACTGTCCGTCTTTATCGCGACAACAGCTCTGCCTGAAACTGCCGTCATGGCCGCAGCTGTCCAGGAATCTATAGAAGAAACAGTCGTTTCATCAGGTTCTGTTGATAATACTGAGACGGATTCTGATGTTACTTCTTCCGAGTCCAAAACTGAGACCGGCAGCACGGCATCCGGGACAGATTCGGAGAGTAAATCAGAGACGAACACTGACGGTGCGCCTGACAAACCCTCTCAGGAATCCGTTTCGGCATCCCAGGCATCTTCAGCGAACAGTCCTGAATCAGAAGCCCCGGATTCATCTTCAGAAACTTCACACGATGCATCATCAAATACTTCACCGGAAACTTCATCAAATACATCCTCAAATATATCTTCAGCTACGTCCTCAGATACTTCACCAAATACATCCTCAGACACATCCTCAAAAGGAGCTGAGCAGAGCGACAGGGTAAAGGATGATGTCTTTGAATATCAGAAGATCTCACCTGCTGAGGTGGAAGTCATCGCGATGGAGAAACCGGAAGTGACAGACGCTGTCATTCCGGAGGAAGTCACAGACGGTGAGAATACATACAGTGTCGTCTCTGTAAAAAAAGATGCGCTGAGCAATTCCTCAGTTGAGTCGATTCAGATCCCTTCGACGGTGAAATACTTTGAAAGCCAGGAACTGCAGAATCTCAGGGTGATCACGGTGGCTCCCGGAAATGAGAAATTCTTTACGAAGGACGGAGTCCTCTTCGCAAAGGAAGAGACGTACGAAGGAACTAAGGAAGAGATGCCCGAAGGAACTACGCAGGAAGATCTGAAATTTGAGCTCGTCCTCTATCCATCGGCTTCTCCTGAGAAGGAATATGTCGTTCCCAGGCAGACGGCGGTCATCCGTACCGGAGCGTTCTTTGAAGCTGTAAACCTCCAAACGATCGCTCTTCAGGAGGGAATCGAGGAGATTCAGGAGAAAGCGGTCGTATCTCCAGCCAATGCGCTTGAGATCGCATTTGATCTGGAGGAGATTCCGGCCAGACTTGCAAAGCAGGCCTTATATCTCGATAAAGCAGGCGGGAACAAAATCTATTTTAAAAGTCTGGAAGTTCTTGACGCTTTCAAGGCTTTTGAGCCGCTTTTTGCAGACAGCCCGCTCATCTATGATGCGGACGGAGTCCTTCTTTCTGATTATGCTGATGTGATTGCATTATCCGGGGATGGAATCCCGGAGGAGATCAAAAAGCTCATCAATAAAGCGAACGGGGCGGAAGACAAAGAAGAAAAAGAAGACGGAGAAGAGAAAGAAGAGGAAGAAAAGAAAGAAGAGAAAGCAGAGAAAGAAGAGGAGAAGGAGACAGCGGCTGTCGGGGCTGGTCAGAACGCACAGGTCGCGGAAGGGTATTACAGGATCAACACGCTCCTTGCTGACAGCAAATTCCTGAAGATCAACAATGCCACGGTCGATGCAGGCGGGAATGTCCAGATCGGGGCTGCGACAGCGGATACGGCAGATCTCTTCAAAATCACGCCTCTGGGCGACGGTCTTTATACGATCACAGCGTTCTGCTCCAATAAGGCTGTGTCCCTGAACGGTACGGCTGTCAGTAACACGGTGAATGTCCTGCAGAAGGATTATACAGGCGACCTGTCTCAGAAGTGGTATATCAGGCAGGCCGCGACAGCCGGAACAGTCACGATCGCATCCGCTGTAGATCCGAAATTTGTTCTTGATGTCAGCGGCGGTCTGTCAAATGAAGGGCAGAATGTCTGGGCATACGGCAATAATCATTCCATGGCGCAGACATGGAAGCTTGAGACGGTCTCTGATCCGACGGCGGACGCTCCGGCGAACGGTGTTTATTTTATCCACAATGTGAGGAACAGCGAGAGAGTCGTGGATGTCTACATGGGATCTGCAGACAACGGCGCAAATGTCTGGCTCTATGACTACAACGGGACGCGAGCACAGCAGTTCTATCTGCGTTCACTCGGATTCGGAAATCTGTACTCGATCGTAAATGTATACTCCAATAAGTCGCTCGACGCCTATAATAATCAGACGACGAGCGGAACGAATATCTGGCAGTATACACAGAATAATACGAGCGCACAGATGTGGCGTCTCGTAAAGAATTCCGACGGATCCTATACGATCCTCGGCGCGAAGAGCAACCTTGCCTTTGACCTTTATATGGGCTGGACAAATAACGGGACAAATATCTGGCTGTACACCCAGAATGGAACGGATGCTCAGAAATGGGTGCTGAAGGAAGCCGGCGATGCTGCGGGGACGGATGTGGACGGTGAAGACGAAAATGTCGCAGCCGGCTATTACACGATCGTGCCGGAGAGCGCGACGTCCAAAAATCTCAATGTCAGCAAGGCATCCTTGAAGGAGAATGCCAATATTGAGCTGAACAGTACATTTTACCATGAAGGCGAGACATTCTATGTTGAGCCGACGGGAGACGGGAAGTACAGGATCACTTCATTTTGCTCAGGAGGAAAAGCACTGACAGCAGGATGGGGAGAAGACAGCACAGGGAATGCGAATGTCAGGCAGGCAGAGTATACGGGAGATTCCTCACAGCAGTGGTACATCCGTGTCTCTGCAAAAAATAAGAATTATGTGACGATCAGCTCTGCCAATGATCAGAACTATGTTCTGAATGCCGCGGGAACATCGAACGGATCCAACGTGAACCTTGTCCGCTCATCCGGTGAGAAGGCACAGAGATGGAAGCTTGTCCCTGCGGCAGATCCGAATGAGAACGCTCTTGCAGCAGGCACCTATAAGATCCGAAATGTTGCCGGCCAGAGCAGAGTTATCGCGGTAGAGGGGCGTGTTTCCGGGGCGAATGTATCCTATTCGGATGAGAACAACGCTCGCTCTGAGTTCTTTAACGTCGAGCCGGTCGGTTATGGCAGCCTGTACTTTATTAAGAGCGCGGCTTCCGGCCTGTCTCTCGATGTCTACGGCGGAAATACCGCGTCCGGAACAAATGTATGGGCCTATACCCCGAATAATACGATCGCCCAGATGTGGAGAATCCTTCCGACGGACAAAGGCTATGCTGTTATGAGTGCCAATGCGGATCTCGCGCTCGATCTTTATAACGGATCTGTGGCCAACGGGACGAACATCTGGGTGTATGATCAGAATGGGACGAACGCCCAGAAGTGGATGTTCACGGAAGCGAAGATGGATGAGGCACCTCCGATCAATACGCAGGTCATTATCCGATCCAAGGCAGTTCCTTCCAGGATGATCGAAGTAAGGGACGGAGCCGGCAATCCGGGTGCAGCGATCCAGCTGTATGACGAGCGTCAGAATACATCACAGGTATTTACGGTCGAGAAGTACGGTCAGTATTATCGCATCGTGAACATGGCTTCCGATAATGTCATCGATATCTACAACGGATCGAAGGATGCAAATACCAGAGCTTGGTCTTATACATGGAACGCTTCTTCGGCTCAGCTGTATACGATTGAGCCGACGGGAGACGGGGACGGAAGTTTCTACATCAGAAATATCAACAGCTGGCTGTATCTGACCGCGAAGAGCACGGGCAACGGAGCGCAGATCGTTCAGGCGGAGAAGACTGGAAATAACAGCCAGAAGTGGCTGTTCGACACACCGACCCTCGGAAAAGGCTGGCAAAAGGTAGCCGGCAGCTACAGATATTCTGACGGAAAGGGAAACCTTTTCATGTATGCGGGAGAGATCATTGCGGACAGCGCATTTGACCGTAACAATCCGGGCAAATACTTTTTTGCCCATGAAATTGCTGTGGGAGACCCGATATATCAACGGATATACGGAAGATCATATCAGGAGAATACGTATATTTCCCTTTCCGATCTCCGTTATTTACATGTGGTGCATTACAATTTCGACGGCAGGATCCAGGTCGGAGAGATAATCGTGAACGCGCAGATCGCGGACGACGTGCTCTTCATTTTCCGGGAGCTCTTTACGAGGGGGTATCAGATCCGGAAAATGCATCTGATCGATGACTACTGGACGGGTGACGGGGTAAGTTCTGACGCGGCTTCCGTAACAGATGACAATACATCCTGCTTCTGCTTCCGGAGGGCAACGAACACCGATACGCTCTCCAGGCACGCCCTTGGCCTGGCAATCGACCTGAACCCGCTGGAAAATCCTTTCCTGACGTTCGACGGGGACGGTACCGTGCATGTGCTACCGGAGGAGGGCACATATTATGCATATAACCGCTCTCCGAACATCCCGCATGTCATCACAGAGAGCGATGATGCCTATATACTCTTCAGCCAAAGGGGATTCGACTGGGGAGGACACTGGTCAAGTCCGATCGACTATCAACATTTCGAGAGAAGCTGAAAAATCGGCTATGTGAAAAGTTGGGTTGAAACGAACATTTTTACCTGACTAAATATTGTGAAATGTTGGGTTGAGGATTCAACCCGGAAAGGAGCATCTGATGCATACGAAAGCCTTGCACATACGGATATATCCGACAGCAAAACAGCAGAGCATGATCGATACCATGATCAACTGCTGCAGGTTCTTCCGGAAGGCATGTATCTACTCGCCAACCGCAGCAAACAGGCCCCTCGGGAAGGCCCACCCTCAGCAGGGCGCAAGCGGAGCGCCTTATCAGAAAACTGGCATCCTGAATGCCGCATGTAATCCCATTGGGATAGAGCTTTTGTGGATAGCGTCAAGCCTTTTCTGATTTTTGAAGCCCCGTCTGATGACAGGGGACCGAACATCAGACGGAGTAATTCACATGGCATTTCGTTCCCTCTTTTCTTAATAAGTCGAACGCATTTTTGCCACCATACCCTTGACTTCTGGACGCATTTTTGCTATCATGTTCTTGACCAAGTATAGGAGTATGGCATGTACAATATCGAATTTTACGAAACTGCTGATGGTGTCTCGGAACTTTGGGATTTTCTTGATGGTCTGCAGCAGAAAGCCCCATCAAACAAAGACGCACGCATACAGCATAAGCAGATTTCTCAATATATTCAGCTGCTTCAGGATCATGGTACCAGGCTGGGTGAGAACATCACCAAGCACCTCGAAGAAGACATCTGGGAACTCCGTCCCGGAAGAAACAGAGTGCTCTTCTTCTATCACAAGGACGACA
>OMVU01000062.1 GCA_900314565.1 uncultured Eubacteriales bacterium
GAAGGGATCTGCTGTAACAGCTTTTTTATGTAGAGACTGTAAGAAAGTAATTATAGATTATTTGGACGAGAAGGCTGATTTCAATCAGCGGTAAATTCCTGTTTGTCGAACTAAAAACTTCATAGCTGATGATACATATCAGTCTTTCACATCCAGTGGGAGGCTGATTTTTATGCTCAAGAACAGGAGGTAAACGTATATGAGCAATGCATTAAGAATGACTACATGGTCCATGAAGGAAGGCATGAGGCCATCATCACAGAGGAAGTATGGGAATCTGCACAGGCGAAGAAGAAAGCGAACGGCGGGCGGAAGGAACCAATCGACAAGGATCATCAGTATAGCGGCAGGCTTTGGGCCTTCAGAGAAAGCTGGAGAGCGAACTAGATAAGCTTGATGTCATGGATAAGCACTATGACCGCAAGTATGAGAGTCTGAGTCGGAGGCTGGATGACGCCTTTGATGCACTTGAAGCAGCCGAGAAGAAGATCGCGGATTGCGAGGCAAGGCTAGAGTCCGTCAGGCAGCAGGGGCTTACAAAGAAGAGTGTTTATGAATCGCTGAAGCTGTTCGATGAGTGTTACGATGAGATGAACGACTTTGAGAAGAAAAGCTTCGTGAACACGTTTATCGACAGCATAGAACTGTACCCGGATAAGAAGGCAAGGGAAGGCAGTTATATCAAAACGGTACATTTTAAATTCCCGGTCGCTTATAATGGTGAACCAGTCTATGATATTTCCTCACGTAAAGCGACAACCGATGAGACGGTATGTCTTTTGTCCAAACTTTCTGAGGCAAAGCATCATATCAGCGTTCAAGTTGATATGGATGAGTTGGATCTGACCTCCGCCGAGAGTAAGGCTACATATGAAGAGATCCAGGAGTGGGTGCAGGAGAAATACGGATTTCATGTGACGCACCTGAATATCGCGAAGACGAAGCGGAAATGCGGGATTATTGAGCGGCAGAACTATAATCTGCCGAAGAGTGAGGGCAGTAGGTCTCCGGAGACACCGAGGGAGAAGGAAGAGGCGATCATTGAAGCCTTCAAGCATTTTCAGATGATTTGAATATGCTGAGATATTGAAAAGGAGAAGAAGTCGGAGTTTATATCCGTACTCTTCTCTTTTTTTTAATATCTGTTGTATAGATTATTAGCGACTATTCCTTGTTTTATGTCTCAGCGTATAGCTGCGAACTGCGTTAAAGATCGCCCTATACTTGTTCTGGTCGGAGGTCCGGCAGGCCGCCCAATAGGTGGCGTGAGCGTCTTCGTCACCGATCGGGACAGACACCCTTCCAGGTGTCTGATAGCCCATCTCAATCATGCGGTCAGAGTTGAAAAACGGGAGGGTCGATGCTTCTATCAGTTCCCCCAGCGCCTCCGAACTGGTCTGAATAAGCAGGTCGGACTCGGAAAGATGCTTTTTGCAGATGTCCATCCAGAAACCGATCCTTCCGGAAACCAGAATTCGCATTCCGCGCATCTCCGCAAAGGAGATGCTTTTCTTTTTGGCAAAGGAGTGGTTCTCGTCCACGGTAAGACAGATCTGCTCATCCATGTAGCGCTGGCAGTAAAGCGCTTTGTCTTCCGGAAGGGAATGCAGGATGATAATGTCATACCTTCGGTTCTTCAGTCCCGTAAGCAGATGCTCGTCCGTATCGACCAGCTCCGTCAGGATCGTTTTCTCGGTAAGATATTCCTGCAGCGTCGGCATCAGCTCGTTGATCGGGAATGGAGAGCTCGACCCGATACTGACGGTCCTGAGGCTCCGGTCGTGTGCCAGTACATGGTCGATCAGATCCTGATTGGCCTGAAGGGCTTTCTTCGCATATTCGGCAGCCACCTTGCCGGTCTCATTCAGGGAGAGCTTGCTGTTTTCACGGTGAAAGATCGATACGCCCAGTTCTTCCTCCAGCTTTTTCATGGAACGGGATAGTGTGGGCTGCGTAATGTGCAGCTCCTCCGATGCTTTCAGCAGGGTCCCGAACCTTGCAAACGCCGCGAACTGTTCCAGAAGATAGGTCTCGATCATGTTTTGCCCTCCTTGTGTATTCGTATCACGTATACCATTATATACAAGAAGCAGTAGACTTGCAATAGGTTTCTGCATATAATTGGCACAGAAAGAAGGAACAACCTATAAATGACGCGAAAGCGAAAGGAGATCAAATCATGGAATACTTCACTCTCAGCAACGGAAACAAAATGCCTATGGCAGGAATCGGCGTATTTATGATGTCCCCGGCAGAGGCGGAAGCAGCAGTGGAGAGCGCTATAAAGAGCGGTGTGCGGCTCATTGATACCGCAAACAGGTATATGAACGAATCGGGCACCGGCCGCGGGATCAAAAAGAGCGGCGTTGCCAGAGAAGAGATCTTCCTCGTTACCAAACTCTGGCCTACGGTCTATGAAAAAGAAACGGCGATCGACGAGACCCTGGCACGCCTCGGTACCGACTATATCGATCTCCTCTTCCTCCATCAGCCCACCGCCAACTGGCGCGAGGGCTACAGGAAAATCGAGAAGGCCTATAAAGAAGGCAAGGTCAAGGCCATCGGCCTGTCCAACTTCCCGGAAGACCTTCTGAAAGAAGCGATCGAGACCATGGATATCAAACCCCATGTGGTGCAGGTGGAAGCCCATCCCTACTTCCCGCAGACAGAGCTGAAGGCATTTCTTGCCGAGACCGGCATGGGGCTCATTGGCTTGGTATCCGCTGGGACACGGCGACAAGAACCTGATCAACGAGCCTGTGTTTGCCAAACTGGCGGGAAGGTACGGGAAAACCAATGCGCAAATCATCCTGCGCTGGCACGTGCAGAGCGGTAACGTCGTCTTCCCCGGCTCCCGGAATCCGGAGCACATCCGCGACAACTTCGACATTTTCGACTTTGCCCTGACCGGTGAAGAGATGGCTGAGATCGCAAAGGTGGACAAGGGTGTACGCTACTACAACGGAACTCCGGAAATGCTCGCGCAGTATGCGAAGATGGAACTTGGCCCGGACCTTTAATGAGCAGGAGGCAAAAGAGATGGCAAAAGAACTGGTAGTTTATTTCAGTGTCTACGGTACTGCAAAGATCGTAGCCGAGGAGATCGCAAAGCAGACCGGCGCGGTTATTGAGGAGATCGAGGCGGCCGTCCCTTACGACAGCAACCGGGATCATTACAACGCTCTGGCCCGCCTGGCAAAGAAGGAGCACGACGAGGATCAGCGCCCGGCGATCAAAAATGAGATCAATGTCGATTCCTACGACACGATCTACATCGGGTATCCCATGTGGTGGTACACCTTCCCGATGATCGTTTACACCTTCTTTGACAAGTATGATTTCTCCGGAAAGACGATCATCCCCTTCAACACCCACATGGGCTCCGGAAACGGCGGCACGTACGATACGATCCGTAAGTTGGAGCCGAAGGCAAAGGTCCTTACCGGCCTGCCGGTGGAGATGCGGGACGCGGAAAACGGTCCGGCAAAGGCCGTGGAAAAGTGGCTGAAGAGCCTCAGATAACGATCCCCCAATGTCCGCCATGGTTTATTCTTCATCGCGCAATACTCGTGTCTTCAGACATGAGATACGCGCGCAAAGTGATGCTCGCCTTCATCGTGAGTACAATCTCGCAATGATCATTGTTGCACCGCAGCTAAACGACTGGAAAGAGACCTCGGCCAGACAGATGGATCCCGAAACTTCTGGCGGCAGGCATTGCGGGCTATGGCATCTATGCCTTTTTCAGACGTCAGATTGGAGAATATCTTTTCCTGCGGACTCATTTTGTGTTCCTTGATGACAGCGAACCGTTGATCTTCTTCTTTATCGACTATCTGGCGATCATGGGGCTGTTCGTCTTCATCGGTCACTATCTGGCCGGGTGGCTGAAAAGACTGGACAAGAAAGGAAGCAGTAAATGAAAAGAATAATTTTGCTGCTATGCGTGCTGACGCTTGTCGGCATACTGGCGTCCTGTGCAAGAGCTTCAGACAAGACGCAGGAGCAAACAAAACAAAATGAAATAGAGGTATCATTCGAGGACACGAAAGAGTCTTCAGATGCCATCTCCTTGGACAAAAAGGAAACTATGGAACAAACAGGATATACAATCGCTGTTCCGTCTTCATATAAGACTGCATCCGGTCATCCCGGCACTGTGACCCGGCTGGATTATGATTCAAAGGATTATGTCGGAGACGAGTCGGCGATCACAAAAACGGCCTACGTTTATACGCCTTACGGCTATGACGAAAACGATGAAGAAACCCGATACAACATCGTTTATCTGATGCACGGCTGGGGCGGACACGCAGGCGAATACTTTGAATATTCCTCCACAAAAAACATGTTTGATCATCTGATCGAAAACGGAGAGATCCCGCCGGTCATCATCGTTTCTGCCACGTTCTACAACAAGAACAGCAATACAGATTTCAGCAGCTCCATCGCCGAGTTCCGCCAGTTCCACCGGGATTTTGAGGAGAACCTGATGCCGGCGGTGGAAGGGAGATTTCACACCTACGCGAAGTCTGTGTCAGATGAGGATCTGAAAGCTTCCCGGGATCACAGGGCCTTCGGCGGTTTCTCGCTGGGCTCTGTTACGACCTGGCTGCAGTTCTGTTATGACACGGATTATATCCGTTACTATCTGCCCATGAGCGGCTCCTGCTGGTACTACGGCACCTATGGAGATTTCCAGATCGAAAGGAACGTGGACTTCATCGAGCAGCTGGTGAAGGATAACGGCCTCGACGAGCGCGGCTATTTCATCTATCACGCCGTCGGCACCAACGACGCGGTCAAGAGCCAGTCTATCGACATGGCGGAGGAAATGCTGGAAAGGTCTGACGTATTCACACCGGAGCATTATGTGTTCTACCAGAAGGACGGCGGCTATCATGACTTTGACGCCGTACAGGAATATCTGTACAACGCATTGCCGCTGTTTTTTCATGATTCGGAAGAACCTCTTGTGATTTCCGATGCGGAGCAGGCTGCAGCCTATACAAAGGACACCAGGATCAGCGATGTACAAAGTGATCCTGCTTTCGGCGATTACGGCAGGCTGATCTTTCCGGTAAACAGCGGATATCTGAGCGGCGATACACTGGGGAGTCTTCGCCTGACCTGGTACAACTACATTGATCCGGATAAGACGGTGGAGATCTGTAATTATCTGAAAAGCCATGCTGAAGCCGGGGAGACAGTATTTTACAACATCTACTCTGACGAAGAAAAGGCGGCAGATCCTGCCAAAGAGGACACCGGGCTGTTCTTCTTCCGCGGTGATCCCGGTGCAAAGTTCGCTACCGCAACCGCGGGAGGCGGCTTCGCTTACGTTGGCGCGATGCACGACAGCTTCCCCCACGCTCTGGAACTCTCAAAGATGGGCTACAACGCATTCGCTCTGATCTACCGTCCGGGTGCACAGACAGCCTGTGAAGATCTGGCAAGCGCGATCGCGTTTATCTTTGAACATGCGGAAGAACTGGAAGTCGACACCTCTGACTATTCCCTTTGGGGAGGTTCGGCAGGAGCGCGGATGGCGGCGTGGCTGGGCACTTACGGGACGGAAAACTTTGGCGAGGACGCTTATCCCCGCCCCGCCGCCGTGATCGTGAATTATACCGGTCTTTCCGAGGTGACAGGCTATGAGCCGCCTACCTACAGCGCGGTCGGAACAAGCGACGGCATTGCTTCCTACAGGACGATGGAACGGCGTATCCAGGCAATTCAGGCAAACGGCACCGACGCCATGATCGAGGTGTTTCAAGGGCTTCCCCATGGCTTCGGACTTGGGACAGGAACAGCGGCGGAAGGCTGGATCGAAAACGCCGTGACATTTTGGGAAAGGAATATGGAGCAATGAGCAAAAAGGTTTTAATTCTGTCCGGAAGTCCTCGAAAGGGCGGCAAAGGACAGCTGGTTCCAGCATATCGCTCAGGAGATTCCTGGAGAGGGTGCTAAAACAGAATGGTGCGAGCCGATCGATGATGAGCAGTATGGGGATCTCGAATAACAGAATCACTGCAAAAGTCAGGATTTGAACAGGCACATCGGCAGAAAAAATGAGTTAACCGTATCAATAGAGGCAACAATAAAGCGAAATAATATCCGATGACCCAAAAGCAAACACTCTGGCGCATCTGCGGGAGCCCCTTTCCATCAGGATCATCGCAGCCCGGATCGGGAGGAGTCCATCCCATCTATCGCACCTTTTCAAGGCGGACACCGGAATGACGATTGCCGCTTACATCCGGCAGGAGCGGGTGCGTACAGCCATGTCGATGCTCTCCGAAAACCGGCTGAGCCTTGTGGAAATCGCTGATACTCTGTGCTTCTCCTCACTTCCGCACTTTGAGAAGATCTTTAAAGAAGTAACCGGTGTGACACCAGGAGTGTATCGGCGGAACTTGCTGTGAGGGATCAGGCACCGTAAAATACAAATTTTGGGTGACAAACCCGCTCCTAAGCGTTAGGTCGGGTGTTCGAGTCACCTCGCGGACGCTTGAGAACCGAGACTGGGAAGTCCCGGTTTTTTTCATTGAAACACTTAAAATTCTAAAATACACTTAAAACTCTAAAACATATATAAATTCATCTAATATATTGATATTACACTAAATGCTGCTATAATATTCTTATCTAAATGATAGGAGATGATCACATGAAGAAACCAAATGAGGTATTCATTCCGGGGGCTTTGCCGGATAGTACTTATATTACACGGATGATGGAGTCTGGATTTACATACGAAGAGCGATTAAAACAGGCATTAAATGTCAGCGGATATCTGACGCTCATTTCCGGACCTTCAAAAATAGGTAAAACCGTGCTTTGCGAAAAAGTAATAGGTCTGGACCACCTGGTTGAAATATCAGGCTCAGATATGTTGGGTCCATCCGAAGTGTGGACACAAATCGGAATGAAGGCAGGGATGCCGCGGGAAGGAACTACCAAGTCTGGCAACCAAAGGCGCGACTATATGGAGGAAACCTATTATCTGACGAAAGAAAGCGTCCTAAACTATTTTAAAGATCATGACCTGGTTCTTTTAATGGATGATTTTCATTATGCTTCTGAAGAGATGCAGATTTTCATGGCACAACAGTTTAAAGATGCCATCAGAAAAGGATTGCGAATTATCATTGCATCATTACCTCATCGGGTTGATGATACTATCCGCACAAACCCGGATCTGCAGGGGCGGATCAGTATCATAGATATGCCGGCATGGAACAAAACGGATTTGGAAAGAATACCCCAAAAAGGTTTTGAGGAGCTGGAGATGGCAGTGCCGGAAGATATCATAGATATGCTTGCAAAAGAAAGCATATCTTCACCTCAGCTGATGCAGTTAATCTGTTTGAACATCTGCATCCTTGCAGAAAGCAGGAGTCTGAAAGAGATCAACCATTCATTGCTGAAGGATGCCTTTCGCTTTTCCACTCTGAACCTTGACTACGACAAGGTGGTAAGTGTAATTCAAAAAGGAAAGAGTTCAAGGGGACAGAAGCGTTCTGTTTATCATACAGAGCATCTTGGAAATCTTGATATGTACGGTCTTATACTGGAAGCTCTTGCACTGGACCCGCCGTTTGCCAGTATCACTTTTGAAGATTTATACGGAAGGATCATCAAATTGATTCAGGATGACAATAATCCGACTGTGAATTCAATAAAGAACTATTTGAAGAATCTTCAGGAAGTTCTGAATTCCTGTGATCGCTCCTATGAGGTACTTGAATGGAGAGATAATACACTGTACATTTTGGAATCACTGTTCCTGTTTTATCTCCGTTGGGGAAGAGGTGAAAAACATGCTGCGTGATCTGACTGAGAAGATAATAAATGCGGAGACAGTGCAGATATACGAACAGGCTGAGAAGGAGTTGACTGACTTTCTTTATGACGCCGGCAAACCGAGTGAAGCCCGGAAACTTACGGAGATCGCAGCAGTTCGCAATAACAGATTTTCCAGACGAGGGGCAGAAGAAGATCTTGCTGCCGCGAAAGAGGCCGTTGCGGAATATTGCAGACTACTGCCGGATCCTGAAAATACGGCTACAGAATTAATTGCGGCAATGCTGGAAAACTTCCATCTGTTTTGCAAAAATCTGTATAAGACAGGAATGCACGCAAGATGTAGTGACGGAATTAAAGAGCATTTGACAGGATTCGTCATAGAAAATGAATATGACTTGCAGAAGCTTATGATTGCTATGTTATCACCGGTATTCCCGGATGTCAGGGCAGAAAGCGTTCAGGATTCCGGACATCATGCTGTTCGCAAGGATATTATTATTGACTCAGATTCTGCAGTTATTGAGCTCAAGTGCACTCGCGAAAATATGACAGAACGGCAACTTAGTGAGGAAATTGCTGCAGATATGATTCATTACGAATGCAGACGGCTATTCTTTTATATTTACGATAAAGCGGACATTATTCATAATATGGTAAGCTTTAAGGAAACATATGAAAGCAAGTCCATTGATGGCAAATCTGTGATGATATTCATTTATTGTCATTCGGATATTTAAGAGCTGAGCTTGTGAGTTGCTATTATATAGCCATATTTGGGTGACAAAGTGGGTGACAACAAAAATCGGGGCACGGAAACGCCCTCCTTTCCTTGCTTTTTTGGGTGACAAACCCGCTCCTAAGCGGTAGGTCGGGTGTTCGAGTTACTTCGAGGACGCGTGTAAAGGACCGGGAACAGTAGTTGATACTGTTCCCGGTTTTTGTTAGAGACTGGGATACATTTTTCAGAATAAGATCTTGCGGAGATTCTCCGGCATGGAATTGAACATCATCTGTACAACGGTTTCCGCCGAAGTGATGTTGTCGGTCAGGACCCACTCCTGCGTCATGCCGACAGAGCCCATACAATAGAAACGGATGCTGTAAGCAAGCTGGGTATCGAGAATATCGGTGCCCAGCTTTTTCTTTGCGAGCTCAGTATAGCGTCTTGTAAAATATTCCACCATATAGTGCCAAAGAGCATTCTGAGAGGAATCTTCATAGGCACGCTTGTAAAACAAAATATCCTGTTTCATTTTATTCATCCCTGCGGCGGCGGAGGGGACAGAGGTTATATCTGTGCCATAGGCATCCGTGCAGAACATCCAGGCCACCAGGTCATACTTGTCTTTGAAATGATAATAAAAGGTCGGCCTTTCGATGTCTGCCGCCCTGCAGATCTCTGTCACACGGATCTTGTCGATGGCCATGATGCAGTTTGCTTTTATTCCCGGGAAGGGAGGGCTGTCTGCTGCACGGTGAGGAGCGGTTCGGTTATTTCTGTAAGCTGCCTGCTGAGCGCTTCGGGATCATCCGCAAAGTTCCGTTCCGCCCACCACAGAATGCAGTTGAAGATCACGCCGTTCCACGCCGTGAGACGCAGTCTGTATTCCTCGTTCACGCCATCGATGCTGCGGTTGATCTGCCGGAGGATCTCCATCCCCATTCCTGCCTTCAGAAGGAGCGGGATCTTCTCTCTGTGCCGGTAAACAGTATTCAGGATAATCTGCCAGTTCGCGCTGACGTCCGCACCGCTGACTCTGCGAACATCGTCTGCAATGACACGGATATCATCTTTCAGCACATCCGTGACAAGATAAAAGTTCCGGTAGAAGCCGCCTCGGGAGACGCCTGCCGCCTTTACGAGATCGACTACTTTGATGCTGTCAATATCCCGTGTTTTGAGCATGGTATACAGCGCCTGGCGCAGGGAGTCCACGATCAGGCGATGGGATTCTTTATTGGAACGCTGCAGGTTCTCGATTCGTTTTTCTCTGTTCTTCACAGACAATTATTCTCCTTTTGTTCTCGTAAATGCCGGAGCCCATGACTGTGCTGCTGACGTTCATAATAGCTATTGCGTAGACAAATGTCAATTCCAAAGTTTATGATGTATCGGTCCCGCTTAATAGAGTTTTTATACCTAAGGAGAAATCGATTATTGACTAACGAACGAACGTTAGGTATAATAGGCGATGTAATTCAGCATTACTACTATTTTGTAGAGAGGGAGAAGAGCATGGAAAAGAGCAACACACGGGAAGAAATACTGGAGGCAGCGCTGGATCTGTTCGCTGTCAACGGATACGAAGCAACCAGTATCTCTCAGCTCGCCGATGCGGTAGGTATCCGCAAGGCATCCCTTTACAGCCACTTTGCCAATAAGCAGGACATTCTGGATACTGTCGTCGAAACCGTTCTGAAAGGATATGCAGATCATTCGATCTTTGTACGTGCCGACTGGGATGATCCGGAATTCACAAAAGATAAGACCGGCATGACTGCAGAAGATGTGGCAAAGCTCATCCAGGGACAGATGCGCTACATCCTTCATGACCCGCACATTCAAAAGGGCAGGAAGATGCTCATGATCGAGCAGTTCCGCAATGCAGAGCTGGCAGAGCTTCAGACGAAGCAGAACTATGAAGATGTTCTGAACTATTTCATGGGGATGATGCGATTCCTGATCCGTGAAGGAACCTTAAGAAATGCAGATACAGAAATCATGGCCGCGCAGTTCTCATCTCCGATCACCGTCTGGATCAATCTGTGTGACCGGGAACCGGATCGTGAAGAGGAAGTCATGGAACTGGTCAGGAAACATGTGATGCAGTTTTTTGAGATTTATCGGGAATAGATCCATTTGAACGGGGATTTACGATAGCCGGTCAGATCGGAGACGGCTGACCGGCTTTCTTTCGGGCACAAGACTAACGAACGATAGGACGTGGAGGAGGGATATACGATGAATAAAGCATTTCCGATCTCAATGACAGTTTTATTCTTCATCGCGCTTTTCCTCGTGTCTTCAGACATGAGATACGCGCGCAAAGTGAAACTCGCCTTCATCGTGGGTACAATCTCGCGATGAAGAATAAAAGCCTCAGCTACACAATGCTCCACTGGAGCATTGTTACGCATGCTTAGGCACGGCGGATCGCAGCCGCGCAAAGAGGAAGGTGCTTCGCACCCTGCGCGGCGCGGCAAGAACGCTGAGGCGTTCTTGAATTTTCCGGATCCGGGCTCTGTCATATACTGCAGAAATACTAGTGTATAAGCAGCAAAACTGGTGTAAAATAGATATGAAAAAGAGCACCAGAAATGGAGGTAATCATCATGGATATGAACTGTGCTTATTGTGCAAAGGGTGAACTGGTCGCAAAGTTTGGGTAAGAAGTATGTGAGCTTCCTGCCAGTACGGTATATCTTTTTAAGGAGCAGTCCCATCCGGGCCGTTGCATCGTGGCCAGCAAACATCATGTTTCGGAAATGCTCGAGCTCTCCGAAGAAGACAGAGCCGCTTTTATTAAGGATGTCGTGACATGTGCCAATGCGATTCATGCCGTCTTCCATCCCGATAAGCTCAACTATGGAATGTATGGCGATACAGGGCATCACCTTCACATGCACCTGGTACCCAAATACAAAGACGAGTTTGAATGGGGCGGCACCTTTGCCATGGATCCGAACATCAGGAAGCTTAATGAAGCGGAATGCGAGGAAGTGGCAGCCAAACTGCGTACGCAGATCGCAAAGGGATGATCCTCCGACCAAAGCGGAGAGGACAGCGCTTTCGTTTCGGTCTGGAAGAATAAAAGAAGTAACTGCAGGGGGAGAAAAAAGAAATGAAAAAAGGAAGTTTTTTTAACAGCCTGCCTTTCAGGCTTTTGGCAGCACTGGCTGTCGGCATCTGTGCCGGTCTTGCACTGAGTGCTGCGGACGGATCGCCTTTCACAGGCGCATTGCTCAACATTCTTGTGACTGTCAAGTTCATCAGCAGTCAGTTCATCAGCTTCTGTGTACCGCTTATTATCATCGGTTTTATTGCACCTTCCATCACAAGACTGGGAAATAATGCTTCGCAGATGCTGATCGTGGCCCTCTGCATCGCATATATTTCTTCTGTCGGCGCTGCCGCATTTGCCACCGGAGCAGGTTTTACCATCCTGCCTTTCCTGCATATCAGCCCCGAAGTGGACGGCCTGAAGGAACTGCCGAAGGTCCTCTTTGAACTGACCATTCCCCAGATCATGCCGGTCATGTCCGCCCTTTTCTTTTCCGTGCTGGTAGGCCTTGCTGCGACATGGAATAAGAGCAGACTGATCACCGGAGTCCTGGAGGAGTTCCAGAAGATCGTTCTGAGCATTGTTACAAAGTTCGTGATCCCGGTCCTGCCCGTGCTGATCGGGTGTACCTTCTGCACCTTGGCTTATGAGGGAACCATCACAAAGCAGCTGCCCATCTTCCTGATCATTATTCTGATCGTTATGGTCGGCCACTTTATCTGGATGGCCCTGCTCTACGGCATTGCAGGCGCCTATTCGGGAAGAAATCCCCTGAATATCATCAGGAACTACGGCCCGGCCTACATGACCGCAGTAGGCACCATGTCCAGTGCGGCTACTCTTTCCGTGGCTCTTGAGTGTGCAAGAAAGTCCGAGCCTACTCTGCGGGACGACCTGGTCAATTTCGGTATCCCGCTTTTTGCGAACATCCATCTGTGCGGCTCCGTTATGACAGAGACCTTCTTCGTTATGGCCGTTTCCAAGATGCTCTACGGCGCATTCCCGACTCCCGGCAAGATGATCCTTTTCTGTGTCCTGCTGGGCGTATTCGCAATCGGCGCTCCCGGCGTTCCCGGCGGGACCGTTATGGCATCCCTTGGCCTGATCACCGGCGTTCTTGGCTTCGATGAGACAGGTACGGCTCTGATGCTGACCATCTTTGCTCTGCAGGATTCCTTCGGAACGGCCTGCAACGTCACAGGCGACGGGGCGCTGACCCTCTTCCTGACAGGCTATGCGGAAAAGCATGGAATCAGGGAAGCAAGCCTCGGAGATATTCTGGACTGACTTATCTCAGTGGGAGAAAATCCTCGTTTTTACAAGCGATGGGTAAAACAATATCCTGCTTGTCTCAGTGCGTCGCTGAGCACTGCATTAATGAGAGTTTCCGTTATCTGGAAGAGACTGTGCTTCGGGTGATGGAAACTCTTTTTTAGAGGTATTCGCATGAAAACATTTACTGAACGGGACTTCATTACTTATCCGAGACAATTCAAGGCTTACAAATGGTATAGACCGATCCTGGCAGGCCTGATGCTTCTCCTGTTCATACTTTATGCCGACAGAAAGCTTCACTGGTTCGATGAAGTGAAGAAAGACGATGTAACGGAATTTAACGAAAAGGGCCGGTAGATCCGGCTTTACAGGGGTCCGGGCAGATCGGGATTTTGAAAGTGAAAAAAGGAGCAGGTATGGAAGACAACAGAGAAAAGAAAAAATCGTTGAAAAAAGAACAGTTTTTTGATATCCTTTGCCTCGTTGCATCTTATGGGATCCTTCTGCTGCTCCCCGGGGAGATCAATGTTTTATTTTACCTGATTTACGGAGCAGCTGCCTTTTTGTTCTGTATCGGTTTCTTTCGACTGGGCTTTACATTTGACGCACCGGCAGATTCAAAGGCGGAAAGAGCAGTCGAATGCTTTTATGCAGTGTACGGAATACTGATCAATGCGGCAGGGCTTTATGGTATCTGTCAGGACCATGGCAGCGCCCGCAGCATAATGATCGCGACCCTTCTGCTGATCGAAGCGCTTGTCCTGTTCGCTCTGGCAGGGGGCGGATCCAAAACGCCGGGAGCCCGGAGAATTGCTGTCATCGTGTTTCGAACTGCGGCTGTTCTCCTTGTCATTTTCGGGATCGCGTTCTGCATTTGGAAGCATTTCAGTGAAGCTTCTGTGATGATCGCGACGATGCTTCTGATCGAAAGCATATGTCTGTGGAAAATAGGAAGCGGGAGCAACCCGTTCAATACGCTGACGCCCGAAATACAGACAGTCCCGGGTCTTCGGATTCCGATCGCGCAGCTGCAGCAGGCTTTTGCCGGTGTTGAGACACAGCTGGGATATCCCCGGGTC
Source organism: uncultured Eubacteriales bacterium (assembly GCA_900314565.1). Lineage (GTDB taxonomy): Bacteria > Bacillota > Clostridia > Lachnospirales > Lachnospiraceae > Chordicoccus. Next base: position 13,946 of record OMVU01000062.1, read on the forward strand.
GGGAAGGTCAAAACGATAAAGCAGGATTCGATCATTTACGGTCCGTCGGAAGAGGGCTTTTTTATTTACGGGTATTATCAGTTCGGTCGGTTTTATATCGCAGGCAGTACAAATGCTCTTTTTCCCGATCCTGAAGATGCGCAGGAACATGCGGTGACAGAAATTCCGGACAGGGACGGAGTCCTTCTTGCAGCAGAAGAACTACCGAAAGCATACGCAGAAATGTTTGCCCGGTATGCGAAGAGCGGTAAGGCTCAGTGGTCCGCGGATTATAGAGATCAGACGAAATAATGCAGGAATATCAGTTCAGGAGGAGCACTTGAAATGTGGGTCAGCAGATACGTATTCCTTTTCATGATATACAGCTTTATGGGATGGGTGTATGAGACTATGTTCTGTACGATCAAGGGAGGCAAATGGGAAAACAGAGGCTTTCTGTATGGCCCGGGATGCCCTATTTACGGCATCGGAGCCGTGACCATTTCCGTGATCATGCAGCTGACGGTGGGAAACGGAATTGCGTTGAGAGCATGGCAGGTCTTTCTGATCTCTGTTCTTGGAAGCGCGGTTCTGGAATATACGACTTCGTGGGTGCTGGAGAAAATGTTCCATGCGGCGTGGTGGGACTACAGCGACTGGCCGCTGAATCTTCACGGCAGGATCTGTTTATTCGCCAGTCTGGGATTTGGTGTCGGCGGTCTGCTGACGGTTTATGTCATAGCGCCGTTCACGGTAAATGCAGTCAGCTATATTCAGCCGATCGTACTGGAATTCCTTGCGCTGTTATTCCTCTTTGTGTTTGCGGTCGACCTTACGCTTACCGTAACGATACTGCTTCATTTTGATCTGCTGGTGGCCCAGATAGATGACAGCTTTAACCAGCGAATGGAAACAATTGTGGATGCTACGGTCCAGCAGTCCAGCCGGATCAAAAAGACCATAATAAGAACGGGACAGACTGTCAATGAACGGATCGACGCATTGAGCAGATTTACAAAAGGTACTGTCAGAAGGATCTATTCTTTCAGGGACAGAGACGAGCAAAAGAACTCAGTTAAGAATAATATCCTTTCTATGATCAGGAATGCTGCCAGACGAAACAGGCAGGAAAATGATATCGACGCTCTTTGACACAGGCTTTTATCTCAGTGGGGAAGACCCCCGCTTCTACAAGCGGCGGGTAAAACAATATCCTGCCAGTCTCAGTGGTGGGTTACAATCCCCCACTGAGATAAACTCGCAAGCGAGACTTGAACGAAACGAAATATGCCTATATTTTCCTCGGATCGCTGCTGTTGAATAATTTTGTATGGGAGCTGACGGATCTGTTCGACCAGCTTATGGTGCTTCCGAACGTTGTTGCGCTGATTGCCCTTAGCGCTGTCGTGACGAAGACGGCAAAGGCCGGCGAGGAGGCGTGGAAGAAGAGCAGAAAGTGACCTGTGGATCATTTCCCGATCCGGCAGGCGAAAGAAAGTGAAAGATAAAACACAGCAGGATAATTCGTTTTTACAAATTTTGTTTAAAAATGCGGATGTAGAAATCCGATTCTGAAACTTTGTTTAAAAATGCGGATGTAGAAATCCGATTCTGAAACAGTACTCGCAGAGAGGACACTGTATGAACAGACAGTACCTCTATGCGGGTTCTTTTTCATTTTGAGGCCTTCTCAAAAACGGTCAACGGATCTATCATGAAATTGACCGACACGGTTAACGGAGGTGCGAGATGAATCCCAGATTTTATTCCCTGCCGGAGGAAAAGCAATCGGCGATCCTGAACGCAGGATTTCATGTATTTTCCCGGAATACGTATAAGAAGAGCCCTATGAGTGAGATCGCGGATGCGGCCGGTATCAGCAAAGCGCTTCTGTTCCACTATTTTCATAACAAGAAGGAACTCTATCTTTTTCTCTGGGATACCTGCTGCAGGATTACGGTCGAGGAAATGACCAGGAGCGGGGCTTATGAACAGACAGACCTGTTCGGGAGCATGGATTACGGCATGCAGGCAAAGCTTCGTCTGATGAGGCAGTATCCCGACATCGGCGTGTTCGCCGTCAGGGCCTTTTATGAAAAAGATCCGGAGGTCAGCGCGGATATTAAAAAAAGCATGGGGCAGTATCTGAATACTCATGCGGCAAAGAAACTGCAGGCGCTGGATCCGGATGACTTTATTCCCGGGATCGATCTTTCAATGATGTATAAGGAAATGTACTGGGCGTCCGAAGGCTGCCTGTGGGAGTATATCCAGCGCGGGGAAATGGATATTGATGCCATGGAGAAGGATTTCCGGAGCCTGCTGGAGTTCTGGAAAACAATTTATCTTCGCAAGAATCGGGAGAAAATGAAGGATGACAGAGAAGATTCTTAAAACCGCATCCGGCGTGATCCATTACTGGACGAGCGAGAGCGATTCGGGAAAGCAGACGCTGGTCTTTCTTCCCGGTCTTACGGCGGATCATCATCTGTTCGATAAACAGATCGAAGCCTTTGAAAAGGAATTTGATCTGCTTACATGGGATGCGCCGGGGCACGCAGCTTCCCGTCCCTTCCGGCTTGATTTTTCTCTGATGGATAAGGCCGTGTGGCTGCATGAGATCCTGAAAAAGGAGGGAATCTCCCGTCCGGTCCTGATCGGACAGTCGATGGGAGGCTATGTCGCCCAGTGCTTTATGCAGAAGTTTCCGGGCGAGGCTGCGGGCTTCATTTCCATTGATTCCGCCCCTTTGAAGCGCAGCTATGTGACAGGAGCGGAGATCGCGCTTCTTAAGAGAACGGAACCGATGTACCGGGCTTTTCCATGGAAGAGCCTGAAAAGCCTTGGGGTCAACGGCTGTGCGAAGAGTGAATACGGACGAAAGCTGATGAGGAGATTTGTGGAATCTTACACAAAGGATGAGTACTGCAGGCTGTCCGGGCATGGGACGAAGCTGCTGGCAGAAGCCATGGAGGCCGACCTTCCGTATGTGATCGACTGCCCGGCGATCCTGATCTGCGGGGAGCAGGATCAGTCAGGATCCGCGAAAAGCTATAACCGAAGATGGGCGAAGAAGGAAGGTCTTCCGATTTACTGGATCAAAGATGCAGGTCACAATTCCAATACAGATAAACCGGATGAGGTGAATAAGATCATCCGGGACTTTGCTCGACAGCTGGAGGAGAAATGACTATGAACAGAGAACTTTTCATCCGGGCGATCACCCGGTTCTTTGCAGGATTGGTGCTGGTCGCACTTCTCCTGTTCATTCCCGCAGGGACATGGAAGTATCCCGGAGGCTTACTGCTTATGGGAATCTTATTTATCCCTATGTTCATAGCGGGCCTCATCATGATGAAGAAGAATCCGGAGCTTTTGAAAAAACGGCTGAGTGTTAAGGAGGAAGAATCGGAACAGCGCGAGGTCATCCTTTTTTCCGGCATCATGTTCCTTGCCGCCTTTATTATGGCGGGACTGAGCTTCCGGAACGGCTGGCTCATGCTTCCTTTTTCCGTTTCTGTCGGTGCTGCGGTCGTTTTTCTGGCAGCGTATGTGCTTTATGCGGAAGTCCTTCGGGAGAATACCTGGCTTTCCAGGACTGTAGAGGTCCAGGAGGATCAGAAGGTGATCGATACCGGCCTCTACGGGATCGTCCGGCATCCGATGTATATGGTGACCGTACTGCTTTTTCTGGCCATGCCGCTGGTCCTGGGTTCTGTGATTTCATTCTTGATCATGCTGGCCTACATACCGATCATTGTGAAAAGGATCCGCAATGAGGAGCAGGTCCTTGAAAAAGATCTTCCGGGATACAGTGCTTACATGAAGAAAGTGAAGTACAGGCTGATCCCCTTCATCTGGTAAAGGCAGGACTATCGGGAACGCTTCGGCGTTCCTTTTTTTCTGTAATAGATTCCCAATTGTATTCACAATGTGCCATAATGAATTACAGAACCTGGTGCAGGCAGATCTGACATGGATGCAATGCTGCGACCGGGGAAGGAGGTATTCTTTGGAAGATTGGAAAACGGTGCTGTTCATCAATGCGTGTGTGCGAAAAGAGTCGAGAACCGGTAAACTGGCAGATCAGCTTCTTCTGAAGCTGGGGAATTCTTACGAGGAGGTCTGTCCCCATCAGATCAGTTTCCCTGTCGCTGACGAGAAATATCTCAATAAGCGGGATGAGCTTATTTCAAAGCAGGAGTTTGATGATCCTATGTTCGACCTTGCGCGGCAGTTCGCAGGAGCAGGAACAATTGTGATCGCTGCTCCGTACTGGGATCTTTCATTTCCGGCGGCGCTGAAGCAGTATTTTGAACAGATCAATGTGGTCGGGATCAGCTTCAGGTACACGGAAGAGGGCGTGCCGGTCGGTCTGTGCAGGGCAGACAGGCTGTATTACGTGACCACAGCCGGAGGCTGCTGGGTGCCGGAGGAATTCGGATACGGATATGTGAAATCTCTGGCGCAGAATTACTATGGCATTGAGGATATCCGGCTGATCAAAGCGGTCGGACTCGATATCGAGGGGGCGGATGTCGACGCCATTCTGAAGGCAGCGGAAGAAACGATCGATGAGCAGGTCTGAGACGATATTTTCGGGATACGACATGTGGGCAGGTTTGAGACGACATTTTCCGGATACGACATGTGAGCTGGTTTGTGATTGACATTTCGGGCGGGCTGCGGTAGAAATAGAGCGGGAATTGAAATACGACCGGTGCATTCTCGTGTTCTCGAACAGGAGCTTCACCGGAAGTTTCGTAAGGAACTGACGATAAAAAAGACAAAGGAGAATCAACAATATGAAAAGAAATAAAATATTGACAGCCATTATTGCGCTTATGATTTCAGCTCTGGCGCTTACCGCGTGCGGAAAGTCGGAATTCTCAGGGAACTGGGAAGGTGAAAAAAAGATGTCGATCACGGCTGAGAAAGCGGCTAAGGGAGATTTCTTTATGAGCGGTTCGCTTCATGTAGAAGAAGGGGAGCAGATCGCAATCGATGCAAATCTGACAAAGGGATCGATCAGGGTGGAATTATTAGGAGCGCCTGCAGAACAGAGCGCTGATTCGCTGCCTGTAATAAATGATGAACCGATCATGAAAGCCGATCTTAAGAACAAAGACGGGGCATCGGGAACAGTGCCGGCAGGAGACTATATGGTGAAAGCGACCTGCCTCGAGAAGGCGACCGGAACTGTTCTGATCGAAGTGAAGAAGTGAGGCGGGTCCCGGTCGGATCATCTTCGGCCTGCCGGCTGAAGTCGGCAGGGCGGACGGACAGACCGGAGCCCGGCTTTTATGTATGTCTTGACACCAAAACTTCATAGTGCTATAAAAAGAATTACAAGGGAGCTTGCAGAAGCGGGCTGAGAGGAAACTGATACTGTTTCGACCGTACCTGATTTGGATAATGCCAACGTAGGGAAGATAAGGCTTTTATTGCGGACTTTCCGGCTTGGGGAGTCCGCTTTTTTTGCGGGCATAGCCGGGAACGCCGCAGAGTTCCCGATGTTCCGCAGGCACTTCCCTTGAATGTTGTGCAGGCATTTGCGAAAGGCTGCTCTTCATACAAGTCTGTTTTGCGCAGAGTTTCGCAATTACCCGGAATGCCGGGAAGTAAAAGGAGGAAGAAAAGATGCTTGGAAAATATCTTGATACTGTGAGGGAAAAAACGCCGCTGGTACACAATATCACCAATTATGTGACTGTCAATGATGTGGCGAACGTGATCCTTGCGTGCGGGGGCAGCCCGATCATGTCGGATGAGCCGGAGGACGTCGAGGATATCACTTCCATCTGCGGAGGACTGAATATCAATATCGGCACCCTGAATCAGAGCAGTATCAGGGGCATGCATCTCGCGGGAAAAAAGGCGCAGGAACTGCACCACGCCATTCTGCTGGATCCTGTAGGAGCAGGTGCCAGCCGTCTTCGGACCGGTACGGCGGCGGACCTTCTTGGCGAAATTCATTTTACAGTGATCCGCGGGAACATCTCTGAGATCAAAGCCCTCGGCATAGGCACCGGAACGACCAAAGGCGTGGATGCGGATGCCGCGGATGCCGTTACCGAAGAGAACCTGGACAGTATGATCTGCTTCGTGAAAGGCTATGCCGCAAGCACCGGATCGGTGATCGCAGTGACCGGCGCGATCGATCTTGTGGCGGACAGCGAACGCTGCTTCGTGATCCGGAACGGAAAGCCGCAGATGGGAAAGATCACCGGAACAGGATGCCAGCTTTCCGGAATGATGACCGCATTTATCACCGCCAGTCCGGACAATGTGCTGGAGGCAGCGGCTGCCGCAGTATGTGCCATGGGGCTTGCGGGAGAGATCGGATATTCGCATTTAGCGGAATACGAAGGTAATTCGACGTACCGCAACCGCATCATTGATGCAATTTCCCTGATGACGGGAGAGCAGCTGGATAAAGGAGCAAAGTATGAGATCCGATAATACGACACTTGAGGAAGAACTGCTGTTATATGCCGTCACGGACCGCAGCTGGCTGGGGGACCGGACCCTGTATGAGCAGGTGGAGCTTGCGCTGAAAGGCGGAGCTACTTTTCTGCAGCTGCGGGAGAAGAACCTCTGTGACAGCGAATTTCTCCTGGAGGCGAAAGCCATTCAGGAGCTGTGCAGGGAATATAAAGTCCCGTTCATCATCAATGACAATGTAAAAGTGGCTCTCGAGACCGATGCGGACGGGATCCACGTGGGACAGCACGACATGGAGGCCGGGAATGTGAGAAAGCTTCTCGGAGAGAATAAGATCCTCGGAGTGTCCGCGCAGACCGTGGAGCAGGCGGTGCGGGCAGAGCAGCGTGGAGCGGATTACCTGGGCGTTGGGGCGGTATTTCCTACCGGCTCGAAGGACGATGCCGATGATGTGAGCTTCGAGACCCTGCGTGCCATCTGCGATGCTGTCAGTATTCCGGTGGTGGCGATCGGAGGGATCACGAAGGACAATATAAAAGAACTGAAGGGCAGCGGGATATGCGGAGCCGCTGTGATCAGTGCGATCTTTGCGCAAAAGGATATCAGGGGGGCGACAGAGGAACTTAAGAAAGCAGTTGCGGCAGCGGTAAAGTAAAGAGATAAAGTAAAGCGGTAAAGTAAGAGGAAGATGACAGTGATAAAGGGCATGATCTTTGACGCAGACGGAACGCTCCTTGATTCCATGCCGATCTGGGATGATCTTGGAGCCCGCTACCTGAAGGAACTTCATATAGAGGCGGAACCGGGACTCTCGGAGATCCTTTTCTGCATGAGTCTTGAGGAGAGCGCCGCCTATATGAAAAGGACCTACGGCCTTTCTCAGACAGAGGAGGAGATCCGGCGAGGCGTGCTGGCCAAACTGGAAGATTTTTACGTAAATGAAGTGCAGGCCAAGCCGGGCGTCGATGAATTTCTGCGTACTCTGCATGAGCGGCAGGTGCCGATGATGATCGCTACGTCAAGCAGCAGGCATCATATCGAAGAGGCGATGAGACGTCTTTGCTTTCTGGATTACTTTGCCGGGATCATTACCTGTGAAGAGGTCGGAGCCGGGAAGAGCAGACCGGACATTTACCTGAAGTGCGCGGAGGCGATGGGCCTCGACCCGGAAGAAGTATGTGTGGTCGAGGATGTGATCCATGCTGTGCGGACGGCGAATGCAGCCGGATTTCCGACGGCAGGCGTGTATGATGCCGCCAGTGCGGAGGATACAGAGGATATGAAAAAAGAGTGCAGTATCTGGCTTTACGACTTTACAGATTACGGTGATTTCTGCCGATGGGCGTTCCTCGTGTAACGTCCGATCGGCGGATCATATAAATGAACAGCGGCGGATCGGGGGCACCACCTTTCGTCGCTCAACAAAAGTGATGCTGAGAGGAAACATAGTTTGTTCGCGAATGCCTGCAAAAATTGCAGGTAAATGCGAAACTGTGCTCGAAATGGAATTGTGTGAACCATTCAAACAATCTGCACAAGCCTTAGAACTTCTTCATGAACGAAAGATGTGGAATGAGCAAAAACCGTTCTGTCTGAGCGAAGCGAGTTAACGTTTTTTCGGAAGCCGTTTGAATGTTCATACAAATTCCATGTAGAGCAGCGTTTCGCAATCGCCTGGCAGAGTATTGTTTTGAGAGGAGGATAAGATGAAAACAGCATTAACGATCGCGGGAAGCGATTCCTGCGGAGGCGCCGGTATCCAGGCTGACATTAAGACGATGACGGTCAATGGCGTATACGCCATGAGCGCGGTCACCGCTCTTACTGCTCAGAATACTACCGGTGTCACATCGATTATGGAAGCCACTCCGGAGTTTCTGGGAGATCAACTGGATGCAATATTCACGGATATTTTCCCGGACGCAGTGAAGATCGGAATGGTCTCCTCAAAGGAGCTGATCCGGGTGATCGCAGAGAAATTGAAACAGTACGGGGCAGAACAGATCGTTCTTGACCCGGTCATGGTGGCTACCAGCGGGGCGAAGCTGATCTCGGATGATGCGGTCGAAGCCTTAAAGAGCGAATTGATTCCCCTGGCCAGCGTAATCACGCCCAATATCCCGGAGGCGGAAGTGCTGTCCGGCATGAAGATCACTTCGCCGGAGGCGATGGAAGCGGCAGCGGAAAAAATCTGGCGGGAATTTGGCTGCGCTGTGCTCATGAAAGGCGGCCATCAGCAAAATGACGCCAATGATTACCTGTACGGCGATGAAGGCGGGACCTGGTTCTATGGAAAGCGGATCGATAATCCGAATACCCACGGAACCGGCTGCACTTTGTCGAGTGCCATTGCTGCCAATCTGGCGAAGGGCCTGTGCCTTTCCGAGGCCGTGGACAGGGCGAAGACGTATCTGTCGGGTGCTCTTGCAGCCATGCTGGACCTCGGTAAAGGAAGCGGCCCTATGAATCATGCATTTGCGATCGGAGAAAATTGAGATGAATGGAGAAAAGAAACAGAAATTTGACGGATATGCCGCTCTTTACGATGAGTGGTTCATGAAAAATGAAAACCTTTTCACAAGCGAACTCAGACTTTTCGAAAAAGCTCTGGGAGATATCAGTGGTAAGAGACTTCTGTCGGTCGGCTGCGGAAGCGGATTGTTCGAGAGCTATATCGACTGCAGCAATGTGGAGGGGATCGAGCCTTCTACGGATATGGGTGCGATCGCGGTCAAGAGAGGCGTCAATGTGATCCACTTCGGCCTGATCGAGGAGGTGGAGCTTCCTTGTGAAGCGTACGACATTATCTACTTTAACGGAAGTTCGAGCTATATGGAGGATCTCAGGCTTGTATACGAGAAGAGTCTTCGTGCGCTGAAAAAAGGCGGCAGGCTGATCCTCTTAGACGTGCCCAAGGAGAGCGCATTCGGTTTTATGTACCTTCTCGGAAAGAATCTGGGCACCTATGATCACGAAGCCCTTCATGGAGTAATGCCTGAACTGCCTTATCCGCTGGGACTGGCCTCCTCAGGAGTATGGCATTCTTCAGATGAAAAGATCAGTATTTTAAAGGAGCTGGGAGTCACGAACTTCAACTTCTACCAGACGCTTATCAAAAATCCGATGTATACCAATGAAGAACCCGAGGAGGTTTCCGATGGCTATAAGAGCGGAGGATATGTGGCGATCATCGCAGAAAAGTAGAGGAGACGGGGGGCAAGACAGAGCAGTCGGTCGTCTGTCAGACAGGTTGTTTTCAGCAGCCGATGGTGCATGGCAGGAGGCCATGAAAAAGCAGTTCCTGCTTGAAATGGCGGACGGTACGCTCAGCCCGGAACGTTTTCGATACTATATGCTCATAGACTATCTCTACCTGATCGAGTATATAAAGACCCTGCGGATCATAGAGGAACGTTCGGGTGAGCCGGAGATAAAGAGCTTTCTTCAGAATACCATCGGGGCGACGGAGGAGGAGCTCGGCCGTGTTCATTTTCCCAATATGATACAGCTGGGGATCACGGAGGAGGTCATTTCGAAAACCGCCCTGCCGCAGGAAGCAGAGGAATATATCCGTTACATGCGCGGCCTGGCGCAGGAGAGGCCGATCCTCGAGAGCCTTACGGCTCTCCTGGACTGCTCCTGGGCATATGCCTATATCGCGGAGCATATGATCGGACAGTACGGGGAGAAGATTCGGAACTCACGGTACAGGGACTGGTTCATGGCGTATACAACGCGCGAATATATAGATTCGAATCAGGCCTGGATCGACATGGTGGATTCGCTGGCAGAAGGGATTGAAGAAGAGAGGCAGGAGGAGCTTTGCAGGATCTTTGTCACCTGTGCGGGGTACGAGAATGCGTTCTGGGATGCGGTGTATTGCGGTGAGATTTAAGTCTGCGGCAAGAACGCCGAGGCTTTCTTGATGAGATGACGGAAAATACACGTCATGTCAGTGCAGGAGAAAAATTAGCTCAGGTGAAAATGCTTCCGGTGGTTGAAGCCGCGCAGTGAGGGAGGTGAATTGCACCTTGCGTGTACTGATAAGAATGCCGGGGCATTCCTGATATTTGGGAAGGGGCTCTCGCGGCTTTCGCTGCCGCGATGACCTCCTCATCCGTTGCGTCGAGCCGGCCGTAGCGGATATTTTCCATGATCGTTCCGTGGAACAGCCACGTGTCCTGCAGGACCATTCCGATGTTCTGTCTGAGTGCGCCTCTGGAAATCTGTGTGATCGGATGCCCGTCAATTCTTATCTCGCCGCTGTTCACGTCGTAGAACCGCATCAGAAGCTTCACGATGGTCGTCTTTCCGGCCCCGGTCGGGCCGACAATGGCTACCATTTTGCCCGGAGCGACGTCCAGACTGAAGTCATGGATGACCGTTTTATCCGGGAGATAGCCGAAACGGACGTGCTCAAAGCGCACAGCTCCGTCGATACCGGAAAGGTCAGACGTCTCTGCCGCATCCGCTGTCTCCTCCGGCTGGGCAAGGTCAGGCTGTCTGAATGCGGTCGGGAATCGGCAGGCATCCGGTGCAGCGATTGGAAAAAGAAAAATTGAAGGCCGGTCACCCGGCACGCTTAAACGCCAGGGGTGATCGGCCTCTTTGATGTTTTGCTGTTTACTGTTTTGCTGTTTATTATCCTGATATATACTGTTTTACTGTTTGACAGTTGGCTCGTCCTGTCCCGCATTCAAGTGTTATGCTTGTCGACCATGTCCCGGAGCCATGCGATCCACTCGTCGAAGCCTTCGCCTGTCTTTGCGGAGAGGAAGAAGATCTTAGCCATCGGATTGCAGCGATGGATTCGTTCTATGACGGCCTCATCGTCGAAGGCAAAGTATGCACGCGTGTCGATCTTGTTGATGAGCACACACTGGCACACTTCGAACATGAGCGGGTACTTGAGCGGCTTGTCATCGCCTTCCGGGATCGAGAGGATCTCGATGTTGACAGCGGAGCCCACATCCTCTTCTGCCGGGCAGACAAGATTGCCGACGTTCTCAAGGAAAATGATGTCGAGGTCATCCGCACTGAACTCGTCGAGGGCTTCCTTTGTCATGTTCGCATTCATCGCACATTCGCCGCCTGTGTGGACCTGGATGGAGCGGACACCGGCAGAGCGCATTTTTTCGGCGTCGACGGTGGCATCGATGTCGGCTTCCATGACGCCTATGGAGTAGTCGTTCCTGAGTGCTTCGATAGTGCGGAGAAGGACGGAGGTCTTGCCTGCGCCCGGGGAAGCCATGATGTTGGCGAGGAATGTCCTGTTCATCTTATTGCGTACGCGGATCTCCTCAGCAATTGTATTGTTCTTATCATATACGCCGATGTTGACATTGATTACTTTCAGGTCTGCCATGGAATCTCCCTTCTGATTTATGTTGAGCCACAGGCAGCTGCGACAGTCTGTACTTCATGGAAATTGTATGAACATTTAAACCCATTTCGCACAGATTTCGCCGGCGCCTGTGATGATGGATACGGAAATCTGAAGTCACTTCCCGCGTTTATGCGGCAGTTCCTTCACGCTCAGATCTGACGAAGGAGAACGGTCCTTTTTCGGAAAATATCGTCAGACTGTCGGAGCATTCTTCAGTTCTTACTCAAGAAAGGTCCGAACTTCCTGTAAGAGCCATGCGCACCATGCGTCCACGCCTTCGCCGGTCGCGGCGGAAATCGGAAAGACCGGACAGCAGGCATTGCGCAGCCGAACATTTTCCCGGAACTTTTCGAGATCAAAATCAAATACCGGAAGAGCGTCGATCTTATTTACGAGCACGACGTCGGCCTTCTCGAACATGAGAGGGTACTTGAGCGGTTTGTCGTCGCCTTCCGGGATCGAGAGGATGACGGCATTTTTGCATGCCCCGGTGTCGAATTCGGCCGGGCAGACGAGGTTCCCTACATTTTCAAGAATGACAAGATCAAGGTCGTCGGTCCCTATTGCGCGAAGGCCCTGGCGGGACATATCCGCATCCAGATGGCACATGCCGCCGGTGTGGACCTGGATCGACTTTATGCCGAGTGCCGCAATCGCCTTTGCGTCGACGTCGCTGTCGATATCGGCTTCCATGACCCCGATCCGCAGACTGTCGCGCAGTCCGGCGATCGTGGCTTTCAGTGTCGTGGTCTTTCCGCTTCCCGGAGAGGACATCAGGTTCAGGTAGAAGGTCTTATCTTTTTTCAGTTCCGAGCGGAGCAGGTCCGCGTCTGCATCATTATCTTCCAATATAGTTTTTTTCAGATCGAGAATGCGTATGCTTCTGTCTTCCATAGATCAAATCCCCCTGAATTCAGTTTGGACGCAGGAGAAAAGCTTTCTTCTGCAGGGTTCCGGACCACGCAGGTCCCGGACAGGAGCACTGTGCAGCTGCATTTTTCCCTGAAGGTATCTGCGTATACCGAATACTTCTTAGATACTATACAAAAAAGGCCGCATGGTCAAGCTATAGGTCTTCATGTAAAAAAGAGGTAAAAGCGGCAGCTATTTTTAGGAAATCGGTTTGACATAAGCCCGTTATGCTATATAATGACCGGGGCAGTGATGGCCTGAATGCATGTGGAACGGAGCGTCCGCGGGCCGCAGTCAGTATCACCGGCGCGATCTCCGGCAATGCGGATATCTCGATCGGTAATGTCGTCGGCAGAAGGGATGGTTTTGTCCTGCTGGGTGCGTATGTCGCTTATTTCATCTACATTATGTTTGTGTAAAGAGGAGGGTTTATGAAAATCGGTAAAACATTTGTATCCGGCATCCTTGCCGGAATCAGCATTGCCATTGGCGGGCTTGTCTTTCTCTCGGTCGAGAACCGTGTGATCGGCGCAGCACTCTTTACGGTCGGACTGTTCTCGGTCTGCTCCTTCGGTTTCCATCTTTTTACCGGAAAAGTCTGCTATGTTTTCCAGAATGATAAGGAGTATGCGATCCAGCTTCCGGTCATCTGGCTGGGAAATCTCGTCGGTACAGGCGTGACCGCAGGGATTGCCACGCTGACGCGGGCGGGAGCCGGGCTGGCAGAAAAAGCTGCAGGGCTCTGTGAGGTGAAGCTCTCCGACAGTTTTGTGAGCCTCTTCTTCCTCGGAATTCTGTGCAATATTCTGATTTATATTGCAGTGGAAGGATACGGTAAAATTCAGCACGAGACGGGAAAATATCTGGCTCTGCTCTTCGGCGTCATGGTGTTCATTTTGTGCGGTACGGAACACTGCGTTGCGGATATGTTCTATTTCTGGATGGCCGGAGCCTGGAGCGGAAAGGCTGTCGCTGCGATCATTGCAATCACAGCCGGCAACTGTGTCGGCGGAGTGCTCCTTCCGCTTCTTCGGATGGCAGCAGCGCCTGCTGCTCCGAAGAGTAAGAACGGGGAAAGGCGGGGAAGAAAATGATCGGACTCATAGCCGCGAGATCGAAAAACAATGTGATCGGGAGGGACGGTAAGATCCCCTGGAGGATCAGGGGAGAACAGAAGCAGTTCAAAGAGCTCACGACCGGAAATGTTGTGATCATGGGGCGGAAGTCCTATGAGGAGATCGGTCATCCGCTTCCCAACAGGATGAATATCATTGTATCGGGGACCCTGAATCTTAGCGGGCCGAATATTGCGACGGCCAGATCTCTTGAGGAAGCTCTTCGGATGGCGGAGGGACGGGATGTTTTCATTTCCGGCGGGTACGGCCTCTTTAAGGAGGCGATCCCGATCGTGGAGCGGATGTACCTTACGGAGGTCGATCTGGAGGTCCCGGACGGGGATGTGTTTTTTCCCGATTTCGACGAGAATGATTTCGAGAAGGAAGTGATCGGAGCAGGAGGGGACGAGATCAGGTTTACCCGGATGCTCTACACGCGGAAGGTTTGAGCCCGGTGCGATTTTTTCATTTCTCAAAAAGGCTGCGGATAATCCGGAGCATTCGCTAAAATGCAGACAGGTCGAAAAACTTGTAAATACAAGGAATTTCGGACCTGTCTTTTCTTTTTTGTTCTCCGACCGGGTTCGGGAAAACGAGGCTGGATTAAAGCCTGCGGCGGATCACAGAGGCGCAAAGAGAAAGGTGCTTTTCACCATGTGCGTCCCGGCAGGAATGCGGGCGGTCCAGGATGTTGATTATGACATAATGTAAAAAAATAAGAACTAAATGTAATATATACTTGACAAATAGTCATGTGCGTAGTATCCTTTAATCAGATCACAGAAAGGTCCTTCAGGAGAAGGCCCGTATAAAAATACATCACGTAAAGGAGAACGGTCATGAATGAATATAGTATTGGTCTTGCATGCGGAATTATTTTCGGAGTACTGTTTTTGGTAATTTGGTTCGCTTTCCGCAAGGCAAAGGGAATTGACCCGATGGAGAAGTTCGATGAGAGGCAGATCGCAGACAGATATAAAGCCTATAAGAGCGGATTTTTCGCCCTGCTCATATTCGTCGCGGCGGATGCCCTGCTCAAGATGTTCGGTGTAAGCCTCTTTGAAGAGCCCGTCGGAGAGTGCATTGCAGTCTTTATCGCGGTCGGAGTGTTTGCCTGCCGGGCTGTCATGTCGGATGCATATTTTGCTCCGGGGAAGAGCATGAGAAATTTCATTCTGCTGTATGGTGTGATTTGCTTCGCCCAGCTCGTAAATACGGTGAGATCGTTTACAGATCATGAGCTGATCCATGACGGCAGACTGACGATCCACTGCATCAGCCCGCTCTGCCTCATTTTATTCCTGGTAATAATGATCGCGGTGCTGATCCGCGCACGCCAGCTCAAATATGAAGAGGAGGAGTGATCATGAAGAATCTGAAGCTGAAATCCGCGAGGGCGGCAAAGGATTACTCCCAGCAGCAGCTCGCGGACCTTGTAGGGGTCTCCCGGCAGACGATCAATGCGATCGAGAAGGGGGATTACAATCCCACGATCCGACTTTGCCTTGCGATCTGCAGGGCACTTGACAGGACATTGGATGAATTGTTCTGGGAAGATGAGGCATAAATCAGACACTTATTCCTGACCGACGAGACGTAAGTCAGAAAGGAACCTCGGTCTTGTCCCGGTCGATGGGAAATCCGCCGATCCTTACAATCATGGCGCTGGCAAAGAAGATCGCGAAGACGATCGACATCTGAACGGTACGGATCTCACCAAAGGGCATTCCTGATCTGAGAAAAAAGAATGGAGATACTTCTTCCTTATCTCTTATATATGGTCAGGCAATTGCGAACGTCTGTGCTTCATGTAAATTGTATGAACATTCAAACGGCTTCCGCGCCAGGAACTTCTAACATTCACTCAAGATGTGGAAAAGCATTCGCAAAAAACGTTAACTCGCTTCGCTCAATTTCATTTCGCACAGAGTTTCGCAAGAGCCTGTATATATGGTATAATTAGTGAAAGACGGAACGGGCAAGATGCAGGGAGGTCAGACTATGAGTTATCAGTTTTACGGATGGCAGACAGCAGATATGGCTCCGATTGATGCGCGCTACAGCATCATTCGGAATCCCAGGGTCCTCTATGATTTTCTCTCCTCGGTCTGGTGCGCGGAGACCTGCGCTCCCCGTATGCGGATGGACTGGAGCGAGGATAACAGGACGCTCGGGCAGTGCTCGATCACTTCATTTCTCGTGCAGGATATCTTCGGGGGAGAAGTCTACGGCATCTTAAGGCCGGGCGGAAATTACCACTGCTATAACGTGGTGGACGGGAAGGTATTTGACCTGACGAGCGAGCAGTTCGGAGGCGAGAAGCTCTGTTATGAAAATAATCCGAGGCAGGAGCGGGAAGTTCATTTTGCCAGCGAGGAAAAGAAGCAGAGATACGAGCTCCTGAAAATGAGACTGAACGCCCGTATCCCCGGAATGAACCGGAGAAATCACGAGGTGACCCGGGTGCAGCCGCTGCTCCGGGAGGACGGCTCTCTCACGGAGCCCGGATGGTCCAGAAAATTGCTCCAGGTCTATGACAGAAATGCGATCCGCGCGCCGAAAATGCGAATCAAGGAATGGGACTATTATCTTGTCCTGAATGACGGGTTCGCCGGTGCGTTCACGCTCTCCGACGACGGCTATATCGGTCTGCAGTCGGTATCCCTGCTTAATTTCAAAGAGGGCTGGGAACATACGGAGACGATCCTCAACGCGCTTCCGATGGGAAAATTCAATCTTCCGGCGAGCTCCGACAGCGGTACGATCCGCTACGACGACGGACGGCTCGCCATGACATTCTGGAAGGGTGAGGGAAAGCGGGCGATTGCCTGCAGGTTCCGGAATTTCAAGGATGGAAAGACCTTCCGGTGCAGGATCGAGCTGGAACAGCCGGACATGGATACGATGGTCATCGCGACTCCCTGGAAGGAGAAGAAGAACGCCTTCTACTATAATCAGAAAATCAACATCATGCGCGCGAGCGGCTGGATGAAATTCGACGGGAAGGAGTATGTGTTCAATCGTGAAACTGACTTCGGAACGCTTGACTGGGGGCGCGGAGTCTGGACCTACGATAACCGCTGGTACTGGGGATCCGGGAATGGGATCGTAGAAGGAAAGCCCTTCGGCTTCAATATCGGATACGGGTTCGGCGACACGACGGCTGCTTCCGAGAACATGCTCTTCTATGACGGAAAAGGACATAAGCTTGCGGACGTGACTTTCCACATCCCGGAGGGGGATTATATGAAGCCCTGGACGTTCACGTCGAGCGACGGCCGTTTCGAGATGGATTTTGTCCCCGTGCTGGACCGGGCCGCGAAGATCGACGCAAAGGTCATCGTGAGCGACCAGCATCAGGTCTTCGGGCGCATGAGCGGAAAAGCGGTGCTGGACAACGGGCGGACGCTGGAGGTGAAGGATCTGATGTGTTTCGCGGAGGATGTGCATAACCGGTATTAATCTCTGACGCAGAATTCATGCGCGGCGCTGCAGGAACGCGAGCGTTCCTGATGGAACTGCATACACTGTGTACGATGTAAAAAAGGACTGACCGCGCGGGTCAGTCCTTTGTCATATGCCGGATCATATACTGCATCTCGATCTGCTTCAGGAAGATCTCCATATATCCCTTCAGGATGACGAGATCCTGCTCAGGATAATCCTTCTCGTAATGTGTGTACTCATCTCCCAGGATACGAATGAGATCCGGCGTGTTGATAAGCTCTCTCTGCTGGAGATAGTCGGCCACGGAGTCGAAGAGGTTCTTTTCGACGACTTCCTCCGCAGGCTTATCCAGCTCACTGATCGCGTAATCCTTGACAAGGATCTCGAGCGCCTTGCAGTATCCGAGGGCAGCCAGCTCGATATGACCTTCCTTTTCCGCTGCGATTCCCTGATTATAGAGATTCATGAAGCGGGGAGAGATTTTTTCGAGCGTCTCATTCCGGAAAGGATCTGCCGTGTTCGGATAGATGCTCACGACTTCCGCATCGGAATTTCCGGATTCCCGGACACAGGAGAAGAAAAATGTCCTGTGGCAGCCAGTGCATTTCGCTGAGGCGAAGAGGAGGTTTGCATTTCCCGTGAACGGAAAGACCTCCCGGGCGGTCACGACCGCGTCTGTCCCGACACCGCAGTGGGGGCAGGTCGCAGGCTTCAGGTAATAGCCGGTGTATCCGCTCTGAAATTCACTTGCATTTTTTCTGATAAAATCCATTCGTTACACTCCCTTCTTAAGAACAGGCTGATCCAGGTGAACATCCAGCTGGTTGAACGGAATTTCAACGCCGTTCTCATCGAACAGCAGTTTGACGTGTTCAGCCACGTACCATTTTGTGGCCAGATAATCCGAGCCTATGCAGTAGCCGTATCCGCCGAGGCGGATGCCGCTCTCTCCGAGCTCATCGACAAAAATTGTGACCGGCTGTGTTTCGAGGACGGTCGGGCAGGAGCGGAAAGCCTGCTCAAATACCTTTTTTGCATGCAGGAGATCAGCATGGTAGCTGATATGGACGAAGATATCGACACGGCGTTCCTTGATTGCGCTCGCGTTAATGACTGCGCTGTCTGAGAGAAGACCGTTCGGGACTGTGATGATCCGGTTGTCGAGCGTCTGGATGGATGTGTAGACGAGCCCGATGCTCTGGACGATTCCTTCGCCGTGTGTACAGCTGATATAATCACCTACCTTGTAGGGACGCATGACAAGAAGCAGTACGCCGCCCGCGAAGTGCGATAAGCTGTCCCTCATGGCAAGAACAACGGCCAGCACTGCTGAACCCATCATTGTGAGAAGGGAAGTCGTACTGAAGCCCAGTTCGCCTACGATGATGAAGACAAGCGCAAAGTAAAGCAGGAAGTTTGCGAGCGAATGCAGAAAGCGCTGCAGGGTGACGTCTCCGCTTGCTTTTAAAGTGGTCTTATCGAACACTTTCAGCAGGCCCTTGATCAGGACCCGGCCCACCAGATAGATAACGAGTGAAATCACGAGTCTGATCAGGAATGACTGGATCTCCGGCATGTGATCCTGTATGGCGGAAACGGTTTTGGAAACGTGTTCGACGACCTCTTCCGTTTCTTCGGTAAGAAAAATGTATTGCATAAAACCTCCATGTAAGAGATAGTTCGGATAATATCTTTCAAGTCTCGCTCGCGAGACTTGGCGCGGGATTCGTGTCAGCGTCAGCTGACATAATACCGAAACGGATCCCTGCGCATCCTCGCGTGCTTAGGCATGCTCCACAATGCTCCGGTGGAACATTGTGGAGCTGAGATATATTATGTCCCGTTCCGGTCAGATTGACAATATGAGTTTTTAACAGCATATCACGAGAGAGTGTTCAGAATGTGTCTTACGACTCTTCAATGGCAGGAATAAGGAGGAAAAAGCAGGGCAGTGAACACAAAGTTTTCATGATTCCCGTCCTTGACGGAGAAAATGAATGTGTTACTATATGTGTAACAGTAATTTTACTGCTGTTCTTTTTGTCAACTTTTTTTGTTTTAATGACAGAAGTATGGCCGCTCTGTATTTATCATCGTATAAAGGAGCATAGGGAACGTCCTGCGAACGCCGGACGTTCGCAGATGACAGCAACGGCTTCTGCAAGTTTCATCAGATAAAAGCATGAGTTTATAAAGGAGAGAGAAAATGGCTGATTACATGGGAAACAGCCCCGAAAACAACGGGGGCAATTACACTTACTATAACCAGAACGGGAACAGTGCAGGAAATTATAACTATGGTCCCGAGAACGGGAACTATAACTACAGCATGCCGAACGGGAATCCTTCCCAGAGCTATCAGTATAATGGCGGAAACAGCAGCTTCGGCAATTACGATCTGAACGGCTTTGAAAAGACCACGGCCTATGCCGGCGACAGGATCTCACTGAGCAAATACACAGCGCTGACATATCTGTGGATGGCGGCAGGGCTTCTCCTGACCTTTGCGGTTTCTTTCGGCGTCTACAGATCCGGCCTGATGTACAGCATCATCACAGGCGGTCTTGCGATTCCGGTCATAATCGGAGTGTCCGTCGTGGAGCTTGCGCTGGTCTTTATCCTTGCCGGAAGGATCAACAAGATGTCCGTCGGGGCTGCCAGAGTGATGTTTTTTGTATATGCGGCGGTAAACGGTTTCACATTGTCCGTTTATTTCCTGCGTTTTGACGTGATGATACTGGTCTATGCGTTCGCTGCAACGGCGGTCCTCTTCGCTCTTATGGCAGGGGCGAGCCTGATCTTTAAGTTACAGCTCGATCGGATCTTTCCGATTTTGGTGTTCGGCCTGATTACACTTATTATTTTCGGTGTGGTTGGCATGTTCCTCAATCTCGGATGGCTCAACATTGCAATCTGTTATCTTGGAATCGCGGTCTTTATGGGCCTGACGGCTTATGATACAGCAAAAATCAGGGTATTGTATGAGACATACAGCGGGCGTGATGCGGCGATGCTGCAGAAAGCGTCGATCTATTCAGCTCTTCAGCTGTATCTTGACTTCATCAATCTGCTTCTGTACATTCTGCGTCTTTTCGGCAGCAAGAGCAATGACTGATCAATACTGACAACATGAATCGGGGACTGTCCGCATAAGGACGGTTCCCTTTTTTTGGCAGAGAGCAAGGTCTCGCAGGGAGGCTTTCAATCTTGAAAAGAAGTGCCCGCTGCGATATAATCGACGTATGCTGTCGTGCCTGAAAAGTATTCAGGCTCTTGCGAAACTCTGTGCAAAATGAAATTGTGAGAACATTCAAACAATCTGCACAAGCCTTAGAAGTTCTTGGCGCGGAAGCCGTTTGAATGTTCATGCAATTTCCATGAAGCACAGACTTTCGCAATTGCCTGTGAGAAAAGTATTATGCGAAAGGAGACGTATTTTGCCCGCGAATGCCTTTTTGGCATAAGTGGCAGCAAAATAGTCATCTGAGTCAGTGAGTCGGTATACAAAATTCTGTTTTGGAAGGAGGATCACAGGTTTGAGACGGAAACTGCAATATATCATCCTGAGTGTTCTTCTTATCGTATCGATGACCGGCTGTGCATTTACGAAAGCAAGCCCCCGGTACGGGCTGATCACAGACAGCTCGGGAGTCGGGAAGACCGGGCCGAACGCGGACATTATGAATACGCTCCTGCAGATCGCTAAGCAGAACGAAAGCGAGGCAAGGGCTTACGAAGCGGCCACGGACAGAGCATCGGATCTGAACGCGCAGTTCGACCAGGCTGCCAGAGACGGAGTAGGACTGGCATTTGCCTGCGGCGACCGCGCGGGGGAGGCGCTGATCAGGTCGCAGAATGAACACAGAAAGATCAAATACGCGCTGATCGGTGACTATACGGGATCAGAAGAGCTGAAGCTTGAAAATAATGCTATGAGATGTGTCTTCAGATATGAAGACATGGGCTTTATTGCGGGATATGTGGCAGTCATGAGCGGTTACAGGTCTCTTGCCTTTGTGGCGGGTGCCTACGATGATATGTCGAAGCGTATCGTCAGCGGCTATGTTCAGGGCGCTGAATACGCAGCGGAAAAGCTGCATCTTGAGGAGGGCGCTGTGAGCGTGACGGGGACTTACGCCGGCACAGCTGAGCTGTCGCCTCTCCGTATGGCGGATGCACTGGCCTTTTACAACAGCGGTGCGGAGATCGTCATGGGGGTCGGTAAAAATATGTCCGCCGCGGTATCAAAGGCTGCTGAGTATGCAGAGCGAATGTTCATTGCAACGGATATTGACCTGTCGGCTACGGACACGAACTGTATTTTCAGTGCATGTCCGATGTTTTCCGGTGCGGTGAATACCGTCGTTAAATACTATGAGACAAAGGATGCCTTCCCGGAGGGGAAGACGATCGAGTGCGGAATCACTGAAGATGCCGTCGGTCTTGCCGCGGACAACACAAAGCTCCGTACTTTTACAGACGAAAATTACAGGACGCTCAAATCGGATATCAATGAGGGGAAAGCAGTGATATCACCTGAGGAGACGACCAGAGGGAATGCGTATGTTTCGTTCAGGATCGTGAATGCGCCGTCCTCGGAGGAGAATACGGGCAGCGCTTCATAGAGACGTATGGCGGATTGAAGGGGTTGTTTACTTTATGAGATTTATCATAGCGGATATTCCCGGTGCGGAGGTGAGGAGACTCTACCCGGGAGATGATAATTATATTCTTGCGGAAGATGAGTGCGATGTACACCCGTGCATCGGCTGCATGAAATGCTGGATCCGCGATCTTCCGGAATGTGTGATCCGGGATGATTTTTCCGGAATGGTCGGAAAGTTCCGGACCTGTTCGGAACTCGTCATTCTGTCAAAGTGTGTGTACGGCGGATTCAGTCCGTATGTGAAGAACGCTGTCGACAGGCTCTTCCCGGTCTTTTTACAGAATCTGGAGATCAGGGACGGGAATACGGCGTTCCGGTCAGACATCGAGAGTCCGTTTGCGATGACGGTCTGTCTGTATGATGCCCGTGATAAAAATGAAGAACACACCGCGGAGGACTACGCAAGACGTCTTGCCGCGTCGTTTGAAGCATCGGGTATTTCGGTAGCCTTCTTCGAAAATGTGACTATGATGGAAGGAGGAGACGAATGAAAGCAGCACTGATCAACGGGAGTCCGAAAGTCAATGTTGACGGCAGCGATTCATCGGTCTCCTATGAGATGCTTCAGATCGCAAAGCGGTATCTGAGGCGCAGACATGTCCACAATATGGAGGAGTTCCATATTAAGACCGGGATCCTTGGAGAGAAGGAAATGGAAAGACTCATGGAGTGCGATGTATGGCTCTTTTCCTTTCCGGTCTATTCGTCGGGCGTCCCATCCCACCTTCTCAGCGTTCTCATGGAGATCGAAAAATATCTCCTGAAGATAAAGAGCCGGAAGGATTACGAGGAGAAAATGATCCATATCTATGCGATCGCGAACGGAGGGCTTTTCGAGGGAACGGAAGCCAGGTTCGCATTGGAAGTCATTGAACACTGGTGCGTCGAGTGCGGACTTCTGTGGGGGTCGGCAATCGGTCTCGGAGGAAGCCCGGCGATTACCCGCCCTTCCATACTTCCGTTCGGAGTACGCAGATGGCGGTCGCTAAGCAGGGCGATGAATGCCTTTTCACTCTCGATTGCCAGCGGGATGTCGACGGGATTCTTCTACTGTTCTCCGGATATATCGAAAAAAGCGTATGTCAATGGACTGAACCGTTTCTACAGAAGGAAAAAGAGAGAGAGCGAGAACGAGACCATGATCATTTGATCACTATAACGATCTGAGGCCTTTGCTTTGGGTCCGGGAATGCACAGGATGGATGCTCCTTTTTAAGGATGCCGCCGATACAGTGTTGCTCCCGGCTCAATGCACAGGCCTTTTCTTATGTTTCGGTAAGTTTTTTTTTCAGTGGAAAAAGTATAACTGTTATTGTATACTTTTTAGAAACGGCGGCTTTAATGCCTTAAAATGGCAAAGTGTAAAAGACGTCAAAAGGAACAGGAAAGGAGAGAACACAGTGAAAGCATTCAGAAGAGCAGTGGCAGTTTTTGCCGCATTTGTCTGCGTTGTCGCACTGGCTGGGTGCGGCGGAAGAGGACGGCTCATGATGGGGACAGGCGGAACTGCGGGCACTTATTATGCTTATGGCGGAATCCTCGCCCAGTACATGAAGAGGGAGGCGGACATCAGCGTGACAGCAGTGTCTACCGGAGGATCCAAGGTCAATATTCAGAGTATTCAGGATGGAGATTATCAGCTCGGGACTGTACAGTCGGATATTATGACCTACGCATGGAACGGAGTGAAAGCCTTCGAGAAGGAGGGGGCGACGCATGATTTCCGCGTGATCGGAGGACTCTATGCCGAGACTGTTCAGCTGATCACGATGAATCCCGCGATCCAGAGCGTTGACGACTTAAAGGGTAAAAGCGTTTCGATCGGAGCCCCCGGTTCAGGTGTTTATTACAATGCAATGGATGTGCTGGAAGGTGCAGGTATTTCTACCGACGATATCAAACCCCAGTACCAGAGTTTTGAAGACAGCAAGGAAGCGCTGAAGGATGGCAAGATCGACGCCGCTTTCATCGTGGCAGGTGCGCCGACGTCGGCGATCACCGAGCTAGCGACGACCAACGGAGTCTATCTCATTCCGATCAACGGCGAGCTTCAGGCTAAGATCATGGCGGCGTGTCCGTATTATACGCCGATGAACCTTCCTGCCGGGACTTATCCGGGGCAGGATGAGGATATCGAGACGATTACGGTCAAGGCGACACTGATCGTGGCAGACTATGTCAGCGAGGATGATGTCTACGCGATGACGGCTGCGATTTTCGATCATATCGATGAGATCGCGCTTGAAAATGCAAAAGGCGCTGAGCTCTCTCTTGAGAACGCCACGGACGGAATTTCTGTCCCGTTCCATGCCGGCGCGGCCCGTTACTACGCCGAACACGGAATCACAGTAGCAACTGAGTAACTGCGATGGAAGAAAGGGGGATATATCAGTGAGCGATCATCAGAATGATTATACAAAGACACAGCTGGACGACGATCTTGACGCCGTAATGCGGAAGTATGACCGCGAATCAAACACCAGGATCTGGCAGGGAACGCCCCGTCTGATCGAGAGAATAATTCTTGCAGGGTTTTCCCTGTACTGTATCTAC
This sequence comes from uncultured Eubacteriales bacterium, assembly GCA_900314565.1. GTDB lineage: Bacteria > Bacillota > Clostridia > Lachnospirales > Lachnospiraceae > Chordicoccus. Next base: position 38,448 of record OMVU01000062.1, read on the forward strand.
GTTACTTTATTTGCGACCTTCCTCGAGGAGATCAGACTGACTTCCTTTATGGCGCTGATCGTTCTTCTGGGCTTTCTCACATATCCTGCTAAGAAGGGAATGCAGAAGGTCAACTATATGCCGTGGTACGACGTCGTACTCATGGTGGGCGGCACAGGATCCTTCCTGTACTATACGTTCAATGCACTGACGATCATTCAGCAGGGGACGCGCTTTACGACATTCCAGATCATAATCGGTGTCGTCGGCGTCATTGCGCTGATGGAAGTGACAAGAAGATCCGTCGGCTGGCCGATCCTTATCGTTGCGGCGGCTTTCATCATCTACGCGCTTTCCTACGGACTGACGAACCCGGATTTCTTCGGGCGTGTGCGGTATCTGATCCGCAATCTCTTCTACACAAAAGAAGGTATCATGTCGACCCCGATCAATGTCTGCTCGAAGTATATTGTCGTGTTCATCGTCTTCGGAGCTTTCCTTGAACGGACAGGTATATCAGATTTCTTCATCAGCCTTGCCAACTGTGCGGCAGGACGCTATGCGGGCGGACCGGCCAAGGTCGCGGTCATCTCCTCCGCACTCTGCGGAATGGTCTCCGGCTCATCCGTCGGCAATACGGTCACGACGGGCTCTGTCACGATCCCGATGATGAAGGACACAGGCTATAAGCCGGAATTCGCGGGCGCTGTCGAGGCGGCTGCATCAACCGGCGGACAGATCATGCCCCCGATCATGGGTGCTGCAGCGTTCCTTATGGCAGACTTTGTCGGCGTGCCGTATTCGAATATTATCGTGCGCGCGATCCTGCCGGCGGTCCTGTACTTTACGGGTATTTTCATTTCCGTACATCTTGAGGCGAAGAGACTCGGTCTTAAGGGCATCCCGAAGGAAAAGCTCCCGAAATTCGGCATTCTGATCCGCAAGATCTATCTGCTGCTCCCGCTGGTCATGCTGGTTATCTGGGTATCCGGAAATATGATGACCATGCAGCGCGCGGCTTCCTTCGCGATCCTGCTCACGATCGCTGTCGGTCTTGTGGACAGCGAGAACCGTATTACGCCGTTCAAGATCTTCGAAGCGCTTGAGGCCGGCGGACGCGGCACGATCACAGTCGGCGCAGCCTGCGGTGTTGCGGGCATTATCTCCGGTACGATCACGATGACCGGTCTCGCAAATGAACTGATCAACGCGATCGTCAATGTCGCGGGAGACAGGCTGATCATCGCGCTCGTTCTCACCATGCTCTGCTGCATCGTTCTCGGAATGGGTGTTCCGACGACTGCGAATTACTGCATCATGGCAGCGACCTGCGCACCGATCCTGATCCGTATGGGCGTTCCGGTACTTGCGGCGCATTTCTTTGTTTTCTACTTCGGTATTGTTGCGGATATCACGCCGCCGGTCGCTCTTGCAGCCTATGCGGGTTCCGCGATTGCCAAGAGTAATCCGATGAAGACAGCCTTCAACGCGTCAAGGCTTGCGATCGCGGTCTTCATCGTGCCCTATGTATTCGCGTATTCACCGTCCATGCTCCTCATTGAGACGAACGCGCTGGAGGTCATTCAGATCTCACTGACCTCCCTGATCGGTATCTTCGGTGTATCCTCCGGCCTCGAGGGATATCTGTTTGCGAAGATGAATCCGGTCATCCGCGCTGTCTTTGTCATCGGAGGGCTTATGCTGATCGTCCCGTCCCTCATGACGGACCTCATCGGCCTCGGATTAATTGCTGCCGCTTGCGTATTCCAGTTTACAATGGGGAAGAAGGCTGTTGCTGCCTGACATCAGGGTACTATGAAAGTGACTGAAGATAAGAACCGCAGAAAGAAAAGCAATATTGTGAAAGCAGAGAGGCGAAGAGGCGTATTATTGCGCCTCTTTCGCATCGTTGAGGTCGGCTACACGGAAGACCTCGTGAGCCGGACTTATGATATCCTCGGTGTTGCAGCCATTCTGGTCAATCTGCTTGTCAGCATACTGCTTACATTTGACGGAATTTCTGTGAGGTACGGAGGACTTCTTGAGGCAGTAGAGACAGTGACCGTGATTTTCTTTGCGGCCGATTATGTTCTTCGCCTCATAACAAGCAGGTTCCTGTATCCGGAAGCGAGTAAAGAAAGGGCACTTTTCCGCTATGTGTTCTCATTTACCGGAGTGGTGGATCTTCTGTCCTTTCTGCCCTATTTCCTTCCGATCTTCTTTCCGGAAGGGGCAATCGCTTTCCGCATGTTCCGGATCATCCGCATATTCAGACTGTTCCGGATCAATGCCTACTACGACTCGCTCAACGTTATCACGAGCGTTATTGTATCCAAGAAACAGCAGCTCCTTTCATCGGTCTTTATCATTCTGGTCCTCATGCTGGGGTCGAGCCTCTGTATGTACAGCATAGAGCACAGTGTACAGCCGGATGTTTTCGAGAACGCCTTCTCCGGCATGTGGTGGGCAGTCTCAACACTTCTGACCGTGGGGTACGGGGATATTTATCCGGTCACAGCGGCAGGTCGTGCTTTCGGCATTGCAATCGCTTTTCTGGGCGTCGGCATGGTCGCTATCCCGACCGGTATTATCAGTGCGGGCTTCGTAGAACAGTACCAGAAGATCAGCGAGATGAGCGAGGAGGCGGAGGAGAGTGATCTGCAGTTCATCCGCGTTATGCTTGCTCCCGGAGACTTTTATGTGGGCAGGACCGTGCGGCAGATGAGATTCCCCAGGGGGATCGAGGTCGGAGCGGTGGAGAGGAACGGCAGACTCCTTCTGCCGGATCCTGCTCTGGTCCTTATGGAAAACGACATTGTGCTCATCGGCGCGGAGAGCTTTACGGACAGGTGGAATGTCAATCTGCTTCGGCTGGAGCTTCGGAATCTGCATCCCTGGATCGGAGAGTATGTCCGGGATCTCGATATATCGAGGCAGAGCCTGATCGTAGCGATCAGAAGGGATGGGAAAAAACTCGTTCCGGACGGAGATACGAGACTTCAGAGCGGGGACGTTCTTTTCCTGTACTCAAGAAAAAAGATAACGGATACGACAAAGATCCCGCTGTGAGGCGGGGTCTTTATGAAATTACAGGAGAGCCGTAAAGAGAAGCTCCGCGATGCCGCAGCCGATCATCACTTTAATGGGGCCGACTTTGTACATTCTGAGCGCGATCAGGGCTCCGATAAAGCACAGGATGTGAAAGAAATTGATATTGTCGAAGGAAAAGCGGATCAATCCGTCCGTAAATATCGTCGGGATAAGGATTGAAAGCCCTGCCGCAAAGATCAGCGCAACTACAGCAGGCCGCAGCGAGCGGAGAATTCCCTGCATGAGGCTGAGGCTCCGATATCTGGAATACAGAAAAGCCAGCTCTGTCACCAGGATGCAGGAGGGCAGAATTACGCCAAATGTAGCGACTGCCGCGCCTGGAATTCCCGCGACCTGGTTCCCCACGAAGGTCGCCGCGTTGATGGCGATCGGTCCGGGCGTCATCTCGGCGATCGTTACGAGATCTGTGAAATCTGTGATCGTCATCCAACTGTACGTATCAATGACCTGGGCTTTTATGAGCGGCATGGCCGCGTAGCCGCCGCCGAAGCTGAAGGCACCGATCTGTAAGAAAGCGAAAAAAAGCTGTAAAAATACCATCTTTATAAGGTCCTCATGTCCTTCTTTTTTGACCTTGGATGCCGTCCATTGCGGGTGCTTCCTGCAGACAGAGTCGTTACTCTTTATGTGATCGTCCGGATCATTCATGATCTGTGCTTTTCTGCGTCTGAACAGTTCTGAAAGCACCGAAAGCTGCCGTCAAGAGAATTATAAAGACTACGTTGATATGGAAAACAAAGTTTGCCAGAAAGGCAGCGATCATCACAATAACGAGCGCGGGATCTTTGGATTTTGTGACTCCCGTCATCATATCGAATACGACAGACATGATGACGGCGGCCACTCCGGCCTTCATCCCGGTCAACAGTGTTTTGATGATCAGGTTGGATTTAAAGACCGTATAGAAGGACGAAATGAGTGTCAGAATGACAAAGGGCGGAATGACTGCGCCGAGAACAGATGTGAGGACTCCGGGGATCCCGGCAAGTTTGTATCCCACAAGAATCGCCCCGTTTACTGCGATCGGTCCCGGTGATGACTGGGCGAGTGCTACCAGATCCAGCATCTCATCTTCACTGATCCAGTGGAGCTCGTCGACGAATTTCTGCTTAAGAAGCGTAATAATGACATATCCGCCGCCGAAGGTGAATGCGCTCAGGTAAAATGTTGAGAAAAAGAGCTTTTTAAGTATTTCAGATTTGGCTGTCATCTGCTTATCCATAGCCGGCTGCTCCAATGTCATTTTCTCTGATACGAGTTTTCTCCATTGATAATATCATGAGACAATACAGTCGTGAATACAATAAGAAAAGCTGTCTATCTCCGGAAGATTTCCACAGGGGACAGCTTTCTTAACGCCTAAAAGAATTCTTTCGATAAATAGTAACCCGCATTGACCACGTTTTTCATATATTTCCCCTGCCGGAATTCCTTCTATGAAGCGAAGCAGCAGAGTACCACATCCATAGGAGCTGCTGCACAGAATGGTTGTGGGTGAATGCCAAAACAAGTTTACTGGTTCCGGATGTAAT
>OMVU01000100.1 GCA_900314565.1 uncultured Eubacteriales bacterium
ATAGCGGAGTTTGGCGAATTTGACCTTCAGAACGTTGACCTTCAGAATCAGACGTTCAGAATCGGTCGACTAGACGGACTAGGCGCAGACCAGGCCTGCCGATACAAATCAAGTATCGGCAGGTCTTTTTGTTCCACTTTATGCCCAACTGACCCGCCCTGCGACTCTGCATAGTGAATTTCCCAAAGCACGCGAGTATAATAGGATCTGTATAGACAGGTCACTGAAAGTGCTGGGAGATTACCAATGTCTGCTGAAAACTATGTTTACAAAAAGGAAGTCGACTGGTCCCTGTTCAACTATGGGCTGAATATTCCCATCCAACACCAAGTCAAATTCAAGTGCGAATGCGCTTCGAGGGTGTTTTAACCGCAATTATGCATATATAAAAGGGAAACTGATTAACAATAATTGAAATATCTTCTGGAGAGACAATATGAACATATTTAAAGTCGCATACAAGGTTGTTAGGGAGAATTCTTCGGAGATTTATAAAGGTTTTGGTTTTAAACATCTATCTGATGCAACACAGTATTATGTGCACTCGGATAACCAATCTTATAAAGGGACTACAACGCTCTGCCAGCCAATCGGAGAGGCTGTTATACTGTTTGCTTCGATGCTCCAGGCGACGGCGAAAGGAAAGTCATTTGGAGATTTCTATGTCAGCGATAACAGAGAATCTGTGTATTTGGACATCGAGATTCCGGAAGACTACAGAGTAAGCGGCGTAGTGGACAGAAGAATCAACCGGTATCGCGCATTGTCTACCGGAATGAATATTAAGCTTGCTGCTTATGACGAGTCCGGAAAGGTCCTTTCAGGGAATATGGAGCATCTGCATCCACTGTACAAACTGTTACCTTCGTTTATGGTCCTGCTTGGAAGGGAAGTTGATAGTAATAATGAATATCGGACAGTGATGGAGAACTTCGTGGACAATCCGGTTGCCGATGTTTTTGTCAACCTGCATGAGGATTTCTATCAGAACCACAAGATGGATGAGTATGAGCTGGAATATAAAGATCTTTCCGGTGTGGATACGACCGGATGGCATTCCTGGGCGGAAAGCTACGCTGTGATTCGGGAAAACAAGGAGGCGGCTGATAAAAAGACTGAGGACCCGATCAGGAGATTCCCGGAAGACACCTTTACGGAAGAGCAGAAAGCCTGGATTCCAGCACTTTCTTCGGAATTTGTCCTTCCGGAGAACCTTGTCAGCGTCTGCAATGCGGTTTCCGGAGGCGACCTGCTGGCTGTATTGTTTCATGGACCGGCTGGGACAGGCAAGACCATTTCCTGCAAGTTGGTTGCGCAATCTATCGGTCTTCCGATCATGGAGACGATCAACTGCACGGAGAACCTGGATGAATTCGTACTCGGTAAGTTCATCCCTCAGGATGACAGGATCATTTTCAGGGAGAGCTATGTAACCAAAGCGATCCGGGAGGGCGGCGCCGTTGTATTTGAGGAGATCAATTTCGCTAAGCCCCAGTATCTGGCTTTCCTGAACTCCCTTCTGGATGACAACGGATTTGTCAGGCTGGATAACGGTGAAGTGGTCCGCCGGAATCCGAACTTCCGTTTCTTCGCAACAATGAACATGGGATATTTTGGCACAAAAGAACTGAATCAGGCGCTGTACAACCGTTTCAGCGCGATCATTGAAGTGGCGGCGCTGTCTGATGAAGCGATCTCCCGAATGCTGACAACGAGGGTTCCTGAATGTACGCCTGTGGTTGAGAAGATCATCGGCGTTTATCACAAGATCAAAAGGAAGGTGGAAACCGAAGAACTGGACGTTGTGATCTCCCCCAGAAACCTCGAGAACTGGGCTAAACTCGCTAAATATGACGGGTATGTAAAGGCTGCTGAAAAGACGCTGATTCCGGTTGCTAAATGCGACAGGGCGCTTGAGGACACGATCCGCGGCATCATGATGCTGTATAAATGGAAGGTGTGAGTATCCGGAATGAAGATTTATTCTGCTTCTCTGAACTATTTTGATGAAATAAAAAAGGCTGAAGCCGGTGATGCCAAAGCCATGATAAGGGTGGCCTTTGCAATTCTGCATGGCAATAAGACAGAAAAGCTGCAGCCGGAAGAGGCGGAGCTTGCCATAAGATATTATAAGCGCGCGGCAGAGCTTGGGGACAAAAGCGCGATGTTGGACTTGGGCGGCTGCTATATGAGCGGCCGAGGTGTTGAGAGAGATGCTAAAGAAGCTGCCCGATGGTATGAGCGCGGATGGGACCCGGATGATCCGGCCGCATGTTATTGTCTCGGCTGGTTGAACCGATATGATTATCTGAATGACGGCGAAGAAGTGCCCACGTCTGATGCTGAGAGGATCACCAAAGCAGTACAATATTTTAAGAGGGGTGCAGAGTTGCTGAACCCGGACTGTCTGTATGAACTGGGAGAACTGTATCTTACAGGCACAGGGGTCCCGGAGGAAGAGGAAAAGGCATTTTGTCTGTTCATGAAAGCGTATGAAGAGCGTGATGGAGATGTCCTGAGTGACAGCGCTTTACGCATTTACCTGAGGTTTGCGGAATGCCTGCACCACGGAATCGGAACAGAGGTGGATCTTGAAGAAGCACTTCATTTTATTCAGCTGTTCCGGAAAGAGAACAGGAGAAGAGTAAGTATAGGAGAGACAGAAGCGGAACATGTAATTGAGGAAGCCGAGCAGGAATGGATCGCAATAAACAGGGAACTTGATGCAGTTTCCGGGGAAGGGTGAACAGACAATGTATGAGTTCAATTACTATGAACAGATGAAACTGGCTGAGCAAGGTGATCTGGATGCCATGTTCAATGTCGCGTCCTACATCATATGGGGTGACCAGAGCTCGCCGGTAGAGCCTAAAGCGGCGGAACTTGCGGTCAGATACTTCAAAGCTAACGCAGAGAACGGCGACACGGATTCCATGCTGGACCTCGGAGCTATGTATCTTGAAGGGCGAGGCGTTCCGAAAGACGAAAAAGAAGCCCTTAATTGGTATAAGAAAGCTGCTGAACATTATGGACAGAGAGCATGCAGGTGCATTGCAAATTATTACAGATATGATGTCATCGATGATGGGACACCTGTACCGACAGCAGATCCTGTCAGGCTTCAGAAAGCATTAGACTGGTATCGGATCGGGGCAGAGCGGGGAGAAGAGAACTGCATATATGAATTGGGAGATTACTACCGTAAAGGTATTCTTGTCCCACAGGACGAGGAGAAGGCATTTGATCTGTATGTCCAGGCTATGAGAATATGTGAGAAATTGGAAAATGAGAGATATCTCGTGAATGACAGCTACTCGGATGTCTGCTTCCGACTCGCAGAATGCTATCACTACGGGATCGGTACAGAAATCGATTTGGAGCAGGCCAGGGAATACATTCAGATCGCGAAGAAGGAAACAAAAAAGCGTCTGGACAACGGAGATATGTATGGTGGATGCCTCTACCCAAGAGTGTTAAAGGAGTGGAATGCCATTATGGCTGAAGTGGGTTTTTGATCGATCAATGCCGGAGGACTGAATGGAGAAGGAATTCCAGGAACTGCTTACCAAGTTCCAATGTGATTACAATCGTATAGCGGAAGAGACCTTCGCACAGACTCTGGCGGAGAATGAAAAGGTGCGCCTGTTTTTCATAAACGAGAACCAGGCATTCACTGATGGCAGGAACATTGTGGTTGACCCCGGACAGGATGAACTGTTTGCGGACAGGGAGGCCCTTGATAATACCGGAGATTTTCTCGGATGGCCGAAAGTTGTTCTTGCCGACCCTTGGAACGCTCTCCGTATTATTACCAGAGCCCAGACGATCCACGAATGTCTTCATCTACTGTACACGGATTTCCCTGGGAGGCAGATGACAGATCCGAAATGCGATACGCGGAACAAAAAGCTCGTCATGGGTATGATTTCGAATATCATTGAGGACGCCTATATCGAGGCTGTCGGCTGCAGCTATTTCGATAATATGGAGTTCTACCTCAAATTTGGCCGGGTCGGCCGCTTGTTCGCAAACCATCCCTCCGAGGGCACAGTCGACCGTAAATTCGGCAAGATGATCCGGGCTGAAAAAGAGGAGGCTGCAGCGAAGGCCGGAAATGAAGGAACAGAGTCAAAAGATCGCCTGCCGGCTGAGCAGCTTGTTGATTTTCTGGATCATATGGTGACATTTCTGCTGTATCCGATGGTTCACGAAGAATCCCCTGCAGAAGATATAGCCATGTATGTGGAAAAGGCAAGACCACTGTTCCTTGACGGAAGTGTGGCTGCTTCTCCCAAAGAGAGATATGAGTATTCATCAAAGGCGTTTGATCTGGTTGCGCATCTGATTCCATCGGATACTGAAGAACTGGAGCCACAGTTAGAACTGATCGGGCTCCGACTTGGAGGCGCCAAGACACATAGCGGGGGCGGGAATACGATCGGAGAGGAACAACGCGAGGGACGTTCCCAGGAAGTGACAACTCGGCTTTTTACGGATATCGATGGATACGAGAAGGAGAATATACCAAAGATCGATGAACTTATGTTGGCAGTGCAGTCTTTTGCCAGAGACAAAAACGCGGCACTTCAGATTCTCGCATATGAGGGCAGTTTTGCTGTATTCAAGGGAAATGATTACGACTGCGCGGTCATCCACAAGGACATCAATATCAATGAAAACCGGCCGAAGATCAACCTGAACATGAGGATGGCTTATCAGAATATATATAATCGATACAGGATCAATATTCGGTCATACAGCAACCGTTTTACCCAGATTCTGAAGGCAAAAGTCAGCAAACGGGAAGAGAAGTATCAATACGGCAGCGGGATTACTTCCAAACGACTCGGAGATGTCAAAAAAAGATACTGGTACCGTAATGTTCAGGGCGTGGACATCCCTGATATGGCAATCCTCCTATTAATCGACGGTTCCGGCTCCATGAGGGGGGCACGCAGGAAAGCGGCAATGCATTCAGCTGTGATCCTTCATGAAGTGTTAAAGCAGCAGAATATCACACATGCGGTCGTGGAGCACAGGGCTCGATTCGAAGAACCTGAGATCGATGTTAATATACTGGTGGGTTTTGACAGCCGTGAAGAAGAAAAATTGAACCTTATGCAGATTGATGCTTATGGAGATAACCGTGACGGGCTGGCGCTATTTTGGGCGGAGCGGTACATATCACGTAATACACAGAATGAATACCGATTGATCATCGTCCTGTCGGACGGTGTGCCGGCACATGACGCGGACGATTACTATCCGCCGGTCTCGACCAAGGATACGGCGAACGCGGTCAGAAAGATCACAAAGAGGGGAACCGACATCATAGGAGTCTCATTGGATGATCCGGATGAATTTGACTGTTATGAACAGCTGGTGCAGATCTATCCAAACCTGGTGGGCTGCAATGACCTGAACAAGCTTACAGGGCAGCTGCTCGGTATCATTACGAAACTGTTATAGGGGGGATAGTGATATAGTTACAGCCTTTATATGGGAGCAGGGTGTATAGGCATCGACAAATTATAGTAACAAGGTGCTCGCGAGGTGTGAATATGGATAAAGATCGGGTTGATGAAATCCTGGATTATTATCGGGATAAGCTTAAATATGTTGGTAATGCAAAGCCGCATCACGAGGTCCTTAAATGGACGGCGGCAGTTTGCTGGAAGAAAAATTTTGATATAGAAGCAGAAGACTTTGGCGGCATGCTGAAGAGGTGTGTTTCCGCATGGAGAAACCTGATTGATTATGGTGGAACCAGTCCTTTTGCGGCCATCATTAAACTGTGCCAGAAGGGCAGAGTAGAAGAGGTTCGCGAGCTATTCCGGGAACTGATTAGAGAAGACAATGATGACCTTGAAAACCGGTTTGACAGGATCTGCAGCTTTTATACCAGAATCAATGAGCGGCTCAAGAAGGAGGACCTTTTCGGATGGCGCAATGAAAATACTGTGCGGAGCACGATTATGATACTCGGCCTTTTGAGACCTGAGAAAGATTACATGTTCAAGTCGATGCCTGCGCAATATTTTGTCCAGTATACGGAATACGGATTCCATATAGGACAGGGAAAGTATTTCAACTTTTCGAACTATTACCGTATGTGCGAAGAGTTGATAGAGACTTTAAAAAGACGACCGGATATCGAAGAAGCTGTTCAGAAAATGGTGGAAACAGAAGCGGAGGAAACGAATCTGTCGGAAGTGCGCGTGATAGACAATAAATGGCATATATTTGCATACGATGTCATATACAGTGTCTACACATACAGATTCTATGACAATAAAGACATGTCTTCGCGTAAATCCAGTCAGAAACAGAAAGCTTCCGGCAAAACCACAGAACAGGATAATAGAGCTGCGATGGACGCAGCAACCAGGGAGATAGAAAGAATAGAATCAATAATAGAGGAGGTGACCGGGGACATTGGGAAGGCCGCTTTGCCGGAGATAACGGGTGAAAAGGTCATTCACGTAAAATATGGAGAAGGAACGGTCCGGGCGCAGGACGGGCATAGACTGACGGTACAGTTTGGCGACCAGACCCGAAGAATGGACATGCGAGTCATGATGACGAGTGGATCTGTCCTGGATGTACCGGAGGATATTGGTGAAACATGCCTGTATATACTGGAAAAAGATAAAGAACTTACGTATTGGCGGCGCAAGCTTGAAGAAGCGAAAACTACGAGGCAATTGATCGGAAAAGGCGTTTAAAATGCATGAAACAAGAAAAATAAAGCTGTATTCAGGCAATGAAAAACTCGAATACAACGGAAAAGAACTGCCATATAGCATGCTCCAATTCTGGCAGCTGTCGCTGTCAGATATCTTGTTTAACATGAACAGAGGGACCTTTGCGGAGTATATTGTGCGGTGCGCATTATCAGAAGGGGGATTTGATGCTCTGAACGAAGAGAATGGAACTATTCGGTTGTGGGATATTACCGGACCGGATGTGCCCTCTGAAGCGCGCCCGGCAAGGATTGAAGTAAAGTCGGCAGCAAGTGTGCAAAAGAATACACCTGAGCAGGAAGAGATCTCCCTGCCTGATTCAAGACTTGTATTCAGTATTAGAAAGGCGATAGACGAGGAAACAAAAGAAAACGGCCGCCACAGTGACCTTTATGTCTTCTGCCATTACAAAGCAAGCAGGAAAGAACAGAGTATTCTTGATATGAACCTTTGGGATTTTTATGTCTACCCGACATTCAGGATAGATAATGATCCAAAGCTTGAAGATAAAAACAGCATCTCTCTTTACCGTATTAAGAAGCTCGGGGTTACGCCTGTTTCGTTTGACATGTTATATGATGAGATAATGTGCCAGATTAGTATTGTTTCGGAGCAGTTGCCAAAAGACTAACTAATCTGACTGATAGAAAAAGAGTCGACCTGATGTCCAGTGTCACTAAGAAATCTAGAAATGAGTCTACTGATTCTTAATAGTATCACTAGGACTCAGTCCGCTAATATCTGTATTAAAGAGATTCATAAATGTTGTGTTACAATATCCATTTCAATTAATGATTCAGCATTGGAGGCTTAAAATGGGATTATTTAGAAAATCAAAGGAAGAAAAGGAAAGAAAGGAATTAAAGAGACACATCGATAAGCTGATGAAAGACTACAGTAAAGAAAAAATCGATGGAGACACTTATTTCAAAAAGATGATGGATTTAACAACTTCCCATCAAAAGAAGAAAAAATAACCAGAAGAATCTGAGTATAAGTAATTGGTAAATCATGAATGTGCGGCAAAAGAACAGGTCACTTTTCGGCAGTCTTTCACGACAAAAGGTGCCTGGCACCAACGTGGTCAAACAACGGTCAACTTAGGAACATTGTACTCTGAAGAAGAAAAATTGGCATAATGAACCAGACGTATATACGATTTCTACTAAAAA
>OMVU01000064.1 GCA_900314565.1 uncultured Eubacteriales bacterium
ACTCAAGATGTGGAAAAGCATTCGCAAAAAACGTAAACTCGCTTCGCTCAGACAGTACGGTTTTTGCTCATTCCACATCTTTCGTTCATGAAGAAGTTCCAAGGCTTGTGCAGATTGTTTGAATTGTTCAAACAATTCCATTGCGCACAGAGTTTCGCAAGCGAGAATTGAATTTTTTATAAATGCCTCAGCGTTCTTGAAGCGCAGGGCGCGAAGCACCTTCCTCTTTGCGCGGCTGCGATCCGCCGGAGGTCATATTATATAAATCCCGCCTGCCAGACGAAGCTCAGTGAGTTGTCAGTGCCGGTTGAGATGTATAGAAAAAAGAAAACAGCAAGGGACACTGCCTCCGTTGGCAGCGCCCTTGCTGTTTTGGCAATTATCCCATTCGAGGAGGAGCGGGTCAAGCGATTTCCCTTAAATTCCTTTATACTTTGTAGGTATGACTATGACCTCGTAAATGGTATTAGACATCTGAAATCCGGTATGTTTAAATGTTAGCAGTTCAGAACAATTTCTTTTCATATGATGTGATGGTCGGGCAAAGGCGCCCTGAAGATACGATTTCTTCAGGGCGCCTTGTCGCATTCTTAAGCAGCTTTTCTGCTGAATAACGTGGATGCCGGAAGCAGACCGTTTGCTGAACAGCGTAAGCATTTGAAGCAGATCATCCGATGAATATCTGAACAAAATCTTATAATAAAGGAGGAGCAGCCATGGCTGAGAAAACATCTGTCCCTGAAATGTACGGCAGTCTGGTATTTAACGATAAGGTAATGAAAGACCGCCTTCCGAAAGATATTTACCGCGCGGTCCACAAGACGATCCAGAACGGAACGCACCTGGAGCTTGACGTTGCGAATACGGTAGCAGCGGCGATGAAGGAATGGGCAGTGGAGCAGGGCGCAACGCATTTTACGCACTGGTTCCAGCCGATGACCGGCCTCACGGCGGAAAAACACGACGGTTTTATTTCTCCCGAACCGGACGGAACGATCCTCATGGAGTTCTCCGGGAAGGAGCTCGTAAAGGGCGAGCCGGATGCCTCCAGTTTCCCGTCAGGCGGACTCCGCGCGACCTTCGAGGCCCGCGGCTATACCGCATGGGACCCGTCCTCGCCGGCTTTTATCAAGGATGGCTCTCTGTATATTCCGACGGCGTTCATTTCCTACGGCGGCGAGGCGCTGGATAAGAAGACGCCGCTTCTTCGCTCCATGGAAGCGCTGAGCAAACAGGCCGTCAAAGTCCTTCATCTGATCGGCGAGAAGGATGTTACACGCGTCACGACGACGATCGGCTCCGAGCAGGAATATTTCCTCGTCGACAAGGACATGTATAAGAAGAGAAAAGACCTTCTTCTCTGCGGAAGAACGCTTCTGGGAGCGCCTGCACCGAAAGGACAGGAGATGGAGGATCACTACTTCGGTGTCCTGAAACCGAAGGTCTCCGCGTTCATGCATGATCTGGATGAGGAGCTCTGGAAGCTCGGCATTCCGGCCAAGACAAAACACAATGAGGTCGCGCCCGCGCAGCACGAGCTGGCACCGGTCTTTGAGACAGCGAACGTCGCGGTAGACCACAACCAGCTGACCATGGAGATAATGAAAAAGGTGGCAGACAAGCATGGTTTCGCCTGCCTGCTCCATGAGAAGCCCTTCGAGGGAATTAACGGATCCGGCAAGCATAACAACTGGTCGATCCAGACGGATACGGGCGTTAACCTCCTGAACCCCGGAAAGCATCCCGGTGACAACCTCACTTTCCTGACATTCCTGGTCGCAGTCATTGCGGCGGTCGACGAGTACGCAGAGATTCTCCGTGTTTCCGTCGCTACAGCCGGAAATGATCACAGACTGGGTGGAAATGAAGCTCCGCCTGCAATTATTTCCATTTTCCTCGGAGAGGAGCTCTCCCTTGTGCTGGATGCGCTGGAGAAAGGCGTGGCCTTCGAAGGACACGGGAAGACGCAGATGGGCACGGGAGCAGCCGTCCTGCCGCACATCACAAGGGATACGACGGACAGGAACAGAACGTCCCCGTTCGCATTTACCGGCAACAAATTCGAATTCCGTATGCCCGGATCGTCCCTGTCTGTTGCGAACGCGAACATCGTTCTGAACACGGCGGTCGCAGATGTGCTGGAGACGATCAGTGACGCACTGCAGGAAGTTCCGGAGCATCACAGAAAGGACGCTCTCATGGAGATCCTGAAGAAGATGCTGACGGATCACAAGAGGATCCTGTTCAACGGAAACGGCTACACCGACGAGTGGGTAGAGGAGGCCGCAAAGAGAGGGCTTGCGAACCTGCGGTCGCTTCCGGAGGCTATGCCGAGCTGGATCTCGGAGAAGAGCCTTTCGCTCTTCACCAGACACGGGATCCTGACACGCGACGAGATGTTCTCGAGATATGAGATCCTTCTTGAGAACTACGCCAAGACGATCCACATCGAGTCGCTCACGCTGCAGGAGATGACCCGCAAAGATTTCACGGGAGCGCTCATTTCCTACATGGACGATGTCGCAAGAGAGGGAAATGCAAAGCGTGCGCTTCTTCCGGGCGCAGCCTGCAAAGCAGAGTCAAAGGTACTGGCCGCACTCGATGAGGATGCAGGAAAGATCGTGGAGCATCTTGAGAAACTGAAGGAGGATACGGAGAAGGCGGAGCAGATTGCGGAGATCCAGGCGCAGGCTTCCTTCTACCAGGAGGTCGTCCTCGGGGATATGAGCGAGCTTCGCGCATGCATTGATCATGCGGAGGCCCTGATCCCGGACAGCTATCTGCCGTATCCGACCTATGGGGAGGTCCTCTTCTCGCTGAGATGATCCGGCTGAGGAGACTTGCTGAGATGATTTCTCTGAGGTACTCACGAAGAAATGATCCGGCTGAGAGGAACTCGCTGGGGTAATCAGCCTGAGGAATCTCACTCAAGAGACGAGAGTCAGGATCTTTTGGAATTCAAGAACGCCTCGGCGTTCTTGCCGCGACGTGCGCGGCGCGTAAGCGCCTTCCACTGCGCACGTCTGCGATCCGCCGGAGGCTTTATTCTTCATCGTTTCACTTTGCGCGCGTATCTCATGTCTGAAGACACGAGTATTGCGCGATGAAGAATAAAACGGGCACCGGCCTTAGGGCCTGCCGCAAAAATACGGAAAAAGGCACATCGCAGGGAAACTATGCCCGATGGTGCCTTTTTTCCCATATCATAGGCGCTTGCGAAATTCTGTGCGAAATGAAATTGTGTGAACAATTCAAACAATCTGCACAAGCCTTAGAACTTCTTCATGAACGAAAGATGTGGAATGAGCAAAAATCGTATTGTCTGAGCGCAGCGAGTTTACGATTTTTGCGAATGCTTTTCCACATCTTGAGTGAATGTTAGAAGTTCTTGGCGCGGAAGCCGTTTGAATGTTCATACATGAAGCATAGACTTTCGCAATTGCCTATATATCAAAATGCAAGGAGAAGCGCATATGGGACAAAACAGGACTGATATGGAGGCAATCTTCAGGGAGAGAGATGCCTGCGGCATCGGTACGATCGTGAATATTGACGGCCGGCAGGATCACTCGGTCCTTGATGACGCGCTTCATATTGTTGAAAAACTGGAGCACAGGGCAGGGAAGGATGCCTCCGGCACGGTCGGCGACGGCGTCGGGATCCTTCTGCAGATCTCACATGATTTCTTTAAGAAAGCCGCGGAGAAGTGCGGCATCACCGTCGGGGCAGCGGGAGACTACGGCGTCGGCATGTTCTTCCTGCCGCAGGATACGATGAAGCGCACCTTTGCGATGCGCATGCTGGAGATCATCACGGCAAAGGAAGGTCTGCCCTTCCTCGGATGGCGCGATGTGCCGATGTGCCCGGAAATTCTCGGAAAGCCGGCGCAGGACTGCATGCCCTGCATCAGGCAGTGCTTTATCGGCAGGCCTGCTTCCCTCGCGAAGGGGATCGACTTTGACCGCCGCCTGTACGTTGTCCGGAGGGAATTTGAGCAGAGCTCCGAGGACACCTATATCTGTTCGCTGTCCTCGAGGACGGTCGTATATAAGGGCATGTTCCTCGTGAGCCAGCTGCGGAGATTTTACCCGGATCTGCAGGATCCGGACTATGGGACCGCCATCGCTGTCGTGCATTCCCGTTTTTCGACGAATACGACACCGTCCTGGAACCGCGCGCATCCGTACAGAATGATCGCCCACAACGGGGAGATCAACACGATCCGCGGCAACATAGACCGCATGCTCGCCCGCGAGGAGACCATGCAGTCTCCGATCCTTCATAACGACATTGATAAGATCTACCCGGTCGTCTCTGCGACGGGGTCTGATTCCGCGATGCTCGACAATACGCTGGAATTTATGTACATGAACGGCATGGATCTTCCGCTCGCCATGATGGTGACGATCCCGGAGCCGTGGAAGCACAACGGGTTCATGTCGCAGAAGAAGAAGGACTTCTACCACTATTACGCGACAATGATGGAACCGTGGGACGGTCCGGCAGCAATCATTTTCACAGACGGAGATATCGTCGGTGCGACGCTGGACCGGAACGGCCTGAGACCGTCCAGATATTATGTGACGGACGACGGGAAGCTGATCCTCTCCTCGGAGGTCGGCGTCCTCGATATCGATCCGAAGCATATTGTCAAAAAGTCGAGGCTCGAGCCCGGAAAGCTGCTCCTTGTGGATACGAAGAAGAAGCGGATCATTTCCGACGAGGAGTGCAAGGAATATTATGCGGGAAGCCATCCGTACGGCGAATGGCTGGACAGACATCTGGTCCATCTCACGGAGCTTACCATTCCGAACAAGAAGATCCCTGTCCACACGCGGAAAATGCGCGAGAAGCTTTACAAGGTCTTCGGCTACAGCTATGAGGATATAAAAGATCAGATCCTGCCGATGGCGGAGAACGGGGTGGAGCCGACCGGTTCCATGGGCCATGACGTGCCGGTGGCCATGCTCTCTTCGGAGCATCAGCCGCTCTTCAATTATTTCAAGCAGATGTTCGCGCAGGTGACGAATCCGCCGATCGACTCTCTGCGGGAGAAGATCGTGACGGATACGACGGTCTATCTGGGTTCGGACGGCAACCTTCTCGAGGAGAAAGGGGTCAACTGCCGCGTGCTCGAGATCAATGCGCCGATTCTCACAGGGGTAGATCTCCTGAAAATCAAAGCTCTGGATCAGGAGGGATTCCGCGCAAAAGTCATTTCCCTCCTGTACTACAAGAACACTTCTTTGAAGAAGGCGCTTGCCCAGCTCAATATTTCCGCGGACCGGGCAGCGGCGGAAGGAGCGAATATCCTGATCCTCTCAGACCGGGGCGTGGACGAGAACCATGTGCCGATCCCGTCGCTTCTCGCAGTCTCGTCGCTGGAACAGCATCTGGTCCAGACCAAGAAGAGAACGGCGGTCTCCCTGGTCCTCGAGAGCGGGGAGCCGAGGGACGTCCATCAGATGGCAACTCTTCTCGGTTTCGGTGTCCGTGCCGTGAATCCCTATCTCGCGCATGAGTGCATTGCCGAGATGATCGATTCGGGAGTCCTGGATAAGGATTACCACACGGCCGTGGATGACTACAATAAAGCCCTTCTCGACGGCGTCGTGAAGACGGCTGCCAAGATGGGCATCTCGACGCTTCAGTCCTACCAGTCGGCAAGGATCTTTGAGGCGATCGGGCTCGGACGGGAAGTCATTGATTTTTATTTCTCGGGCGTCGTGAGCAGGATCGGCGGGATCGGCCTCAGGGAGATCAGCGAGGATGTCTCCGTGCGCCATGACCGCGCATTCGATCCTCTCGGTCTTGCGGTGGATACGTCGCCGGATTCCTCCGGCTTCCACAGTCTGCGGAGCGGAAGGCAGAAAGAAGATCATCTCTACAGTCCGGAGACGATCATTCTGCTCCAGCAGGCCGTGCGGACCGGTGATTACAACAAGTTCAGGGAGTACACGCGCCTGGTGGATGACGCGGGAAGACCGCATACCATCCGGTCCCTGCTCTCCTTTGTGCGGGCAGGGGATGCCGTTCCGCTGTCCGAGGTGGAGAGCGTGGAAAGCATCGTAAAGCGCTTCCAGACCGGAGCGATGTCTTACGGCTCTCTGTCGGAGGAAGCACACAAGACGCTTGCCGTCGCCATGAATACGCTTGGCGGAAAGTCCAATACCGGTGAGGGCGGCGAGCTCACGTCCCGGTTCGGGACAGTTTATAACAGTGCGGTCAAGCAGGTGGCGTCCGGCCGTTTCGGCGTGACGAGCGCTTACCTGAACAGCGCAAAAGAGATCCAGATCAAGATGGCGCAGGGCGCGAAGCCGGGCGAGGGAGGACATCTTCCGGGCAAGAAGGTCTACCCGTGGGTCGCTGAGACGCGTTTCTCCACACCGGGCGTGTCGCTGATCTCACCGCCGCCGCACCATGACATTTACTCGATCGAGGATCTGGCGCAGCTTATTTACGATCTGAAAAATGCAAACAGAGACGCAAGAATTTCCGTCAAACTCGTGTCCGAGGCGGGCGTCGGAACGATTGCCTCCGGCGTCGCAAAGGCGGGCGCGCAGGTGATCCTGATTTCCGGCTATGACGGAGGGACCGGTGCAGCGCCGCTCTCCTCGATCCACCATGCGGGTCTTCCGTGGGAGCTCGGCGTCTGCGAGACACATCAGGCGCTGATCGAGAACGGTCTCCGCAGCAAGGTGATCCTTGAGACGGACGGCAAGCTGATGAGCGGCCGGGACGTGGCGATTGCCGCGCTCCTGGGCGCGGAAGAGTTCGGATTTGCGACGGCTCCGCTCGTCTGCATGGGCTGTATGATGATGCGTGTCTGCTCGAAAGATACCTGCCCGGCAGGAATCGCGACGCAGAATAAGACGCTCAGGAAGCGCTTCCAGGGGAAACCGGAGCATGTCATGAACTTCATGCGCTTTATTGCGCAGGAACTTCGCGAAATCATGGCTTCGCTGGGCTTCCATACACTTGAGGAAATGATCGGGCGGACCGACTGTCTGAAAATAAAGGACGAGCTGCCCGTCACAAGGAGCCGTCTTGCGGATCTCTCGGGCATCCTGGATCAGAAATATGTCAAGAGCTCGGGAAATCATTTCCGGAAAGAGGACGTTTACGACTTCCACCTTGAGAAAACAAAGGATGAGGAGATCCTGCTGCCCTTCCTGAAGGAATATGCGGAGGGAGACAGGACGCAGAAGGCGGAGATCACGACAGAGGTCTCCAGCACGGACCGCGCGTTCGGGACGATCCTGGGAAGTGAGATCACGAAACAGTTCGGATCCTCCCTGCCCGAGGATTCCATCACCGTTCGTGCCTGCGGCGGAGGCGGCCAGTCTTTCGGTGCGTTCATTCCGGCAGGACTTACGATTCGCCTGAAAGGCGATGCCAACGACGGGTTCGGCAAAGGCCTCTCCGGCGGCAAGCTCGTCATCACGCCTCCGGACGGAGCGGGATACAAAGCGCATGACAATATCATTATCGGCAATGTCGCCCTGTACGGCGCTACCGGCGGAAAAGCCTACGTATGCGGAGTTGCGGGTGAGCGGTTCTGCGTCAGGAATTCCGGTGCGGTCGCCGTCTCAGAGGGCTGCGGAGACCACGGCCTTGAATATATGACAGGCGGCAGGGCGGTCATTCTGGGCATGACCGGCAAGAACTTTGCGGCCGGCATGAGCGGAGGCATCGCCTATGTCCTTGACCGTGAGCACACGCTGTATCTCCGGATGAACAAGGAGATGGCCTCTCTTCGCGAGGTCACGGAAAAGTACGATATCGCCGAATTAAAGGAAATTCTTCAGGACTATTATCGTGAGACCGGATCGGAGTTCGCGGGGGAGGTCCTCGGGAATTTCGAGCAGTGGCTGCCTGACTTCAAGAAGATCGTTCCGAACGACTATCAGAGAATGCTGACGGCGATCGGGCGTTTTGAGGAGCAGGGGATATCCCATGACAATGCGGTGCTCGAGGCATTTCGGGAGATCTGCGGGTGATCTTCATGTTCAGGTACGCGCTTGCGAAATATGTCCTCCATAAAATTGTATGAACATTCAAACGGCTTCCGCGCCAAGAACTTCTAACATTCACTCAAGATGTGGAAAAACATTCGCAAAAAACGTTAACTCGCTTCGCTCTTGTTCACACAATTTTATTACGGACAATGTTTCGCAGGCGCCTCGAGACTCCAGATTATAGAAAGAGCATTATTCAGGTGAGGTGGTGAGCACAAATGGGTAAAACAACAGGATTTCTGGACTACGCACGGAAGAACAATACGGACGTACCTGTCTCAGAACGGATACATACCTTTGAAGAATTTCATATACCGCTTGACGACGAGGAGAGGAAAAGACAGGCGGGCAGATGCATGAACTGCGGAGTGCCTTTCTGCCAGTCCGCCATGAAGCTTTCCGGTATGGTCACCGGCTGCCCTCTCCACAACCTGATTCCCGAATGGAATGACCAGATCTGGCTCAGGCACAGAGGACACGGGTACGCGCGTCTCAGTAAGACCAGCAACTTCCCGGAATTCACGGGGAGAGTCTGTCCGGCTCTCTGCGAGAAAGCCTGTACCTGCGGTGAGCACAGCGATCCGGTCAGCGTCCATGACAATGAGCTCTATCTCATCGAGTGGGCGTTCGCGAACGGACGCGTGGTCCCGAGAATTCCGGAGATCCGGAGCGGCAAGCGGGTGGCAGTCGTCGGCAGCGGACCCTCCGGTCTCGCTGTCGCCGATGAGCTGAACCACAGGGGGCATACCGTCCACGTGTATGAGCGGGAGGACCGGATCGGAGGGCTTCTTATGTACGGAATTCCGAATATGAAGCTCGATAAATCCGTAATTACGAGAAGGCAGAAGCTCATGGAGGAGGAAGGTGTCACCTTCCATACGAAGACGGACATAAAGGATAAAGAGTCTGCCGACGAGCTCATGCGGAACTTTGACGCAGTCGTTCTCTGCTGCGGTGCAAAGAAGGCAAGAGCCCTGCCAGGGGCCGATCCGGCAGCGATTCCCGGAATTCACTATGCCGTAGATTTCCTGAAGAGTACGACGAAGAGCCTTCTCAAGACGAACGATCACACCTCGGCAGGCCTGTTCCGTTCCGGCGGCTTCATCAGCGCGAAGAATAAGCACGTTGTCGTCGTCGGGGGCGGGGATACCGGAAATGACTGCATCGGCACGGTCATCCGCCACGGCTGCAAGTCGGTGACGGCTCTCGAAATGATGCCGGAGCCGCCCGAAGAGAGGCTTCCGTCCAATCCGTGGCCGGAGTGGCCGAAGACGAAGAGGACGGATTACGGCCATGAGGAGGCAATCGCCCTCTGGGGAAGCGATCCGAGAATCTATGAGACGACGGTGAAGGAATACATTACCGGGAAAAACGGAAAACTCCGGAGCATCGTGACTGTGAAAGTAAAGATGGAGGACCGAAAGCTCGTGGAGGTCCCGGGGAGCGAGCAGACACTGAAATGCGACCTGCTCCTCATCGCAGCCGGTTTTGTCGGATGCGAGCCCTACACAGCGGAGGCGTTCGGGGCGGAGCTCACGGGCAGAGGCGCTGTCATGACGGAGCCGGGCCATTACAAAACGGGTCTTCCCGGTGTCTTTACTGCGGGCGACATGCACCGTGGTCAGTCGCTGGTCGTCTGGGCGATCACGGAGGGCCGGGAGTGTGCCCGGGAGGTGGACGAGTACCTGATGGGGTATACCGTGTAACGGCGGTATCTTCATCACATGGCGCGAACCGCCGGAGCAAAAGATATGTATGCGCTGATTCTGATTTGAATTCGTCACTTTTGTCGTATAGGTGGGATTTGAACTCTGACGCAGAGATGTGATTCAGGCTCTTGCGAAACTCTGTGCGAAATGGAATGGTGTGAACAATTCAAACAATCTGCACAAGCCTTAGAACTTCTTCATGAACGAAAGATGTGGAATGAGCAAAAACCGTGCTGTCTGAGCGCAGCGAGTTTTTTACGGTTTTTGCGAATGCTTTTCCACCTCTTGAGTGAATGTTAGAAGTTCTTGGCGCGGAAGCCGTTTGAATTGTTCACACATAGTCCATGAAGCACAGATTTTCGCAATTGCCTGAGACCTGATAAGCGAAAAGGAGGCATCCGCGATGGCAGCTTTTGAGAAAATAAAGTCCGGGATCCCGGAGATGGATGAGGCATTTCACCATATTCGCCTGGGAGACAACGTCGTCTGGCAGGTGTCCGATCTCAGTGAATTCAGGCTCTTCATGGAGCCGATGGTCGAACAGGCCATAAAAGACGGACGGAATCTGATCTATGTCCGCTTTGCGGCGCATGAGCCCCTTCTGACACCGAGGGAGGGGCTTAAAATCGTGCCCATCCACCTGTCGCATCTCTTTGAGAATTTTACGGTGGAGATCCACAATCTGATAGAAAAAGAAGGCTTTGACGCCTTCTATGTGTTCGACTGCCTGTCTGAGCTCCAGATCGCCTGGGCGACGGACCTTATGATGGGCAATTTTTTCCATCTGACATGTCCGTTCCTCTTTCAGCTCGATACGGTCGCATACTTCCCTGTGATCCGCGGGAAGCATTCCTATGAGGCGATCAACAAGATCAGAGAGACGACGCAGCTCTTTCTGGACGTACACTCGGTGCGGGACAGCGTCTTTGTGACCCCGGTCAAAGTGTGGAAGAGACAGTCCCAGACGATGTTCATGCCGCATATCTATTTTCCGAAGGAGGGCACCTTCGAGCCTGCAAAAGAGGGCATGTGGCTGTCCAGATATTATCAGCAGCTGGAGAAAGAGGAGCTTTTGAGCGAGGACCAGAATGCGGACAGCTGGGAGCGCTTTTTCAGAGAGGCGCAGGCCGGGATGCAGGCGGGCGCGGATATGCAGCATTTCTGTTCGAGAATGAGCGATATCATGCTGACGAAGGATCCTCACCTCCGCGTTCTGGTCAAGAAATATATGGCTCCCCGGGACTTTTTCCGGATCCGAAAGCGCATGATCGGGACCGGTATGATCGGAGGAAAGGCCTGCGGCATGCTGCTGGCCCGGAAGATCGTCGAGGTGGACGATCCGGAACTCTTTTCGCACGTCGAGCCCCATGATTCCTACTACATCGGGTCGGATGTTTTTTATGCGTATGTCGTCGACAATCATTTCTGGGATCTGAAGCTCAGACAGCGGACAGACGAGGGATATTTTTCGCTGGCAGGGGAGATGCAGCGGAATTTCCTGGAGGGGAAATTCAGTGAAGCGATCCGGGAGCAGTTCCTCAGAATGCTCGATTATTACGGACCGAATCCGATCATCGTCCGGTCCAGTTCGCTGCTGGAGGACGGCTTCGGAAATGCATTTGCCGGAAAATATGAATCCGTTTTCTGCGCGAATCAGGGGACGGAGGAGGAGAGGCTTCTCGAGTTCGAGAAGGCCGTCAAATATGTGTACGCCAGCACAATGGGCCTGTCGGCGCTTGACTACCGCCTGAGACGCGGACTTAATAAGCGGGACGAGCAGATGGCGCTGCTGGTCCAGAGAGTGTCGGGATCCCATTACGAGGGATTCTTTATGCCGGACGCGGCAGGGGTGGGCTACTCGATCAGCCCCTACAGCGTATCCGCCAAAGCGGATGACCGGGCGGGGATGCTCAGACTCGTCATGGGACTTGGTACCGCGGCAGTAGACCGCAAGCAGGGCTCCTATCCGAGGCTCGTCATGCTCGATAAGCCAAAGGAGAACATATCCGTCAATGACGAGGACAGGCATCGGTATTCACAGAGAATGGTCGATATCATTAACACGGAAGAAGGTGTTTTCGAGAGCAGAGATCCGGATAAGCTGAGGGCTTTTCTTCCCCGCTATCTGCAGAATGCGCTCTTTTCCCATGACCGGGACGCCGAGTACAGACTGAGGGAGCGGGGAATGCGGCGGGAGGTGCTTTTCATTTCCTGCCAGGGCCTGGTCGCAAGAGAAGAACTGATGGAGTCGATGCGTAAACTCCTGAAGCTTGTCGAGGCGGTATACGAGAATCCCGTCGACGTGGAGTTCACGGTCAATCAGGACAGGAACGGGGAATTCCTGATCAATATTCTCCAGTGCCGGCCGCTCACGATCGGTACGGAGCACGGGAGCGTTGAGATCCCGGAGGAGCCGGACCGGGAGGTGCTTCTGGAGAGCGTCGGCACGTCCATGGGATTTTCCAGAATGATCCGACCGGATCTTATCCTGTATGTGGATCCGGTCGCCTATTACACTATGCCCTATGCCGAAAAGCGGGAGATCGCCGCAATTCTCGGCCGGGTGAACTGGCTGTTCCGGGATAAGGGAAAGGACCTGATCCTCTTTACGCCCGGACGGATCTGCACGTCGTCTCCGGAGCTTGGCGTGCCGTCGACCTTCGCCGATATCAGCGGTTTTCGCGCGATCTTTGAAGTGTCGGAGAGCAGAGCCGGTTACATGCCCGAGCTTTCCTACGGCAGCCATATTTTCCAGGATCTGGTGGAGGCGGAGATCCTGTACTCAGCGGTGTTCGAGACGGGGACGACCCGGACATTTGCCCCGGAGATCATAAAGAAATGTCCGAACAGGATCGCGGACTTCATTCCGGCCGCGGAAAAGTACGCGGAGATCATCGGTCTTTATGAGGTGACGGAGAAGCCCTGTGAACTTTATTTTGATATGCAGACAAAGCATCTGAAGATCTACCTGTAAAGAGCTTTGGCACTTGCGAAACTGTGCCCGCAATGGAATTGTTTGAGGCGCGGAAGCCGTTTGAATGTTCATATAATTTCCATGAAGAGCAGCGTTTCGCAATTACATGCAGAAGATCTGTCTGTGAGGAGTGGTCTGCGGGGACCGATCCGGGCGGATCGTTATTATTGCGGAGAGGTAATGTGACTTGAGAGCATTTTTGATACTGGAAGACGGTACAGTCTATGAGGGACGGTCGATCGGCAGGCAGAAAGAGATCATATCGGAGATCGTTTTCAACACGTCGATGACCGGTTATGAGGAAGTCCTGACGGATCCGTCCTACACCGGTCAGGCGGTCGTTATGACCTACCCGCTCATCGGGAACTACGGGGTCTGCGAGGCGGATATGCAGTCGGGAAAGCCGCATGCGGACGCATTTATCGTGAGAGATATCTCCCGCCTCGCGAGCAGCTGGCGGGCGGAGAACACTCTTCAGAATTTTCTTACACGCAATTCGATCGGTGGGATCGCCGGAATCGATACGAGAGATCTGACAAGACGGCTCCGGGATCACGGGACAATGAACGGATGCATCACGACAGCGCTTTATGAGGGGGAAGCGCTGTCGGAACTGATCCGGAAAATGAAGGCCTACCGGGTCTCCGGCGCTGTCGAACGGGCTTCGGTCCGGGAGATCCGACGGTACGTCGGGGCGCGCGGGGCGGCAGAAGATAACCCGGTCAGAAAAAGAGTAGCCCTTCTGGATGCCGGGACCAAAGCCGGGATCGTACAGAGTCTTACAGCCCGTGGGTTTGATGTCACGGTCTACCCTTCATTTTCGTCTGCTGAAGAGATCCTTGCGGATCAGCCGGACGGGATCATGATCTCGAACGGTCCGGGCGATCCGGCGGATAATACGGATATGATCCGGGAGATCCGAAAGCTGGCGCTTTCCGGGCTTCCGATTTTTGCAATCTGTCTCGGCCATCAGCTCATGGCGCTCGCAATGGGCGGCAGCACCTACAAGCTGAAATTCGGGCACAGGGGAGCGAACCATCCGGTGAAGGATCTCCGGACGGGCAGGGTCTATATCACGTCCCAGAACCACGGGTATGCCGTGGACGAGTCGTCCATTCCGGAGGATACGGCCGTTCCGGCCTTCAGGAACCTGAATGACGGTACAAACGAAGGATTTCTTTATAAGGACAGGAACATCCTGACCGTGCAGTTTCATCCCGAGGCAAGTCCGGGACCCTGTGATTCGGGGTTCCTTTTTGACGAGTTCGCGGAAATGATGAGACGCAGACAGCGCGGCAGTGAGCATGGAGCGCAGGCGGATTGAGAATACCGCGACAGTGAGCAGCTGAAAGCTGCGAAACTGTCGGCAAGGCTCACAGCGAATGGTACCGCCGGGTAAATATAGATTTATTCCGGATCAAATAAATGGAACAGGATGGGTAGGGGCGAAAAATGAAGGATACTTCCATAAAAAAAGTGCTTGTAATCGGTTCCGGACCGATCGTGATCGGCCAGGCCGCGGAGTTTGATTATGCGGGGACACAGGCCTGCCGGGCTCTCCGCGAGGAGGGCGTCGAGACGGTCCTCCTGAACTCCAACCCGGCGACGATCATGACGGACAAGGACATCGCGGATCACGTGTATATCGAACCGCTGACCGTACCGGTCCTCAAGGCACTGATCGAACGGGAGAAGCCGGACTCGATCCTGCCGACCATGGGAGGCCAGGCCGGACTCAATCTGGCGATGGCCCTCGCGGACGAGGGATTTCTTGAGGAAAAAGGCGTCCGTCTGATCGGTGCGTCGGCTGAGACGATCCGCAGGGCGGAAGACCGTCTTCTCTTCAAGGAGACGATGCAGAAAATCTCGGAGCCGGTCGCGGATTCAGAGATCGTGCATGATCTGGAGGCCGGTCTCGCTGCAGCGGAGCGGATTGGATATCCGGTCGTCCTCCGGCCTGCCTACACCCTCGGCGGTTCGGGCGGCGGAATTGCGGAAAATGAATATGCGTGCCGGAACCTGCTCGAGAGCGGACTCCGGCTCTCCCGTGTCCACGAGGTCCTTGTGGAGCGCTCGATTGCAGGCTGGAAAGAGATCGAGTACGAGGTCATGCGGGATATTTCCGGCAACGTGATCACGATCTGCAATATGGAGAACATGGATCCCGTTGGGATCCACACAGGCGATTCCATCGTCGTGGCACCTTCCCAGACATTATCAGACCGGGAGTACCAGATGCTGCGAAGTGCTGCTCTGAACATTATATCGGAGCTCGAGATCGTCGGCGGCTGCAACGTGCAGTTCGCCCTGGATCCGAAGAGCTTTGAGTATATCGTCATAGAGGTCAATCCGAGAGTGTCGAGATCCTCGGCCCTCGCTTCCAAGGCGACGGGGTATCCCATCGCCCGGGTCGCAGCGAAGGCCGCGCTGGGCTATCGTCTGGACGAGATCAAAAACGCAGTCACCGGCAAGACGACTGCCTGCTTTGAGCCGGCGCTCGACTACTGCGTGGTGAAAATGCCCCGCCTTCCGTTTGACAAATTCCGCACGGCGGACCATCTGCTCGGAACGCAGATGAAGGCGACAGGAGAAGTGATGGCGATCAGCGGGAGTTTCGAAGCCGGGCTTATGAAGGCGATCCGGTCACTGGAGCAGCACACAGTCAGTCTCATGTCCTACGACTATTCCGATCTTGATAATTATGACCTGCGGGAGCATCTCAAGCTCCCGGATGACCGGAGGATCTGGCTTATTGCAGAAGCCTTCCGCCGGGGGATGAGCATGTCCGAGATCTGTGCGCTGACCGGGATCGATGCGTGGTTCCTCGATAAGGTCCTGCTGCTCGTGGAGATGGAGAGAAGGCTTTCCGACGAGCATCTGAGCACGGACCTTCTCCGGGCAGCCAAGATGCTCGAGTTTCCGGACTCTGTGATCAGCCATCTCTCGGGTGTTAAGGAGGCGGAGGTGAGAAGGCTCCGGACCGAGGCAGGGATCCTTCCGGCCTTTAAGATGGTCGATACCTGCGCGGCGGAGTTCGAGGCGGAGACCCCGTACTTTTATTCCGTTTACGGAGGGGTGGATGAGGCTGCAGAATTCCTTGAAAAGCGGCGTAATGCTGTAACGTGCGCTGAGGCGGAAATCTCCGTCATGAAGGGACAGACTGCCGAAGAGAGAGAAGACTTTGCGGGATCGGAAAGCGCGAACTTTTCAGAGAAGACAGCACAGGAAGCTGCAGATCACTGTTCCGAGAAAAAGAAGAAGATCCTCATCCTCGGCAGCGGCCCGATCCGGATCGGTCAGGGGATCGAGTTCGATTTCTGTAGTGTGCACGCGGCCTGGGCCTTCCAGAAAGAGGGATATGAGACGATCATCATAAACAACAATCCGGAGACTGTCTCGACAGATTTTGACATCGCTGACCGGCTCTATTTTGAGCCGCTCACGGCGGAAAATGTCCGGAATGTCGTCCTTCTCGAGAAGCCGGACGGGGCGGTCGTGCAGTTCGGCGGGCAGACGGCCATCGGCCTCTCGCAGGCCCTCATGGAGATGGGCGTTCCGATCCTCGGAACAGCCGCCGAGTGGGTGGACGCTGCGGAGGACCGGGAACGTTTTGACGAGATCCTTGAAAAGGAACACATCCGCCGTCCCGCGGGCGACACCGTCTATACCGCCGCGGAAGCTAAAAAAGCAGCGAAGAGACTCGGCTATCCGGTCCTCGTCAGGCCATCCTACGTCCTGGGCGGACAGGGAATGCGTATCGCGGTGAGCGATACCGATATCGAGGAGTATATCGACGCGATCAATGTGATCCGTCAGGAGCATCCGATCCTGGTCGACAAATATATCCGGGGGAAGGAGCTTGAGGTCGACGCGATCTGCGACGGGGAGGATATTCTGATCCCCGGGATCATGGAGCATATCGAGCGCACGGGTATTCACTCCGGCGATTCAATCTCTGTCTATCCTGCCAAGTCCGTTTCGGCCGGGGTGAAGGAGACCATTGCGCGTTACACGGAGAAGCTCGCGAGAGCGCTGCATGTAAGCGGAATGATCAATATTCAGTTCATCGCTGACGGCGAGGACGTTTATATTATCGAGGTCAATCCGAGATCCTCGAGAACGGTCCCCTATATCTCAAAGGTGACCGGGATTCCCATGATTGCGCTGGCAGTCCACGTGATCTGCGGCGGGAAGATAAAAGATACCGGATTCGTGCCGGGGCTTCAGGAGGAAAGACCGCTTTACGCGGTGAAGATGCCGGTGTTTTCATTTGAAAAAATAAAGGGCGCGGACATCTCCCTCGGACCGGAAATGAAGTCCACCGGAGAATGCCTCGGCGTATCGGAGGATTTTGAGGAGGCGCTCGGGAAAGCCTTCCGGGGGGCCGGGATCAATCTGCCGCATTACAGGAACATGATCATGACGGTGCGCGACGAGGACAAGGAGGAAATGATCCCGGTCGCAAAGCGCTTTGAGAAGATGGGATTCCGCATTTATGCCACGAGAGGGACTTCGCAGAGCCTTATGAGCGCGGGGATCCGCTGTTTTCAGATCCGCAAGGCGGAGCAGGAATCTCCGAATATCATGGACCTGATCCTCGGGCATGCGCTCGATCTGATCATCGATATTCCGGGGAACGGCATAAAGGGCGCGAAGGACGGTTTTTCCATCCGGCGGAGCGCGGTCGAGACGGGCGTGCATGTCATCACTGCCGTCGATACGGCGAGGGCGCTCGCGGAAGCGCTGGAAAATGCGGGCAGGGGCGAGAGTCTCACGGATCTGGCAAAGCTGAATCAGAGTCTGATGAGCTGTGAAGAACTGCAGTCTGAAGAAATTCAAATGGAACTGCATAACTGTTTAGGGTCTGCGAAGCAGTCCCGATGATAACTCTTATCGAAAGCTTCGAAAGGAAGTGGCGATAAAAGACACATTGATACATCGAATTATGATTATGAGGTTCGCGAAGCGGTTCTCATGATATGGGGAAAGCATCATATGAGCAAGAAAAGAATTATTATCGCACTGGGTCACAAGGATCTCGGAATGAATCTCCCTGAGCAGTATCAGGCCGTTCGGAAAACGGCGAAGATGATCAGTGAATTCGTAAAAAAGGGTTATCAGATCGGCATTGTATTTTCCAATGCGCCGCAGGTGGGCATGATCCACACAGCCATGATGGATCTGGCTGCAAAGTATCCTGACCAGTATTCGCGCGTACCGCTCTCCGTGTGCTCGGCAATGAGCCAGGGAATGATCGGGTACGATCTGCAGAATGCCATCCACACAGAGCTCCTGAAGCACGGGATCTATAAGACCTGTGCGACTGTACTCACGCAGGTGCAGGTCGATCCCTACGACGAAAGCTTTTACGATCCGGTCAAGGTGATCGGCAAGCGGATGAGCGCTTCCGAAGCGAAGGAAGAGGAGGCTGCAGGGAACCAGGTCGTCCGGTGTGAGGACGGCACATTCCGGAGGATCGTCCCGGCTCCGAAGCCCGGCGGAATCGTCGAGATCGAAGCCATAAAGGCACTTCTGGACATGGATCAGATCGTGATCGCCTGCGGAGGAGGCGGAATTCCCGTAATGCGTCAGGGAACGGAGCTCAAAGGGGCAGCGGCCGTCATCGAGAAAGATTATGCGGCCGGGCTCCTTGCAGGTGAGACGGACGCCGACATCCTTCTGATCACTACGGCGGTGGAGTGCGTCTCTCTGAATTACGGGAAACCGGACGAGAAGAAGGTCTCCGATATGACTGTTGCAGAGGCGAAGAGATATCTGCGGGACGGGCATTTTGAATTCAAGTCCATGCAGCCGAAGGTCGAGGCGGCGGTCCGCTTCGTCGAGGGCGGACGCGGCCGGGAGGCTGTTATTACAACAATGGAGCTGGCCGGGAAGGCGCTTGACGGGCTTGCCGGGACGCATATCAGGTAGGGAGTAAGAGGAGCGGAGAGAGACAGTCGGTTTGTGGAATTATATTTCGGAGGGGCTGTCGCAATAAGCAGAAAAAGTGCATAAATATTCATGAAGGGACATCTACAGCACCGGTACTCAAAGAGGAAGGTGCTTCGCACCTTGCGCGGCCCGGCAAGAACGCCGAGGCGTTCCTGAATAGTACCGGCGCGCGAGGACTAAACGCGAGCGGTCCCTGAATGAACTGTTTATGCATATAATGCTTAATGCGACAGCCCCAAAGTGTAAAATGAAGGTGGAATTCAGCTGTGGCTGTACAGTCCGACAATACAGCTCTTCTTGCAGAAACATATTCCAAATGACACGACTCCGGCATATCCGTCATCCAGTATACCGTCCTCATAGCGGCGGGTTTCTATCTGTTCAAATGCCTCCGCAAGTCCATCCTGCATCCGGTTGTATTTTTTGCGCACCTTTATTTCAAATATATATGCCGGATCCCTCGGCTTTCTCGGATATAGAACGACATCCGGTCTGCCGCTCCCTTCTTCTCTGTTTGACTGTGTCCCATAGGACGGAAAACCGGTCAGCATGGACAGCAGATAACCGTGGTAAAAACTTTCCTCACTGTCGAAAGTACTGATGGAACGTTCCAGCAGGTCTGTCAGAATATTTTCAATCGTGTCGGTATCCTTACGGGCGACTGCCGCATAGAGATCTCTGCGGTCAGCATCCTCCACGATTTTGTCGAACCACGACCGAATCTGGGTTTCATAGATGCCTGCTATTTCAAGATTCGGTATCTTCATCGTTACATAAATATACTTTCCTTCCTGTCTTTCCGAGACTTTTTTCATATAGCCCGTGAAGAACAGAAAATTCCATATATTGTCTTCGGACTCGTAAACATCAGAATAGGTGATGTCCTCGTGGATACGCTTCTCGATTGTCCCCCCCTGAATCAGGGTATCCAGCTCTTCCCGTATGTTTTCATCCGCCCGGAGGACCAGTTCTTTTACGATCGAATTTGAAGAGGTGTTTGACCAGTAAGGCTCGGGGAAAGCCCCCGGTGTATCAAGCTGCCGGTACACATAATTGATCACGCTCCAGGGATTATATATCTCCTGCTTCCCGAAAAGGTATCCGTCATACCATCCTTTGACTTCATCGGCTCTGTCCATCATGTCGTAATCGGAAAGCATCTGCATGGTCTCAGATTCCGTAAATCCAAAGGCTTCGGAAAAATTGCCGGAACGGACAGAAATGACATTCAGATTGTTCATGCCTGTAAAGATACTCTCCCTGCTGATCCGGAGGCATCCCGTAATTACGGCAAATTCCAATGCGTCGTTCGTTTTCAGAGCGGACTCAAAAAGTGAGCGGATAAATGAGACCATCTCATCATAAAAGCGACACTGCCAGGCATTTTCCAGAGGAACATCATATTCATCAATCAATATGATGGCATTTGTACCATGGTGCTTTTTCAGAAAATGGCTGAGTTCTTTCAGGGAGGCGGCATATTTTCCATACTCTTCACGGAGAGCATTTTCCCGTTCATCCCTGCCGGTAAATTTCTTTGCGCGCTCAGACCACTCAATTTCTCCCATCCAGAGTTCCCGGAAACGCGCCTTCTCTTTCTCATCGAGTCTTATGGAATCTTTCAGGTAACTGTGTCTGCTGTACTCATCGATGATTTCTTTTTTCAGCATCAGGAAAGCCGTGGCAAAGTCGGGCTGTTTGGTTCCCTTAAGGCTCAGCTTGATGACCGGATATTTTCCCATCTTTGAGAGCACATCCTTCCCGCATGCCATTATTTTCATTCCGGAAAAATATCGGGCATTATCCTTTATATTTCCATCAGCGTCTGTTTCCATCTCAAAGAAAGTCCGGAGCATGGACAGACCCAGGGTCTTGCCAAAGCGCCTGGGTCTTGTCAGAAGAGTAACCTGTCCTCCCTTTTCCAGGATATCCCGAACCAACAGAGTTTTATCCACATAGTAAAGGCTCTGATCGATAAAATCTTTATAGTTTTCGTACCCGATTCCGATTTTCTTCATTACAAAAGCATCTCCTCATCAAGAACGCCTCGGCGTTCTTGCCACGCCGCGCAAGTCTTCGTTGGCGCTATTCCGGTTCCCTGTCTGTGGCTGATATATTTCATTTTACACTGTTCATCAGTTTTTTCCAACAGCCATTGGATGATGTCGGTCCTGCTGTATTACATTTTATGCGGACTTTTGATAAAGATAAGGATAAAATTCGTTGGAAGAATCCTTCTCCGTGGATGCACGATGACGGGCGCAGAGATACCTCTGAGGTCTGACTGAGCCTTCGATTTATGTATTTTACATATTCAGTTCCGGAGGGTACAATACGAATTGAAATTTCAAGCAAGGGCGCTGACAAATTCGGTCAGTGCCCTTTTTGCATCATTTATGGGATCCCGATGCAAAAATAAAATACGCAGCCTGTTACAAAAACAAACCGTAAAAACAAACTGCAAAACACGCAATGCATTACGTGCGGTGCTTTTGCAAAGAACGGCTGCGCTATGGAGGAGGGATTATTATGACAAGTGAGATTTATGAAGCTCTGCACGCCGAGATCTACGGCGTCTGGTTCCTGATCGGAGCCGCGCTGGTATTCTGGATGCAGGCCGGATTCGCGATGGTCGAGACCGGCTTTGCACGGGCGAAGAACGCCGGCAACATTCTTATGAAAAACCTGATGGATTTCTGCATCGGAACAGTGATGTTCGTTCTGGTCGGATTTGGACTGATGTTCGGTGAGAATGCCCTGGGAGGCTTTCTTGGAATTCCGTCTTTACAGATATTTTCCGATTATGCGAATTTCGACTGGTCGACCTTCGTCTTTAACCTGGTCTTCTGCGCGACGACAGCGACGATCGTCTCCGGTGCGATGGCGGAGCGGACAAAATTCTTATCCTACTGTGTCTACTCCGCAGTCATCTCCGCGGTGATCTATCCGATCGAAGCGCACTGGACCTGGGGCGGAGGCTGGCTGGCAGGTATCGGCTTCCATGATTTTGCGGGTTCGAACTGCATCCACATGGTCGGCGGAATTTGCGCGCTGATCGGCGCAGCGATCCTGGGGCCGAGAATCGGAAAGTTCTCCAAAGACAAGGCCGGAAAGATCGTCAAGGTCAATGCATTTCCGGGTCACAACATTCCGCTTGGCGCGCTCGGTGTTTTCATTTTATGGCTCGGCTGGTACGGCTTCAACGGCGCGGCGGCGACAAGTATTCCGCAACTCGGAAGCATTTTCCTGACGACGACGGTCGCACCTTCCGTCGCGACAGTTGTCTGCATGATCTTTACCTGGATCCGTTACGGCAAGCCCGACGTCTCCATGTGTCTGAACGCTTCCCTGGCAGGTCTGGTCGCGATCACAGCGCCCTGTGATTCGGTCGACTGCTTCGGTTCGATCGTGATCGGACTGGTCGCCGGACTTTTGGTCGTATTCGGCGTGTGGTTCCTGGACAATGTCCTCCGGGTCGACGATCCGGTCGGTGCGGTCGCGGTCCACTGTATAAACGGGATATGGGGAACGATCGCGGTCGGTCTCTTCTCGACGAACAGCGTGCCGGGATATGCCATTGCCGACGCGCAGGGAAATGAAATGCTCGGTCTCTTCTACGGCGGCGGTTTCAAGCTTCTCGGCATACAGCTCCTGGGAATGTTCTGTACCGCAGCATTTACGGCAGTCACCGCATTCCTGGCGATCAGAGCAATCTTCGGCCTGCGCGCCTCTGCGGAGGAGGAGATTACCGGTCTCGACAGTACAGAGCACGGTCTGACAAGCGCTTATGCCGGATTCTCCATCATGCATATCACAGGCAACGCGATGGAGGAAAATGAAAACACGGATCTCGGCGTAGACGCCTATGAGGAGGCGTCGGAGGCCATGAAGGACGCTTCCGTCAAGGTCGTCGGGGAGCCGATGCCGGCGAAGATCGATACGGGAATGCATAAGGTCGTCATCATCGCAAGGCTGGCAAGATATGACAAGCTCACCAAGGCGCTGAACGATCTGGGCGTGACAGGAATGACCGCTACACAGGTCATGGGCTGTGGAATTCAGAAGGGCGGCGGCGAGAGATACAGGGGCGTTGAGATCGACGCGACCCTGATCCCGAAGGTCAAGGTAGAGGTCGTCGTCAGCAAGATCCCGGTCCGCTCTGTCATAGAGGCAGTCAAGAAAGCCCTGTACACCGGGCATATCGGAGACGGCAAGATCTTTGTATACGGCGTGGAGAAGGTCGTCAAGGTCAGGACAGGAGAGGAAGACCTCAGGGCGCTGCAGGATGTGGAATGATCTGTGGGAGAAAAAATTCCGGGAGAATACTCTCCCGGAGAGATATCTGTCAATGCCCGGGGAAGGGAACACCCGCCGCGGAGCAGATGCTCCTGACAAAGTTCTCCGCGGCATGTGTCAGATGATGCGTGCGGTCCCACACGAGAATGTAGGATGCGGTGACTGCGGGATCGACAAGTTTTTTGATCGTCACCTCGGGGTCCCCTGAGAAATGGCTGTCGGACGCCGGATAAATCGCGATTCCGACGCCCTGCCGGGCCAGCTCGTAGGCATTCAGCATATGCGCTACCCGGCAGCAGACATGAAGCTCGATATTTTTATCCGGGAACCAGTTCTTTATTTCCATAAGTCTGGACTCGCGGGAGGGAATGATCAGATCCCGGTCGGCGAGGTCGGAGACGGAAACGCTATCCCCCTCCGCTTTCGCAAGAGGGTCGGAGGACGGGATGAGCGCAGTCCAGGGCTCGGTGTAGACCGGTACGGAAAAAAGACCCTCCGCATTGTGGGGTTCTGTGATAACGCCGAGCTCTGAGAGACCGTTCGTTACCCAGTAGATCACGTCATCCGTGCTGCCGTTGCGCAGCGAATAGTCTACATGCGGATGTTCCGTCTTATAGTCTGCGATCCATTTTGCGAGAAGTCTCGGAGCGTGCCCTTCCACGGAAGCGATATAGAGCGTTCCCTGAAGGCCTCTGGACATCTCCGCGATATGTTCCCTGGATTTTTTGACAAGGTCCATGATCCGGAGGGCGTACTCTAAGAAAGCCTCCCCCTCCGGCGTTATGTGAAGGCCGTGCGGCGAGCGATCGAAGAGCACAGCGCCCAGTTCATCCTCCAGATCTTTTATTTGACGGCTCAGAGGAGGCTGCGCGATCATCAGCTGCTGCGCAGCCTTCGTGAAGCTTAAGTTTTCGGCGACAGCGATAAAGTAATGAATGTGTCGTATTTCCATGGTCAGTTTCCTTCCGGCCTCATCAGGGATCCGGGTCAAAAAGAAGAATTTACGTTTGCTGTTTTGATTATAAGCCTGTCGGCCTCATCAGGAATCTCTTTCAAAGAGAAGAATCATCTGCGCTGTTTCCAGCATGGTCCTGCCGGTATCCATGCTCGTCTTCTGGATGAACCGGTAAGCCTCGGGCTCCGTCATGTGATTACGGTCCATCAGAAGGAGCTTTGCTGCATTTACGGTCTTTTTGTCCTCCTCCGCGCGCTGCCTTTTCTTCTGGCGCAGCTTGTTCTTCAGCTTCTGATCAGCCGCCTCATCCAGCATACGAACTGTATTGATGAGGTCATGTGTTCTGATCGGGACGGTCAGCGAGACGACGTCGGATTCGCGTAAAGTACCGACATTGAACTCGGTGTCCAGAAGCAGAAGACTGAAGCATTCCGGCAGGCAGTCAATCAGCTCCCGGTAGTACATATCGGGCAGCTGAACGCAGGAAATAAGGACTCCGTTCTGCCTCAGATCGATTTCCTGCAGCGCTTCGGAGGCAGTCGTAACGATCGTTATATCGGAAAAACCCCGGGAAGACAGCGCGTCCCTGATCTTATGGCTGAATTTACTGCGGCCGACAGGAAATGCAATAATAATACTGCTCAAGGTCAACCCTCCTGTCTTTTACGTAAAGTTGGCGGTTTTTCAGAGACAAGTTCCTATTTGCACATTCATCCCACGACGGAAATCATGAGATGAATGTGTCAGAGATTAAATTCGTCTCAGATATTCCTTGAGCTCCCAGTCCGTGACTTCTCTGGAGTAGCGCTCCCACTCTTTTTTCTTTTCCTTCACATAAACATCTGCATAGGATTCCCCGCAGACATTCCGCAGAAAAGCATCGTTCTCCAGGCTGTTCAGGGCTTCGAGGAGCGTTGCAGGAAGAGCCTTCCGATCTGTATCCTCCACAGGCGGCAGCGCGCCTTTTCTGATTCCGTCGAGGCCCGCTCCGATCGCGCAGGCAAGCGTCAGATACGGATTCGCGGCTCCGTCCGGCAGGGTCCACTGAATGCACGGGCAGCCGTCTTCATTCAGGGCAAGCCGAAGCGGGGCGTAGTGGTCATGTCTTGACCAGTAGAGCCTGGAAGGTGCCTGCGTTCCGCCGAGAAGTCTCTTGTAGGAGTTGACGAGCGGATTGGAAAATGCCGAGATCGCGGGCTGATGCTCAAGAATTCCCGCAATAAAATGAAGAGCAGCCTGCTCATCCTGCCGGAACAGATTTCTTCCGTCCTTATAGACAGAGATAGATAAGCGCATCGCGGATCCGGGAAGATCTGTCCTTGGCTTCGGCATGAAGGTCGCGTGCAGGCCGTAGCGCTCGGCGACCGTGCGGATCGTTGTCCGGAAAGTCATGATCTGATCGGCGAGACGGACGCCGTCCATCTGCTTGAAGATGACGGAGTGCTGGCCCGGCGCGAGTTCATGGCGCGAGGATTCGATCTCAAAGCCCATTTCTTCGAGGGAAAGGATCAGCTCACGCCTTGCATTTTCCCCCTTGTCGAGCGGGGAGACGTCCAGATAGCCGGCCATCTCGCCGGTGTGAGTCGTCACATGACCGTTCTCATCCTTTGCGAACAGGAAGAATTCACAGTCGGGATCAATGTCAAAGGTGTAGCCGTCATTTTCGGCATCACGGACGATCTTTCGGAGGATCTTCCTCGGGTTCTCCGCGATTTCGTTTCCTTCAGCATCGGTGATGTCGCAGAGAAAACGTGCGACTTTGCCGTGCTGCGGACGCCACGGAAGGATGGCGAACGTCCTGATATCCGGCCTGAAATAGATGCGGTCGCAGCCGATTTCGTGCATGCCGTGGAGATGGAAACTGTCTACCGAGTATTTCCCGTTCAGAGCCTTTTCAATCTGCCCTGACGTGATGGAAATGTTCTTCAGTTCTCCGAGAAGGTCCACGAATTGCAGCTTGATGAATTTGATATCATTTTCTTCAATCTTGTCGATAATCTGATCTTTATTCTGTATCATCTCAGTGCTCCGTTCTTTTGTTTCTGTTCTATTGTTCTGTTCTATTGATTTATACTGCTGTTCTTTTTTGCGCTGCTCTTTTCATCGGATCTTTTTCATTGGATTTTTTGCGCTGATCTTTTGTCCGGATGGGAGTTATTCTTCCTGCTTCTTCCTGATAGCAGCCTCGATGAGTCCCCGGAACAGCGGATGCGCCCTGTTCGGTCTCGACTTGAACTCCGGATGTGCCTGTGTGGCCACAAAGAACGGGTGGTCCCGAAGCTCGACCATCTCGACGATCCTGTCGTCGGGAGAGATGCCGGAGAGGGTCATCCCTGCATTTTCCAGTTCGATGCGGTAGTCGTTGTTGACCTCATAGCGGTGTCTGTGACGTTCGGAGATGTTCCGTTCTCCGTAAAGTCGGAAAGCGTTCGTATTCTCCCGCAGGATGCAGGGATAAGCTCCGAGACGCATGGTCCCGCCGAGGTCGGTGACGTCCTTCTGCTCGGGCATGAGGTCGATGACCGGATGCGCGGTTGAATAATCGAATTCGGTGCTGTTCGCATCCTGAAAATGAAGGACATTCCGCGCAAAGTCCACGATCGCCATCTGCATTCCGAGGCAGATTCCGAGATAAGGGACCTTATGCTCGCGGGCGTATGTCGCGGCGTAAATGATGCCCTCGATGCCTCTGCCGCCGAATCCGCCTGGGACGATGATGGCATCAGCCTGACCAAGGAGCCCGTCTGCGGTCTGTTCATTCAGATCCTCCGATTCGATCCACCTGATCGTGACTTCCGCGTGGTTGGCGATGCCGCCGTGCTTCAGGGCTTCTACGACGGAGAGATATGCATCGTGCAGGGCGGTGTATTTTCCGACGAGCGCAACGGTGACGGAGGTCTTCGGATTCCGGAGGGCGCTGACCATATTTTCCCATTCACGAAGGTCAGGAGCCGGAGAGTCGAGATGCAGGCAGTCGAGGACCCGGTCAGCCAGATGCTCTTCCTCCATGACGAGGGGCACTTCATACAGGTATTCCACATCCCTGTTCTCCAGGACATTTTCGGGAGGAACATTGCAGAAGAGGGCAATTTTATCCCGAACGCCCGAGGGGACGGGATATTCTGAGCGGCAGACGAGGATATCGGGCTGGATACCGAGCTGCTGGAGCTGTTTGACGCTCATCTGGGTCGGTTTTGTCTTGAGTTCGCCGGACGCTCTGAGATAGGGAATCAGGGTCACGTGAATGATGATGACGTTCGATTTCCCTTTTTCCCACTGGAACTGACGGATTGCCTCCAGAAACGGCTGACTCTCGATATCGCCTACCGTTCCGCCGACCTCGATGATGGAAATGATATCCTTATCGGGGTCGTCGGAGCTGAAAAAGCGCGATTTGATTTCATTTGTGATGTGCGGGATCACCTGAACGGTACCGCCGCCGTAATCGCCGTGCCGCTCCTTGTTGAGGACAGCCCAGTAGACTTTTCCGGACGTCACGTTCGCGTGGAAGTCCAGGCTTTCATCGATGAACCGCTCGTAATGTCCGAGGTCGAGGTCGGTCTCTGTTCCGTCGTCCGTCACAAAGACTTCGCCGTGCTGGATCGGGTTCATGGTCCCGGGGTCGATGTTGATATACGGATCGAATTTCTGCATGGTCACCCGGAAGCCCCTCGCTTTGAGAAGTCTTCCGAGGGAAGCTGCGGTGATGCCTTTGCCGAGGCCGGAGACAACGCCGCCGGTAACGAAAACATACTTCATGTTGTGCCTCCTCGTTATTTCAGGAACGCCTCGGCGTTCTTGCCGCGACGTGCGCGGCGCGTAAGCGCCTTCCACTGCGCACGGCTGCGATCCGCCGGAGGCTTTTATTATGAGAACCGCTTCGCGAACCTCATAATCATAATGCGGGCGATTTCATCGCCCTTTTATCGTCAGTTCCTTGCGGAACTTCCGATAAGATCTATTCTTCATCGCGAGATTGTACTCACAATGAAGGCAAGTTTCACTTTGCGCGCGTATCTCATGTCTAAAGACACGAGTATTGCGCGATGAAGAATAAAAAGGGTGACAAAGGCACCGGGTACATTTATACCGGACGCCTTTGTCACCCTATAAATATATTAAAGTATAATCTTTAAGCCTGGAAAAGTAAAGAGAAAATGACAGCAATGCAGCCTGTGACCCGCCTTTTTGAACGCTTGTATTCCGGTGTTGCGGACAACGGAAAGCTACGGTATATTAGATTAATAAATATTTTTGCGACAGCCGGTCCTCCGGTCAGCCGCATTGATTACGAGGTAGGTTCTATGATGAATATTCGGGAAGAAGCTCATAAGATGAAACTCAGCTCGCCTGTTCTGGCGGCTACATCCGCAGACGTACGCAACGGTGCGCTCCTCGCTGCCGCAAAGGCCCTCGAGGAGAACAAGGAGGAGATTTTCGCGGCCAACAGGCTCGATCTTGAAAACGCGGAAAAGAACGGTATCTCCGGCGCCGTGATCAAGCGCCTCAAATTCGACGAAGGGAAACTTGTGTCAGTCATCGAAGGCCTCCATCAGCTGGCCGCCCTGCCGGACCCGATTGGGAAAGTCCAGATCATGCGGGAGATGGATTCGGATCTTGTCATGAAGCGCGTGAGCTGCCCGATCGGTGTCATCGGCGTCATCTTCGAGGCGAGACCGGATGCCCTGGTCCAGATTTCTTCCCTCTGTATCAAGAGCGGGAACTGCGCGATCCTGAAGGGCGGAAAGGAGACCGCCGAGACCAACCGGAAGCTTTTCTCCGTCATTCATAAGAGCGTGACGGAAGCCGGTCTGCCGGAGAGCTGCCTGCTTCAGGCTGAGCTCCACAATGAGATCGATGAGCTTCTGCGCTGCGACAGGGATGTGGACCTTCTGATCCCGCGCGGGTCGAACCGCTTTGTCCGCTATATCATGGACAATACGAAGATTCCGGTCATGGGACATGCTGACGGGATCTGCCATATTTATGTGGATAAGGACTGTGATTTTGAGAAGGCGATCCCTGTGATTATCGACGCAAAATGCCAGTACACGGCTGCCTGCAACGCAGTCGAGACACTGCTTGTCAACAGAGAGATCGCCGGTGAATTCCTTCCGAAGGTGAAGGCCGCGCTGGATGCCGCGGGCGTTAAGATCCGCGGAACGGAGGAGGTCTCGAAATTTATTCCCTGTGAGATCATGGGGGAGGATGATTTTGCGACCGAGTATCTGGAGCTTGTTATTTCCATTAAGCTGGTCGCGGATGTGAAGGAAGCCTGTGAGCATATCAACCGCTTCGGCTCGCATCACACGGATTCGATCCTGACAGAAAATGATGAAACTGCGGCATATTTTATGCAGATGGTGGATTCTGCAGGCGTATACAGGAATATTTCGACCCGCTTCGCGGACGGCTTCCGCTACGGATTCGGCGCTGAGGTCGGCATTTCGACCGGAAAGATCCATGCGCGCGGACCGGTCGGTCTGGAAGGACTGATGACCTATAAATATCTGATCAGCGGCGACGGGCATATCGTTGGTGATTATGCGGAGGGACGACGGGCATTTCATTTTAAAGACCTCATGTGAGTGAACCTGATTCATGGAGACATATTTTGCCTGCGAATGCCTGAAGGCAGAAGGTACGTGAGGCTGCAAAATAGTCATCCGAGGCCATTAAGGCAGACTTCAACACTTTATTTTGAGAGACGGATATCGCCCGCGAATGCGAAGTATGAGGGAAACGCGGAATCGGCATCCGTATGGATTTAGATAATAACTGTCGTTATTAGAGGAGACTGTATATGTTTTATGATGAAAATGATGTGATCATCTTAAATGGCGAGGACGGAACGGATGTCCTCTTCAGCCTGCTGGATTCAATCGACTATGAGGGATACGAGTATGTATTTCTTATGCCGCTGCCCGACCAGGGAGAGGTCGAGGATGAAGTCTATATCTTCCGGGTGATCGAGGGCGATACGATGGCGGATGAGGATTTCGAGATCGTTGAGGATGAGAATCTTGCGGAGGAACTCTATGATATTTTCACGGAGAGAAACAAGGACAGGTTTACTGTGGAAAAGGGCTGATCTGATCAGGCCGGAATCCGCGTAAAGAGGGCAGGGTACTTAAGTGACGGGGCCGGCAACGGCAACATAAATCATTTATGAAGATGAGAAAAATGAATAGAAAGGTCATATAATTCTTTTTTAAAGAATACATTTTGAGTGGAAAAATGCTATTACTAATCTATATATGAACTTTAAAGATTCCATACGAAATGAAAAGTACGTAAAACATCATTAAAAAGAGGTAGACATCCAATGACGAATCTGCATCATGGTTTGACAGACAGACATATTCTCTGTATTCCTTCATTGGAGAAACATTGTTCGCAATATAAAAAAGCGTATCCCGCAGGAAAAGATCCTCCGGGATGCGCTTTTAGTGTGTAAAGACAGGAATAAACGCAATGAGAGAAATATAAAAGAACTGTTCAAAAATGATATATTATTGTTCTTTGAAGTGATTTTTATATAAGGAGGAAAAGATGAAAAAGAAAGTTCTGATTGTCATGACAGTCATTATGGCATTGATAGCAGGTTGCGGCGGCAAGGGTACTTCTGTACAGGGAACAGATAAGCCCGCACAGGAATCTGTCGGGTCTGCTCAGGAAAAGGCTGAAACAACGGCGAAGGGAACTGAGACTAACTCCAAACAGAAAAAAGAAGAAGCGACTCAGGATGCCAAAGATACATCTCATGTAAGACACTGGCGGATCAAAGAAGCAAAACTTGAGGGACAAACCGGCCCGGACACTTTTGAAGAGTTTTTTGCTTTTGATGCAAAAAGTGGCATCAATGATAATGGCTCTATTGTAAGTGTTGACGATGAAAATGGTCTGTTTCTGATTAAACAGGAGGCTGCCTTCTATACATATAACCTTAAGACAAATGAGGTTAAACTTATTACGGAGGGTGCCCTTGATTCAAAATATGAATACGATGGATGCATTTATTACTATGATACTAACTATTCAGAATTTGTTATATCAGACTGGCACAATCCGGAACCTGTTGAAACCGGCGAAAAGGTGACCAGATATCTGCGTTATGAGACGAATCTGGATGTCAACGGTTTTTCGGAGTTCGCAGCCATTCAGGAATCTGCAAAGAATGGTGATACCAATTCTATTTATGAACAGGGTATCATTGTTGATGAACAGGGTGATTTATATGACTTCCATGGAAATTATATTACCAATGTTCACCTTCCCAAGCCGATAGTAGGGAACACTTACACCATGGGAAATGCGATAGTCCTCATTGATGAGAATAAGTTGAACGTTTATCGAT
Source organism: uncultured Eubacteriales bacterium (assembly GCA_900314565.1). Taxonomy (GTDB): domain Bacteria; phylum Bacillota; class Clostridia; order Lachnospirales; family Lachnospiraceae; genus Chordicoccus. The sequence goes on from OMVU01000064.1 coordinate 31,262, forward strand.
ATGGGGAGTCAATTTTTAACCTTGATCTCCCGGAAGGACACTGGAAATGTGTTGATATTGTCGCCCAAATCACTGAAGCATCTGAAGTAAGTGTATTCAAGGCTCTTCTTTATAATTTTGATAATAAAGAAATCTGGGAGATGGATTCCCATGGAATAAACATTCCAACCTGCGAAGATGTTATGGACTTTGCAGTTTTTGAAGAAATGCTCTATTGGGTAGATTCTACCGGCAAAGGATATGTTAATGGCTGGAATATTGCTAACACTAACATGAGTACGACCGATCATGCTGTTGGTGTATCCCGTTACTCTGAATTTAAGGGCTTTGTTATGCCTGATAAAGGTGGCATAGAACATAATGGACTCCAAATTTTTGTTGTTAATTGATTATGAAAGTTTTTCTGTAAATATGGATTATTAGAGTTCAGTCAGATGTCAAGGAAGCGGTACAGTGGCTGTATTTCGGCTATCTTTCCGCGATCAAGACACAGAACGGCGCGGTGAAGATATCCATCAACACCAGCTCTGTCCAGTATGAGAATGACGACGTCATGAAACCTGTCTGGGGAGATGACTACAGTATTTGCTGCTGTGTCTCTGCAACACAGACCGGCAAGGAAATGCAGTTCTTCGGAGCGCGAGCAAATCTCGCAAAGTGCCTTCTGTACGCAATTAACGGCGGGTTTGATGAGAAGCACAGAATGCAGTGCGGTCCGGAGATCGCCCGGATTACTTCCGAGTATCTGGACTATGATGAAGTCGTTCATAAATTCGATATCATGCTGGACTGGCTGGCAGGGCTTTATGTCAATATTCTGAACCTGATCCAGTACATGCATGATAAATATTACTACGAAGCGGCGGAGATGGCCCTCATCGACACGGATGTGCGCAGGACTTTTGCGACGGGTATCGCAGGTTTTTCACACGTTGTCGATTCCCTGAGCGCGATCAGGTATGCGGAGGTCAGGGTGATCCGTGATGAAGAAGGCATTGCGATGGACTTTGAGACGGAGGGAGACTTCCCGCGTTACGGCAACGATGATGACAGAGCGGATGATATCGCGGTATGGCTCCTCAAGACTTTCCTGAACAAGATCAAAAAATATCACACATACCGCAATTCCGAGCCGACGACATCGATCCTTACCATCACATCCAATGTCGTCTATGGCAAGGCGACCGGCGCTACTCCGGACGGAAGAGAGGCCTATAAGCCGTTCGCACCCGGCGGAAATCCCTCCTACGGTGCAGAGAAGGAAGGCCTTCTGGCATCCCTCAACTCCGTCGCGAAGGTACCGTATGAATACGCGCTGGATGGAATTTCCAACACGCAGACCATCAGCCCGGAGGCACTTGGTCATACGCTCGAGGAGAGGAAGAATACTCTGGTCAGTGTCATGGACGGTTATTTCGACCGCGGTGCGCATCACCTCAACGTCAATGTATTCGGAACAGAGAAGCTGATCGACTGCATGGAGCATCCCGAGAAGCCCGAGTACGCGAATTTCACCATCCGTGTTTCAGGCTATGCCGTGAAGTTCATAGATCTGACAAAGGAGCAGCAGCTTGATGTTATCGCAAGGACCTGCCATAAGTTCCTGTAATGAAAATGACTGCAGTCTGACGATGGAAGGGATCATCCACAGCACGGAATCTTTCGGTGCCGTGGATGGCCCCGGCGTCCGTTTTCTGATCTTTCTGCAGGGGTGCAGGATGCGGTGCCGCTACTGCCATAATCCGGATACCTGGGCGAGGGACGGCGGAGAAAGGAAAACTGTCGGACAGCTTCTGGATAAGGCGGAGCGCTATCGCTCTTACTGGCGCGATAAGGGAGGAATCACGGTGTCCGGCGGAGAGGCCATGCTTCAGCCGGCATTTGTCACAGCATTATTTGAGGAGGCACACAGAAGAGGCATCCATACCGCACTCGATACGGCCGGGGAGCCGTTCTGCAGAAGTGAGCCGTTATTTTCCGCTTTCCAAAGGCTGATCGGCAGCACGGATCTGGTGCTCCTGGATATCAAACACATCGATCCGGACCCACACAGGAGCCTGACAGGACAGGATAATCGGAACATTCTGGATTTTGCCCGGTATCTCTCCGAACAGAAGGTTCCCGTGTGGATCCGCTATGTGCTCGTGCCCGGCATCAATGACGACCGGGAAACACTGGTCAGGACAAGAGCGTTCCTGGATACCCTTACGAATGTGGAGCAGGTGGATATCCTTCCGTATCATACGCTTGGCATCTACAAGTGGGAGGAACTGGGGTACAAGTGTACGCTGGGGGATGTGGCGTCGCCGGATGAGGAGACGGTTGAAAAGGCGAAAGAGATTCTCTGCCGTCAGATATGAGAAAAAAAGACCCTGAGGACCGGTAAAATGAACGTTTTACCGAACTCAGGGCCTTTTTCATACTTAATCAGGAACGTCTTGCCGTTCCTGCTGCGCCTCGCGAGGTGCGAAGCACCTTCCTGACTCAGAAATCAGCCGCTTTTCTGTCAATAATGATCGAAATGACGACGAACACCGCCAGAAGGTACGGATAGTACAGGAACGGGATGATCTTCATGGAAGAGATTCCCGCAAGGCTTGCTGCGACGAGGAGCTGCGCGCCGTAGGGGATGATTCCCTGTGCAATGCAGGAGCAGGTATCAAGGAGCGATGCAGTCTTGATGGGAGAGATCTTGTACTCCTCACTGATCTGCTTTGCGATCGGAGCCGCAAGCACGATCGCGACTGTGTTGTTCGCAGTCGCGATATCGACGAGGATGGTCAGCAGGCCGATCCCGACCATGCCGCCCCGCTTGCCGCCGAAGTGAATTTTGATAAAGTCGAGGATAGCCTCGAATCCGCCGTGCTCATCCATGAGCGCACCGATGGACGCGACGAGGATCGTGACGATGATCGTCTCGAACATACCGGAACTGCCGGCCCCCATAGAGGTGAAAGCCGTCATAAAGGAGAGGCTGTGCGTCAGGGCGCCGACGATCATGAAGAGCACAATACCGGTTCCGAGAACGACGAATACGTTGATCCCGACGAGTGCCATCGCAAGAACGATGAAATAGGGGAGCGCCTGCGGAATGCTGTACTCGAAGGTGCCGATCCGTGCTTCCCGGCCTACGACCGCATAGACGATCAGGATGATAAATGTGATAACGGCTGCCGGCAGGGCAATTCTGAAATTGGCACGGAATTTGTCTTTCATTTCCACGCCCTGAGTCTTGGTCGCGGCGATCGTCGTATCGGAAATGAACGACAGATTATCGCCGAACATCGCTCCTCCGACGACTGTTCCGATGCAGAAAGGCAGGTTGAAACCGCCGTTCTGCGCTACGGTGACTGCGATCGGAGCGAGCACGGAGATCGTGCCGACGCTGGTTCCCATGGACATGGAGATCAGGCAGGCGATGAGGAACAGGCCCGGGATCGCGAATTTGCCGGGTATGATGCTGAGAAGCAGATTCGCGGTGCTTGCGGCGCCGCCCGCTTCTTTCGCGATGCCGCTGAAGCATCCGGCGATCAGGAAAATGAAGATCATGATCGTGATATTCTCATCGCCGATTCCTTTCGCGCAGATCTTCATTTTATCGTCGAAGCTGACTTTCCCGTTCTGCAGAAAAGCGACGACGAGCGCGATCATGAAAGCCACGACGACGGACATGACGTAGAAGCCCATCTGGCCTTCGACCGGGTGAATGTACTCGAAGTAGATTCCGACGCCCAGGTAAAGGACAAGGAAGACGACGATCGGCAGCAGAGCGATCGGATTTGGTTTTTTCTTTTTCATAATGGTTTCCCCCTTCTAATAATGAACTTACAGGATGGTGCAGTGGGCAGTCACGAACGCTGAAAGTGCGGCGGACTGCTTCGGCCTTACAAATGTTCCCTGACCTTAGGCTCCGGTCAGTTTTCGCCGGAGCGTTGCGCATTCAGTATCTGTGCTGCACCCTGACCTTATGCTCCGGTCAGTTTTCGCCGGAGCAACGCGCATTCGGCATCCGAAAGCCCGAGCCCGCGGATATAGTTCTCTGCCTCCCAGACCATATCAAGCCCTTCATAGTCTGAAAGATTGTCCGAATCGAGTCCCGTAATGACCTTCAGGTCAATGACCGGGAAGAAATTCAGAATCGCGTTGTACTGGTCGCTCCCCGGTTCGATCGTGAAGATATTGGTGTAGGTGAGCATATAATCGTTCAGCGCCTGACTGAGCGGGACGCCCATGTAGAAGGAGAGCAGCATGGCCATGAAGCCTGTTCTGTCCTTCCCGACGACACAGTGAAGATAATAAGGACCTTCGTGATCGATCATGAACCGGAGCGCAGCTGCGATCTGTGCCCTTTCTTCCTCTGTCGTGTAAACTGCACGGAGCGGATAAGCACCGACAGAACCTTCGGCGTAAAGACCTGCGTAATTCGGGGAGACGAAGTCCGGAGCTGTGATCCTTGCCTCGATCTCTTCATTGGTATTTGCGAGATTGATCACAGTCCGAATGCCGTACTTTGCAAGCATTTCGTCCGCTGTCTGCGTCCGCCCGTAATACTCTTCGATCGGTGTGCAGCCCCGGTAGAGCATTCCGTCGGGAAATGCACCCCCGCGGACCTCCCTGAAATTCGCATAGATCTCATCGCTGAGATAATCCGCCCGGTCTGACGAGAAGACCAGATGCCGTGTGTAATAAGCGGTCAGAAATCCGCCTTTGGCGGACATCGTGATCGTGACAGGAATCGCGTCCGGTGTGCGTCCGTCCGGCATGGACCAGACGAGGGATCCGTCTTCCGCTGCAGTCTTCTGCGCGAGCCCGCTGGTCTCGGCAAAGGAGCTGTCGGAATTCATGGCGATCCAGACGGGGCCGGAGGCATCCACGAGGGCGGGCTGTCCGTCATCAGCTTCGGTCGCGAAGGAGACAACGGGTGCGGTATAGTCTTTTCCGTCGACATTAATGTTTATGATATCTCCGAATGCGTAGCCTGACTGGCGGAAAGTGTCCGCGTCGACGGCAAGGACAAGATCGCCGTCGTCCGAGAAGGATTCTCCGCTCGTCTGGATCTCAACGGAGTTATCGGGGATATCAAAACCCTGCGCGGCAGGAATCGGGGTCGCCTCGATGCCCGGATTTATACCGTCTCCGGCTTCTTCGGTTCCCTCCGGTGCGGATTCCTGCGCGGCTGCGAAGGACTCCGCGGAAGAGAGATCGGAGGATACTGTTTCTGCTTCCGCTGGTGCTTTCTTCCCGCATGCACTGAGGGGGAGAGAGATTGCCATCAGAATGGACAGGAGCCATACGGCGCCTTTTTTTCGTGAAGGGCTCAGGGATCCGGCAGCCGGGTTCCGGTGCGGCGCAGGCGTATGTACCGGTGACTGCGGATCGGTTTTATGATCAGAGACAGGATTATTCATAGAGTACCTCATAAAGTATCTCTTAAGTATTTCGTAGAGTATCTCTTAAGTATCTCTTAAGTATCTCATAGAGAATCTGTTAAGTATCTCATAGAGAATCTGTTAAGTATCTCATAGAGAATCTCTTAAAGTATCTTCTAAAGTATGTATACGGTTCCAATTTTGGGTTTCTGCATCCTCCATACTGATCGGACCTCTGCGATATATGGCCTCCGGGATAAGACGACCGGCAGGAGAGACGCTTTTCCACGCTATTGTACCACATTTTTTACAAAGGTTATCTGTAATTATTCAGTACGTCCCGAAATATGTGAATAAGAATAAATAGTAAATCAAAATTTCACCCTGTTCCGGAAAAGCTTTCGAATAGATAGGAAGGGAGAAGTCTGATCATCGGACAGTGAAGGTTCATAATTTGAATAGGATCAGGTCTTCCTCTGATATCCTCCAAGGATTTTTTGATTTTTGAAAAACAACCGGCGCATTCTCGTGTTTTCAGAAATGAGCTTCACCAACTAGCGCAGGATGCTCGTGACTTGTGTCATGAGAGGAATGCGCTTTTTTTGTTCTGCTGATGTATAATTCGTTCGTCAATTCTCGAACATATGTGCTATAATATAATCAAAAAAGGACGTATCC
>OMVU01000068.1 GCA_900314565.1 uncultured Eubacteriales bacterium
TCGCGGGCAGACCCTTGACTTTGTTCCCGCTCCCTTTTCAAAGAAGAACGCATTGCATTATGCCTGAGGCAATTTACACCAAATATAAGACTTGACTAATTTGCTGAAATACGACGCATATATACGGGGAACAAATGTTGAAAAGTCCACCGCTGTGCCTAAATTGCCGAAATACGGTACATATATACGGGGAACAAATATTGAAAAATCCACTTCTGTGCCTAACAAGAAAAAAAGACAGCGCCTAACCAGCAAAAAGACTGCGCCCATATACGGGGACAAATCAAAAATGGCTGCCACTGTATCTGGGCGCGCGAAGACGAGCAAAATGCCATATCAAATCCAGGACAGAAAGACCAGACCGTTTGTCACTTCATTCTAACAGTTTAAGCAACGAGAGGAGTGTCACCCAATCTGGAAGAGTGAAGTATCAATCATTGAAACCATAGCAGTTTAAGAAATTTATTGATTAGTAGATTCGGGTATGTCAACATTAAAATATGGATATCATGAAATGACAAAAATTACGGAAATTGATTCCGGAAGTATTACGGAAATCAATTCCGGAAGTGAAACGGAAATCAATCCCGGAAGTATCACGGAAACTGATCCCGGAAGTAACACGGAAATCGATCACAAAAGTAACACGGAAATCAATCACGAAAGTAACACGGAAATCGATCACAAAAGTAACACGGAAATTGATCACGGAAGTGACACGGAAATTCATCGCGGAAGTATCACGGAAATTGATTCCGGAAGTGACACGGAAATTGATCACGGAAATATACGCCTGAGACTAAGAAGTGTGCTGCCTGCACACCTCCCCGCAGTCGAAACAATGTATAATTCTTTGGCGTTATTTTCATAAAGCGGGAGGGAAACGTGGAGAAAAAGAGAGAAGTCGATACAGACGAGCTGCTTCGGCTGTTATTTATGGAGTCCAGCCTGGATAATTTTATGACCAGGGATAATTCGGATATCCTTTTTCCGTCCTTCCCTGACTACATCAATTCGCTGAGCGATAAGCGCGGGGAACCGCCCGCAAAGATCATCAGCCGGGCCAACCTGGATAAATCCTATGGCCACCAGATTTTTCGCGGCATCAGGCACCCGTCCCGTGACACTGTCCTTCAGCTGGCTTTCGGGTTCGAGCTGGACTTTGCGACGACCCAGACACTCCTGAAGATCGCGAGGCATACCCTTCTGCATCCCCGTGTAAAGAGGGATATGGTCATCATTTTCTGTCTGCAGCATCACTACTCGATCGTAGAAACACAGATCGCACTGGATGAATATGATCTTCCACTGCTGGGAGGAAAAGGCAATGATCGGCAATAAAAGCGAGATGGATAAGATTATTGAGGGAACTTTTTCCGAATACGGGTATCCGGAGGATTTCCTTGCGGAATACGACCAGTTGGAATGTCTTTCAGGCCGCAGCGGGAGGGAGACATTTCTATGTAAAAAGAAGGGCTCTGAAGAGCTCGTCGTTGCCAAGTGCTTTTCAGGAGCCTTTTATGACAATGCGGTGGAGGAGCCTGTGGTCCGGGAGTATGATGTTCCGGGCATTCCGCATTTTATAAAATCTTACCGCAACGACAGCTATGTCTGCGTCATCCGGGAGTATATTCCGGGGAAGCCTCTGAGCGAGGTGGTGAAAGAGCGGGATCTGACGCAGGATGAGATCCTGGAGATCTGTGGTAAGCTTGGCGATATTCTGATCAGACTGCATTCGCAGGAGCCTCAGATCGTGCACAGAGATATCAAGCCGGAAAATGTGATCCTGAAGGAAGACGGAAGCGTATTCCTGATCGATCTGGACATCGCCAGGACAGTCAAGCCGGAAGGGGACTCGGATACATATTTCTTTGGGACGAAGGGGTACGCGCCACCGGAACAGTATGGATTTTCGCAGACGGATGAGCGGGCAGATATTTACTCATTCGGCGTGCTGCTCCGGTTCCTGATCACCGGAAGTATCCGGGAAAACAAAAATATTAAAATTTACAGGCCGATAGAGAAGATCATAACGAGGTGTACCGCGTTCTCGCCGGAGAAGCGCTACCCGAACATGAAGGCTGTTAAGAGAGACCTCTCTGCAATTAACCCGAGGTCGATCATGCTGAGAAAGATCGGGATCGGTGCGGCCGTTCTCTGCGTCTGTGCGGCGATCTCTTTTGGAAGTATCAGGCTGTATCAGTATCTGACATATTCACCGTTCGGGGAAGGGTCTGTGCCGGGTTATGTCAGTGATGACGAGATGGTCAGGCAGGCCGTGGCCTATATGGAGGATACATACGGTACGGATCTCTTTCAGGATCCGGATGATTTTGCGACGGTCGGCTTTCTCCGCACCATCCTCGTGGAACTGTATGGCTTTGATCCTGACTATGTATGGGGAATGAACGACGATATGCCAAGAGAGAGTGAAGAGTTCTTTCTGCCCTGGGGCTTTGAAGATTCACGCTTTCTGGACCGCGATATCGCAGTCTATGCGGCGGTCAAGCTTCATGATCCTGCAATCGTGGCGGATTGGTCGGAGCTCAGGGATGACAACGGATACTATCCCGGAGTGCGGGTCGCGGAGGCATTCGCCAAAAAGAACGGAATTATGGAAGGGGTGAATAAGCCGCGCGATATCACGAAAGGGGAGACGGCGCTCATCCTGTATAACGCGGAATTGACTTTTTCCGGAAAAGATCAGGGCTGAGGTTCCGGGGAATGTGTCAGAGATTAAACATGGGACTTTAAAGGTGTGCTGCCTGCACACCTTTTTTTATGCCGTTTTTTATAATATAGCAAGCGACAAAGTGATCTTTGCTTTGCCGGTATTACGCGTCGGATTATTTTAGATGTAAACTGCAGCGCTTGCGGGAGAACGGCGGGCAAGGGGTGCTTGCGCTTACGGAAAGGGATGACATGCTGATTTTTGGTGTCCTGGTTGCGCTTTTTATTATATTGAAAATATTAACCGTGGTCTTTGATGATCCGGCAGATCTCGATGCGGAAAATCCATATCTGTGTCCTGACAGGTGGGCAGTACTGCCGGAAGACATGCGAAGCGTTCTGATGCCCGGGCACAAGGAGGAAAAGACCTGCTTTTACGACCGTTTCGTAAAGAAGGGGATTGCCCAGATTTTTTCATTTATTGGAATCCTGTGCCTTATTCCTTTGTTCGTTCTAACAGCCCTTTTCATTGTGGCTGATGACCCGGGGCCGGTGATCTTTAAGCAGAAGCGAGTCGGTAAGGATATGAAGCTGTTCTATCTGCACAAGTTCCGTTCCCTTAAGACATCCGCGCCCTGCGAGGTGCCGACGCACCAGATGGGCGACATGAGAAAATATATGACACGGGTCGGCTCATTTATCCGAAGGACGAGTCTGGATGAACTTCCCCAGCTGTGGGACATTTTCCGGGGAAAAATGTCTGTGATCGGTCCGAGGCCGGCTCTGTGGAACCAGGCGGATCTTGTCGCTGCACGGGAGAGGCACGGCGTGAATGCTTTAGTGCCTGGTCTGACCGGCTGGGCTCAGATCAACGGAAGGGACAATATCGGGATTTCGGAGAAGGCAGAGCTGGATTACGAGTATCTGCGAAGGGAGAGTTTTTTCTTTGATATGAAATGTTTTTTCCTGACGATCCGGGCAGTCATCATAGGAGAAGGCGCGCGCTGAGACATGAAATGCTTTTTCCTGACGATCCGGGCTGTTGTCTATAGGAGAAGATGCTCGCTGAGAGAAGAAACGAATATTGGCAGAGGGTGTTTGCTGAGATATGAAACATGTATTGATCGCCGGGAGCAGTTCATTTATCGGAAAAGCCTTCGAGGCGTGGGCACAGGCGTATTTCTCTGACGACCTGCAGGTCTCTTCCATAAGTCTTCGGGGAAATGAATGGCGGAAGGCGGAGTTCTCTAAATTTGACGCGATCCTCTTTTGCTGCGGGATCGCGCATGTGGACACAGGCAGGCTCAGCAGACGGGAGAAGCGCGAATACTACAGAGTCAACCGGGACCTGTGCCTTCTCGCAGCCAAAAAGGCGAAGAGGGAGGGCGTTTCTCAGTTCATTTTTCTGTCTTCGGCGATCATCTACGGAGAGGCAGCTCCCTGCGGTCAAAGAAAAAGGATTACAGAAAAGACAGAGCCTTCCCCCTCGTCCGTATACGGGGACAGTAAGTGGCAGGCGGACAGATTGGTCCGGGAGCTTGCGTCCGAGAATTTTCATGTAGCCGTTCTGCGGCTTCCGATGGTCTATGGAAAGGGCTCAAAGGGAAATTATCCGCGCCTTTCCGCGATGGCGAAAAGACTGCCTGTCTTTCCCGATCTTGATAACGAGCGGTCCATGCTGCACATAGACAATCTGACGGAATTACTTTGCAGGCTGATCCTTGAGGGTTCGGGAGGTATCTTCTTTCCCCAGAATGCCGAGTATGTGCGGACGACGGATCTGGTCCGTGAGATCGCCCGTGTGAACGAACACAGGATCCGCATCGTGAAGGGATTTGGCCCTTTTATATATGTGTTCTCCCGGCTGCCGGGCAGACTGCCGCGGATGGTCAGTAAGGCGTTCGGAAGTCTCTCGTATGATGAGGAGATGAGCGTCTGCGGATTTGATTACCGGATAACAGATTTCAGAACTTCGATAGAGAGGACGGAATTGTGATGGAGGACGTCACCTTTATTATCCTGACCCTGAACGAGGAGGTCAATCTCCCCGGCTGTCTGAGGTCGATCAGGGGATTTGCGAAGAGAGTGGTGGTCGTGGACAGCGGAAGCACGGACCGGACAATAGAAATCGCACGGCGGATGGGCGCGGATGTCTATGAGCATCCGTTCGAAAATTATGCCCGCCAGTTCAACTGGGCGATCGATCACACGGAGATCACAACAAAATGGACATTTCGCCTGGACGCTGATGAGCGTCTGACCGGAAAACTCATGAAGGAGCTTTCGCACATCATGCGTATGCACGCGGAGGATGATGTGAATGGGGCTGTGATGGAGGCCTGGCTCATATTCATGGGAAGGAGGATCCGGCACGGCGCGCATAATAAGCGGAAGCTGATGCTGTTCAGGACCGGAAAAGGAAGGATCGAGGACCGCCGGATGGATGAACACACAGTTCTTTCCGAGGGACGTGCGGTCACCTGCAGGGAGCGTTTCATTCATCATGATTTCAAGGATATGAGTCATTGGATCCGCAAAATGAACTGGTACGCGACCCGGGAAATGCAGGACTATATTTCCTCCTGCCTCGGGGAAATGCAGGACTATATTTCCTCCTGCCCCGGGAAAATGCCGGGAGAAGAGGAACAGCCCTGCATTAAGAACAAGGCGACAGAAAGATTCGGATATAGCTGCGGTACCGGTGAAAAAACGATCCATGGAACGGCCTCTGAGCCGTATCTTGGAACGGAAAATGACCGCGGGATCGCCCGGACGCGGAGGAACAAATACGGGGTGTACTATAAATTCCCCATGTTCATCAGGTGCAGACTTCTGTTCATCTACTATTATTTCTTCCGACTGGGCTTTCTCGACGGGAGAGAAGGGTACATTTTTCACTATATGTATCATATGTGGTACCGCACGCTGGTCGATGCAAAGATCCTGGAGCAGCGAAAATCCGGGAGACCTTTTGAGAAGACCGGGGAGCTCCGCTGAGAAAGGAGACTGCATGAGGGTCGGAATTCTGTCCATGCAGAGGATCTGTAATTACGGTTCCTTTATGCAGGCATTCAGTCTGAAAAAAATGATCGAATTCCTCGGACACGAAGCTGTCTTCATCGACTTTGTGCCGGGAAGACCGCTCTCCAGCCTCCGGGGCGGAGCGAGGCAGAAAGTTCGTTATTATACGGCGCTTGCGAAAGAGACCGCCCTTTTACTCGGCGAGCGCTGTCCGGGAGCGGACAGACTGTTCGGGCGTGAGATCCGGTATGCGGTCAGCATGCGGAGAAATTACCGGAGGAAATATCTTCCCCTCCTCGGCCTTGACAGGAACCTTCAGACGGATATACCGGTCGATGTGCTCGTGATCGGGAGCGACGAGGTATTCAACTGCCTGCAGGACCGTGTGACAGTCGGCTTTACACCGAAGCTTTTCGGGAGGGGATGTGATGCCGGGAAGGTAATTTCTTACGCAGCATCCTTCGGAGAGACGACACCGGAGAGACTGCTTGCGTCGGGCAGGGCCCCGGAGATTGCACGCGACCTTTCCCGTTTTTCTGCCATTTCGGTGCGGGATGCCAATTCTGCGGGGCTTATCCGGCTCCTCGTGGGAAAGGCTCCGGCGATCCATCTCGATCCGGTGCTCGTCTGGCCGGCTCTTTTTCAGGAAACTCGGAGAAAGAAGGGACGGTACCTTCTGGTTTACGCATACAGGAACAGGCTTTCTGAGAGTGAAAAGCGCTCGATCACGGACTTTGCGAAGAAGAGAGGGCTTCTGACGGTCGCGATCGGCGGATATCAGGGGTTTGCGGACCGGTGCATCCTTCCGGATCCGGAGGAGATTGCAGCCTTCGTCAATGGTGCGGAGTACATCGTCACAGATACATTTCACGGTGCTGTTTTTGCGATCCTCAGGCATAAAAGGTTCGCTGCCTTCGTCCGGGATAGCGGAGGAGCGCTTCCGGGAAATGTAAATAAACTCGGCGACCTTCTCGACCGGCTCGGTCTCAGAGACCGCACGGCGGATGCGGAGGCGATTGAAGCGGTTCTGGAGCAATCGGTCGACTATTCGGAAATTGACCGGCTTCTCCTGAAGGAGCGGGAGCGAAGTCTGGAGTTCCTTCAGGAAAATCTGAAGGAAGAGCTGGCGGGGGAAGAGACATGACAGAAAAAAAGGGAAGTGTCAATCCTTTCGTATCCGTGATCCTGCCCTGTTATAACTGCGAAAAGTATATTGCGGAGGCGCTCGGATCCCTCCTCAGGCAGGACTGCACTGACTTTGAGATCCTGTGCATCGACGACGGGTCGACGGATGATACATGGTCTCAGCTCCTGCGCTTTGCAGAGAGAGCCGACACCCTGAGACCGGAGATTTCCCTCTGCCTTTTCCGGGAGGAGAACCGGGGCGTAAGCGGTGCCAGGAACCTTGGCCTCTCCCTCGCGCGGGGGAAATATATCCTGTTCCTCGACGCGGATGACCTCTTCGAAGATACCATGATCAGCTCTCTCGTAAATGCTGCTGAGAAATATGGTACGGATACGGTCTTCTGCCGGCTGAAGAGCGTTTACGGCGGAGAGAAGCGGAAGGATCGCAGTGCTGTCGAAGGACGCGGAGAGAAGCGGAAGGGCTGCGATGCTGCTGAAGGACGCAGAGAGAAGCAGAAGGGCTGCGGTACTGCCGAAGGACGCAGAGAGAAGCGAAAGGATCAGGTTGCGGCTGAAGGTCGCGAAAAGAAAAACAGCAATCATCTTTTCTCCCGGGAGGAGATGATGCATATGCTTTTATACGGAATGTCTTCGCTCGGATTCTGCACATTCCTGTACAGGCGGGAGATTTTGTCAGAGCACGGGCTTCTTTTTGATGAGAAGACCCGGTTCTTTGAGGACCGCGAGTTCAATTGGAAATATCTGGTCCACACGAAGACAGGATCCTTTGTCGACCGGCCTCTGTACATCTACCGACGGACCGACGGCTCGGCGACCACCAGCCGGGATGTGTACTGGAACACGGACGGCTGCGATGCCGCAGACCGGATCGAGAAGTATCTTCTTGCACATGGCTGTGCGATCGCCCGGGAAGCAGGGGAATACCTCAGGTCGCGCGTTCTTCTCACAGCCGCGAAAAAGTATGCTGCGGCAAAACGATACGACCTGTTCTTCCGGCTGTCGCTAAATTATGACATGAAGCGGGCAATGAAGAGAAACATGAGATCCCCGGGGCTCTATGCGCGGCTTGCATCGGGGATGTATCTTCTCTCGCCCGGAGGCTTTTACTTCCTGATCGGTCAGATGGATCAACACAGACATCATGAAAGAAGAGCGAACGGTTTTACTTCCTGATCAGCCGGATGGATCGACGCGGACATCATGAAAAAAGAGCGAGTGGCTTTACTCCCTGACTGGCCGGATGGATGGGTTCAGGACCCGGAACGAAAATGAGAATAGTTTACAGAAGATCGGACGCGGCGAGATGGTTCAGCGCCTTCGTGCCCCTGATCCCGATATTGCAGTATTATGTGAGCCCGATCGGGGCATTTAACGCGGCGACCTTTCTGGCCGTCTGTTTTCTGGCTCTATTTATACTGAACTTCATTTTCTTTTCACGGGGGCGCGTGCTTTTAAACCTGAATCTGCTCCCGGCTTTTGTCTACCTTTTTTATATGACACTGAATGTGATCGTTACCGGATGGTATTATTCCTATCCGATTTCCTGGAACAGCTGCAATACGTATATCCGCCTGGTCCTGCTCTTTACAGCCCTGCTTTTTTTCGGATACGGATATTTTGACAGGGAATATGCGCTCCGCGTTCTCACCGGACTTGTCGTCGTCTGCTCCGTGATGATCCTCGTGCAGGATGTTTTATACTATGGATTCTCACACGGGATCAATATGAATATTCCCGCGCTTTTGACGGTGCCGGAGTATTCGGAGATCAAATTCCGGTTCTCGGCCCTTTACATGGAGCCGGCGCATTTTGCACAGAGCGCGGTGCTCTGTCTCTTTCTGAGGATATTTTCGGAGGAACGCAGCCGATCCGACCTGATTCAAAACATGATCATTCTGACAGGAGTTGCCCTGTCGGGATCCGGGCAGGGATATCTTTTCCTTGGATTTCTGTATTTGTTCTGGATCATGTACTCCTTCGCGCAGAAAAGGATTTCCCGGAATCAGCTGTTCTTCATTTTATTCGTGACCTTCTCTGCCGTTCTTTCCATCCTGTTCCTGCTGCAGCTTGACGTAGTCCGGCAGTCCTTCGCCCGGATCCTGGGTCAGAACGGGATCCTGGACAGTACTGCTTTTGTCGGCAGGACCTATACGAACGTATTCTTTTCTGAGATGTCGGCAGATGCAAGGTGGCTCGGCGTCGGATTCGGGCATCAGTTCGACGTGGTGAACAGGGGCCTGTACATCAACAGTTTCTACTCGCATCTGATCCAGTGCGGTTACACGGGTGCCGTGCTGCTCCTGTTCCTTTTGCTCGTTCTTTTTATCCGTGGCGATGCGGGGGTAAAAGCCTTTATCCCGGTCTATGCGCTGATGATCTACTTCGCGTCCGGCGCGGGAGTGATGGAGCTTTGTTTTTATTTTTTGTTCCTCCTTCCTGCGAAAAATGAAAGGACGCCGCAGGATACGGTCTTACGCACCCGGCCGGAGATCAGCCGGCCTTTATAAAAACTGTCGTTACTGGAGGTGGAATTATTTATGAAAGATGTGTTCAGCGGGAAGACGCTTCTGATCACCGGCGGGACCGGCTCCTTCGGAAATTCGGTGATCCGGAGGATTCTTGACAGTGATGTGCGGGAGATCCGTGTCTTTTCAAGGGATGAAAAGAAGCAGGATGATATGAGGCATTTTTATCATAACGAAAAGCTGAAATTTTATCTCGGGGATGTCCGGGAGATCGGGACGATCCGTACGGCTGTGGAGGGAGTGGATTTCATTTTTCATGCCGCGGCCTTAAAACAGGTTCCATCCTGCGAGTTTTTTCCTCTTGAGGCGGTCAAGACCAACGTGTTCGGGACAGAAAATGTGCTGAGCGCCGCGATCAGTGCCGGTGTGAAATGCGTTGTCTGCCTCTCTACGGATAAAGCCGCCTATCCGGTCAATGCCATGGGGATCAGCAAGGCGATGATGGAGAAGGTGATCATTGCCAGGGCGAGGAGTACGGACCCGAAAAGGACCAGGATCTGCTGCACGCGGTACGGAAATGTAATGGCCTCCCGGGGTTCCGTCATACCCCTTTTTATAAAGCAGATTAAAGAGGGAGCTCCTCTCACTGTGACGGACGGAAAGATGACACGGTTCATCATGAGCCTCGATGAGGCTGTGGATCTTGTGCTGTACGCTTTTAAGAGCGGACAGCAGGGAGACCTGTTCGTCCAGAAAGCGGATGCTGCCAGGATCGATGACCTTGTAAAGGCTATGAAAGAGCTTTTCGGCGTTCCGGATTATCCCACCAGGACCATAGGGATCCGTCACGGCGAGAAAATGTTCGAGACGCTCCTGACCAACGAGGAATGCGCAAGGGCAGTTGACTGCGGAAATTTCTATCGTGTTCGGATGGATGACCGGGATCTCGATTATGAGAAATATCTGTCTCTCGGGAATACGGAGCGAAACGGCCTTCTGGAATTCAACTCGAACACCGCAAAGCTGCTCTGTCCTGAAGAGATTCAGAAGAAGCTTCTCACGTGCAGCTTCGTGGCGGGAGAACTCGCGGAGTGGAAAAAGGAAGAGAGACCTCTGATACGGAAAACGGATACTGTTGCTGTCCGCACGATGGGAGAAGCTTCGCAGAGCGCGGAGTGATGAGGTGGAAAATGCAGTTCCTGGTAATCGGATGCACAGGCATGGCCGGTCATGTGATCAGCCTGTATTTAAAAGAAAAAGGGCATGGGGTAACGGGAATTTCCAGAAGGCCGCAGAGCCTTACCGACGGTGTGACCGGGGATCTGACGAGACCGGACTTTGTGAGAGAAATCGTGGAATCCCGGCACTTTGACACAATCATAAACTGTGCCGGGATCCTGAACCGGGAGGCGGAGACCGACCGGGGACAGGCTGTCTGGATGAATTCCTGGCTTCCGCACTTTCTCGCACAGATCACGGCGGGGACGGATACGAAAGTGATCCATCTGAGCACAGACTGTGTTTTTTCCGGAAGCAGAGGACAGTATGCGGAATCCGATCTGCCGGACGGGCAGTCTTTTTATGCCCGCTCGAAGGCGCTTGGGGAAATCTGTGATGAAAAAAATATCACGATCCGGACATCTTTCGTAGGGCCGGACCTTGATCCGGCCGGAATCGGCCTTCTGAACTGGTTCCTCCTGAGGAATGGAGAGACGGAAGGATATACCCGGGCAATCTGGACAGGTCTCACTTCCCTGCAGCTTGCCCGGGTGGTGGAGAGGCTTGCCTGCACAGACGCAGCCGGGATCATCCATGCCGTGCCGGGACAGACAATTTCCAAATACGGGCTGCTCTGTCTATTTAATGCACAGCTCAGACGGGAGCCGGTGGAGATCTGTCCGGTCGATCAGATGGCTTCGGATAAGTCTCTTCTGTGCACGCGGACGGACGTTCATTTAGATATACCCGGATATTCGGAGATGATCCGGGAGCTGGCAGTGTGGATGCGGGAGCACAGGAGCCTGTATCCGCACTATGCGCTGCGGGGAGACTGAACCGGTACAGAGCCGCATTGCGGGAAAACCGAACCTATACAGAACCTTGCTGAGGAGAGACTGAACCGGTACAGAACCGCGAAGCGGGGAACGGGTTCTCCGACGCCGCACACACATCGACAGGAACA
The DNA here is from genome assembly GCA_900314565.1 of uncultured Eubacteriales bacterium. GTDB lineage: Bacteria > Bacillota > Clostridia > Lachnospirales > Lachnospiraceae > Chordicoccus. The sequence goes on from OMVU01000068.1 coordinate 11,485, forward strand.
CCGAAGTATTCCGGAATTGTGTACCGCATTTGCAAAATCGTAAATGGATTGAACAGGAGGAACTATGGCTGAGAACTGTATTCTTTCAATCGTGATCCCTACCAGGAACCGGCTCAAATATCTCAGGGGCTGCCTGCGCGCAATAGCACGGACGGACCTTGACGGTGCAGAAGTGATCATACAGGACAATTCCGAAAATCATGAGGAAGTGCGCCATTTTGTCGAATCTCTCTCGTCCCCGTGCTTTCACTATTATTACGATGGGCGGAAGCTCTCCCAGACGGAGAACAGCGACCTGGCTGTCTCCCATGCGACCGGAAAATATGTCCTTTACGTGGGGGACGATGACGCCGTGTGCGGCACTGCAGTCACCCTTGCGCGTGCGATGGACTGTTTCGGTGTGGAGGCCTGCGTTTTTCCGGCAGCCATCTACAACTGGCCGGATCTGATCGCGGCTGTCCCGGGCAGCTTTACGCTGAAATACTGCGGGAATATTTCCTGTACTGCCATTCGTGTGGATACACAGGAGCTTCTTGCCCGGTGCCTGCGGGAAGGGATGCAGAATATCACAGACCTTCCTCGAGTCTACCATGGAATGGTCAGAAGATCCCTGCTCAATAAGATCCGTGAGAGGACCGGGAGCTTTTTCCCGGGCCCGAGTCCGGATATGGCAAATGCCGTCTCATGCGCTCTGTTAGCTGAAAACTGCGTGAAGATCAACGTGCCGATCATGATCGATGGATTCGGGAAATCGAGTGCCGGAGGAATGGGCAGGCGGAAACTTCACAGAGGAAGCCTGAAAGGGAATTTTCAGCTGAGGGACGATGTGGAGGAGAACTGGGACCCGAAGATCCCAAAGAGGTGGGTGCAGAGTGCAATCTACCCGGCTTCCGCAGTGACGGCCCTGAAGGCTCTCGGGGAAGAAAAGATGTCTGCGGAGCTCGACTACGGGGTCATCGCAGCGGAGACGCTCCTGCATGATCCGGCAGGATTCCGGGAGATTTTTGCCTGCGGCCTTTCGCCTTCTGCGTACGGAAAGATGATTTTCCATATGACAAAGAGAACGGCACAGAGATTCCTGGTCCGCCGGAAGCCGGATCCTGACCGGAAGATCCTGTATGACCGGATCCGGATAGAGCGGGCTGCGGAGCTGCAGAACGCGGAGAACCGGGGGGCAGGGATTCAGGAAGCATTTGACAGACTGTTCTCGGTTTCTGAGGCAGATTTCACGTGATGTCCCTCGTGATGCAGTTCGCGGGATGCATGTGCGGAATGAACCTTGTATTATGGGAATCCATGAAATCAGGGGCGTTCTTGATTCGGAGAAGGGAGGACGTTCGGCGCAGATGGGAAGACCGGGGATAAAATCTATCAGAGCGAATGTAGCAGCCAATGCTGTCGGGAAAATATGGATAACGCTGCTCTCTGTGCTTTTCGTGCCCGTCTATCTGCAGCTCCTCGGGGCCGAGGCGTACGGGATCGTCACGTTCTTCGCAGTCATGCAGTCCGTCCTCAATCTGATGGGCGTCGGCCTTCAGAGGACGCTCCGGAGAGAATTTGCGGATACCCCGGAAAATGAAGCCCCCGATCAGATCAACGAGAGAAAATACAGACTGCTGAGATCCGGTGAGACTGTTTATTTTGCGGTCTGTGCGTTGATCATCATTTTAGTGGCACTCGTATCAGAGCGGGCAGCGACGGGCTGGCTGAATTATGAGACGCTGAATCCTCGGGAAGTAGCTGGGACGATCATGCTTATGGGCGCTTCGATCGGTCTTCAGATGATCGCCAATCTCTATCTCGGATGTCTTTTCGGACTGGATCATCAAATTGCCGCGAATGTGCTGCAGATGCTGTGGGTCACAGTAAAGCAGGTCGGAGTGATTCCGGTCCTCCTGCTGATCCGGCCTTCGGCCGGAACCTTTTACGGGTGGCACGTGCTGAATGACGTCGTCTTCTGCATCATTTTCAGGCTGGCTGTCCTTCATCTCATTCCCGTTTCGGGGAAACACAGATGGACGTTCAGAGACTTTTCAAATCTGAAAGGGATCTGGAAATACGCAGCGGGGATACTCGTCATCTCGACAGGCAGTGTCTTTAACACGCAGCTCGATAAAATCGTAATGAGCAGATATCTGCCCGTCACATACTGCGGAGCCTATAACAGTACCTATCATATCGCCGGCTTTGCCGCCTACGTGCCGACGATCATCGGAACTGCCGTGTTCTCGAGGATCGCAGCGATGCTCTTTAATGGAAAACGAAAAGAGGCGGAAGGTCTGTTCCACTATGTCAATAAAAAATCAGTTCTGGTCGTATCGGCAATGTCAGCTTTCATTGCCGTCTTTTCCTATGACATTTTATTGGTCTGGACGCAGAGCTCCATGTATGCTGATATCATGAAGACTGCGGCTCCCTTCGTGGTGATCGGGATGGCGCTGAACGCACTTCAGCAGGTCCCCTATGATTATCTTCTTGCGTCCGGCAATACCCGGATCAATGAAGTGCAGGTCTTTGCCTGCATTCCCTATGTTCTTTTGGTGACATTTCCGATGACAAAGCGATTCGGCGTCAATGGGGCAGCGTATGCCTGGGCGGCCGAAATGCTGATCTCGACGATCCTTTATCTGTATTTTTTCTACAGGACCTCATTTGGCAGGGGTGCTGTCCGCTGGCTCCTTCGTGAGATCTTTACGTTCTTTCTGCTTCCGTTTCTTCCGGCTATTTCGCTGAAACAGCTCCTCAAAAGCCTGGGCATGAGCTCAGCTTTTCAGGTCTTCTGCGCAGTCCTTACAGGAGGTCTGACGCTTCTTTTGATGTTCGTGCTTTTTGACAGATCCTTATTTCAGAAAAGGTAATTGCGGAACGCTGAACTTCATACAATTCCACAGGATCGTTTTCGGCATATATTCACGCAGGTCTGTCAACTTACTCATGACTGAAGTCACGAGCTTGTACCTGCCCTGTGGTCGAACAACGCTTTTGAGCGTCTTCCACATCAGGCTGTTCGCTTAGCCCG
>OMVU01000076.1 GCA_900314565.1 uncultured Eubacteriales bacterium
CTCCGGCCATATGGTCAGAAGCATTGCGCAAAAACAAGCCGTCCCCCCAACCACATTCGAAACCGGTTCCGCCATAAAAACACCGTCTGTCCGCAGATTCGCAATATGCGGAAGCAGATAGGTCAGCGGAACAACAAGAATGACTTTTCTGAACAGGCTGAAGAAAATTGCGCTCTTTTTCTTATTCAGCGCCTTAAACACGGTTTGTCCGCTGTACTGAAGCGACTGAAAGATAAATGCCAGAAAATACAGATGCAGGGCCCGGGATGCGTCCTGCAGAATCGTCTTGTCACTGCTGAAAATCCGTATAAACCATTCCGGCCGGAGCATGATCAGAAGCCATACCATAAACGTATATGGCAGTGCAAGCGACATCATGATCCGGACGGACTTTTTAACATTTGCGGGCCTTGCGGCTCCATAGTTATAGCTGATGGCCGGAGATGTTCCTTCCGTGACCGCAAAAACCGGCGTGTCCAGAATCGACCGTACAGACGAAACAATCGTCATGACTGACACATACGTCATGCCTCCAAACTGCATCAGGACCTGATTGCAGGCAATCTGTACCAGAGAGTTTGTAAATTGCATTATAAACGGAGCAAAACCCAGACTGATGATTTCTCCGGCGTATGGAAAACGGAATCCGGGCGTGACCGGAAAGCCGTTTTTCTTTCCCCGAAGGAAATGCAAAACATACAGGAATGACAGAATCTGCGATATTACGGTAGCAACAGCGGCACCCTGCACACCCATACCGCAAAGAAAGATAAATACCGGATCAAGTATGAGATTTGCCACAGCCCCGATCATAACGGAACACATACCGATGGCAGCATAGCCCTGCGCATTGATATAGGGATTCATCCCGGTGGAAATCATCAGGAAAACCGTGCCCAGAAGGTAAATCCGCAGGTAGGAAAGTGAAACCGGAATCTCACTTCCCTCCGCCCCGAAAAGGAGCAGCAGTCCTCTTCCGAACAATTCTCCAAGAATCGTTAACAGAATCGCCGACAGGAGCAGCAGCCGGAATGCCGTATTCTGAATTTCCGCTGCTTTTCTCTTATCTCCCTTTCCCAAAGCCATGGAAAAAAGCGGGGCGCCGCCCAGGCCGAACATATTCGTGAAACCGGTGATGATGATTATGACCGGAAAACAGAGGCCGACCGCACCAAGCGCCTGCGTCCCCGCATTTGGAATTCTTCCTATATAAATACGGTCTACGATACTATACAGGAGATTCAGGACCTGAGCGATCAGCATCGGCAATGCCGTCATTAAAATATTCTGTGTGATATTTCCGTTTTCAAAATCCACTTTTTTCATTGTGCCGTATCCTGGGAATCTGATGCCGGATCAGCCCTTGTACTTTCACATCAGAATCTTCCCCCTTAGTATACGTAGTATTTTAACATTTAATAAATCCTGATAAAGAGGGAAAAGGATTTAAATTCATGCTCAGCACTATGAATTCCGGTCACGCGAAGCTTGCAGACCGGGGCATGGGACAGAACTATGTTTTTTCAAAAAGTCCGTTAATCTGAGAAATGCCTTCCGGGCAACAGGATCCGTTCTCTCTGCAGCGACAAAGCAGTGTGGCATCTTCTTTCCCTCTTCCACCAGAGGATCAGCAAGCTCATTAACCACTCCCGCCTTCTCAAGTGCATCATGCATCTCATTCATATCCGTCCGATATTCACTTCCAAGCAGGAATGAAGGAGGATAGGCTCCTGTCACATGGAGAATGTTGTTATAACGCGATTTATCCTCTTTCGAAAGGAACGTGGTACCTTTGACATAGTTTCCGATCAGCAGCCTGCATGTAAAAGAAAAAGTATCATAATCCAGCGGCGCATCATCAATTACAACAGCCTTCACCTGATCTGGAGACAGAGACGGCGTGACGCCGATAAGGTCCGCATAATCACTGTTCGTGATCACGCTTCCCATCTGGGATGCCATGATCGCACCGGCAGAGGATCCCATGATTATGACATGCTCCATATCCAGATGATATTCCTCTGCATGCTCCTTTGCCCATGCAAATGCCTGACTTGCCTGAATGAGCGGAACCGGGAAATGGTAATCCGGCACCAGCGCATAGTCAACATTGACGATTGTATAGCCCGCCGCGCACAGATCGTCCAGCAATGCGGTCGCCTCGGTAGCAGCCATCGGATCGCCCATATCCTTACTGCCGCCGAAGAAACCACCACCATGAAAATAAAACAGCGTCGGATGCTTCTCTTTGACATTCCCGGAAGGATAGGTGATATCCAGAAAACTGTTCGGATACTCGGTGCCATACTCCCGGTCTGTTATCTTGTAAAGACCGGATTCTGTCATTCCTTCCGATGGTTCATGCAAAGGTGAATATGTATTCACCGGATTCTTCTGATACATGAGCTTCTGAATCCCGCCTACCGCAAGCTGTGGATGAATGGCTATGGCAAGTATTCCTGTGCCTGTCAACATAGCAACTATGAGCATAATAATGCCTGTGATTATTAATAGCCTGTGTTTTTTCATTAATTTCTTGCCTTTCTTTTTCGGACAGCCTATCATAAAGGAAAAATTGATACAAGTGTCTCACCTGTAATGAGACAGAAAGGCGCAAAGTGACTCATGGAAGATGAATCAACCAAGATCTATTATGTTGAGCAGCAGCTTGCCAAAACCCTGGTAGAATTACTGAAAGATAAGGACTTTGGCGAAATATCCATTCGAGAGCTATGTAACAGGGCAGGCGTCGGACGTGCTTCCTTCTATCGCCATTATCGCAGTAAGGAGGAAGTATTGGAGCGTCATGCGCAGTTTCTGATTATGACATGGGCCAAAGAATTAGAATCAGATCCGGATGCAAAACCACGGGATGTATTTGAGAGCCTGTTCCGCCATATAAAAAAACACCAGGTCTTTTATGAAATCCTTCATAAAACCGGAAGAGACTCCGTTTTGCAGGCATCTCTCCGCGAGAAAATCGGATTGACAGAAAACCTCCCCAATGAGGATGCTTATCAAAAGGTATTCTTTGCGGACGGTGTCAGCGGATGGATTGAGGAATGGATTGAAAGAGGTATGCAGGAAACGCCGGATGAATTGACTGCATTACTCTATCACTACTTCAATGCAGTCTTGTCAAATCTCAGCAAGATCTTCAAATATGACTAACTCTGCATCATTGTTTAGAACTCTGACAGGATTTTATTTATGAATATCGTATTCTGAGCGATCAGGTGGTTCAGAAAATCATTTGTTAAACCAGTTTCAAACACTGTGAAACTGAACAACACACAAAGGATGCGGCAGGGCGATTCTCTCTGTGCACGGGTATCCCGGCTTTTTCCAGGCGATCACTGTTACATCTTCGCTGTCCTCATTCGTGCTGACGATATAATCCCCATAGACATCAAAATCTCTTGGTCCTCTGCCGCCGCATGGAATGTCTGCCGTTTTGAAAAGATCTTCATTCTCTCTATGGAAACAGGATATATGGTCGAATCCCCGATGAGAAACAAATACGTACTCACCCGTGCATCGGATCGCCGCCGCTTTTGTTAGACCCTGAAAGGAGTCCGGAAGTGCCTGCACCGAATGAAGGTAAGTAAAATGCCCTTCATGATAGCGGTATATACCCACGTCATTGGTCAGTTCGTTCGCACAGTAAGCCACTTGTCCATCAGGGGCAAATGCAAGATGCCTGGGGCCGCTCCCTGCAGGCGAATGCACTTCCGAAATCTTTTTTAAATCCCGCGTGTAAGTGACAATTCTGTCCGTGCCTAAATCTACCGCCGCAAGATAATTGCCATCCGTGCAGGGAAGAATCTGATGTAAATGCGGCATTTCCTGACGTGCCGCATTCGGCCCATGCCCCTGATGCTTCACCACACAATCAGGAAGAAGCGTAATACTGCCGGAAAGATAATTGGCAGTGTATACTCTTCCGTGAAAAACACTTATATAGCAGGAACAACTGCCGTATGTCGGCATACATTCCGAAGCTTCCCCTATCTCTCCCCTTGTATTTAAAGAGAATGATACAACGCCAGATGATTCCTTATGTGTAACGGAAATACTTTGCTCAAATGGCGACCTGAGAACAGCATACAGCTGGTTCTTCCACACTGTAAGATACATCGGTCTGTCAACCGTGATGTGGTCCGCATATACAAGTCTTCCATCATCCTGCAGGCGGTAATGCCAGATGCCGCCGTTCTTGCTGCAGGCTGCTATATAAATATTTCTTTCCACTTTTTCTCCACGTCAAAGATGCAGTAATCATGTAAGGGAAGCCGGAATGACAAGAGAGAACATTACAGGCTCTTTCCACCGTCAATGAAAATATTCTGCCCCGTAATGTACCTGCCGAAATCCGAGCAGAGAAGCCTTACCGTCCCTGCAATATCTTCTTTTTGTCCATAAAAGCCCGCAGGGATGGAATCTGTTACCTGTTTTGCATATTCGGGATTGCTGAGCGCCTCTATATTTCTGTCTGTATAGATCACGCCGGGCGCAACGGTATTCACCGTTATGCCGTCTTTAGCCAGCTGCACGGCAAGAGATTGCACCAACCCTGTCTGTGCACATTTTGAAGAAGAGTAAACGAGCATCTGCGGATGGGGCTTTCGTTCCTGTACTGAGCCAATTGCGACAATTCTCCCCCACTTTTTCTTCTGCATAGGTACGCTCAATCTCTGCATCAGAAGAAGAGAGGAGAGGTAATTGCAGTTCGTCTGCATAATATACTCGGACACGGTGATCTCCTGCCATGGTTTACGGATCTGCATACTGGCGTTCAAAACGAGAATATCCACGCCCGCCGCTCTTTCCGCGAGCTCAATCGTTTTCTCCGGATTCGTGAGATCTGCAACGATGACTTCGCTTTTTCTTCCCATTGACCTTATCTGATCAGCAATATTATCTGCCTTTGCGCCGGGCTTCGAGCAGTGTACGATAACATCCGCGCCGCCGCGCGCCAGTTCCAGTGCGATCGCACTGCCGATTCCTCTGCTGGATCCTGTTACCAGTGCTTTTTTCCCATACAAACTGTAATCCATGATATTTATCCTTATCCGTCTCTTATATTTTCACATCCTGCTTGTGCAGCACCTGTCTATTCGCATGCCTGAACAGTATGTCAGCCTTTTCGCGTTAAAGAGAAGACTGCTGATCATCCGCACTGTTCATGGCAAGCTCATACTCTTTCGTCCAGTCAATATCTCTGTATTCCGCAGCTTCCGGTGCCGTCCTGATATACTCACGCAGAAGATCCAGCATTTCTCTCGTCCATACATTCCGGTCGATCTGCGCGGTCGTAAATTTGTTTTCCGAGATCATCTTGAAGCCGAACATATCCTTTACTTTCGTCTTCTGCCCGTTCTCAACCACATCCACAACGAGCTGTGGAGGAATGAACAAGACGCCGCCACTGCATCCATAGACAACATCTCCCGGAAGGCATACCGCAGCATGCTCACCATCGCCCAGTCTGGCCACCGTATTGAGACCTGTCATAGCAAAGTCTCTGATCGGCGTGGGGTCAATTCCTCTGTAATATACCTGAATATCCTCCACCTTCTGCATCTGCTCCACGTCACGGATACCGCCCCAGATCACAGCACCGCCGTTTCCCGTCTTCGTACGCAGTGCCGTTGTAAGATTGCCACCCACAAACGTGCCCTTATATATTTTGTCGTACATGTCGACGACCAGAACGTCACGCTGCGATAGCCTGTCCATCACCCACTGATTGGGAAGTCCCTGCCAGCCGTTTTTTTCCGCCATTTTGCAGGATGCGGAATAATAATCCGGCCGTGTCGGAGCATATACAGCTGTTACCGCACGGCCAACCATCTTGTGATTCACCTCTCCGTCCTGCGTAAATTCCGGATGAAGTGCCTTCATCGCAATAAACTGGTTGGTATACCCCGCTGTAAAAACAGGTTTCCACAGCTCTTCCAATGTCATCTTGTACAGTGCATCCAGATATCTGTCAGGCACCTTTGGACGGCCATCAGGGAAACGTTCCCCTGTCCATTCCGATGTAATTGACAGAATTTCTTCTTTATTGTCCAGCATTTCATTGCCCCCATCCTGACCGATACAGCTTGACTGTGCCAACTAACCTTTTTCGCTCTATCCGCTTACCGGCCGTAAATGTCACCATTTTACTTCAGCTCCATACTCTGTCATTGCAAAATTCCTTATCCCACTCTTCTGTTGACTCCCATACTCCCGGAAGATCCGGATTAATATGCTGCTCAATAAGCTCTTCGTTCAGAGAAGAAATGCCAAGTCCGGGTCCGTTTGGAACATCAATAAAGCCATCTTTGATGAGAGGCTTCTCATATCCCTCTGCAATATCCTGCCACCAGGGAATGTCAACAGAATGAATTTCCATAGCAAGGATATTGTGCATTGCTGCAGCTGCGTGTACCGCTGCCATGCAGGCAATCGGACTCTCTGCCATGTGCACCGCGACTGCGACACCGTTTTCGTATGCCATGTCTGCAATCTTCTTTAATTCCATAGCACCTCCGCAGGTGAGTATATCCGGATGAATGACAGATACACAGTGATTCCTGATGAGAGGTTCAAATGCCTCTTTCAAATAAAGATCCTCGCCGGTGCACACAGGAACACAGGTGGCATCATGAATTCTTTTAATCTGGTCCGGATAAATCCAGGGAACCATATCCTCAATCCAGGCGAGATTATATTTTTCCATTCGTTTTGCGAAACGGATGCAGTCTTCTACACATACATGCCCAAAATGATCTATGGCGATCGGCACCTCATAGCCGATAACTTCCCTCACTTCTTTTACGTACTCTTCCAGAAAATCGAGACCCTTTTCTGTAATATGAATTCCCGTAAACGGATGTGCGGTATTCACAATGTCATAGCTTTTCTTCTGCGATACCATATCCTGCGTCACAGAGCCGCCTTGTACATGCAGAATGTGCGGTGCGTAATGTACCATATCATCCATAAAGCCAAGCGGCGCACACAATGTCCCCGGCTCATCAATCAGAAGCCCGATGCCAAGATCCATCTTGAGCATTGTGAAGCCCATTTCCATTCTTTTCTTAAGGGCAAGTCCCATCGCATGACCGCTCCTGTCCCGGCCATCTGCATCTGTATCACAGTAGACACGTATTCTGTCTCTGTATCTGCCGCCCAGCAACTGATAAACCGGGACTCCATACGCCTTGCCCGCGAGATCCCACAGAGCAATCTCAACACCGCTTACGCCGCCTCCCTGTCTCGATGGTCCGCCGAACTGTTTGATCTTATTGAAAAGTCGATCCACTTCGCATGGATTCTCTCCCAGAATTCTACTCTTGAGCATCAGCGCGTATGTTTTGCTCGAAGCGTCCCGTATTTCTCCATAGCCTGTAAGGCCTTGATTTGTATACAGCTTCATGAGTGTGCATCGCTTTGGTGCACCGTCAATATCTGCGAAACGCATGTCTGTAATTTTCAGAGATAAGGGATCAATAATCCTGTCTTTAATGAGCATTGTCTTTCTCCTCCCTCAGTATAAAAGATTTCCTGTAGTCTCTTGGCGTTCCTCCTGTAATTTTGCGAAACGCTCTGTTGAAATTGGAAATGTTATTAAAGCCGCAGTTCTCACTGATTTCTATCACCGGTATATCTGTCGTCTCAAGCATCTGCTCCGCCTTGTCAATTCTCTGGTTCGTGATGTAGTCCCATACAGAGACGCCGTTCAGTTTCTTGAAAATAGTGGAATAATAGCTTCTGCTCATATGTGCAGCTTCTGCCAGTGAATCCAGCGTAATATCCAAATCCAGATTCCTTGTTATGTATTCCATTGATTTTTCAACGGCCAGTTTATGTTTCGGATTCACCTTCAGCGTAATTTTGGGAAGATCATTATAAAAATACCGCACAAGATTAGCCAGTATGGTGAGCAGTTTTGCTTTTACGATCATTTCATACGCATGCTCCTGATTCATGCATTCATCGAAGCTCTCCTGCAGCAAGGTACAGATCGTTTGTGCCTCCTTTGACGTATGCAGGATGTGATGTCCTATGCCGCTGTTCTCCATAAACAGCTGCATATATTCATTCTCCGTCCAGTCCCGTCCCTGTGACCAGATCATTCTCTGATCAAAGCGGAAGACCACCATGATCAGCTGCTGTGCGGGATCTATCTTGTGAAAACAATGCTGATCGTTCACACAGTGGAGAAATACATCTCCAGCTTGAAAACCATACTCCACACCCTCGCAGTAATACGTTCCGCGGCCGGAAACTATGCCGGATATTTCGATATCCGGATGATGATGATCAAAGATCTCTTTATAACCGCTCCAATGCTGCGGATAAATAGAGCGAAAAACCTGAAAAAGAACATGCTGATCATTATTTGATCTGATGACTATGCGGTCACTCTTCCCCGACGGAAGTTTGATTTTTTCATTATCCATCAGCTGCCTCTTTCATCGGATATTGCCAGATCCTTTTTATCGTTAACTCCGGTTCTGTATACTGCTGCCTGTTTGTATCACTTACAGCCTCAATTCTGCAAAAGATCAGACATTTCCGTAAACCAGTTTCGGTATAATTGTGACAAACCCCGGAATATATGTGCAGAGAATGAGCACCGCAATGCATACAATTATGTAAGGTATAATCTCTTTTATCATTTTGCTTGTGCTGCACTTCACCGTTCCTGCCACAAGGAAGTTGTAATTACCAAACGGCGGCGTGATAGCGCCTATAGCACAGTTCAGGCACATGATCAGTCCGTAATGCACCATATTGACTCCCATCTGTGCGCCGACGGGTGCAAGGAGAGGTGCAATGACAATCATGGCCGCCATTCCGTCCATGAACATTCCAAGAACAAGAAGTAGAGCCATACTGATTGCCAGGAAAACATACTTGTTCGGTACGTTCTGCGTCATGGACTGCGTAAGCCATGTAGGGATTCCTTCCCAGCTCAGGTAATGACTGAGAACATTGGCGCCCGCCATAATCATCATGATGCATGCGGTATTGGTTGCGCCGTCGAGCATGATCTTCGGAAGGTCCGTTATTTTAAGCTCCTTATAGATGAACTTCCCGACAAGGAGCGCATACACTGCCATCATTGCGCCGCCTTCTGTCGGTGTGCACAGTCCTATGCGCAGTGCCATGACAAGACCAAATGGGATAAACAGAGCCCAAAGTGCATCGAGAAATAGCTTTAGAATCTGTTTCCCCGGCAGCATATGATCACGTGCCGCCTTATAGCCGCGCTTTTTGGAGATTATGTGGTTGCAGATCATCATGCCGACACATATCATAAGGCCAGGTATATACCCGGCACACAGGAGCTTTCCTACGGATACCTGCATAATGCATGCATAAACAACAAGGCCAACTCCCGGAGGAATAATCGGAGTAATACATGCAGAGGCAGCAGTGACTGCCGCCGAATATTCAAGAGAATATCCATGTTTGACCATCTCCGGAACAAGAAGCTTACTCTCCATAGCAGCATCTGCTGCGCCGGATCCGGAGATTCCGCCCATCAGTGTGGACAGGAGAATATTGACATGTCCAAGGCCTCCCGTAAGGTGACCTACCAGCGCATCTGCGAGTCTGAAAAGTCTCTCTGAGATGCCGGAATAATTCATTATAGAGCCCGCAATGATAAAAAACGGGATGGCCGCAAGAGAAAAACTCTCTGTTCCGGCAATCAGCTTTTGAATAATAACTGTCATCTGTGATGTCGGATCCAGTACGAAATAAGGGATAATGCACAAAATCATTGCAAAAGCGACCGGCATGCCACAGATAAAAGCTGCCGCAAGGATAATCAGCGGATACAAGGTCATGATTTTGCCTCCTTTCTGCCAGCTGCCTGTGCCGAATCACCTTCGGGTGCTTCCTCTCTCATCTGCTCCTCCAGCTGCTGGGACTGGGACATAACAAAATTTCTGTAATATTTGTCATGATTGGTAAAGGCCTGGACAAGAAAAACAACCGAATAGACCGCCATGCTGCCAAAGCCCAGAATCGCCGCAAAATCTACATATTTGTAAGGAATACGGGATGCTGTCATCAGCTTTCTGCTGCCGGCAGTATAGACAGCACTGAGATAAAACAGAAAAAAGAACATTGCAGCAAGAATGGCATTGATCACTACTTTTAAGGCATAACGGACATTCGGAGAAAGCCGGTCTGTCAGAAAGTCCATGCCGAAATGCTGATTTTTCTTGTATGCTGCAGCTCCGCCAACAAATGTTGTATAAATCAGCATAATGTTGCAGACATCCGTGCTCCAGCTGATGCCGTAGTTGAAGCAGTATCTGGCAATGATTGTAATGACACATATAACTGTCATAAGAGATACTGTAAGTATGCACAGCAGCTCTTCCCAGTGCAAAATAATATAGATGAATACATTACTGTGTTTTTTCATTTTTCTTCCCGTTCAGGGGACCTCCTGTAGTGAAAACAGGTACTTCCCGAATTCATCGACTGCCTAAGTAAAGCAGAAACTAACAGGAGGCGGTGTCAGACCGCCTCCCTCACCACTCTTGCTCATGTTCTCTGCAATCCGGCAGTCCAATGATGTAAAAAGCTGCAGGAACAGGCAATATTCTTTTATACAACAATCGACGTAATACTTACCGGTGTTGACTATTCTCAGCGTCCCAATGCCTGATCGATCTTATCCATAATTCCGTCGCTGAGATCAAAATCACTGGCAGAATCTTTCGCAGCCGCATACATTGTCTTCTTATCTTCATCTGAAGGGTCTACAAATGTGACGCCTGCATCCTCAAGTTTCTTTCTGTAATCCGCCTGACTGTTCTTATTGGTCTCCTCATATGACTTGCCGCCATCTTCGAACGCCTGCTTGACAGCCTTCTGGTCATCCTCCGACAAAGAATTAAAAATATCAGAATTCATTGCCCACATGCAGGGAGCGTAAGCGTGCTCATCGGCATAGCAGTATTTTGCAACCTCATACAGAGAATTGTTATAGAGTATGTCATAACCAAACTCACAGGCGTCAATGGTTTTCTGCTGTAGTGCAGTGTATGTATCCGCAAGTGACATGGATTGTGTCGTCGCGCCAAGTCTTGTAAAGAAAGAAATGTAATTTGCAAGTGGCGTCCTGATGATCATCCCTTTCATGTCTTCGACAGAATTTATGGGTTTATTGGATAAAACGCATCTTGGCATATTGCCCCAGTTTACTGCAAGAATCTTTATGTGAGATTTTTCCTCCAGCGGTTTTACCATCTCCCAGAAAAGATCCGAGTCATTGATCTTGTCGCAGTCCTCATAACTTCTGAGCTCAAACATGAGATCCAGAGCCATCAGATCTCCATTTCCATAGTCACAGAACGCCGAGGGCGAAGTGCCATCCACAATATTAGCTCCACCTGTGATTGCCTCGATATCATCCTGGAATGTGCCAAGCTCACCATTATTGTGAATCTCCAGGGTAACTCTCCCATCTGTGTTCTTCTCAATCTCCTCTTTTACAGCTTCAATGGCCTTTGATTTTTCCGAATCCGCTGTCTCGCTCATATTGACGCGAAGTACAGTAGCATCTGTCTTTGCTTCTGCACTGCTTTCCGTACCTGCCGAAGAAGACTCATCTGATGTCTGTGTACTTGCAGATTGTGTTGCAGAAGAAGAGCCGGATGATGAAGATGTACTTGATGATCCGCACCCCATCATCGTCACAGATAACGTGCCGACTGCCAACAAAGAAATAAGTTCTTTACTAAACCTTTTCATGACTTCCCTCCAAATTTTATCCCCCACGTGCATGTCAGTACTGCATTCAGCAAACTGCCATGAGTATGAAATATAATCTCCGCCGCGATGAGCCGCGGACTGGACCGCAGCGGCTATTAACAGGAATGTGAATGATTTTACAAGTATATTGGTTGATTTAAATAGTCCGATTTAATAACTTCCTTACCGCTTGTTTTTCGCTCTTTTTACATAATGAATGTTGCATTTTGCTGTTTCTTTCTCAACTTCGAATCAATAATATCGTTATTTTAACATTCAATCTATCAATCTTTTCCGGCATATTGATGAAATATTATGTTTTTTGACAATTTGCTTTTCATTTATAATTTTCAATTTTTAAATAATAGTATTAGTATTTCAGTATTCATGAATAGAAATATTTAATCACATGTTCTATGCTGAAAATGACGATTTTTAGAGATAAGAATGGGTGCCTTGTATTAATAGCTTATAGAATGATCATGTGATCCGTATTTGAGATCACAACTGATGATAGAATTGGGGAAGGAAAAGAGATAGAAATGATCACAGCTTCCATGCAGCATACGCCGGAAACGATTCAACGTCTTTCGTTCATGCAGTATCAGACATTCGGATTCGCGCAAAAAATTTTTCTGGCTTTACTCTCATGCCTGTTGGTCATTACAGGAATCAGAGAATGGAGCCAGCTTCCCGTTCTCTCCATTCTCTGTCTTTTTGCCGGCTGCTGGATGTTCTCCTCATTTAAGGTTTATCCAATGTATCGGGCAAAAAAAATATGTCAAAGTTTTCATGACAACTACCCTTTTACCCGCTATGAATTCAGAAAGGATCATTTCACATTTTACGGAGACAGCGGTAAGGAAGTTGTCCCTTATGCGCGGCTGATCCGGCTTGTCGAAGATTCCTCTTATCTCTATTTATATATCAGCAGACAGTCTGCTTTCATGATCGATCTTCAGACCCTAAGACCGGAAGAGAATACCATGAGTAGTGAAAAACAACAGAAATCGGAAATAACCCTGCAAAATGTACTAAAGAAGAGGATTGCTGAAGGATCAGGGCTGGGGTGGACAAGACCTCATACTCGGACATCCTTAAGCTTGTTGTCAATTCTGCAGGATTACAGAGTTTCCCGTACTGGATCGATATTCAATAAAGCAGTGAAACATTTCATGAACCAACTTCATTATAAGTGATTTGACACAGGAATTGTCCAGCAAATCTGCAGGAGCTGTTTGGGTTCTGACCTGTACAAAGGTGATGAAAGCTGTCTTTTCTTCCATGCATTGCAGACCTGGCCGATATGTCGTAAGGCAAATTCGACACTATTTATGATTCATTAACCAGCTTCCCTGTCATATGTTCAGGAATGAGTTCAAGGCACTGTACTCTCGGCAGAGCATTTTTCAATTCCTTTTGTAAATACTCTTCATCATCCGTGAACTTTTTTGTGAGATTGGTA
>OMVU01000066.1 GCA_900314565.1 uncultured Eubacteriales bacterium
AGCAGGTGTGACCATGGGGAATTTACCGGTGGATTTATAAGCTTCCAACTTATCAGAAAGCATAAGATTATAGACTTTACGGCAGCAGCCAAAAGTCTTCGCAAACATACTGCTTTGTTCAGTTGTAGGATAAAGCCTGTACTTAATTGCTTTGTTTGCCATCTTTTCTGCCTTGAGATTGTATATATTGCTTTATAATATCTACGGTAGCACCACCTGTAGTCAGCAGACAAAAGCTCTGTGACCAGAACATTTCTTTCCAAAGAGATGTTCGTATCTGAGGATACTCTTTCTTGATCAGCCTGCTGCTTGCAGATTTATAAGCATTAATAAATTTGCTGATCTCTGTGTTGGGCTGTCCTCGAAAGAGTATGTGAACATGATCCTTATCATGATTCCATTCTTCCAGCGTAATATTATACGAAGGAGATATCTTCTCAAATATCTCTTTCAGACGAATTCCAGTGTAATGTTATACGAAGGAGATATCTTCTCAAATATCTCTTTCAGACGAAGTGAGATTTTATCATCTATCACCTTATTACGGTATTTTATACACATGATAAGATGATAATGCAGCATGAATACCGAATGGTTATTACTATCCAATTTCAACGTCAAGAAACGCCGTGTTTATCGCAATTCATCCCACCACCTGTAGAGGAAGGGGATTTCTTGCTCACGGCGTGTTAAACGAAATAGAAATAGGCTGGAGTTGAATTGTTTCGCGAAATGTGGTATCATATTTCGCGAAATGGTTCAGGCAAGAGGTTGGGACAAATTATTACACATACGGTAAGGAGAATGATATGACCTATATTTCTGTAAATGATGCCGCCGTGAAGTGGAATATTTCTGAACGGCGGGTCCAGCAAATGTGCAAGTCCGGCGAAATAGAAGGAGCTGTGAAAAAAGGTCGTTCCTGGTTCGTACCGGAAGAAGCTCCTCAGCCGGTTCGGCTTCCATTAAAAGAGACCCGTGTCCGTCGCCCCCTGCCGATTGGTATTTCCAGTTATATAGAAGCAGTATCCAACTATTACTATGTTGATAAAACTCTTCTGATCCGGGATTTCATTGATACACTTCCCAAGGTGTCGCTGTTCACCCGCCCCCGCCGTTTCGGAAAGACTCTTAACATGGATATGCTGCGGGTATTTTTTGAAAAAACCGGGGAAGATAATTCTGTATGGTTCAAAGATAAGCTGATCTGGTCCTGCGGAGAGTCCTACAGAAAATACCAGGGGAAGTATCCTGTCATCTTTTTGAGCTTCAAAGACGTAAAATACAACAATTGGGAACAGACTAAAGCGGATATTGCCGAAATCCTCCGCATGGAATATGCAAGACATACCGAGCTCATAGGGTCTGCGAAGTGCAACGAGTATGAAAAAAGTTTCTATACCAAGATATTGTCAGGCACTGATGATGAGGTGGAACTTGCCAGATCTTTGTCAGTTCTTTCAGGAATGCTCCATAAGCATGTCGGGGAAAGAACCGTCATTATCATCGACGAATACGATACACCGATTCAGCAGGGTCATGAAGCCGGTTATTATAAGGAAATCATCGGTTTCATCCGGAACCTGTTTTCCGGTGCATTTAAAGATAACCCTCATCTTGCCTACGGTTTTCTCACGGGGATCCTTCGCGTCGCCAAAGAAAGTATTTTCAGCGGCATGAATAATTTGAAGGTCAACACCATCATGGATGACCGCTTCAGCGCCTATTTTGGTTTTACAGAGGAAGAAGTAAAGGAAATGCTGGTCTGTTATGGTGCTTCCGAAAAACTGGAAGAGGCAAAGGAATGGTATGACGGGTATCGTTTCGGAAACAGCGAAGTCTTTAATCCGTGGTCTATTATTAATTATGTGGATGAACAATGCTTCCCGAAAGCATTCTGGCAGTCTACCGGTAATAATGCGATTATAGGGGAAATCCTGAAAGAAGCATCTGCTGAAACGATGGCGTCTTTGCAGAGACTCCTGGAAGGAGAGACGGTCACCACCTATATTGATACCGGTGTCATTTATCCTGAAATCCTTCATAATCCGTCCAGCATATACAGTTTCCTCCTCATGACAGGATATCTGAAAAACTCCGGAATTATGCCCCAGAACAATGGTGACTATATCTGCAGTGTGTCCATTCCGAACAAAGAGATTTCTTTTGTGTACGAGAAGGAGATCCTTTCCCGATGGGGAATCCCGGAAACGGAATCTACTGCCGCCCGTATTCAGCAGGCCTTTTATGAACAGGACGCAGAAAAGCTTGCTGAATACATAGGAGATTATCTCAGACAGACTGTCAGCTTCTTTGATACTTCTGACGAAGTTTTTTACCAGGGCCTTGTACTTGGATTGCTTGCAATTTTAAACAATCGTTATCTGGTCCGTTCGAACAGGGAATCAGGAGACGGCAGATTTGATATCCAATTGTTTCCTAAGAATGATCAGCTGCCCGGTATTCTGATAGAGCTGAAGGTCTCAAAAGAGAAAAACGCGGATTTACACGCGTTGGCTCTTGATGCGCTTTCGCAGATTGAACGCAAACATTATGAGACAGAAATGCTTTCGCAGGGGGTCACTTGTATTTTTAAATATGGTGTCGCTTTCTGCGGGAAGAATGTTGAGGTTCATATGCAACGGTAGTATCTTTCATCCTTCGCACGTTAAGACGGCGAAGAATTGGTCTTATCTGAAAAGGGGGAATTTATGGGTAGAATAGTCGCTATCGCGGGTGGTAATTTGGAAAGCACTCATAAAATCAATCAATACATAGTTGCACTGGCAGGCAGAGAAAAGGCCAATCTGCTCTTTATTGGGACTGCAAGTCATGATGCTGTGGAATATATTGAAGTAATACACACTGAATTTGAGAGTCTCGGATGCGATGTGAAAGAACTGAATCTCACATCAGAAAAGTATACAGATGAGGAAATTGACGAGCTGCTTGATCAAGCCGATATTATTTATGTCGGCGGGGGCGATACGGCATTTATGGTCAATGCCTGGAGGGAATATGGACTTGACTCCAAATTAAAGAAAGTATATCTGACTGACCGGGCGGTGTTGTCAGGGATCAGTGCAGGAGCTATGTGCTGGTTCAACTGTGGACATAGTGACAGCTCTGTATTTTGGAAGGATGGTAATATCGGATATGGCTGGGTCGATGGGCTGCTTGATATTCATTCCTATGCGTTCTGTCCGCATTATGGCGAGAGGAAAGAGAGTTTCGATGAAATGATAAAGGAAAAGCCGTTTCCGGGTATGGCATTGGATGAAAATGTTGCTTTCGTTGATGAGAATGGCCCTGTTCATTTTATCTCCTCAAAAGAATCGGCTAAGGCTTATCTGATGACATTTCATGATGGCAAGCTGGTAAAGCAGGAACAGAAGGTCGTAGTATTATAACTTCTGTTTGAAGTGTAAATGACAATCTGATGAGATGCAAGAAAACGGATCTGGAAAAGCCTGTGTTTCAGCAGGTTTGCGAATGATATGAGATCAGCCTTGTGAAACAAAAACCTGTTTGCTATAATCATTGCCGGCAGGTCTTTGACTGCCGCAATTTTTACGATAGAGCAGGAGATTAATATAGAATGAAATTAGGTATCGTCGGACTTCCAAATGTCGGAAAAAGCACACTCTTCAACTCTCTGACCAGGGCCGGAGCAGAATCGGCCAACTACCCGTTCTGCACGATCGACCCGAATGTGGGCATCGTCCCGGTCCCGGACGAACGCCTTACGCTGCTCGGCGACTTCAGCCATTCCAAAAAGGTCACGCCGGCGACGATCGAGTTCGTTGACATTGCAGGTCTTGTCAAGGGAGCGTCCAAGGGAGAAGGCCTCGGGAACCAGTTCCTTGCCAACATCCGTGAGTGTGACGCGATCGTCCATGTTGTCCGCTGCTTCGAGGACAGCAATATCATTCACGTCGACGGTTCTGTAGATCCGGCAAGGGATATCGAGACGATCGACCTGGAGCTCATTTTCGCGGACATCGAGGTCCTTGAGCGGAGGATTGCCAAGACTGCGAGGTCGGCGAAATCAGGCGCGGACAAGAACGCAAAGAAAGAGTATGAGATCCTCGTGGAACTGAAGAAGGAGCTCGAGGAGGGAAAGAAAGCGATCGAGGTCACGTTCGGCGACGAGGATTCTGACCGCTTTAAGGCGAGCCTTGATCTGCTGACGGACAAGCCTGTCATCTATGCGGCCAATGTCAAGGAGGACGACCTCGCGGATGACGGAGAGTCCAACCCCTATGTGCAGAAGGTCCGGGAGATCGCTGCAAATGAGAAGGCGGAAGTCTTTGTCATCTCCGCACAGATCGAGCAGGAACTCGTCGAGCTGGATGACGAGGAGAAGGCGGAGTTCCTTGCCGACCTTGGAATTGAGAAATCCGGTCTCGAGAAGCTGATCGCGGCAAGCTACCATCTGCTCGGACTCATGAGCTACCTGACGACAGGTGAGGATGAGACGAGAGCCTGGACGATCCCGATCGGCTGCAAGGCGCCGAAGGCTGCGGGAAAGATCCACTCTGATTTCGAGAGAGGATTTATCAAGGCGGAAGTCATCAATTATAAAGAACTCCTTGAAGCCGGGTCCTATGCGGCTGCAAGGGAAAAAGGACTGATCCGGATCGAGGGCAAGGAATATGTCGTTCGGGACGGAGACATCATTTTATTCAGATTTAATGTCTGATCGCAAGAATCAGGGTCCTGATCCGGACCCGTATGGGGCCATGACGGTGATGGACGGAAGCCAGCGGGCGGCCGCCCGCTGTGTTTGCGGAATTTGTACATTATTTGCGGAAGATCAATAAGAAAGTATAGAGAAACATAAATGGATTACAATATCAACTTCCCGCACCTCGGCATATTCCTTGACCATGTGGGAAAGAACATATCAATAGGGAATTTTACGATTGCCTACTACGGGATCGTGATCGCGATCGGCATGCTGATCGGTCTTCGGGTCGCAATGTGGCGGGCAAAGGAGACCGGCCAGAAGCCGGATGATTATGTCGACATCGTCCTCGTCGGTATGCTCGTCGGCATCGTCGGCGCGCGTATCTACTATGTCGTCTTTTCGTGGGATGCATACAAGGGTGACCTTGCATCCATTTTCAATATCCGACAGGGCGGGCTTGCGATCTATGGCGGCATCATCGGCGGTTCCCTGGCTATCCTGGCCATGTCGAAGATCAAGAAGATCCCCGTCGGCGTTATTTTTGACACGATCGCGATGAGCGTCCCGATCGGGCAGATCGTCGGCAGATGGGGGAACTTTTTTAACCGCGAGGCCTTCGGAAAATACACGGACAATCTCTTTGCGATGCAGCTTCCGGTCTCGGCTGTGCGTCAGCACGAGATCTCCGAGGAAATGTGGGCGCACCTTCAGACGATCAACGGGATCGACTATATACAGGTGCATCCGACCTTCCTCTATGAGGGCTGCTGGAACCTGATGGTCCTCATCATCCTTTTCCTGATCCGGAAAAAGATGAAATTTAACGGCGAGCTGTTCCTTTTCTACATTGCAGGGTATGCAAGTGGGAGGTTTTGGATCGAATCGCTGCGGACGGACCAGCTTCTCATCATGCATACCGGGATCCCGGTTTCGATGGTCGTGTCCGCTGTTGCCTTCGCAGGCGCTGTCCTCTGGATCCTCATTGGAAGAAAAAGAGCAGCACCGCCCGGTAAAAAAAGTAATTATTAAAGAAATATTAAATTTTCTATATGTTGCGCTTTCGAAAAATAAACAGCACAATATCAAGTGCGGCCCTTGCGGCCGCCTTTTTTATGTCCAAAACGGGCGTTGATTTTTGCCATTTTGTAGGGTAGAATGTAACCAAGTGGTGGATTGTGGGAGGAAATTCCCATAAAGTGGGGAAAATCCCATAAAGTGGGGAGAAAGATGTTCGGAGGAGAGTACAGACATTCGATAGACGGAAAGGGGCGGCTGATGATTCCCGCAAAGTACCGGGATGAGATCGCCGGTGAATCGCTGTGCCTTGTGACAGCGTTCGACGAGTGCCTTTCAGTTTATCCGCAGTCTTCCTTCCGCGAACATACGAAATCCCTCACCGGCATAAGCAGTACAGACCGCAAGATGATGCGCATGAAGAGATACATCCTTTCGAATATGAGAGAGGTGAACCTTGATCCGCAGGGGAGGATCCTGATCAGTCAGGATCAGCGGACCAAGGCGAACCTCACAAAGGACGTCGTCATTGTGGGTTCCGACGACTACTTTGAGATCTGGGATGCAGACAAGTGGGCTGAGGTCTGTGATTTCGGTTCTCCGATGGAGATGGCTGAAGAGGCGATGGCGCTTGGCATAACGCTGTAAGAGGACGAACATGCGCGCCCGTCTGTCAAGTGGGAGTGATTGGACAGGCGGGGCTTTTGATGGGAAAAATGTTCGGAATCTTGAAAGAAGGGAAAGCGATATGGAGTTTTCGCATACTTCGGTATTATTTGAAGAGACAATCGCAAGTCTGCTGATCAGGCCGGATGGAATCTATGTGGACGGTACGCTCGGCGGCGGGGGACATTCCGCCGGGATACTTCGTTCCCTATCCGCTTCGGGAGTATTAATTGGAATAGATCGGGATGACGCCGCGATAAAGGCAGCCGGGGAGCGGCTGCAGGCGGCAAGTGATGACCGTGTACACATCGTGCACGGAAACTACAGCCAGATGCCGGAGATCCTGCACGGGATGGGGATCCATGCAGTCGACGGCATAGTGCTGGATCTGGGGGTGTCTTCTTATCAGCTGGACAACGCGGAGCGTGGATTTTCCTACATGGCAGACGCTCCGCTCGATATGCGGATGGATACGAGAGAGTCAAGGACGGCAGCGGATCTTGTCAATGAGGCGGATCGCAGCGAGCTCTATCGGATCATCCGCGATTACGGCGAGGACCGATTCGCGTCCAATATTGCCAGACACATCGTGGAAGCACGCAGTAAAAAAAGGATCGAGACCACTGGGGAGCTGGTCAGGATCATTGAGGCGTCGATCCCGATGAAGGTCCGGAAGACAGGCGGACACCCTGCGAAGAGAACATTTCAGGCACTGCGCATCGAGCTGAACGGAGAACTGACGGCTCTGTCGGACAGCCTGGATTCAATGATAGACATGCTGACAGACGGCGGCCGGATCTCTGTGATCACTTTTCACTCGCTGGAAGACCGGATCGTAAAGTCGGCATTCAGGAAAAATGAAAACCCGTGTACCTGTCCGCCGGATTTTCCGGTATGTGTGTGCGGCAAAAAGAGCAAAGGAAGAGTGATCACAAAAAAGCCGATCATACCGACCGGGAAGGAGATGGAAGATAATCCCAGGGCCCGCAGCGCGAAGCTCCGGGTATTCGAGAGAAGGTCATAAAAATGACAAATGCCAGGACGATGGGGAACGTGCGCACGAATACAGTGCGCACTTCTTATAACTACAGGAAAAAACTGAATACAGGGTCCGGCAGAACAGGTAGAACCGTGAAGATGAAGGATGGGAGAACTGCGTCCGCAGGAAGGACAGGGAGAGCGGTCTCCGCAGATTCCGTGAGGAACGGGGGCAGCAGAAAGAGAAATGCCCGCTCCGGAAGCAGGATGTCCTCACAGACAGTCAGAAAGTCTTCCGGTGCAGACCGGACCGGGACGATGCGGGCTGCAGGGAAAAGCAGAGCGGGAGCCGCTGCCCTCACGGTGGGAAGGACGATGACTTCCCCCGCGAATGCGAAGGCGGTCAGTGTCCGGACAAAAAAGAACCGGACAAAGGCACTTGAGGTGGACCGCACCTACGTCATGTTCCTTGCAGTCATGTGCCTTCTGACGGTGTTCGTATGTGTGAGGTATCTGCAGCTCAAGGAGATCATCACAACACAGACCAGGACCAACACGAAACTGACAGCAGAACTTGATACACTGAGAAATGAAAATGACGCTCTTTTGGAAAATGTTACCAATGAGATCGACCTGGATCATATCAGGGATGTCGCAATGAACGAATTGGGAATGAAGTATGCGACAGAAGACCAGATTGTGTGGTATACTACGGAAGACAGGGAGTACGTCCACCAGTTCGAGGACGTGCCCTCTGAATAAACGGTCGGGGAATGAAGACGGTTTTGAGTACTAAGAGCAGACGCCGCAACAGAAAGAAAGAAAAAAACTATAAAAAAATAACAGGGACAATGAAGAAAAAGCTGGCAGGCCTTTTTGTATTGGTCGTGCTGGCTTTGATTTGTCTCCTGATCCGTATCAGCTACATCAATGCTGCGAGCGGGGATACCTATAAGAAGCAGGTGCTTTCCCAGTCCCAGAACAGTTACTCTTCAACGGTCATGCCGTTCAAGAGGGGCGATATTGTGGACCGGAACGGGATCGTGCTTGCGACATCCGAAAAGCGTTATAATGTAGTCTTTGACTGCAGCGTCATAAACAGCAGCGAGGAGTATGCGGGGCCGTCTGTTCAGGCCCTCGTCGACGTCTATGGTCTTGACGGAAATGCCCTCAGCAATTTGCTCACGGATGAGCGCACACGTTCTTCACGCTATCAGGTGGTCCTGAACGGGATCACGATCGAACAGAAGCAGTCATTTACGGACTATAAGAACGGTACGGAAGAAAATCCTCTGACAGAGGAGCAGGCTAAGGTGAGGAGCAAGATCCACGGGATCTGGTTCGAGGAGGAGTATCAGCGTGTTTATCCGCTCAGCTCTGTTGCGTGTGATGTGATAGGGTTCACCTATGACGGCGCGACGGCTGACTGGGGCATCGAGGGATACTACAACAATACTCTCTGCGGGGTGAACGGCCGGAAATTCGGATACTGGGAGGATGAGTCGATCACGGGACTCTCTCAGACAGTGATCGAGCCCGTGGACGGAGATACGGTCATCAGTACGCTCGACGTCAATATCCAGCAGATCTGTGAAAATGAGATCCAGTACTTCTGGAATCTCTATAAAGTGGGTCCGTTCAGTACAGAGCGGGCAGCTAAAAATGTCGGCGTCATTGTGATGGATCCGAGAGACGGAAAAGTCCTCGCAATGGCCAGTTCCGATCCGTATGATCTGAATTACCCGAGAAGACTGGAGGGGTTCTACAGCGAGGAAGCGATCGCCGCTATGAGTGAAGAGCAGATGCTCACGAATCTGCAGGCGATCTGGCGGAATTACTGTATTTCCGATGTTTTTGAGCCGGGATCGACGTATAAGCCGATCACGGTCGGTGCGGCCCTCGAGGACGGCACGCTGTCTGGCAGCGAAATATTCCTGTGCGACGGTGCGGAAAATGTCGCAGGGACCACGATCCACTGTTCAGAGGAGGATGGCCACGGCGAGCTGACACTGGAGCAGGTCATCGCGTATTCCTGCAATGACGGACTGATGCAGGTCGTGGACCAGATGGGGATCAGCGAGTTCATCAAGTATCAGTCGCTTTTTAATTTCGGGTCGAGAACGGGAATCGATCTTCCCGGTGAGGCAGCCGGTATTCTCTTTACGGAGGAGACGATGACGGACGTTGACCTTGCGGTCTCTTCCTTCGGACAGGGTTTTGAGTGCACGATGATCCAGGAGGCGGCTGCGGTCGCGTCGATCGCGAACGGAGGCTATTATTATCAGCCCCGGGTGGTCGACCGGATCATTGACAGCAAGGGTACGACAAAAAAGATCTATAACAGCACGCTGCTGACACAGACGGTCTCCAACGATAACGCGGAGAAGCTCAGGTCCTATATGCGGACGACAGTGGATGCGGGTACCGGTATGTACGCGAAGGTCAACGGGTATTCGATGGGCGGAAAGACGGGGACGGCTCAGAAGATTCCCCGTTCCGACGGAAAGTATATTGTTTCTTTCGTTGGGTTTGTACCATACGATGATCCGCAGGTCCTCATTTATGTGGTCGTGGACGAGCCGAATATTCCCGATCAGGACGATAACCGGTTCGCAATGTGGATCGCGCGAGACATTCTAACGGAGACGCTTCCGTATCTGAATATTTATCCGGACGAGGAGATCCAGCCGATGGATGAGGTCTTTGCATCAAGCCTCGAGGAGACGGAAGTTACGCCGCCGCAGGCAGATCTGGTCGCGGATATGAATGTCCCGGAAGTTTCCGGGGCGGAAGATCCGGCGAATATCGCCGGAGGAAATCATCAGGAATCCGAGGGATTTACAAACGAGGAGGCAGGACTTCTTGAGTGAGGGTTCATCAGGGATCCGAGGGATTTACAAACGAGGAAGCGACTTCCTGAGTGAGGGTTTCATCAGGGATCCGAGGGATTTACAAACGAGGAAGCGACTTCCTGAGTGAGGGTTTCATCAGGGATCCGAGGGATTTACAAACGAGGAAAAAGATTTCCTGAGAGAGGTTTTTACTATGGATTTTAAGGGAAAAAACATACTGGTTTACGGCGCCGGAAAAAGTGGGATCGGAGCGGCGGAACTGCTTGTGAAGCTTGGAGCGAAGCCGGTCCTTTTCGACCAGAAGGAAGGTGCCACACCGGAGAGCCTGATCGAAAAGATCGGGGACGAGTACAGGCAGGATGTGCAGGCTGCCGTCGGTACGGTCGATGAACAGCTCCTCGCAGAACTTGACGCGGCTGTCCTGAGTCCCGGCGTCCCGACGGATATCCCGGAAGTCATAAGACTCAGGGAATCCGGAATCCCGGTCTGGGGGGAGGTCGAGCTTGCGTACAGGGCTTCCCGCGGAACGGTGCTGGCAGTGACCGGTACCAACGGGAAGACGACAACGACAGCGCTCCTCGGAGAGATCATGAAGGCGTATAATCCGAATACTTTCGTCGTGGGCAATATCGGAAATGCCTATACGGGAGCCGCCCTCAGCACGAGCGATGATTCCTTCGTTGTCCTCGAGGCCTCCAGCTTTCAGCTTGAGACGATTGAGAAATTTCACGCCCGCGTATCTGCGATCCTCAACATCACGGAAGATCACCTGAACCGGCACCACACGATGGAGGAGTATATCCGCTGCAAGGAGCTCGTGACACTGAATCAGGATAAGAATGATGTCTGTGTTCTGAACTATGAGGACGAAGTCCTCCGCTCTTTTGGGGACAAATGTCCCGCAGATGTGTTCTGGTTCTCTTCCCGGCGCAGGGTGGAGAACGGGATCTGGCTCGACGGGGACGCGATCCGGCTGACCCGGGGCGGAGCGGATGAAGTCCTCCTCCGGACGCCCGAGCTCATACTGATCGGGGTGCACAATTATGAAAATGTGATGGCGGCCATCGCGATGGCATTTTCCGCGGGGGTCCCGCTGGATACGATCGTCCGCGTCTGCAGATCCTTCAGACCGGTGGAGCACCGGATCGAATATGTGGATGAGAAGAACGGCGTGATCTGGTACAACGACTCGAAGGGCACAAATCCGGACGCGGCCATCAAGGGGATCGAGGCGATGAGTCGGCCGACGCTTCTGATCGCGGGCGGTTACGATAAGGGATCGGATTACCGGGGATGGATACGCTCCTTCGGAGATCATGTCCGCTGGCTCGTGCTTGAGGGGAAGACGAGATTTGATATCCGCGATGCGGCGGTAGAGTGCGGCTTCCCGGAAGAGAAGATCAGGATCGTTGAGACCATGCATGATGCCATGGATTTCTGCAGAGATAACGCCCGGCCGGGCGACGCAGTGCTGCTCTCGCCGGCATGCGCTTCCTGGGGGGAATTTCCGAATTATGAAGTAAGAGGAGAAAAGTTTAAGGAGTATGTCCGTACGGAAATCTGATCGCGGAAAGGAGAGGGATGAGAAGGGGCTCCTGATCGGGGGACTGATCGTCGCGGGGCTCATTCTGTTCTTTTTCATTTTCCGCATTGACGGATACAGCGTAAACGGAAATTTTCATGCGACAGACCGGGAAATTATCGAGTATGTCATGCAGGGACCGTTCTCCTACAACACCGTCTTCCTTGCGATGTCCTTCAATGACCGGGAAGTAGACGATCCCTTTATTGAAAGAATCTCGGTCGATATGAAAAACACACACACGATCGAGGTGCGCGTTGCAGAGAAGAAGATGATCGGCAGTGTTTTCTATAACGGAAGCTACTGGTACTTTGACACAAAGGGAGTCGTGCGCATCCGGTCGGATTTCAGCGAAGCTGACTACAAAGAGCATCTGGCCGGAAAGAGCTATTCGGAAATAAGGAACGCTTCGGTCGGAGATACGGCAGAAAATACGGAAAACATCTCCGGCGGGCTGAGAAAAGGGAACGGAAATTATATTCCGGTCGTCACAGGCCTTTCCTTTTCCGCAGTATCGGTCGGACAGCCGCTAACAGTCCTCTTTACGAATGTATTTCCCGGTCTCCGGGAACTCAAGAAATATGTCGATGAGGGAGGGTACGAGCCGGACAGCGTGGAGTACACGCTCGACGGGGAGATGCTTCTTAAGTTCGGAGGGATCACCGTGAACATCGGATCTTTTTCCGAGATCGAAGAAGAACTCTACGCGATGAACAATATATTGCCTTCTCTCGAGGGGCAGTCGGGAATTCTTCATATGGAGAATTACGACGGCTCTTCAAATCGTCTAATTTTTTCAAAAAATGAAAAAAATTCTTGATAAATGCAGGTAAAACCCGTATGATTGTTATGTTATTATCATGAGCGAAAGTCTACTCAGATATAAATAAAGCGGTACCGTCATCTGCGCTTGGCGGTCAAAAGGAGGAACTGTTTTGTTAGAGATTACATCCAATGAAGTTGAATCCGCAGCGCGTATAATTGTTGTAGGCGTTGGCGGAGGTGGCAATAATGCCGTTAACCGCATGGTAGATGAAGCGATCGGCGGTGTCGAGTTCGTGGGAGTAAACACGGATAAACAGGCCCTTAACCTTTGCAAGGCTCCGACTGTAGTTCAGATCGGCGAGAAGGTGACAAAGGGGCTGGGCGCAGGAGCAAAGCCTGAGGTTGGTGAACAGGCCGCGACGGAGAGCGCTGAGGAAATCAAACAGGTGCTGAACGGTGCCGACATGGTCTTTGTAACGTGCGGTATGGGCGGCGGAACCGGTACCGGCGGTGCGCCGGTCGTTGCCGGTGTCGCGAAAGAGCTCGGATGCCTTACGGTCGGCGTCGTCACAAAGCCTTTCCGTTTTGAGGCAAAGAAGCGCATGGAGAATGCGCTGAACGGTATTGAGAAGCTTAAGCAGAACGTGGATACGCTGATCGTCATCCCCAATGACAAGCTGCTTGAGATCGTTGACAGAAGAACAACGATGCCGGAAGCTCTGAAGAAGGCGGATGAAGTCCTTCAGCAGGCAGTGCAGGGTATTACGGACCTGATCAACCAGCCGGCACTCATCAATCTTGACTTTGCGGATGTCCAGACCGTCATGACGAACGGCGGTGTGGCGCATATCGGTATCGGCGAGGCGAAGGGTGACGACAAGGCTCTGGAAGCAGTTCAGCAGGCAGTCGAGAGCCCGCTGCTCGAGACATCGATCAAGGGCGCGGAGAACGTCATCATCAATATCAGCGGCGATATCTCCCTCATGGATGCGAACGACGCGGCAAGCTATGTCCAGGATATCACCGGCGAGGAAGCAAATATCATTTTCGGTGCCATGTATGATGACAGCGAAGTCGATACATGCAGGATCACGGTCATCGCAACGGGCCTCATCGAGGAAGATGCAGCGCCGAGAGCAAAGCGTGAGACACGTCAGAGCGCAGCTCCGCAGCCGCGTAATTCTTATCAGCAGAACAGTGCGTTCGGAAGAGCTCCGCAGGCACAGTCTGCTGCACAGCCGTATTTCGGACAGCAGGATTATAACACCACACAGACGTATACGCCTCAGCCGGAGCCGGTCTTTGATCCTAACCACTATAAGCTGCAGCAGCCGACAGTCCAGGGCAGCGTACCGAAGAAAGACATCCAGATTCCGGATTTCCTTAAGAACAGGAACAGATAAATGAAATGTCCATATTGCGGTAAAGACAATACCAGAGTAGTAGATTCAAGACCTGTCGACGATAATTCTGCGATCAGACGGCGCAGGCTGTGCGATTCCTGCGGGAAGAGATTCACCTCCTATGAGAAGGTAGAGATGATCCCGCTCATGGTCGTGAAGAAGGATCTCAACAGGGAACCTTTCAGCCGCAGCAAGATCGAGGGCGGAGTCGTCCGGGCATGCCATAAGCGCCCGATCTCCGCAGGCCGGATCAAAGAGCTGGTCGACTCTGTCGAGGCGGAGATCTATAACAGAGGAGAGAGAGAGGTCACGAGCAGTGAGATCGGAGAGCTTGTCATGAAAAAGCTCAAGGATCTCGACCCGGTAGCCTATGTGCGGTTTGCGAGTGTTTACCGTGAGTTCAAGGATGTGAATACATTCATGACGGAAATCAAAAAGTTCCTGTGAAGAAAAGTCCAGGGGAGAAGCGTAAATGCTTCTCCCTTTTTTTTCCATTTTGATGAATATCGTGTTATACTAATTAGCAGTATCTGTAACTGTTGAACAGCACATGAAAATCCTGTCTTTGACAGTAAAATGAATAGAAAACAGCCATAAAGCCAGTGTTTATGCGGGCTTATGGCTGTTTTTATTTTTTACGTGAAATTCGTAACGATTTTTGAAATCTCTGATCAGAGTCCTTTGGATCTGCGGACAATCCCAGCCATGGATTTTGGAGTAATCAGCTCATAATCTGTCCTGAATCCTGCGTTCTCATGAAGTGCGTCTGTTAATGCGGTGCGGGTATAACCGGGAATGTATCCGTAATCATCCAGCTGTCTTACATCCATATCCCTCAGTGTGGAGATGATATCTCCGCACGTATATTTCTTTCCCAACTGTTTTTCAAGGATATTTCCTTGCACGTTCTATCTGCCGTTCCCGCAGAGTCCTCTGGTAGATCATGTACTTCAGAGAGTATGTGACGATCAGTGTCTGGTCAAATGGGATACCGCGTTCCTCGTCATAGCCTTCGATGAAAATTTGCTTGTAGAACAGCTTCCTTCTGTTCTCCGGTGTATCCTCCAGCGTGGAGATATCATATTATTTGCGCAAAAAATAAGGCCCCTTCAGGGCTTTCTGGAAGTTCAGGTGTCAAAGACCCGAGGTCATTTTTGTCTTGACAGTTGAAAGTAACAAAACTATAATAAACCATAATAATGTCGAAAAGCGTTAGTAACATAACTATAATAAACCATAATAATGACAAAAAGCGTTTTTTAAAAACTGTCCAGAAAAAATGCCGGCGAAAGGCCGCAATGCAGGTCGAGTCAAGACGGAAAGTGTTTTTCCTCTATAGATTTTGGC
>OMVU01000069.1 GCA_900314565.1 uncultured Eubacteriales bacterium
GGATACGTCCTTTTTTGATTATATTATAGCACATATGTTCGAGAATTGACGAACGAATTATACATCAGCAGAACAAAAAAAGCGCATTCCTCTCATGACTCAAGTCACGAGCATCCTGCGCTAGTTGGTGAAATTCTCTTTTACAGGATTTTTACATTGGAACGGACGGGATAATGCTATACTAAAGGGTAAGTTTGCTTCATCAGAGCACACTTTCTTAATGAATCTGGTTTTTCTTCTAAAGGAGAATAAAAAAAGTGGACATATTTTATAAGGTCGTAGCCCTCCTTGGAGGTCTTGCAATGTTCCTCTATGGAATGCGCCTCATGGGTGACGGACTGAAACAGTCTTCGGGAAGCGCCATGAAAGTGGCCCTTGCCAAGGTTACCAACAGACCTGTCATCGGATTTATTTTCGGTATGCTCGTCACCTGCATGATCCAGAGCTCTACGGCTACGATCGTTCTGACGGTGGGTCTTGTCGGGGCGGGTTTTCTCACTTTTTATCAGTCGATCGGTATTGTACTCGGTGCAAATGTCGGTACAGCGATCACGGCGCAGATCATCCGTCTCATGGATGTAAGCGCGGGGACGACGAGTATTCTGTATTTCTTCAAGGCAGACAATCTGGCACCGATGGCCCTGATCTTCGGTATCATCTGCATCATGTTCCTCAAGGGAGACCGTTTCCACAATGTGGGGACGATCCTTATCGGATTCGGCATCCTCTTCATGGGACTGATCTTCATGAGCGATTCTGTAGGGCAGATGAGCGATCAGCTGAGCAGACTTCTCGTGGCCTTTGAAGACAATTACTTTTTCGGTTTTCTGTCGGGCGTTTTCGTTACCGGAATCATTCAGAGTTCCTCGGCGGTCGTCGGTATCCTGCAGTCCATGGCAAGTTCTGTCGGAGTCCGTTTCTGCGGAGTTTTTGCGGTCATCATCGGCGTCAATATCGGAGACTGTCTCACGACTTACCTTGTCAGCCGCATCGGCGCAAAGCCGGATCAGATCCGTACAGTCACAGTCCACGTGATCTATAATATTTTCGCGGCGCTGCTGATCTCCACGTGTGTTGCGATCGGGAGATTTACAGGTCTGATCGGGGATGGATTCTGGAATTCGACACTCAATTCGGGCGGCGTCGCCAATGTACACGGGGCCTTCCGTCTGATCCCTGCAGTTGTCCTGCTGCCGCTCACCGGCGTATTCGCGAAGATCGCGGTGAAGATCGTCCCGGATGAGCCGGTCGATAATAAGGATGCAGACATTGAGAACAATCTGAGGGAACTGGACAGCCGTCTTTTCTCGAATCCGGTACTGGCGATGAGCCAGTCCAAGCATCTCATTCTGCATATGGCTGATGTCGCGCTGCACAATTTTGACGCGTCCATCGAGCAGGTCAGAAATTATGATGAAGCGCGGGATAAGAGAATTATGGAACGGGAAAGCCTTCTTGACCGGATGGCTGACGCTTCGAACCAATATCTGGTCGATATGTCGGCGTATATCGTTCAGGAGTCCGATGCCCGAAGACAGGGAATGCAGATCAAGGCGCTCACCTGCTACGAACGGATCGGGGATCATGCGGTCAATATCTCGAAGGATATGAAGAACCTCGCAAAGAATGGCGGAGTCTTTTCCGAGGAAGCCCGTAAGGATCTCGATATTGCGTTCGTTGCGGTCAAGGATATCCTTGAGCTGACTTACCGGGCTTTTCAGGGCAGGGACGGCAATCTTGCCCGACAGGTCGAGCCGCGGGAGGAAGTCATTGATGAGCTGATCGAGACACTGAAAAATTATCACATAAAGCGAATGACCAAGGGGATCTGCGATCTTTACAGCGGTATCCAGTTCGAGAATATCCTGTCAAATCTGGAGAGGATTTCAGACCTGTGTTCCGACCTTGCCATTTCCATTCTCGGCAGTCTGGATCTCTCGATATCCGGCGCGGAGCATGATTATGTGCATAAGCTGCATCACTCGGATGATTTCCTGTATCAGAAGAATCTCGAGGAAAATTACACCAGATATTTTGACATGTTGAAAGAAAGCAGAGAGCAGGCTGACAGTAAGAGCGGCCAGGGGCTTTCAGAATAGGTATAAAAGGATCCTTCGGAAAATGCAGTGAGCAGGCAGTTTTTCGAAGGATCTTCTTTTTCTTCATCGCGAGATTGTACGCACGATGAAGCAAGAGTTCACTTTGCGCCCGTATCTCATGATTAAAATCACGAGTATTGCGCGATGAAGAATAAGCGGGAATATTATGTGGAAACTAACCGAATTCGTGTTATACTAATACAGCGTGCGCTGAAAAGGATTTTTCACCATACGACTTTTTATGCAAGCGCAGGACATTCCAATGTAAACGTACATCGTGTAATGAACAGGGAAGCGAATGGCCAGAAATAATACTAAAAGAAAAACTGCTAAAAAGAGAATAAAAGGCGCTGCAAATAATCCGGTCCGCAGTGAAGCGCGCCCGCCTCGCAGGGAAGATTCTGACCGGGTGGCGGCGGCAAGACGCATTTATGCGGATGAGGAGTCGATCCTGAAAGCGGACGCGGCAGATGAAGGCGTGGACGGAACGGGGAAGAGACCGGCTGTGCATGAGAGCAACAGCACGAAGCGGGCGAAGAAAAAGGCCGCCGGTTCCCGTCCTGCGGGAAAGACAAAGAATCGCAGGTCAGGGAAACCTGAAGCCGGCCGAACAGAAAGCGCGGGCGCGAAAGACCGCAAGTCGGGGAAACCTGTAGCCGGCCGGGCAGAAAGCGCGGGTGTGAAAGACCGTAAGTCGGGGAAATCTGAAGCCGGCCGGGCAGAAAGCGCGGGCGCGAAAGACCGCAAGTCGGGGAAACCTGAAGCCGGCCGAGCAGAAAGCGCGGGCGCGAAAGACCGTAAGCCGGGGAAACCTGAAGCCGGCCGTGTGGAGAGCGCAGGCGCAAAAGACCGTAAGTCAGGGAGACCTGAAGCCGGCCGTACAGAGAGCGCGGGCGCGAATCCCCGAAAGCGGGGAGAGTCCGGAGCATCTTCTGAAAAGACAGAGTCGGGGACATTAAAAATCAGCAGACCACATTCTGAATCTTCAGAGGAGACCGGAGAGTCTGCTGCAGGTACTAACACAGGGAAGAAAAAACCCGAGAAATCCGGAAATTCGAAAAGAAAAACCGAAAAATCCGCAAAAGCGAACAAAGCAGAAAGACCTGCTGCAGGAACAAAATCAAGGAAGCCTTCTGAAAAGCGTTCCGGAATGGCGGCAGCAGTAAGGAAGCCGTTCAAAATGCCTTCCGGAGAGGCTCTGATCCGGGAGTTCCGTCAGGCGGTACATTTTGATAAAAAGGTATTTGCCGGCATGCTCTGCGCAGTTGTGATCGTTTCCATTATCCTGATCAATATCACGGAACTTGAGGGAATCTCCCATCTGCCGCTCACAGATGTCTCTGCTGGACACGATGCGCTCGCAAATCAGATGATGAAGGATCTTACCGTCCAGACACAGTCGATCACGGACATCGAGGATGCGGAGCGGGCGGCGGAGGAAGAGGCAATGCGGGCTCAAATGGATGCGGAAGCGTATGAGGCCCAGCTCGCCGCGGAACAGGCGGCCTACGACGCGGCGCACGGAGATGAAAGTGACCTCTACACTACGATGGAGGTCCGGGATCCGGACGAGCTGCGGAGCACACTGGTGGAGAACAATGCCTACGCGATCGGGGATTCGATGATCGAAGGCATGAATGACGGCCAGTACGTAAACACCGAGAATCTGATCTTCAGGAGAGGCTGCGGGACATACGACTCTCTTGAACTTTTTGAGCGTGCGGTCAATCTGCAGGCTTCTGTTGTATGGGTACAGCTGGGCCTCAACGATATGGATATGTACATTTCGGATGTAGGTCAGTTCAAGGAGAATTACCGGAAGCTTGTCCTCTATCTTCAGGAGAATCTGCCGGATTGCAGGATCTTCCTGTGCAACATCAACCCGATCTCGCCGGATGCCTGCAGAAGACATCCTCAGTATGAGTACGCAGGACAGTATAATCAGGCGATCATGGAGCTTTGTGAGGAGCTCGGCGTGACCTATGTGGATAATACGACGCTCGTCCTGGGTCATCCGGAGCTCTGGGATACTGACGGGATCCATCCGGTACAGGATGTCTATCTCTGGATGCTCTCACATATGTGCTATGAGGCGGGGATCTGATCATGAAAAAATCAAGAATAATGCTAATCCTTAGCGGACTGGGGCTTGTCGTCTTTATGGCAGCCCTCATCTGGTCTCAGTACTATCCGGATATTCCGATGGAGCGGATCGCTGCGGCTCTTGCGGAACAGCCGGGAATAGCAGAGATGAGGACTGAAGACGCGTCCGGTCTTCGCAGATATTATTCGATCGACAGTGCGGAGACGGAAGGCTTTGTATTTTTCCGCTCGAATTCAATCATGTCGGCGGATGAGCTTCTGGTCGTTCGTGCAAAGGATCACGAGGAAGCGCTTCTCTATTTGGAAAGCGCAAGAAAACGTCTCGGAGAAGTTACGGAGAATTTTGAGAACTACGGGGCGGAGGAAATGACAAAAATCGAGAGTGCCATCTGCGAAGTCAGGGGAAAATATCTGATCTTCGCAGTTTCGGACAATGCGTCTGACTGGGAAAGGGACATACTGGGGGAGATTAAAAAGTGACTTTTTCATCGCTGATCTTTATATTTGCTTTTTTGCCTGCCGTCCTCCTTCTTTACGGACTTGTAAGACCGGCACGTGCCCGCACAGTCATTATGATCGCCGCGTCGCTCATCTTTTATGCCTGGGGAAATCCGGTCTATGTGATCCTGCTCGTCCTGTCCACTGTCTTTAACTACTATGCAGGGTGTGATCTGGCTGAGACGGAGCGGGGGAGCCGGCTGCAGCAGCGGATTTTTGTCGCAGCTGTCATCGTCAATCTCCTTATCCTCGGATATTTTAAGTATTGCGGATTTCTGGTCGGGACAGTCAACGCACTCTTAAAGACGAGCTTTTCGGCACCGGAGATGCCGCTGCCGCTGGGCCTTTCATTTTTCACATTCAAGGCGATCGCATGGATCGCGGATGCCCGTTCCGGGAAAATCAATCCCCGGTGCGGCCTCTTATGGTTCGCAGCGTCGATCATGATGTTCCCGACGATCTCCATGGGACCGATCGACCGGATGCAGGACATTGTTCCGCAGATGAGAAGACCGGACTTTTCGATCGCCAATGTAGAGAAGGGTCTGGTCCTCTTTATCGTCGGTCTTATAAAGAAGGTCCTGCTGGCGGACAATATTGTGGATCTCTACAATTCGTTCAGAGCGCTGCCTGTCGGAAAAGTATCCGTACTCATGGCGTGGCTCGGGATGGCGGCTTTTGCTTTCCAGCTTTATTTTGACTTTTCAGGATACTCGGATATGGCGAAGGGGATTTCGCTCATGTTCGGGATCCGGGCAGGGGACAACTTTGACCATCCCTATACGGCGGTCTCTGTCACGGATTTCTGGAGAAGATGGCATATTTCACTGTCGAGATGGTTCCGGGACTATATCTATATTCCGCTTGGCGGAAACAGGGTCACGGTCGGCCGGCATGTGCGGAATATCCTCATAGTGTGGGCGCTCACCGGACTGTGGCACGGAGCGGCCTGGACATATGTCGCATGGGGAGTCTACTATGGACTTGTCCTTCTTCTGGAGAAGTATTTTCTTATAAAAATTCTTGAGAAGCTTCCGAAGCCTGTGAGGATACTCTATACGATGTTTATCGTCATGATCGGCTGGGTCTTCTTCTCGAGCCGGAGCTTTGCGGAGGCGGCAGCAACGTGCGGAGCACTTTTCGGAGGAGGGATGCATTCCTTTGCGGACAGCCGGGCTCTGTATTATCTGCGGACGAATCTCCTTCTGCTCGTCTTCTGTGTTCTCGGGTCGACTGCGTGGCCTTTCAGGTTTTATACCTGGACGCAGAAAAAATACCCGGTCATTTCGGCCGTCGGGACGGTGCTCCTTACGTTTCTTGCCGTTGCCTTTATGGTCTACAGCACGTATCAGCCGTTTTTGTATGCGGCATTCTGATGGCCTCGTGTGTGAATGATTTGACACGTTCCTGATTGCTTTTTGGAGAGAACAGATGAAGAAAAAAACGAGGAGTCAGCAGGACCCTGCACAGACAGAACAGGAAAAGGTCTGTATTTTCCGGCACATACTTCTGGGAGCCTGCGTTCTCTTTACGGTACTTATGCTTCTGCTTTTTATCGTGCTTCCGGACAATTCTTTCTCGGAAATGGAGAACCGGTCACTGGAAGGGATTCCGTCCTTTGACAGGACGGATCTTCTGAACGGGAGCTTCATGAAAAATGCGGAGAAATGGGCTGCAGATCAGTTCCCGGGAAGGACCGGCTGGGTCAGGATCAGGACAGAGACAGCCCGGATCGCCGGGCAGAACAGGATCGGCGGAGTGTACATTTGTGACGGCGGCTATCTTATGGAAGAGGCGGTACAGCCGGATGAGGAGTTTTTGTCGCGGCTGGTTCAGAATCTTACGGTTTTCCGTGCGAACCATCAGGATATGAATTTCTATATGATGATCGCGCCCACAGCTGTGACGGTGCTTCGGGATAAACTTCCGGCAAATGCCCCGGCTGAGGACCAGAACGCACTCATCCGGGACTTCTATTCCACAATGCAGCTTGTCGGTTACACGCCGATCGATGTCGGAGATGTGCTCGCCGCGAAGAAAGATGAATACATCTATTACCGCACGGACCATCACTGGACTACGTACGGCGCATACAATGCATTCCGCCACGCAGCGGGGATCATGGGGCTTGATCCGGATTCCGTGTACTACAATGCGCTCGCTGTCACGGCGGACTTTAACGGGACCCTCTCCGGGAAGAGCTGTACATTCGGGAATGAAGAGGATGTCATCTCGGTCTGGTTCCCGCAGGATGGCTCGCAGCCTGCCGCGAACTACGTCGTCGAGTATGTGGACAGACAGATGAAAACGACCACTTTTTATGATGAGACATTCCTCACCCAGAAAGATAAATACAGTGTCTTTTTCGGAGGGAACCACGCACTGGTCCGCATCAAATCTCCGACAGCGGAGAATCGGAGACTGCTGGTACTGAAGGACAGCTACGCGAACTGCTTCCTGCCGTTCCTGGCGCAGTACTATCGACAGATCGATATCGTCGATCCTCGGTACTATACGGAGAATCTGGAGACGCTGATCGCGACGGACGGGATCGACGAGGTCCTTTTGCTCTATAATGCGAATACATTCTTCAGTGATTCATCCCTGGCAGGGCTTGTGGCACAGTAAGATGGATGAAAGCAGATATTGCAGGGAGGTTTTTTATGTATGAGAAGGGATATCGAAATGTAGAATATTCGAGGACCGAAGTCAGCCGCTGCCTTCGTTATCCGGACATCAACGGACAGGGACGGCTTTTTGGCGGACGCCTTCTTGCCTGGATCGACGAGATCGCTGCGATTGCCGCGACCCGGCACGCCGGGGTCAATGTTACAACAGCTGCCATTGAGCATCTGGAATTCAAGCGCGGTGCCTACCTCAATGATGTGCTCGTCCTGATCGCCAATGTGACCCACGTCGGCCGGACTTCCATCGAGGTCCGGGTGGATACCTATATCGAAAATCAGGAGACCGGGTTCCGCTATGCCATCAACCGCGCATTCCTCACGGAGGTCTGTATCGATAAGGAAGGGAAGCCTACGCCTGTCCCGTACGGTCTTACGCTTGAGACCGAGGCTGAGAAGGCCCGGTGGGCGGGAGCTGAGAAGCGGATCGAGAGCAGGAAGAAGGCTGCGAGGGAAGGATACTGATCCCTGATGCCCGTGCTTCAGGCGGTCCTGATACTGCCTGATACAGACGGGCTGATGAAGCGGACGGATCCGGGGTGAAATCGGGCAGAGATCAGGCAAAGATTTTATCAAGAACGCCTCGGCGTTCTTGCCGCGCCGCGCGAGGTGCGAAGCACCTTCCTAATTGCGCGGCTGCGATCCGCCGGAGGCTTTAATCTCTGACGCGCATTCATCTCATGATTGAAATCACGAGAATTCTGCGTCAGAGATTAAAAATGGTTGGCCCGCCCCCCTGATCGTTCGTATATATCTGTGAGCCGGTAAAAAAGGTTCACAGATTGTTCGTATATAACTGTGAACCGGCAAAAAGGTTCACAGTTTTTTCTTATTTCAAACACAGTTCGTTAGCATTAAGAAGGTATACTTCTTGAAAATAAATCAAAAAGGAGGCTGACTATGGATTCTGTTATTATTATTCCGACAAATAACCCGGGAAGAGAGCTTGTAAGCTATGTAGAAGAACTGATCAGCGCATGCGTTCCCCATGTCATTATCGTCAATGACGGAAGTGACGCGGATTATAGTCAGATCTTCGAAGAACTCTCAATGCTGCCGGGCGTAACACTTCTTGCGCAGGCAGAAAAAGACCGCGAGAGCGCGATGGCACTGGCCATCGATTATTATGAGGCACATCTGCTCCCACTCGGTGTTTCGGGTGTTCGGACGGTGCTCTTTGAAAATGAAGAGCAGGCCGAGCGTGTGCTCCATGCAGCGGAGGAACACAGCACGTTCAGAAAGACCGCTGAGAAAACGAACCCTGCAAAGAGAATGATGGAGAGGATCCTGCTCGCGATCCGGCCGGTCCGGATCGCCCCCTCATAAGAGAAGATCAGGGATCCGATAAAAGGCTGCCGCACGAAGGAAAGGCTGCGCTGCCTGCGGACGACATTTGCAACCAATGCCGTTCGCAGGGGCGGACCGAATTCCCGGTGCGGCAGCCTTTTCTATATGTTTCCGCGCACAGCTGCGCGATGGGGAAGGTGCTTTGCACCTCGCGCGGCGCGGCAAAGACGCCGAGGCGTTCCTGAAATTGGATCGGGAGCATCTGAATCCGTACTGGTAATTTGTCCCTGAACAGTCTAAGATAAAGATAGCACAAGACACGTATGTTTACGTGTTTTGCTCCTGTGACCTTTTTGAACGAACACTGAAGAGAGGGTTGTGAACATGCAGATAAATATGGGTGACCGCATTGTGAATCGTAGGAAGCAGCTCGATATGACACGGGCCATGCTTTCAGAAGTCCTCAATACACCGGAGGAGACGATCCGTTCCTGGGAAATGAATGAGACCCTTCCCGAGACGGAAATGCTTCCCAGGATATCCATTGCACTCAATACAAGCGTCAGCTACCTGATGGGAGAGAGCGCTCCGCGGGAGGTCCGCTGGAAGCTCAAGGAGCGTCTGTTCTCGGAGGACGCGATGTTCACATTTATCCTGAATGCCTGCACGCGGCTGGGGATGGATCAGGCGGTCAGATCCCTTGATTTTATGCAGAAGAGCCACAGCGGCCAGTACCGCAAAGGTACGCAGCATGTCCCCTATATCAATCACCCCCTTCTGATGGCCTGTCAGGCCTTTGCGCTTCATATCGCGACCGACGACCTGATTTCCGTGATCCTCCTGCACGATGTCGTGGAGGACTGCGGGGTCACTACGGAAGAGCTTCCGGTCAATGAGGAAACGCGCGAGGCGGTGGAGCTTCTCACTTTTAAAATGATCCCGGGATTTACCCGGAAAGAATCCAAAAAGATCTATTTTGACAGGATCGCCGGGAACCGTACGGCGACGATCGTCAAAGTGCTTGACCGCTGCAATAATATCTCCGGAATGGCGACATGTTTTTCAGCCCAGCGGATGGCGGCATATATCGACGAGACAGAGACCTATGTCATGCCGCTCCTTGACAAGCTGAAGTATACCTATACCGAGTACAATGACGTGTCGTTCCTGCTGAAATATCACATGAAGAGTGTCCTCGAGACGATCAAGTTCCTTCTTTCGGAGGATAAGTGAGGAACAGCAGTGACGTCTGTGCATGTATGTCCTGTGCTTCGGGAACGCCGGGATGTTCATGATTGATGTGCAGAATGAAATGCTAGAAAGGACCCTGAATTCGTACTATGAATGAGACATCCAGAGATATCCGCTATCGACAGACAGAGGAGGATCTGCGTGATGCCTTTGAACTTCTGTGCCTGAAAAAGGATCCGCAGAAGATCACCGTCGCCGAGATGGCGGAGCGGACAGGCGTGACGCGGAGCACCTTTTATAATCATTATACCGATATGCCGACGCTTATCATGAAGATCGAGGATGATATTCTGGATGAGATCTTCAGCATGCTGGATGGGTGCAGGGCAGAAGGAACGGACAGCAGAAAGCTGGTCCGCAGCTTTTTTTCCGCGCTCTGCCGTTATATCAGAAAGAGCGGTTATCTGATCCGAACGCTCAGCCGGCTGTCCTCGGTACGGTTCATAGAAAAGGCGCTTCTGAGGTTTCGGGAATATGTTCTCCTCGATATGAGCCGGATGGAGGGCTCCCCGGCAAGACAGCAGCACGGTGCGTACATGATGGCCGGATCCATCGGAGGCGTGGTGGGTATTCTTCACAAGTGGACGCTGGAGAACTGTGAAGATTCCCCTGAGTCTGTAGCCAGACTTCTCACGGACGTCTGGATCGGAAGTTTTTCATCATTTTCCTGAAGGGGCTCCGCAAACAGGCAATTGCGAAAGCCTGTGCAGATTGTTTGAATGGTTCACACAATTCCTTTTCGCACAGAGTTTCGCAAGAGCCTGGATTTCCGCAAAAACTGAAAGGATTTATATTATGAATCAGATCAATGTGGCGGTCTCAGGCTTCGCCCTGCTCACTATGCTGATCGTTCTGGCCTATATTACACTTGAAAAGGGTGCGCGGAAGAGAGTATCCGTTTATTTCAGACTGACCGTGAGTGCGGATATCCTGATGCTCACAACGGCGATCATCATGTGGATCCTGATCGATTCCGGATATCCCGCCGTTGACGAAGACTATCTGTTCCTGCTTCGCATTCTTGAGAGCCTCACGTATATATTCTATTATTCGGTCCTCTGCTTCTATGTTTTTTATATCTTCGAAGTCTGCTCGGAATACCGTCCGGTCCCTCCTGATCTCTATTATATCATTGTGGCCGTATGTCTCATTGAAGCGGTGGCATGGACGGTATCCAGTTTCAACGGAGCGATTATTACAGTGAGTCAGGAGGGAGTGAAGCCGGGTCCGTACTATCTGATCGGTCAGCTGGGCGGATACGTCGTCGCGGGGGCGATTATCAGCATAATCCTGTACAGCAGCAGGGCGATGGGGCTTTCAAGTACGGCAGCCATGATCTCCTTTGTCGCTGCTCCTGTTCTCGCCGTCTGGATCCGTGGAAAGATCAGCATTTCTATTGAGCTCATGCCCCCGGCGCTGAGTCTCTCGCTGCTCATCACATCGAATTTCATTTACATGAGGGAAGTCCGGAAGGCCTATGAACGCGAGAAGAAAATGTCGGATGAGCGGGTCATGCTCATGATGAGCCAGATGCGGCCGCACTTTCTCTACAACGTGCTCAATTCGATCTATTATCTGTGCGAGAAGGATCCGGAGACAGCGCAGAAGGCGGTCGGAGACTTTGCCGAGTATCTGCGGACGAATCTTGACAGCGTGGAGAAGGGCCGGGAAGTCGATTTTTCGGAAGAGCTCAGTCATATTAAGCGGTATCTGAGCCTTGAAAAGATGCGTTTTGAGGAAGAGCTGCAGGTAGAGTATGATATTCGTGCTGTCGATTTCCGGATTCCCGTGCTTACGCTGCAGCCGATCGTGGAAAATGCGGTGAAGCATGGGATCAACAAAAAAGAGGGCGGCGGAACAGTACGTATCTCCTCGGCCGAAAAAAGAAATTCCTTTGTAGTTCAGATCGAGGATGACGGCGTAGGATTTGATATGAGCAGGGTCTCCGATCCGAAAAAAGGTGAGAAGGATGACCGTGCGCATATCGGCATTCAGAGTG
The DNA here is from genome assembly GCA_900314565.1 of uncultured Eubacteriales bacterium. GTDB lineage: Bacteria > Bacillota > Clostridia > Lachnospirales > Lachnospiraceae > Chordicoccus. The sequence continues at coordinate 11,922 of OMVU01000069.1, forward strand.
TTGAGGAACGGCTCAGGACGATCAGTCATGCGAAACTGTTGATACAGAGCCGTGAGGGGATCGGGACGATCGTGACGATCACGGTCCCTAAGAGCGCTATGAAAGATGTTGAGGAGACGAATGGAGCTGTTGGCACGAAGAATCACTGAGAGAAACGGTGATTATGCGGAAATAACAGGCGGAAGAGATATCGGAAGGATCCTTCGAATACCGGATGAAATCGAAGGCCTTCCGGTCTGCTCTGTCGCAGGGCACGCGTTCGAGAGGAATCAGATGATCGAGGAAGTTATTCTTCCGGACAGTCTGCTGCAGGTGGGCGGGTTTGCGTTTTACGGATGCGGGAAGCTCAGAAAGATCAGCCTGAGCGATCATACGGAGGGCTGGGGAAACGGAGTCCTGCGTCTGTGTGATTCGCTCTCTCATGTAGAGTTCCGTGTGCTCAGAGAAAGATACGGAATCCTCCGGGATCTGCTCGCAGGCACTGACTGCAGGCTGTATGTGAAGATCGTCAGGGATACCGAAGAGACAGAGCTGTATTTTCCGGCCTATGTGCGCGGCTTTGACGAGGATACGTTCGCGCGGGCCATCCACTCGTGGATCGAGGGGGCGGGCTACGCATACAGGGAGGCCGTCGAGCGGAAGGGCGTGAACATGAGGACCTACGATTCGCTGTTTGCCCGGGCGCGCAGCGCGGGCACGGAGAGCAGCGCACGGGTCGCGCTCTCGAGGCTCATGTATCCTGAGGCGCTCCGCATGGAAATGAAGACAGAATACGAGCGCTGGCTCAGAGAGAATTCGGAAGATGTCCTCCGTCTGCTCCTTGGCGAGCGTTCCATGGAAGCCCGGGAACGGGTGTTTTTTCTTGCCGGGAACGGTCTTCTGACTCCCGAGGCAGCGGATGCAGGAGCGCTGATCGCCTCGGGGATGCGGGATGGAGAGCTGACAGCGCTTCTTATGTCCTGCGGGACGATGGGCAGGGCGGTCGGTGAGGAGCCGGACAGTGATCTGTTCGACCTCGGGGATCTGTGAGGAGAGCGGGCTTACTTACAAAAACTCCGCATCCAGATTTCTGAGGCTCCCGGAATAGATATTTCCGCATCGGGACGCTCCCGCTCGCTCGCACCGGCAATGGTACTGAACAGGAACCTTTTGTAAGGCGGACATTCGCAGTCCGCTTCGCTATCTGCAATGCAGTTACAGGAAAGTAAGATGAAAGCCACCGATGCACTCAGGGAGGCAGGGGAAAAAATCATAAATGAGATGCGGACAGAACTCTACCTGTCGCTCCCTTTCATGGGTCCTGCCATGGATGCTCTCCCCTGTATCCCGGACCGAACGACGCTGACGCTTGGAACGGATGCGGAGTATCTGCGCTATAATCCGCGTTTTCTCATTGATACGTATCTTACAGATCCGGACAGTCTTCCCCGGGTCTATATGCATGTTCTCCTGCACTGTCTGTTCCGCCATATGTACGGGATGCCGAAGGGCGGAGATATTATTTTGTGGAACCTGTCCTGCGACATAGCGGTGGAATCGGTCATGGATTCGATCGGGAACGCGCCGGCTGTGACCCGGGTCGTGCCGGATTATCGCAGGGGAGTCTATGACATGCTGGGCCGAGCCATGAAGACTTTCACGGCTGAGCGGATCTACCGTTATTTTTCGGAGAACAGGCCGGACGGCGAGGAGGAGGCGAAGCTCCGGGCGGCGTTTCTTTCGGATGATCACAGCTTCTGGGAGGAGATGAGAGAGCAGGAGGAAAAGAAGGGCAGCGGAGATTCGGACGGAGAAAAGACCGAATCGTCCGCGGAAGAGCTGGAGAAAGCCCTGCGCGAGGCCTGGAAGGAGCGCGCGGAACGCCTGCAGGATGAGCTTCTCACATTCGGATCGGAGCGCGGTGAGGGCACGGGAGAATTTGCCCGGGTACTGGCTGTGCAGAACAGAAAGCGGGTGAGCTACCGCGACTTTCTCCGGCGCTATGCCGTGGTGCGGGAGGAGGCGAGAGTCGACCCGGATTCCTTTGACTACGGATTCTACAACTATGGGATGGAGCTGTACGGGAATCTGCCGCTCATCGAGGAAAATGAATACCGCGAATCCAGGAAGATCGAAGAGCTGGTGATTGCGATTGACACTTCCGCGTCGTGTCAGGCGGAGCTGGTCGCGCAGTTCCTCAGCGAGACGGCGGCTGTTCTGCAGAGCCAGGAAACCTTTTTCCACAAGATCGACCTTCGCATCATAGAGTGCGATGATCAGGTCAGGAAAGATATAAAAATAAAGTCTCCGGAAGACATAAAGGCCTTTCTGGATGCCTTCGAGGTCCGCGGAGGATACGGGACGGATTTCCGCCCGGTCTTTGCGTACGTGGATCAGCTTCAGAACGCAGGGGAGCTCAGGAACCTTCGCGGGCTTCTCTATTATACGGACGGGTTCGGCATTTATCCGACGCATCCGACGCCCTATGAGACCGTGTTCGTCTATCGGAAGGACAATGCGTTCGAGGACCGGCTGGCTCCCGGCTGGGCTGTCCGGCTGTTTCTTGATGACTCGGACCAGATATGAGCGTCATAAGAAATATGAGCTGTGGCAGTACGCTGCAGAAAATTGCGAAGTGCTGCCTGTAACGGAATTACCTGCAAAATTCCTGTAAGGACAGCTTTTTGCAGGAAACTGAGTATGCAGGCGCTTGCGAAACTCTGTGCGTAATGGAATTGTTTGAACAATTCAAACAATCTGCACAAGCCCTGGAACTTCTTCATGAACGAAAGATGTGGAATGAGCAAAAACCGTGCTGTCTGAGCGCAGCGAGTTCACGATTTTTGCGAATGCCTTTCCACATCTTGAGTTTGAATGTTCATACAATTCTCATGAAGCACAGATTTTCGCAAAAGCCTGCAACTGAGTAATTGCCTGTAACTGAGTAATTGCCTGTAACTGAGTAATTGCCTGCAACTGAGTAATTACCTGTAACTGAGGAATTGCCTGCAACTGAATAATTGCCTGTAACTGAGTATTTCATGAAAGGAACTGACATGAATATCAAAGCAGCAAAAGAAGAAATCATACGCACCGTCCGCGCCTACCTGCAGAAGGACGAGCTCGGCACCTATGTGATCCCGCCGGAGCGGCAGCGTCCGGTCCTCCTCATCGGACCGCCCGGGGTCGGCAAGACAGCCGTCATGCGGCAGATCGCGGAGGAAATGAACATAAATCTCGTCTCCTACACGATCACGCACCACACGCGGCAGAGTGCGATCGGTCTTCCCTTCATCGCAAGGAAGAGCTATGGGGGAGAAGAGCACGCGATCACGGAATATACGATGAGCGAGATCGTCGCCTCCGTCTATGACCAGATCGAGCGTTCGGGGATCCGGGAAGGCATCCTGTTCCTTGACGAGATCAACTGTGTGTCCGAGACCCTCGCACCGACAATGCTCCAGTTCCTGCAGTACAAGATGTTCGGGACGCACAAAGTGCCGGAAGGATTCGTCCTTATCACGGCGGGCAATCCGCCCGAGTATAACCGGTCGGTCCGCGACTTTGATATCGTTACGCTGGACCGCGTGAAGAGGATCGATGTCACGGCGGATTTTCCGGTATGGAAGGAATATGCTTATCAGAACGGGATGCACGGAGCGGTCACGGCTTACCTGGAGATCCGGAAGGAGCATTTCTGCCGGGTCGTGAACGACCCGGACGGCAGGCACTTTGTCACTCCCCGCGCCTGGGAGGACCTGTCAGACTCGCTGCGTGTCTATGAATCCCTCTCTCTGCCGGTCGGCCGGGAGCTCATCGCCGGCTTTATCCAGGATCCGGAGATCATGAAATCCTTTGCGGTCTACTATGAACTCTGGAATCGCTATCGGACCGTATACCGGATCCCGGATATCCTCGAAGGGACTGCCTCCGGAGGGGACGAGAGCCTTCGGAACGCAGTATTTGACGAAAAGCTCAGCCTGATCGGACTTCTGGTCTCTGCGCTCGGCAGCAGGTTCTTGCAGGTCGATACCCGGAAGGAAGTGCAGAGAGAACTTTTCGGCATCGTAAAGAAGATCCGTGATGATCTGAGACGCGAACGGGATGCGGAGACAGACGGAACAGGGGACAGCGCTGTCCCTGCGCAGCCGGCCGGCAGACAGGACAGAGCGGCTGCAGCAGCGGGTCTCGAAAACGGCCGCATGACCGTCCTTGAACGGCTCCGGACAGCGTCCGGGGAGCTTCAGGGGAAGATCGATGCAAAGCGGGCGGCCCGCATGCTTGCCCGCGAGAGGGAGAAGCGCCTTCTCATGACAGTCCGCGCGCTGGATGAACTTTGTGACGGTCTTGCCCGGGAGGCGAGCGGCGACGCCGCACGGGATTATGCGCTCATGCGGAACCGCTTTGCGGAGAGTGAGGCGGAGCGCAGGGCCTTCTCCCTGAAGACGGGACAGGAGCTTGAGAACGCTTTTCATTTTCTGGCGGAGACCTTCGGGGAAGGTCAGGAGATGGTCATCTTTCTCTCAGAGCTTTCCGCTTCGGTCTATGCGATGAAATTCATACAGGAGTACGGGAGCAGGGAGTATGACCGTCAGAGCAGGCTGCTTCTGCTGAAGGACCGGAGGCAGGCTCTTCGCGAGGAAATTTTCAGCCTGACGGAGGAGAAGGAGTGAACGGACCGCCACGGAGCGTTCACGCGCTGCACAGGCTCGGCAGGGACGCCCGGGTGTTCCTGAAGGCTCAAAATACTTCCGGGAAGGAAAGCGTTCCGCAATTTCCTGCAGCAGCATAAAATTGTAAGGAATGTTTGTAAAATATCCCGGGGCGTTGTATGATTATAGTGAGTATTTAGGGTAATAGTCTGTATTTTTGCAGATATCCGGGTGGGGGATTATGAAAATCACTGAATATACTTACGAAGAAATGCAGCGTTTCCTCGATGTGATGAGCGGTATTTATTCATCGCTTCGACTGGTCGATCCGAGAGAGTGCAGGGAGGTCCTGCTCATAGGGGACGGGAAGGTCTCTTATGGGGACAGCTGTTTTTCCGTATGGGGGAAGCAGAAGAGATGCGGCAACTGCAGCAGCTATCGCTCCTGGCAGAGCGGTCAGCGCTTTGTCAAGGAGGAACCGTATGAGGGTGAATTTATCACAGTCCAGTCTGTCCCTGTCCGGGTGCGGCTGGACAGCGGGGAGGTCCTGAACCTTGTCCTTGAGCTTTTGATGGCTCACGGGGAGGACACCGGAGCCAGAGTCCGTTATGAAAGGGGCTCAGGATCCGCGGAAGAGGAAATCTATGCAGACCATGCGGTCACACACGACCTCCTGACAAGACTTTACAACAGGGAAGGCTTTTACATGGCGGTCCGCCGCGAGCTTGCGGATCATCCTGTGGAACCCTGGCTCATCCTTGTCGTCAATATACGCCATTTCAAGCTTCTGAACAGTCTGTTCGGGAAGGAGAAGGGCAATGAAGTCCTTCTTGATATCTCTTCCGCGCTCAGCACGAGATGCGGGAAGGGGGCAGTCTGCGGAAGGCTGGAGAGTGACCATTTTGCAGTCTGCATGCATAAGTATGAGTTCAACGAGAGACGCATGTCCCGGATGATCAGGGATATTGAGAACCGATTTGAAAGCAGCGTCTTCAGCCTGCACATACACATGGGCGTGTATGAAGTCACAGACCGCGCGATTGCGGTATCTGCCATGTGCGACCGCGCGAATCTGGCGATTCGATCTATTGAGAACAGCAGTGAGCGGAGCATTGCATTTTTTACGGAGGAAATGCTCTCGGAAATGCTGAAAGAGCAGCGGGTCGTAAGCAGCTTTGAGAAAGCGATCGGCACGAAACAGATCAAGCTGTTCCTGCAGCCGGTCTTTGATCTTGAAGGAAATGCGGTCGGCGCCGAGGCCAGAGCGCGCTGGGTCAAATCGAACGGGGAGACGCTCAAGCCTGACGATTTCAGAGAAATTCTGGAAAAGACGGAGCTGATCGCCCGACTTGACGAGAGCGTCTGGGAGCTGGCGATCAAAATGCTCCATATCTGGAAGGAACGCGGACGGGATGATATTCAGATCGCGGTCAAGATCTCCGGGCAGGATTTCTTCTATATTGATGTCGCGAGATCCATCACCAACATGGCGCACTGGTATAACGTAAGTCCTGAAAATCTTCATCTTGATATCACCGGTATGGCGCTGCTTGCCGGTTACAGAGAAATTCTCAAGTCGATCAGCCGCCTGCGCCGGGAAGGCTTCAGTGTGGGGATCGACGAGTTCGGAGCCGGATTTACATCCCTCGGGATCTTAAGGGACGTGAAAGCGGACCGGCTGAGGCTGAATATGGATTTCATCGAGGGCGGTGAGATCGGTTATCGCGGCGAGATCATCCTCAATTCGATCGTTGGCCTCGGGCGGGAGCTCGGTATGAAGGTCCTTGCAAGCGGCGTGGAAAATGAAGAGCAGAGAGAACTCCTTACGGAGATGGGGTGCAACCTGTTCGAGGGATCTCTTTTTGCAGACCCGATGACAGCCAACGAGTTCGAGAAAAAGTATGTAGGGAAGCAGGAACCCCGGGCTGCGGAGCTTTCCTGAGAAGGGCAGCATATTTTTTACCCGAAAGAGGTTTGCAAATTCTGTAAAACAAGGTATACTTTAATAGAATCATATACTGATATGGAGGTTCATCATGACGATAAAGAAGACCGTTGAAGGCGGAAAACTTATAATTGCTCCGGAAGGAAGACTTGATACAATGACATCACCGCAGCTCGATGCGGAACTCGACAATTCCATTAAGGGCGTAAGCGAGCTCGTATTTGATTTTGCGGGTCTGGATTATATTTCATCCGCAGGGCTTCGTGTTCTTCTTAAAGCCCAGAAGGTTATGAACAGACAGGGAAGCATGGTCATTCGCAATGTCAGCGATGAAATTCGTGATATTTTTGATGTGACAGGATTCCTGGATATCATGACGATCGAATAAAGAAGCGATCATGTACATGGAGCAGGAAGGCTGCGGTATCGGCTACAGGATGACCGATACAGCAGCCTTTTCATCGTGCAGACAGATCGATATCCGGAGAGCAGCCTGTGCGATATGCTTAAGGGGGTGTTTTCGTTGGTGATTTTTGCTGTTGACGACGAGCGTCTCGCTCTGGAAAGCCTGATCGGCGCAGTCAGAAAATGTGTTCCTGACGCTGAAATATACGGATTCCGAAAGGCCTCCGAGGCCATCGAAGGCGCACAGGAGAAAAAAGCCGACATTGCATTTCTGGACATTGAAATGCGGGAGACGAACGGAATCTCTCTCGCGGACGCACTTATTGAGCTCAATCCGAAAATCAACATCATTTTTACGACGGGATACAGCGAGTATGCCGGCAAAGCCTTTGAGCTGCATGCAAGCGGGTATATTCTGAAGCCTGTCACGGTGGAGAAAGTAAAAAACGAACTGATGCATCTTCGCTATGAATCAGAGGAAAGCGGGAGCAGCAGGCTCTTTGTGAGGGCGTTCGGAAACTTTGAAGTCTATCAGAACGGCATACCGTTACGTTTTCAGTACAATAAAACGAAGGAGCTCTTCGCATATCTGATCGACCGGAAGGGAGCGGTCTGTTCGCTCGAGGAGATCGCAGCTGTTCTCTGGGAAGACGATGATTCGGGCAAAAGTCATATTTCCTACCTCAAGAATATGCGGATGGATCTGATCTCTACGCTCAAAAAGCAGGAGGCGGATGATGTGATCCTGCGGACAAGAGGAGGGCTTGCGGTCATTACCGAAAAACTGGACTGTGATTACTTCTATTATCTGGAGCACGGCAATGACGGGAACCGGTCATACCGGTACACCGGCGAATATATGACCCAGTACAGCTGGGGAGAATATACACACGGGCAGCTGGAGAGGATCTGAGAAGCCTGTACGGAAGCTGCCGTACTGTGCGCGGTGCGAGCATGGAGCATAAGCGGAATGCTGCAGGCATCGCCGGGCAGGCCGGAATTTCAAAAGGGGAATAGCCCGCCTGTCGAAAGGATCGTATAAAGTATGGAGATAGAAAGATATAAGGCGGTCATATTTGATCTTGACGGAACGTTATATGACTATCAGAAGGCGGACGGTGCAGGAGTGGATGCCGTGAACCGCTATGCGGCGGAGCATTTCGGACTGACTGAAGAGGAGACGAAGCGCGGTGTGCGCGAAGCGATGGCCGAGGCGAATGCAAGGATCGGCCAAAAGACCGCGTCCACACACAATCGGCTGATCAGATATCAGGTCTTCTGTGAACTGCACGGGTACCCTGTCTGGCCGCATGCGCTCCATATGGCGTACGCTTACTGGAATACATTTCTTGAAAATATGGATCTGGATCCGGATGTCCCGGCACTTTTTGCCGCACTGAAAAAAGCGGGTGTTCAGACCGGTCTCGGGACCAATATGACATCCTTTATTCAGTACAGAAAGCTTGAAGTCCTTGGAATCGCCGGGGCATTTGATTTTGTCGTGATGAGCGAGGAAGCCGGTCTGGAGAAGCCGGACCCTGCGTTCTTCGCGCTCTGCGCGGCAAAGGCAGGGGCGGAGCCCCGGCAGTGTATCTTCATCGGCGACAACCATCCGATGGATTATCTCGGCGCAAAAAACGCAGGGATGTACGGCATCTGGAGGCATCTGGACCGCCGGATCCCGGAGGGGACGCCCGAGGAGGAGACGGTAGGAGAGTACAGATCCTGTCTTCTGCCGTCGGGGATCCGATTCGGGAACGCATTCATCCCGTACTGATTCTTTAAAAGAAATGCCGTTTGTGGTATCATAAAAGGCAGCATTTGGATTACTGAAAATAATCTTCCGGAGAGACAGCTCTTCGGATTCATGATATGGAGGAGAGCATATGCCTTCAAAAGTCATTGGGAAAGAGGAACTTTATATTGAGTATGCGGATAAGGTCATGGGCTATATCCGCTCCAAGATCACAAATCAGGCTGATGCAGAGGATCTTCATTCTACTGTGTTTCTCAAGATCTATCAGAAGTTTGATACGTTTGATCAGACAAAGGCATCCGTCTCGACCTGGATCTATACAATTACGAAGAATACGGTGACAGATTTCTTCCGCACACGCCATGTCCACAGTGAGATCGAGGAGGATATCCTCGATGAGGGGGATGAATATCAGGGGATCCTCGATGAGGAAACACTGAATGAGCTTGCGGACGCGCTTGAGAAGCTTCCGCAGAGGGAGAGAGATCTGATCATCCTGCACTATTATACGGGACTTACCCTGAAGGAAGTCGCTGTCAAGATGAGCATGTCCTACAGCAACACAAAGCTGGTCCACAATAAGGCGCTCATGCTTCTTCGGAATCGGATGGATATTGACTGAAAATACGCTCTGAATAAGTTTTGAGATTTTTTGGCCCCCTGCCTTTAAGCTTCGTATAAATAGACAGAAAGGCAAACAACAACACACTTTGTTGAAGATAGATAAGAATAAAAGGAGAGAGCGTCATGTCCAAGAATTTAAAACATCTTTTTGATTTTCAGAAGTTTGAAGGCAACAGCCGTCTGTCCAGCATGATCGCTGAGACGGAGAGCCGCTACGGAGTGGGAATGAGCCACAATCTGGAGCTTTCAGATGACGAACTGACACTTGTCAGCGCAGCAGGCAATACGGATATCATGAAGGACGACAAGGACTTCTGGAACTGAAATACAGGAAGATCAAAAAGCAAAGATTTTAGGTACAGAATATAAATAATTAAGACAGAGTAACATTTAGGAACCGAATTAGAACAGATAAAAAAAGATTCAGGAACTGAACATGGACCGCAGCGGGATGCAGGCAGCACCGCTGCAGCGGACCGGAACCTGGGAACAGGAGACCGGATACTGAAAAACTGAGTACAGAAAGAAAGAACATTGGAATTACTTTAAGAAAGTAAATGGGAACAGAAGAAAAGAAGAGGGCTCTGCGCAGATGCGCGGAGCCCTGTTTTCGATTCCTGTCATACAAAGAAGAAATAAAAGGCGACGGCCAGCAGGATCTGGATGATCGTCAGACGGACAACGACCTGCGTATCAGACCAGCCGTTCACCTTCCGGAGCTGATCGTGCAGCGGGAACCTTGTATTTTTGAAGATCGCGATCTTCAGGAAGCGGAGCAGGAATACTTTTACGAGCCCGAGCCCGCCGTCAATGATGAAGACCAGCGAAAGGATCAGGAAACTCAGCGGATGACCGGACTTCATCGCGAGAAGTGCAATGAAAAATCCGAAGGTGCGCGAGCCCGCATCTCCCATGAGCATGCTGCTCGGTGACGAGTTGAAGAGCAGATATGCGCCGATGACCGCAGCCATCACACAGCTGTACCCTGCATACTCCCGCATGCTGTCCCTGAAGATCAGGGCGTAGGACAGGATAATGCAGATCGTAACGGTTCCGCACAGGCCGTCCACACCGTCCGAGCAGTTCGTCACGTTGATCGCAGTCCAGATCAGAATGATCCCCAATATGAAATAGACCGGAGCCGGAAGAGCAATGCTCCAGCTCAGGATATGAATTTCAGGAGAATCATTCATGAGGAAGGTGACCATCGTGGCGACCGAGATCACCAGATCGATGAATCCTTTTTTGTAATCGCTCCACGGCGTTTCAGCCGCGTCATCGAAGTAACCGCTGAGCATGATCAGGATGATCAGGACACAGTAGATCAGATATTCGATCGTCGAGTGCAGGATCAGCACGGAGACGATCGCGTAGGATGCTGTCAGGACCAGGCCGACCCCGCGCAGCTTTCCTTTTGAAAGAGCTCCGTTTATGGCGTATGCCCGCCCGTGGTCTCGGGGCAGGAACGGAAACGGACGCAGGAGCAGGATCCAGGTCAGAAGGAATGCGATGAGCGATGCCAGAATAATGACCTGTCCTTCGCTTAGAATAGTTGAGAACAAAAAATGCAGCATTTTAATGTGACAGCAGAAGCTGTCTCCCCCTTTGGTAAGAAATCAGGAATGCCCCGGCAGTTCTGCCGGAGGCATTCATTGTTGGTCACGCGGATGCCCAAAGGGCATTATACGTTTTTATTCTTTATCGCGGATCATCGCATGCCATTCCTGAAGAGAACGGACATCGGTATCCGCAGTCTTTTTGGCAAGCGAGATCCCTTCAACAGCGGCCTTGGCGGCAGCCATCGTCGTGATATAAGGAATCCTGTACTTGATCGCTGACTTTCTCAGGTAGCTGTCATCGTGTATGGAATCCTTTCCGACCGGAGAGTTGATGATGAGCTGAATATCTCCGTTCGTCATATGGTCAAGGATGTTCGGACGTCCTTCATAGAGCTTCCGGACTCTCTTGACCGGGATCTGCGCTTCCATGAGAAGGTCACAGGTCTTGCCGGTAGCCATGAGCTTAAAGCCGGATTCGCAGAGCGATTTCGCGATCGGGACAACTTCAAGCTTGTCCTTGTTGTTGACGGAAATAAGAGCTGTTCCCCTGAGCGGAAGAGTCGCCTGCGCACCCTCCTCAGCTTTGTAGAACGCCATGCCGGACGTCGTCGCAAGGCCCAGGACTTCGCCTGTGGAGCGCATCTCGGGACCGAGGACCGGATCGACTTCCTGGAACATGTTGAACGGGAAGACAGCTTCCTTGACACCGTAATACGGGATCTCACGCTCGCCGAGTCCGGGGACCGGTGAGGGTCTTCCGGTAATTTCCGAGGTGATGATATCCGTTGCCAGCGGGACCATGGAGATACCGCAGACCTTTGAGACGAGCGGGACCGTGCGGGATGCGCGCGGATTTGCCTCGAGAACATAGACGACACCGTTCTCGATCGCGTACTGCATGTTCATGAGGCCGACGACGTGCATCTCCTCAGCGATCTTTCTTGTATACTCCTTGATCTGCTCAAGGTTCTCCGGCCAGATGTGCTTTGCGGGCAGGATGCAGGCCGAGTCTCCGGAGTGGATACCGGCGAGCTCGATGTGCTCCATGACAGCCGGGACATAAGCGTGAGTTCCGTCGGAGATCGCGTCCGCCTCGCACTCCAGAGCGTGGTTCAGGAATCGGTCGATCAGGATCGGGCGGTCCGGTGTGACGCCGACTGCGGCAGCCATGTATTCTTCCATGGATTCGTCGTCATAGACTACTTCCATGCCGCGTCCGCCGAGAACGTAGGACGGGCGGACCATGACCGGGTAGCCGATCTTGTTCGCGATCGTCTTCGCCTCGTCAACGCTGACAGCCATTCCGGATTCCGGCATCGGAATTCCGAGCTTGTCCATCATGTTGCGGAAGAGGTCGCGGTCCTCAGCGAGGTCGATGACTTCCGGAGACGTTCCGAGAATATTTACGCCGTTCCGCTTCAGGTCTGCGGCGAGATTCAGCGGAGTCTGTCCGCCGAACTGCGCAATGACACCGACCGGTTTCTCTTTATAGTAGATACTGAGGACATCCTCGAGCGTCAGCGGCTCAAAGTAGAGCTTGTCGGATGTGTCGTAGTCTGTGGAGACCGTCTCCGGGTTGCAGTTGACGATGATCGTCTCAAAGCCGAGCTTCCGGAGAGATTTCGCGGCGTGGACACAGCAGTAATCGAACTCGATACCCTGGCCGATCCTGTTCGGGCCTCCGCCGAGGATCATGATCTTCTTCGTATCCGGGTTGACCGGGTCGTTGTCCGGCGCGTTGTAGGTCGAGTAGAAATAGGAAGAATCTTCCGTTCCCGAGACGTGGACGCTGTCCCAGGTCTCTGTCACGCCGAGCGCTTCCCTGCGGTTCCGGATCGTGTCTTCCGAGACACCCAGGATTTCGCTGAGGTACTTATCTGCAAAGCCGTTCTTCTTTGCGCTTATGAGCATTTCATCTGTAAAGTCCGCACCGGCTGCGATGAGCGCTTCCTCTTCCTCTACGAGCTCTTTCATCTGCTCGACGAAATACGCTTTGATCTTCGTATGCTCAAAGATCTCGTCGACCGTTGCTCCCTTTCTCAGCGCCTCATACATGATGAAATGGCGCTCCGAGGAGGGTGTATCGAGCATTTTTATGAGGGTCTCTTTGGAGAGTTCCCCGAAGTTCTTGACATGGCCGAGCCCGTAGCGGCCTTTTTCGAGAGAACGAATTGCCTTCTGGAAGGCCTCCTTGTAGGTCTTGCCGATGGACATGACCTCTCCGACGGCGCGCATCTGCGTGCCGAGCTTGTCCTGGACCCCTTTGAATTTCTCGAATGCCCAGCGGGCGAACTTCACGACGACGTAATCGCCGTCGGGAACATACTTGTCGAGCGTCCCGTACTTTCCGCATGGCAGATCAGCCAGTGTGAGGCCTGTCGCGAGCTTTGCGGAGACGAGGGCGATCGGGAAGCCGGTCGCCTTGGAGGCGAGCGCGGAGCTTCTGGAGGTACGCGGGTTGATCTCTATTACGATGACGCGGTCTGACACCGGGTCGTGCGCGAACTGGACATTTGTCCCGCCGATGACGCCGATGTGCTCGACGATTTTGTATGCCTGCTCCTGCAGTCTTGCCTGAAGATCTTCAGAGATCGTGAGCATCGGAGCAGTACAGAAGGAATCGCCTGTGTGGACACCGAGCGGGTCAACATTTTCAATGAAGCAGACCGTGATCATGTTGTTGTTCCGGTCGCGGACTACTTCGAGCTCAAGCTCTTCCCAGCCGAGAACAGATTCCTCGACGAGGACCTGATGAACGAGGGATGCCTGCAGGCCGCGGGCCATGATGACCTTGAACTCTTCCCTGTTGTAGACAAGTCCGCCGCCGGCGCCGCCCATCGTATAGGCCGGACGCAGAACGACCGGATAGCCGAGACGGTCGGCGATCTCAAGACCTTCCTCCACAGAGTAGGCTACCTCGCTCCTGGCCATCTCGATGCCAAGCTCTGTCATGGTCTTCTTGAATTCGATACGGTCCTCGCCGCGCTCAATGGCGTCGACCTGGACACCGATGACCTTGACATTGTACTTGTCGAGAATGCCTTCCTTATAGAGCTCGGAGGCGAGATTCAGACCGGACTGGCCGCCGAGGTTCGGCAGCAGGGCGTCCGGACGCTCCTTTGCAATGATCTGTTCGAGCCGCTTGACGTTCAGCGGTTCGATATAGGTGACATCGGCCATTTCGGGATCCGTCATGATAGTGGCCGGGTTCGAATTGACCAGAATAACTTCGTAGCCGAGGCTGCGGAGGGCCTTGCATGCCTGTGTGCCGGAGTAATCGAACTCGCAGGCCTGACCGATCACGATCGGTCCTGAGCCAATGATCAGTACTTTGTGTATATCTGTTCTCTGTGGCATTTGCTTCCTCCTCATGGATCAGACAGTAGAATAGAATGTGCTGCGGTGCGGCCGGTCAGGCAGACTTTACGCACATTGATACTATTTTGCATCAAAAGAGTCTGTTTGAAAAGATGAAACTGAAAAAGAATTAAACTAAAATGAAGACCGTGAATACGTAAAATCCGTTACTTTATACAAAAATATGACTAAAAGGGGATGATAATGCATAATTATGCGATTGTTTTGAATAATATGCAGGCGAATGTTTTCAGTCTCCCGGAGATTGGCGGTCTTCATTTTCCATGTCGTGTTTACGGAAGAAAACATCTGACGTACCTGCGGGATCTCCGAATGGGAATAATGATCTGTGCGGCAGTATTCAAGTTTGACATGGGAGAACTCGAAAGGTATCATTAGTTTAAAGACTGAAATCTTTGAAAATCGCTGAGATTCTTCGGGTGCTGCGGCGCATCTTGCTGCAGATCGGTCTTTATTCGGAAAAAATGCAGAAGGAGAGGATAGTATGCTGAATGGAAAAAAGAACGTCCTTCTTGCTGTCACGGGTTCGATCGCGGCTTACAAGGCTGCAGACATCGCCCGGGGCTTTATAAAGAAGGGCTATACCGTGACAGTAATGCTCACGGCGAACGGCGCAAAGTTCATCACGCCGATGACCTTTGAGACGCTGACAGGCAGCAAGTGCCTGGTCGATACCTTTGACAGGAATTTTAAATATGAAGTCGAGCATATCGCTGCAGCCAAAGCCTGCGACCTTCTCCTTGTCGCGCCTGCTTCGGCAAATGTCATCGGAAAGATCGCCGGCGGGATCGCGGACGACATGGTGACGACGACGATCCTTGCGGTCACGTCCCCGAAGCTGATCGCTCCGGCCATGAACACAGCGATGTACGACAACCCGATCGTGCAGGATAATATGAAGAAACTTAAGGCATACGGCTATCAGTTCATCGATCCGGCGGAGGGGCTTCTTGCCTGCGGCGATACAGGCAGAGGAAAGCTCGCGGATGTGGAGGACATCCTCTCCGTGTCGCAGGGGATCCTCATGAGCTCTGAGAAAAGCGGTGCTTTAGCACAGGAGATCCCGGAGGAATCGGAGGACGGCGGTACTTTGGATTTTGAAGGAAGAACGGTCGTCGTCACGGCGGGTCCGACTCAGGAGGCGCTCGACCCGGTCCGCTACATCACGAATCACAGCTCCGGCAAGATGGGCTATTCTCTGGCGGAGGCTGCTGCAAAGAGGGGCGCGAAGGTCGTCCTCATCTCCGGTCCGACTGCCCTCAAAAAGCCGGAAAATGAAAACATCTCCTTCGTTCCGGTCGTCTCGGCTTCGGATATGGCGGAAGCGGTCTTTACGCACTTCGAGAAGGCCGATATCCTGATCATGGCGGCAGCGGTCGCGGACTACACGCCGAAAACGGTCGCGGATCAGAAGATCAAGAAGGCGGACGGGGGAATGACGATCGAGCTGGCCCGGACAACGGACATCCTGGGGACGCTGAAAGACCGGAAGAGAGAAGGCCAGTTCATCTGCGGTTTTTCGATGGAGACAGAGAACCTGATCGAAAATTCCAGGAAAAAGCTCTTCAAAAAGAACCTGGATATCATAGCGGCGAACAGCATCGTGGATCCGGGAGCCGGTTTCGGCCACGATACCAATAAAGTGACGATCATAGCGAGAGACGGGGAGGAGTCGCTGCCGCTCATTTCCAAGGCGGAGACTGCAGACCGGATCCTCGACGCGATCATAAAGAGAGTAAAATAACCCGCATAAAGCCGGGAGAAGGGATAATCCGATCCTTCAGCGAAAGGATCGGAATGCGTGCGAAAAATGATTCTTGCAATAGATATGGGAAACACCAACATTGAAATCGGGTGTCTCGACGATGAGAAGATCTACTTTACGGAGAGAGTCTCGACGGACAGGACGAAGACCGAGCTTGAATACGCGGTCCTTCTGAAGACGATCCTGGAACTGCACGGCGTTCAGGGAAAGAATATGGAGGGGGCAATCATCTCCTCGGTCGTTCCGCCGCTCACGAAGATCCTCAGGCTGGCAGTGAAAAAGGTCACGGACTGTGACGCGTTCGTTGTAGGAGCAGGCGTCAGGACCGGCCTCGATATTCGGGTAGATAATCCCGCCCAGGTCGGTGCCGATCTGATCGTCGATGCGGTCGCGGCTGCCGAGGAGTACGGGTATCCGTGCATAGTCATCGACATGGGAACGGCGACGACGATCGAGGTCCTGGACCGGCGGGGGTACTATATCGGGGGTACGATCATTCCCGGAACGAACGCCTCGCTCGACTCACTTGTGGCGAAGGCGTCCCAGCTTCCGGCGATTCCGCTTGAAGCACCTAAGCGGGTCATCGGGAGAAATACTGTCGACTGCATGCAGAGCGGAATCGTGTTCGGACAGGCATGCATGCTTGACGGAATGCTCGACCGATTCATTGAAGAGCTTGGGTATGACTGCAAAGTCGTCGCGACCGGCGGTCTGTCCGGCGCGATCATACCGCACTGCAGACGGGACATCATCATTGATCCGATGCTGATGCTGAAGGGGCTCAAGATCATTTATGACAAGAACAGGGAGACAGATCCGGCGCGCAGCCGTGAGACGGCGAGATCCAGAGACCGGCATGCGGAAGAATCCGGTCAGATGTAAGCGTATGATCGCCGTGGAAGACATATGATCAGGAACGCACATGTCGAAAGAGCGTGCCGCCGCGGAAGATGTCGCGTGCGCAGCGCGCTCCGGTCATGTGCGTTTTTTAACATTTGGTTTTTAATCTCTGACGCAGAATTCTCGTGATTTCAATCGTGAGATGAATGCGCAAAGTGAAACTTTTCTCTGACGTGGGATACAAACCCGCGTCAGAGACAGAGATTAAAGCCTCCGGCGGATCGCAGCCGCGCAATTAGGAAGGTGCTTCGCACCTCGCGCGGCGCGGCAAGAACGCCGAGGCGTTCTTGATCATTGGTCTTAACAATTCTTTTTTTGAACTGCAGCAATTTCCGTCCCTGAAAACAATTAAGGATGAACGTATAAAGAGAGAGACTGCGGGAGTGAGGGTACTCGCTGCAGATCGGCCGCAGTATGATTCCGGAACCGTATAAGCAGTTCCCGGAATATGTGCCGAAGGCCCGCAGGGACGCATCTGCCGTGAACGGTAAACAGCGAAATGCGTCTTATTAAGAGAGGAGAAACAGTATGAAATTCGCAGAGAGAAAAAAACGACCGTCGTACGGAATCGCCGTGCTGTCACTTTTCCTTATCCTTGTGCTCACTGCATGCGGAAGCGGATCCTCGTATCAGGCTGCCAGCCCGTCTGCGGAGGCAAAAGCTTCCTATGACGGGGAGGCCTATGCGGATAACTATGCAGCCGCAGAGGCGGCCTATGATACGGCGGATGCAGCCGGAGGTGCCGAAGCGGGATCCCACGGTGAAGAGAACGCAACGGAGCCCGCTGAATCAAAACAGAAGCTCATCTATACATGCAGCATGGAGATTCAGACGCTCACTTTTGCAGAGACAGCGCAGAAGATCCATGAGGTGATCCGCCAGTATGACGGGATCATCGAGAGCGAGTCGAGTACAGACAGCGATTATGAGTGGTACAAGGACGAAAGCGCCAAGAGACGGGGCACACTCTCCTCGTTCATGGTCATCCGGATCCCCACCGAAAAGTACGAGGACTTCCTTGCCGGGATCGAGGGAACAGGCGGAAAGATCACGAACCGCAGCATGGACGTTCAGAATATCACCCGGGTCTACAATGACCAGACCGTCTATATTGAATCTCTTGAGAAGCAGGAAGCGCGTCTTCTTCAGATGATGGAGCAGGCGCAGACGATCGAGGAAATGATCACGGTAGAAGAACGTCTCACGGAGGTGCAGACAGAGCTCAATCAGGCCCGTTCGAGACTGGCCGGAATGGACACCGACGTCGCCTATTCCACGATCAATATTTCTCTGACAGAGGTCGTTAAGTACACGGATAACCCGGTGAAGAAGAAGACGTTCCTTGAGCGGACCGGGGCAGTGATCGCCGGCTCCATAAGCGGGTTCCTCGATGTAATGGAGATGCTGCTCGATGTTGTCATCTATCTGCTTCCGTATGCTGTCCTTGCCGGAGCGATCGTTGCAGCTGTCCTCTTCGGCACCAGGAAAAAGAGAGCCGAGCGCCGCAGGCAGAGAGAGGAAATGAGAAAACAGATGCAGGCCCGTGAGCCTTACGGTTTCAGAGGAGGAAGACGGCCGAACGGTCCGCAGATGAATGGCCCGCAGGCGAACGGTCCGCAGGCGAACGGTCCGCAGATGAACGGCCCGCAGGTGAACGGTCCGCAGATGAACGGTCCTCAGATGAACGGTCCGCAGATGAACGATCCTCAGCCGAACGGTCCGCAGATGAACGGTCCGCAGGCGAATGGCCCGCAGATGAACGGTCTGCAGCCGAAGGATCCCCATTTGAACGATACCCGTATGAACGGTCCCGAGCCGGAGGATATGAAAGAGCCGTCCCCGGATGCCGGGCCGTCTGTCAGGGAGGATGCGCAGCCGGAGAATAAAAAGAAAGATACACCTTGAGATAAAAAACCCACTGTATACGGCAGACTTCAGTGCAGAAAATGCTGTCAGCCGCTTGCAGTGGGTTTTCTTTGTTCAGAGATCAGAGCTTTCCGTTTTCTATCAGTTTTGGAAGATCAATGGCCAGCACAGCCGAGAAACTGTAGGCCGAATCAAAATACATATGCCCGTCGTAGTCATCGTAATCCGCGAGATCGTGGGTGATCCCGTCCCGCCCATCTGTAAGATAGGAGTGGAAAGGCACGTCATAGCTCTCACACAGTGCGGTGAAGTAAGCGATGGAGTCTTCGCTGAATGGCTGGTCCTTGCTGAAGGTCACTTCCGGGACCGGTGTCATGATGCAGACCAGCTGAATTTCATTTTCACGGCAGAAGTCGACGAGCCTTTTGAAGTTTTTCAGATGCTTCTCCTTGACATTTTCGCGGTGCCAGGTCATGGAGGTGTCCGCTTTCGGCGCATCTTCCTCAAAGCGCTGGATCGCGATGAATCCGTTCTCCTGCATCAGCTGGACGGGGCTCCTGAAAGGCTCGATGCTGTAGTTTTTGTAGGCGTCGGACGATTTCATTTCGCGCAGAGAATCGATCCTGCCGAGATAATTCCTGTACAGATACCACTCGAAGGGAACCGTGCGGAAGTCGGATTTCAGTATCTTGTCCTGGAAATAGCGGAATTTCAGCTTTGAGGGGGGAAACTCATGGTAGACCTTAACGAGTTCGCAGTTCTCCGCCTCATCGAGCATCCAGTATGCGCTGTCGATCTCGTAAATGACAGTTTTGAGATCTGCAGACTGGGCTGCAAGCCGGACGAGATAGTAGGCGTCGATCACGAATTCATTGCCCGACGCGGCGTTGATCGCATGCATTCCGCCGAACTGCTCCAGGGCGACCGGATCAATTCCGCACTGACCGTGTGAGTTCCCGATGATGAGCGTATCATAGTCGGCGGTCTGTATTTTGTGTACGACGACCCGCATCTCATTGTACGGATACAGGAAATCCGTCATCTTTGCGTTGACGACAAGGACCGCCGCGCAGACAAGAAGGCAGATGAATATTTTAAAATTGCGCATAGATGAAACCTCCGGATGAGAGGGGTGCCTGGCCAACGAGCGGCAGCAGCATCAGGATGATCACATATACCAGGATACGTACAGCGAAATTCGCACTGCGGATCCTGCCGGCGACATCAACGCCCCGCTCCTTCAGAACACTGACGATAAAGACGATGATGCAGCCGATCGCAATGACAAGGATGGCTGTCGGTGCCTTAAAGGACGCCGCGACCGTACCGACGTCGATCTCAAGGAGCTGAGACGGCTCGAACTTTGTGAAGCAGTTGCGGATCATGATGAGTGCGTCCTTAAAGCCATTGCCCATGTCAAAGAAGAAGCTGATGAGAACAAGGACAAATGTCCGGACGATCTGGAACACATAGAACCACCGGGTGTCCTTCGTGATCTTCAGCTTTTTTCTCATTTCACGGTACTGCGGTGCAAGAAGACCGCTCAGACCTATGATAAATCCGTTGTAGAGACCGTAGGCAATGTACTTCCATGCGGCTCCGTGCCAGATACCGACGATCAGAAAGACGATGACGTTCGCGACACAGATCGGGAGAGCGCGGCCTGTCTGCTTGCCGAAGGTCTTTTTCGACCACTTGCCGAAGCGGCCCATCCATTTCGACAGAGAGATCGGGTAAAAGACGTAATCCTTCATCCAGGTACCGAGCGTGATGTGCCATCTGTGCCAGAAATCCGTGATGCTGACCGCGAAATACGGCTGGCGGAAGTTCTCATCCATGGTCACGCCGAAAAGATCCGCGATGCCGATCACGACATCGATTCCGCCGGAGAAATCCATATAGAGCTGGATCGCGTAGAAGACCGTTGCGAAAAGTGCCACGCCGTCGTATGTCTGATACTCTTTGAACAGCGGGTTCACAAAATAAAGCGCGTTGTCCGCGATGACCATCTTCTTGAAAAAACCCCAGAGGATGCGCTGGAAGCCGCGCTCGAAGCGGCCCGGATCGAAGCTGTGCTCTTCGTAGAGCTGGTGGGCGAGTCTTGAGTAGCGGCCGATCGGACCCTGCAGGATCTGCGGGAAGAAGGAGACGAACAGCGCGAACCGGAAAAGATTCTTTTCGGCGGCCGTCCGCTTCCAGCAGATGTCGAGCAGATACCCCATCGACTGGAACGTGTAAAATGAAATGCCCAGCGGCAGTGCCCAGGAGAACTGGAGAATGCTTGTGTGGAACAGATCATTGATATTTACAATAAGGAAATTTGTATATTTCAGGACAGCCAGGATGCCGAAATTGAAGAGCAGCGTCAGAGCGACGATCAGCCGCCGCTTTTTGTTCTCTTCCGTCTTTTCGAGCGTAAGTCCGGCGTACCAGGTCGTCAGGGTCGTTGAGGCGATGAAGACGACGAGCCCGCGGCTGTTCGTAATATAATACACGTAGCTTATGACGAGCAGCCAGATCCACTGGAGCTTTTTGGGAATGACATAATATATAAAAAGCGATATGACAACAAAAAGGACGAATAGAAATGAATTGAGCCCCATAGGTTTTCCTTTCGTGTCCGTGAAACGGATGCATAGTAAAATCAGTATATCATAAAAGCAACGGAAATACTTTTCGTTATTGTTAAGATTAGTTTGATGTTTGCTTAACATACGGGTCTTAAGATCCGGCATGGAGTCATGATCGGGAACACGGAGGCAGTTCTGCCTGTACTGCACACAAATGTTCGAAAAAATGAGCCGTTGTCCGTCTGTGCGGACAGCGGCTTATTTATGATATAGACATCAAAGGAAACATCAAAGCATAAAACTTAACCATCAAAGACAAAGTGTTTGAAGAGAGGAGGTATCTTCATGAAAGGATATTCAACAGAAAGCGGATATATGGGACTGGTCGAAGGCAGATATATGTTATTTGCCTCGGAAGAAGACTACCGGGATTATATGGAGGACTGACGGCTGCATTTACTTATGGAGTATGAATTATTAAGGGGAGGTAATCATTATGTCATTTAACAGGGAACAGTTGAGAGCGGTACTTTTGATCAGCGGGCGGGGATGGTCAGCCGGCTTCAGAGACAGGAGAAGCGGAATATTCAGAGCGGTCTGCCCGATCAGCACACCGCTCGACGTCGATGAATTTATGGATGCTTATAATGTGAGTGTTCTTACAATTGAATGTATTCCCGAGCCGTGCGCAGAGGAAGCCGCCGCGTGAGAACGCTTTTCGAACCGCCGTAAAGAGAGGAAGGTGTTTCGCACTCTGCGCGGCGCGTCAGGAACGCCTGTTGGAGCAGTCAGGGGTTATTTTACAGTAACATAGAACGGTATATAGTAGTGTAGAAATATACTATTACATACCATTTTTATTTACACAGGTGAACATTTGTTCTATTATATATGTGTAAATGTGTACTTTGAAAGTAAGGCGGTTTCTGTGTATGTACAAGAGCAGTGATTTTACCAAGCCGGTCTATAAGACCGGAGAAATCATGGAGATACTGAATATCAGTTATTCCACCATTAAAGTGTATGAT
>OMVU01000071.1 GCA_900314565.1 uncultured Eubacteriales bacterium
AATGTAAAGAATTTTCGAGTATAATGTGTTTCGCTGTTCAGTTATCAATGTGCTCTTTGCCGCCGTTCTTTGCGACAGCTTTAATAGAATATCAACTTGTGCTTAACATGTCAAGCACTTTTTTAATTTTCTTTTAAAGCTTTTATTTCGCTTTTGCGGTGCAGATGATATCCTAACAGAGTTATTGTCTTAATGCAAGTACTTTTTTCAAAATTTTTGATTTTTTTGAAATATATAAAAAATACATTCAAATACTTATGCATAACATTCCGACACGGTTCATGATCGGGCTGAACGGTTCGGGCTCCGACTGAATTTTCTGTCTTCCCTGGTACAGGAATTCTGCAGCTGGAAGTGTAAGGCACTCACGCGCAGCGCATGTCGCGGCAGGAACGCCGAGGTATTCCTGAAAATCTCTTCCGGAAAACCTTAGTCACACCGCGTCATTTCATATATAATTAAAAAAGACAGGAGGCTTATTATGATTCTTTTAATATTGATCCTCTGCATTCTCCCTGTCGCACTGTCACTTGATGCGTTTGAAATTGCACAGGAAACTGCAGGGGATTACAGATTATCCGCGGCCAGGCGTTTTTTGATGTCGTTCTGCTTTTCATTTTTTACATTTATCATTCCGGTCATCTGCTCAGTGCTCTTCAGATTTTTCTTCCGGGGACTCCATATTCTGGATATTCTTATACCGGCATCCTTTATCGATCTTCTTGTCCCGCTCGCGGTCCTGCTCTTCTTCACAGTCACAGGCGGGAAAAAGATCATCTTCGGGTATATAGAATACTCCGGGAGATCATCACCGGATCCCGAATCCGATAAGAAGAACGAGGACGTTCCCCTGCTCCTTCTCTTTATGCAGGCTTTTGCTTCCTCGTCCGATATGTTCGGAGTCGGTCTTCTCTCCCTTCTGGCAGAGGTCAATATTTCTCTCATGACCGTTCTGAAGGACATCGGGATCACGTCCGGCTTCCTGTTCGTCGTTCTGGCTGCCGGGATCACAGCATTTTTAACTTTTCTTTTCAGCCTGGCCGGAAGTCTTCTGCATAGAAATGAAAGAAAAGCAGACAGCCCGCAGGGTATCACGGGAATCATCGGAGGCGCCGTTACGATCCTGGCCGGCATTCTGCTTGTCTTCATGTGACAGTACTGATCCAAGGCCCTTCCCCGTGGCAGAGAACGGCTGTGATTCGTCGACTTCGGATATTCGGGAAAAGCTTCCCGGTAATTCAATTTTCCGGAAGCTGACTCCGGGAACAGATGAGGACGGAGACTTCGCAGATTTTCAGTGGCTGATATCTGATCAAGAAAATCATAGAGGAGGAAATTATGTCTGAACGTAAAAAAGTATACTTTGCAGGATCCATCCGCGGAGGACGTGCCGACGCTGACCTGTACAGAGAAATGATTGAATATATTAAAGAAACAGCAGATGTCCTCACTGAGCACGTGGGAAAGAAAGATGTGTTTGAGCTTGAAAAAGATGTGACGGACTTCGATATCTACGAACAGGATACCGCATGGATCCGTGCCTGCGATTTTCTGATCGCGGAGTGCACCTGTCCGTCTCTGGGAGTCGGGTACGAACTGGCCTACGCAGAACATCAGAAAAAGTCATGCCATATTCTTTACCGGGCAAATGAAGTAAGCCTCTCTGCCATGCTGGCGGGGGATTCTTACTTTAAGATTCACCCCTACGAGGATCGCGGGGAAGTTTTTCCTATACTGGAAAAGATTCTTGCAGAAGAACAGTCTTAAGATCAGCAAGTCAACTCAGCGGAGGATTGAAACCCGCCACTGAAACGAGCGCGATAATGTTTTACCTGCTGCCTGTAAAATCGAAGATCTTCCCGCATTGGGAAAAAAGAGGGCCGGTGACCAGCTGAAAATTTCAGCCAGTCACCGGTCCCCTCACGACCTCTTGATTTTTTCGACCATCTCGTTGTACTCTTCCCTGGACATGAGTCCGTTGTCCCGCAGTGCTTTCAGGTTCCTGATCCGTTCCTTTTTCTCTTCGGACATCGTTTCCGGTATTTTCGGGATATCTTTCTCCCCGGATGCACCTCCGCGGCGGCTGTTCGCACTGCTCCCGTATTTACTCCCGAGACCATCAGCGCCTCTGTTCTTACCGAAAAAGCCATTCAGCATTTCCGGTCTTAACCCGGCACAATACATACCGGTCGCTGTAACAGCCAGCAAATACATGATCAATCCGGGAACGAATAATTCGTAATTCCCAAGTACTCTGGGAGAGCGAGCTCCCATTGCAGGTGGGATCTGTCCGGCCGCTGCCAGGATTGACGCGGCCAGTATTCTGACTCCGGGTTTCTCCTGTCTGACGAGCAGAAGAAGCAGCATCAAAAAAGCCAACGCTTCTGCCAGGTGCGAGATCGTCAGCAGACCGCGAGTTCCGGTAAATACCAATGCAAATGGTTTTGTTCGGAAAAGCCATACGACATCAAATCCGATTATCGCAAGACAGCCTAAACCTACAATTGTCTTCCGGTTCATCAAAAGTCCCAGGACCAGAATAACTGTCGCTGCAGGCGGGCCGATCAGCTCCAGCCTGAGCGGCGTTATCATCATATCTATGTTCTGCACGCAAAATCGCAGCATCTGGGGGTTCAGCATAATAATCATCCACCAGAGCCATAGCATTCCAGCAATTATCCCCGCCTGCAGTTCCCGTTTTTTCATGGTCGATCCCCTTTCTTAAGAGCAGCTATTTCATACTGTTCGTCTGTCAAAAACGCCCGGAAGTCCTGCTTATTTCCATCACAACCAGCGGCAGCCCTCCCGGGTCTTCTGCCGCTGTTTTTCTCCCTGTTTTTTAAGCGAAACCGATGCACAGTATTTCCATTCGCCGGTGCAGGCTTCCCTTCGGTCATGCAGTATTCATCAGCATGACTGTTTCCGTGTTTTCATGAGGATTGCTGTACTCCCGGTCCATGCAGATCCAATCTCCTTTGCATGAACCGCCTGTTGACGCATCAGAGGATATCACGATTCGGGATTTCCGGAATGTATCGAATATCACGGTCAAGCTTTTCCTGAGGGACCGATTTATGTGTTCCCAGGCTGTTTTTGCAGTCCTTAAAATAAAGCTCCAGTGATTCTCTGTATGTCTGCAGAGAATTAAGTGTAGCTCTCGTGATCCTTGACTCAATTATCCGATTTTCCAGCCCCTGCTCCTTCTCAGCGTTTCTGAGCGAAGCTCTCAGGGTTCTGATATTCTTAACCAGGGTATTCCTTCGCAGCAGCCGATAAGACGGTGTTTCCGTCAGCTCTCTGCTTGCATTCCTGATCTGTGTACGGATGCCTTCCACCACCCGTTTTCCCTTCCTGACACTGTCGCCGATCGTCTTCTCCTTCTGCTTCTCCAAAATTATCCTGTACGCGTCATACCTGTTATTGCACTGCTCCTCTAACAATGCAAGATATATATCGACGTCCACCATCTGTGGAACAGACTCATCTATTCTATTGTTATTTATACTCATCAATTACCCTTCCATGGTAATACAGACGCTATCTATAATATGAGAATTGCCCCTTCAATTCTCATAAATCAAGAGGGCCCCGGCGTTGTTCCTGCCGCGCTGCGCATGGTGAGAAGCAACTTTCTCACTGCGCTGCTGCGTTCCGCCCAAGGCTTCAGAGCCTGACGCTTATTTTCGTCCCACATACAAAAGGCAAGTTCACGTTGCTTACTCACCATAGACTTACGTCACGGGAATTCCGCGTCAGTGCTTTTCAAGTCTCGCTCGCGAGACTTGAAATTTTGATACTGCCTGTTCTATGGAACTTCCGGTGTCCCTGAACGTGAAGGGTCACGAGGTGATTTGCATCTGCTGAGACCGACCGGAAAAATGTGTGAGGACACATTTTCACTGTAAACAGCAATATCATAAAAACTGTAACACCAATAGGAGTGGTTCGCAAGACGACTTCAACCAATCCGAAT
The DNA here is from genome assembly GCA_900314565.1 of uncultured Eubacteriales bacterium. GTDB lineage: Bacteria > Bacillota > Clostridia > Lachnospirales > Lachnospiraceae > Chordicoccus. Next base: position 3,974 of record OMVU01000071.1, read on the forward strand.
TGAGTTTCGTCAATACGTTTAAAAATAAAAAAAGTCCGCAAATTGCGGACAATTTATGAACACGAATGTCTCTCTGCGTGCGTATCTCACGACGACAGTCACTGGGATTTCACAATGAAGAACAGAAAAAATCCCCGCTTTCAATGCACCTGCAGAAAGCGGGGAAATACCTTTGATATTCTGTTTATCCGTTCACTTTATCCTTTAAAGACTTGCCTGCTTTGAAGGAAACGGACTTAGATGCCGCAATCTCGATCACTTCGCCAGTTCTCGGATTCTTACCTGTACGGGCAGCTCTCTCAGTAACGGAGAATGTTCCGAATCCGGTGAAACGAACTGAATCACCATCCGCAAGAGCTTCAGTGATCACCTCAAGAAGCGCGTCTACAACTTCGCTGGTCGTCTTCACGCTGAGGTCTGTCTTTGCTTTTACAAGATTAACGACATCCTTTTTTGTAATTTCCATAATAAAAATCCTCCTCAATGAATTTCATTTACATCCAACCTGATTGACGGATGCCGATCCCGTTATGAGAGCCGCTTTGCAGCTTCTTACAGGCCAGGCTTCTCCGAACAATAGGTTTCCAATTTTACGAATTTATACAGAAGACAAAAATCTTCTCTCGTATGGTATACTACACTCTTTGCCTAGATGCAAGAAAAACAATAAAAACTTTTTTCAGACCTTCTGCTCGTCAATGACCTCACCATACCCATAATACGCAAGATCCTGCTGTTCGTGCTCACTGAGGAGAAGCCAGTAAACTGTCGCCGTGGTCATGACATTGTCAAACACGACATCTTCTATATAAAGATCATTCTCCTTAAAGTCATTGATCAGCGTCTCCTTGATCAGCTTCCAGTTCCGGTGCTTGACCTTGGTCCCGAAATTGACCATGGAGAGGAAATCAGAATATGTGAAGATCGTCACGCACTGCCCCGCACCTCTCAGATACCGTCCGAATGCCTTGATGCGTTCTCTCTGCAGCGCCATGAGCATGATCTTTCCGGTCCTGGATGTCACGCGCTCATAATCAATTGCAGGAGTTCTCCGGATCTTATCATTCAGGATCGCGTCTGAAATGACCGGTCCCAGAGTAATGTCCATGTATGCCACTCCGCCGTGCTCCTTACGAATCGCACTGCCGAGGAAATTGATCGCAGCTGTCTGACGCCCGGTCTTCTCATCGATCTTCTTAAATGTCGTCTCAGTCACTCGGAACAGCCTCTGCTCAGCTTCCGTATAATACTTCTGCGAAGGATTCGTGACCTTCCCGCTGTTCGAGATCACTCTCGCAAGTTCGCTGAGCGGAATAGACACCGATGTGGACTCCATGGTATTCGCCGCACGCCTCGTAATATACATAAGAAGACTCAGGTCCTTGACGTCGAACATCGTCATGGCATTTTTGTCTCCGAAGGCCTCCTCTGAGATCGTTACCATCAGCTTTTTGCTTCCGTCCTCAGACATCGGGATCTCTTCCGTGAACGGGCCTCCGTTTTCCGGGATCTCGTACGTCCTTCTCGTCCCCGAGAAATATGCTCCTTCACCCATCTCATCAATATAGGCCTGCGTGAACTCCTCGATTTTCAGATCGTATTTTTCCTTTGCTGTTCTGAACATGGAAATGAGAACATCCGTCTCGAAGGCACCCGATACCTTTTTCGGCGTAAGAGAAGGCAGTGCGGGGTAATCAATGAAAAGCGAATCCGGATTTCTGGCCCACTCCTCCGCCTCATGCACCTTCTGCTTCACGATTGCGCTGACTGTATTTTTGCCATACAGCTGCTCCCACTGTCTGGCCGTCAGCATCCGCCTGGATTCGGCGATATAAGAAAAAGGATGTCCTTTCTCACCGATCGGGATCTGTTCCACATTGAGTTTCAGAGACTCGTACCATCTCTGCTTTTTCCTGCGCGCCTGCTTTATCGTCGCTGTCATGATCCGGCGGATATCAGCCCCGTCTACCCGGCCCTGCAGGGTGTCGACCCAAACTCCGACTGCCGCATCATAAAATGATTCCGTAAAATACTTTTGTCCTTTCCGGTCCTCGTAGAACTGCTCGATCCTCTCGTCGATCCCCTCAACGAGAACAGTGAGCAGTGCTACCGGATAAGGTACTATCTTTCTGGACATAATACTTCCTCCGTGCGTTATATTTTACACGAAATGCCGGAGTTTTGCGAACACCGCAAAAAACGGTGTCGAGCCATTTTTTCGTTAATTTTGGCACCCAAGTATGCGTAAATTCAATTGTCCCAACTATTTTGGCACCCTTTTTTGCGTAAAATCATGGAAATTACAAAGTATTATATATTTTTGGCACCATTTTCTGCGTAAAATCAATTCCTATAACTGCTTTTGGCACCGATTCCTGCGTAATCTTCAACATGGCTCATGATTTTGGCACCGCTTTCCGCGTAATTTGGGGTTCATCTGAGATTTTGGCACCGCTTTCTGCGTAATTTTCATCCCTTATTCTATATCCGCTCCTGGTGAATGCACCGATCCGACTCTCATTTCCATGTGTTTTGACTGCAGCTTTTAATTTTGGCACCGTTTTCTGCGTAATTTCCATGATATCCAGAAGAAATCTGATCCGGCAGACTGCAATCACGCCCTTTATTTCGAAAGAAAAATCATATTCTACTTAAAATGGCACCTCTTTCTGCGTAATTTTTCAAATCAGAACTCGATGAAAAGCCTGCTATGGCATTTGTCCTGCTGTTTTCGGATGTATGCAGATGAGCCGGGACCGGTAAAATGGCACCATTTTCTGCGTAATTTTTGAAGCATGAATTTTGGCACCGTTTTCTGCGTAATTTCTATTCCGAATGCTTTTGGCACCTCTTTCTGCGTAATTTTTGACTTTCCTTTTCGGAAGGTCTCTGACCCTTTTTTCTTCAAAAAATCCAAAATATCCTTGATTTTGGCACCGATTACTGCGTATTTTTAATATTTTAGCACCATTATCTGCGTAATCCGGCGTACTTCAGGGGCATGTTTCCATCTCGAAATTATTTTTGGCTCTCTTTTTTGCGTAAATCCTGAATTTTGGCACCTGAGTATGCGTAAATCTGAAATTTTGGCGCTGTAATATACGTATTTATGCGATTTTTTGGGATTTCTTGATTTTTAAAATGATTTTGGCGCTGTTTTCTGCGTAATTTCTCTGAAATTGGACGCGTTTTTGCGTAAAAAAATTAAAATAGCACCTGATCCTGCGTAAAATGCAACAGATTCTCAAAAGCGAAACGCGTTTGGTCGACTTTACGTTTTTACGCATATTCCATAAAATGTGTCTAAGGGAGAGCGGTATATCTATACCGATAATAAGGGGGAGTTCATTTTGCTTACATTGACAGCGCCGGTCGGACAGGCTGTGCTTCGCAGCGCCATTCGGCTTTCCGACAATTTCATAAAGTTCCGGGAAGTCGCTGTATTCGACCCCGGCGCAAGCGGCTGCTATGACTGCCTTCACGCCGGATCTGATCTCTGTGCAAACTGCCCGAACAAAGTATACCACAAAGAAATGAAAAAGATATACGTGAATGAGAAAGCACGTTATGGTGAGAGGATGACGTTATCGAGAAACGCTATCCTTGTTTTCGTATATCTTCATTTCCTTTCTCCCGACGAAAACGGTTTCATCCGCATGGTAAACGTACAGGAGGCCGCTGAATTTCTTCATTGCTGCCCCCGTACAGTCCGCAATTCTCTGAATGCTCTCGCTTCTTCGGGCTACATCGCCGTTAGAAAGCTCGAGAACATTCCCTGCCATTACTCTGTATTTCTTTCAGACTTCAGAGACTATTTCCGCACCGCCAAAGAAGGCGGCCGCGGCTACTTACTTCTTACAAGGGAGACATTTCTCGCCCTGGCCGGGCAGTCCACGATCAACTCCCTGCGTCTCGCAGTGCGAAGCATCCTTTCCTTCGCCGATGGCCGGGAGCGCGCTGATGCGCAGAACCCCCGCTCCTACCCCGAGATCGCACGTGCACTGCCCGGCTATTGTACAAGAAAGCACATTCTCGCCGAGACAGACCGCGACGCTTTCCGAAAGATCTTTGACGTGCAGTCAGACCGATACACGATCCGCATGCGGATCCGCGCTGATTTCGATCCGGCCGGAGCGTCCGAGCTCCTTCGGAAAGACTGCGAATCTGCTGTCCTCGATCTGGTGAAGGAGCTCAATAAGAACGCCTCCAGGGCGCATCGCCTCTCCTTCACCAAGGCAGAGATGCGGGATATTTCCGGGATTGCTCTGCGCTACTCTGTCCCGAATGTCCTTCATGCGATCCGCCAGGTAATGCGGGAATATATCGAGACAGACAGAGCCGTAAAAAATGTCGGTGCTCTCATTCGCACTTACGCGAAAGCGAATGCAGCTTTCTCTGATGAGGTGAACAGTCTTCACGCCGGTTAAATCACATTCTGATTATTTTACAATTTTTGAATCCTTGAATTTCTCACCTTTCCCGATCTCAAGCGTCCGGTTTCGTTTCGGATCAGCGTACGATCAGTCTGAGGCTCCTTTGACACAGTCGGAATATTTCGGCTGTGTTTCGTGTGTCCGAAATTACCGGACTTCCTCTTTTTTTCAGCCCCGGATCTGCCGATCTTAATCAGATCCCGACTTTGCAGTTTCTTTTTTTATCCACATGTGGAAAAGATTCAGATTCCCGAGAAAGCAGTTCATGCACAGCAGACAGGTTTTCCGTTTTCGGAAAGTGTCTTTTTCTGATCCCGTGTGAATTCCAATTTTCAAATGTGGATTTCTTATCTCCGGAAAGATCTTTGCTCAGAAGGAAATAAAAAAGAAGTCTGAAATCCCGTTTTTTGTGACAGCTGTGCGGGTTTTCAGACTTCGCATTTTCCAATATTGTATATATTGTTATTTATGGAATGATTGTACATAAAGAAAGATGTATTGTCTCTCTTATACTTCTGTTCTCTCCTTCTATAAATGACCTGTACAAGTATATATGAGTATCCGAATTGCTGCTTTGTGCGGGATCAGCCATTCAGGTATACACGGTATCTGTCTCAGTTTCATCAAAATGATATTTCTATGAATATTGATATACGTATTCAAATACGCATATACAGTTACCAGAAAATCACCTGAAAAATTCAGCAGACATCACATGCTGTCGACTGGGCTGCAGATCATTTCTGACGAAAAAGAAAGAAAGACACAGATCTGCGGTCCTAATCCTTCAGTGTATTCAGCAGTCCTTCAAGTGCCGCAATTGTACGGCGGATCGACTCCTCCGCTTCTCTTCTCTCGTTATTCGTTCTTGCGGCACCAAGTTTTGCAATATAGGAGGTCTGTACATCCTTCAGCTGCTCAGCATAACTGCGCCTCTTTCTGCCCGGTCTTGCCTGAGGTTCTTCTCTGGCGGCTACAAGGCGGTCGACGGTGCTTTGAAATAACCTTGTCGGAAACTTTATGTTTTCCTCTGAGCTTCCCGCATGTGCCTTCACATATTCGTCGATCTGCATTGCAAGCGTATTCTGTTCAGCCTCTGTCAGGTTGACTGCTTTATAGAGTGTCGGAGCTTCCAGTCCGTAACGGTATGTATCAAGAAGCTCCGGAGTAAGTTTTCTCAGACCGTAATAGCGATAAATTCCGGCCTTTGAAAAGCCTTTTTTAAGGCCGTGTTTACGGAACATAAGAGAGATCTCGTCCATCTCCGCATCGATGCTTCTCTTCTTCCCGTCGCTTCGAATAAGATCAAGTGCATTTTCGATTTCTGCCATCCAGAATGGGATATCCTTCTCTCTGGACTGCAGGTTTGAATCAAGATGTTCTCCGAATCGCGTGCCCGCATCGTTCGTATACGGCTTTGTAACGCAGGCGATCGTTTCCTCTTTCAGAATATCACGAATTGCGTGCAGCCGGCGATGTCCGGCATAGAGCTCGTATGTGCCGTCCTCCTTCTCGTAGACCCCGGCCGGTGTCAGCTGCCCGTACAGGCGGATCGATTCGGCCAGTTCATCGAGATCTGTGAGAGGAATCTCTTTATTGAGCGGTGATTCATGAATTAATATACAGGGAATGTTGAGGACCCTGTCCTTCTCCGCTCCTGCCTTTGCGGTATCTTCGATCATTCTGCGCTTCAGAGCTTTTTCACCCGATTTTTTTGCCGGGGATTCGAATTCGCTCAGGTCCAGCTTCTTTTTACCTGCCATCGTCCTCGAGCCTCCTTACGAATTCATCTACAAATGCGCAGATGTCTTTTGCGCCGTTGCTTCTGGGAGAATACTCCGTGATGCCCATATGGGCGGCCACACATTCGCTGAGCGCGACATTCTGGCGGATCTTTGTATCAAAGACGATGGTATCCAGATTCTCGGCAAATCTTTCCGTCAGGGCTCTGACCTTGCTGCCGAGGTTCGTTCGGTTTTCATTTTTATTGAAAAGAATACCGAGCACCTTAAGCCGGGGATTGCTGGAATCACGGACTTCCTCGATCGTCTCCATCATTCCTTCGTTCGCCTTGAGTGAGGTGACATCCGGATTGACCGGAATAAGAATATAATCACTGACAGCAAGCGCAAGTGTGTGACAGTGATTTGGCGATGGACTCACGTCGATGATAATATAATCATACTCATCACGGATGGAATCCATGACTTTACGCATTCTGGACACCTTGGCGAAGCTGCTGATATTGGCCACATTGACGGTGGCAGGAATCAGGTCGAACCTCTCTTTTACTGTCACGATGGCATCATGAATATCTCCGCCCTGGAGAAGGACGTTATACATAGTCGGAAGATCTTCCCGCTTTTCAGTCCCTGTGAAATAGGTCAGATTTGCCATCTGAGCATCCATATCGATCGCGAGGACGCGTTTCTTTTTTTTATTTCCCGAGAGGACATGGCAGGCATTAAAGACCAGGCTCGTCTTGCCTAATCCTCCCTTCTCATTCATGAATACGATTATTTTCCCCAATTTTATATTCCCCTTATTCAAGTCAGACGTTGATTACCATAAGATTGAGTATAAGATGATCCTGCCGGATGATTGCTGTTCCGGAAAACCCTTGCTGAGGATACTGAACAGACAGAGCCCCTTACGGGAACAAAACGGCAAATTCATATAAGTTCTGATATTATAATAGGGCTTACATTTTTATGCGTCAAGTTACTATCACCGTGATAGTAAAAATGAATAAGGGCATGAAAAAATCCGGATCGGCGGAGTAAGCTCCACTGCGGCCCGGATTCCTTATCTATTCTTTTTCTTTCTCTTCTGCTCTTTCCTGTCATCGCAGAGTAGCCTTCACAGATATAAAAACATATGTTCTGTCACTGCCCGCCTGTGAGCTTCTTCTCTGCCTCATCAAGTCTGATCCTCAGAGAACGGAGTTCCTGTAAGGCTGCCTTTTTTTCTTCTTCGGATCTTGCCTTCATGAGCCGCTTCAGGAATGTTTCGGAGGATTTGATGAGCTGAGATTCGTATGGCGTTCTGGTCTCATCTGCCTTTTCCTTTTTTGTCAGATCCTGACTTTTTCCTTTCCGCAGTTCCTTTATGCTGTGAACGACTGTGTTGAACTCTGCTCTTGACATGGAAGGATCTTCCGCAGCATCCATTAAGGCTGACACTTTTTCTGCCAGAAGTCTCTGTTCCTGACTGTCCAGGCCTACCGCATTGTATAGTGTATTCGGGGAAAGACCGTAGCGGTCGAGCGCGAGGACCTCTTCGCTGAGCTTTTTCAGACCGTCGTAGCGATAGATCTGCATTTTGGAAGCGCCTTTTCCAAGCATGGAAGAGATTTCAGCGACTTCCTCGTCCTTAGTACCGGAAAAACCTTCGTCATGCAGTATATCCCGTGCAATCCTGATTTCAGCCTGCCAGAAACGGACATCATTTTTGCGTGTCTGGACATTGGCGTCAGCATGTTCCCGGAACCGTGTCCTCACATCCGGAGGGTATTTCTTCTTTATACAGGGAATCTCTGACAGATTGAGAATATCCCGCATCGCCCGCACTCTTCTGTGCCCTGAAATGATTTCATAGGATCCGTCTTCCCTTGCGTAGACGAGGACCGGATTCATGAGCCCGACCTCACGGATGGACTCCGCCAGCTCGTTCAGGTCTTCGACGGGAATTTCAGAGTTAAATTTGTTCTCAACGAGTTTTTCGACCGGGATTTTTAAAACAGTCTCAGAAGTAATTTTTTGTTTTGTATCTTCAAGCCTTTGCCTGGCCATTCTTGAAGCCTGAGTCTCGCCGATTTTTCGTTTTAATGCCATATGGTCTCCTCCTGAAAATCCGGGTCTCGTTTGCAGGACCCGGCGAAGGATTCAGGTCAGCTGATCTCAGCCGATCCGAATCCTACGAGCATCCCCGCGGTGCGGTCCTCATAACAGACTTTCGCCTGAGGAATGCTTCGTCATTGATTAAGATTGATGACCCGATTGTCAGAATCCGGTGCCGCTGAGGGGAAGGAATCGGTTCTTATTTCTCTTTTTCGTCGATTCTCTTCACGATCTCTCTGGAAAGCCGGGTCCAGTCCATGCCGACATCGCATTTGGGATAAGCACTGAGAGGCAGACCGTATGCGTTTGCCTTCTCAATATCGGTCGAGTCGCGGATCGTCTGACTGAAAATGAGCGGTCCGAGAACGTCTCGGAATGTGTTTTCATTTTCACGGCGTACGACGCGGTTCTTGCTGTATCGATTAATGATAATTCCCAGGAGGTCAAGGTCATAACCGTTCACTGTGAAATCGTTGACCGTATTGACCATCATATTTACAGATTTGAAAGAAGCTGTTTCTCCGGCGGGAACAATAACATAGTTGGCATATTCAAGGGCGAGCATGGATTCGTTGGCGTCCGAAGGAGGAAGATCCATGATGATATAATCATAGTTGTTTTCAACCTCTTTCATGATCCTGGCGATCAGATTTTCTTCCTCGCTGAGTTCGAGTGCAACAGTCGGAATGTCATAACCGGCAGGCATGATGTCGATGGTGTAATCACGCTCTGCTGACCCGAATTTTGATTTAAGATCAGCTGCACGCCCTTTTCGCTGAAAAGGAACGGTCGTGTAGATGGCTTCACGTACGGAGATCTCTCCTTTTAGAACGGAAGCGAGCGAACGATAATTTTCCGGATCATAATCAGTGTCGATCAGGTAAGAGTCAGCGAGATCGTCCTGCTGATCGAAGATCATGATCAGGACTTTGGAGCCAAGCATGGCCATTTCGCCGGCGAAACTGATGGCGCTGGTGGATTTGCCGCCGCCGCCTTTGCGGGCGGCAAAAGCAATTTTGCGTGGATGTCTGTACATAAAAACCCCCTTTTCGTGTTTCACTTTCACGGTGAAAGTGCGTTTCCGGTTGGGTAAAGATTCTTTCTGCTTTTCCCGCACGATCCCGTTAACTTAAGGCCGTATTGAGATACGAGCGCAGCTGCATGTACCATGGCCCTGCGAACGTCGTGGGAAGAACGTCGAGGTGTTCCGGATTGCCTGTCAAATTCCTGATAATGTCATCTGTCAGAATTTGCCTTGTACTTTCACGGTGAAAGTAAAAATCAGTCTGCAAATGAGATCTGACCGCACAAACAAAAAAAGACGAGAGCAGTCCTGTGGATCTCATTTTACTTTCACGGTGAAAGTGCGCTTCTTATTATATCCTTATGCATGGGGAATTGCAAATGGCAGCTTGAAGGGAGCCTTGACAACGCGAAAGTCGTGCCGGGAGTATCTGCATGAAGATGATATGGCGTTCAGAGCACGGAAAGACTTTTGATGTTCTATTCTCTGAATCGGATCCGTTTTTGGAATTAAAGAGGATTATAAAAAATCACAGTGATTTTTTATTTTATCCATCATCGTGCAATGCTCGTTGCTTCGGGAACGCCGAAACGTTCCCGGGTAAATCACGAACATCGCGGCGTTCAATTCCGGGTGGATGATTATGATTTGACTTATTTTGTTTTTAATTATAGAATGATATGGTCGCCAAAAGTATTGGCGATGACACCAATTACAAGCAACTATTAATTCTGCCCTTTGACAACTGAATACAGTTCATGAATTCCATATAGT
>OMVU01000132.1 GCA_900314565.1 uncultured Eubacteriales bacterium
CTTTTCTTATAAAAAAAGACTTCCGCTATATACGTATTGAAACAAGACGACATGGAGTTATCACCAGAAAAAGGAGGGAAAAGTGGATAACAAAGTGGAGAAAAAGGCGAAAGTGACCGTGTTTTGGGACGGTGGGAGCACGCAGATGGCCCTTTCAGGAGACAGGGAGGAAGACCTCTGGAAGCCTGTCGGTGAGATCGCGGGAAAGCTTGCCGGAGACAATAAGTCCGGTACAGTGACGGTTGTCGTTGATGACAGGGAAGCTGCGCAACTAATCCTTGAGAACGGGTCCGTAAGATCAGGCGACAACAAGATCCGGCTGAAGAGGTCCTGCTACGGGGTGAAAAAGCTCCGTAAGATCGATCCGGCAACAGGCGCGCATCAGTTCTACGACCTTGTTCCCAATAACATGGGGCCGAGGACGTTGGACGTTGGAGCGAGGTTCGGGCAGACCGGTGGGACAAATGCCGGCGCGGACATGGTCGAGGGAGCGTTCGTCCTGAAGAGCCCGATGCCGAGCTGGATGTACTGGCCAAAGTATTACCAGCTTTTGGGTAATGGCTACACGGACTACACTGATGACATCTATGATGAGGACGAGGAGGTCCGAAAACTGGAAGCCCTCTTCGGGCCGGATGAAGCACCGGTATCCGATGAAGATGAGTTGGTCCTAAGGATCAACGAGTTTCTGGAGAAGGAATCGAAGAATTGCTTGGCGCAGCTCAATATTGATTTCGTCTCCAGCAGGCTCCCGTTTAACCATAAGCAGGTGGCTTCTGCCTGGCGGGAATGGAAAAAGTTCAGGTACTGTGTCAGGGCGAAAGAGGCCAACGAAGTGATTGTAAAGCTTCTTGCCATCACGAACGCTTCTTTCAAGGACGGTAAGAAGAAAAAGACAGTCTCATCATTTTTGGTAAAGGAATCTGATCCGGATACGGAAATGAAGGAGATCGAAAGAGCAGTCGACCAGTGGGAGAGCATCATCTGCTCGATGGAAGCAGTGCTTCCTCTAAAGACGGAAAAGGGGAAGGAGAAAAAGAAGACTTCCCCTTTCGGCAACATCGGGATGCGAATGGCAACCGGAGAAGAGACGGCGGGGTGGCTTGAGAAATTCCGTGCGCCTTCCGACCTGGCGTACAGGGTCGTCAATGTAGATGCGCCTGATTTTATGGAGCGGACCGATAAGTATGCTTCGGAAAAGGGCATCACAAAATTTGATCATTTCATCCATGGAAGCTCCACTCCGAACTGGAAGTCGCTTATCATGAAGGGACCGCTCCTCTACCCGGACGCTCCGATCCATGGGAAAGCCTACGACATCGGCGTCTACACCGCGCGTGACCTTGTAAAGTCGCTGGGGTATACATCGCTGGAAGGCTCGATCTGGGCATACGGCGACCAGCCGGTCGGCGTGATCGGGATCTACAGAGCAGCCTACGGGAAGCCTCTGTATCCCGACGGCAAGAGCGGTCAATACAGAAAGCTGGTGCTCGAAGGCGGTTATGGCTGTCTGGATGCCAGGGCAGAATACTCGGGTTACCGGATGGATGAGATCGTGTTCTATGAAGAAGCAGCGTTAGCTCTTGTGGGCCTGATTTTCATCGCGAAGGACGAAGAAGCCCTTAATGCGATCGGACTGCCGGCCGCTGCATAATAATTGATCAAAAGAATCCTCAGTCTTCGCGGGCTGGGGATTTTTCGTTTGGAGTTATTGCACAGAATTGTTGTGCTTTTCGGTTTTTCAGGCTTTTATTTGTGTGGCAATCATAAGTTATTGACATATGCCATTAATTGAACTATTATAATAATTGACATATGTCAGAAAGGAGAGGCTATGCCAAGACCATTCAGATGCCGCAGAATAGAGCAGCTTCCAGTCTATCGAAGCTTTTCGCCTGATGATATCACAGCCACGGAAAATGTACTGATGTCCGTTGACGAGTTTGAGGCGTTGAGGCTTTTGGATGACGAAGGCCTTACCCAGGAAGCCTGTGCAGCCAGGATGAATATTGCCCGGACTACTGTAACCGCCATTTATGAAAGTGCAAGGAAAAAGATCGCTGATGCCCTTGTAAACGGGAAAAGGCTGCTGATCACAGGCGGGCATTGTAAATATGAGCCGGTTGAGATACATCAGGAAATTATCGAGAAAGGAGCGAATACCATGAGGATTGCGGTCACATACGAAAACGGAGAGATTTTTCAGCATTTCGGCCATACCGGACAATTTAAGCTATATGATATAGAAGATGGAAGGATTGTAAATGAACAGATTATTGACACGGACGGAAATGGGCATGGCGCTCTCGCTGGTTTTCTGCAGGCAGTGAAAGCTGATGCGCTGATCTGCGGCGGCATTGGCAGGGGTGCACAGATGGCGCTTGCAGATTTGGGTATCAGGCTTTATGCGGGGGTTCAGGGGGCTGCGGATTCGGCCGCAAAAGCTCTTGCTGAAGGGACTCTGGAGTATGATCCGGACGCCAGGTGCGATCACCATGGGCATCATCATGGCGAGGGCCATCATCATGGATATCATGGTGATGAAGGCTGCCACCGCCATCACGGTGAAGGACATGAGTGTGGACACCACCATGGCAAAGGGCTCGACTGTGGCCATCAAGAGGGAGACGAAGGATGCCGTCACCATCACGGCGAATAAAAGAGGATCTTCGCCAATCCTGTTTATCTGTATTTTCGCAGTCGGGATTGCAACACTTGGTTTAAAAAAGCACAATATCAATAATCTTGAAGCAATAGACAGTAGCGTTGGGATCTCCCGTCGCTACTGTTTTTTTGTTTTGCGGGGATGTTTCCTTATAAAAAAAGAATTCTTCTAATTCAATGGTGAAGCAAGAAGAAACGGAGTCTGAAGACTCAATCAAAAAAAAGGAGGAAACACATGGAGAATATGTCAAAGCTCACGGAGGCTTCTGCATGCCGGAGATCACGGGAGTTCAGTTTTGTACCCAGAGAAGGGGCACAGCCGGAGAACTATTTCCGGACGATCATCGTAAAGGACACGATTCGTTACGCGCTCATCTACAACGTCCGTGACCCGAAGGAAGTGATGCAGTATATGCAGGGGAGGTTCCCTGAATGCGGGTTCAAGAACTACCAGCAGATGCAGCAGCAGCTCCTCTGGGATCACCGCAGGGTGATGCGCTACCTTAAGGGTGAAAGCAGGAAACCGTCATTTCCAAAATCCCTTCCGGTCAGGATCGGAGACAGGGCTTATGATGTTCACTGTGACGTAGCCTTTGAGTGCGGCGATCAGGTCGAACTGGTCATCTTCAAGGTCGGGAAACCTTCGATGACACAGACCGGCCGCGGGAACGCATTCCAGAGGGACATGCAGCTGTATGCGTTGCAGCTGTATGGAAGGGAGCTCGGGTTTACAAACATCACCAGCTCTTTCTATTTTCTGAGAAAGAGCTCTGACACCTCGTACTGGAACCAGTGCGAACAGAACTTTTTCGGGAGCGGTGACAACATCATACAGATCACAGATCTGTATGACGGCGCAGAGAACGAACTGGACAGGAAGATGCTCCCCCTGATCACAAAGAACGACAGCGGGATAGCACCTGAAGACCAGGAGGGGAGCACCTGTGAGTACTGTGACAAGTACGACATCTGCAGATACACGCTCCCGCCCGTCCGGCTGGCCGTCTCCGCGGCTCCTGAAGAAAAAGCAGGGAACGCGAAGATGGAGTTCTCCGCGCAGCAGCAGAAGGCCATCGGCTTCAATGACGGCATTGCCAGAATCATCGCCGGGGCCGGAAGCGGCAAGACCGCAGTTGTGACCGAACGGGTTGCGAGGCTCCTTCGGGAAGGGACGGCGCCAGAAGCCATTCTGATGGTCACTTTTACGAAAGCCGGTGCCGGAGAGATGAAAAGGAGGATCGAAATGAAAGCCGGCAGGGAACTGCCCAACCTTACGGTCTCTACGTTCAATGCGTTTGAATATGAGATCGTGAAGGACTGCTGGCAGGAGCTGGGGTTCCAGCGCATCCCGAAGGTGATCGACGATGTAGAGCAGTTCGCGATCATTGCGGACCTGCTGGGCAAGAAACCGATCCTGGAGTGGTCAGGAAGGGCATTCATGAACTTCTCCAATTCTACAGGATGGGGAACGCGCGGCGCGCTTCGGATCGCCGCGGATGTTTTCAGGGCCTGCAAGATGAGCAGGGCTGCGAAAGGATCCGTTGACATGTCCGATGCCCGCAGGGCGGCCTCACAGGAGGAGATCAGCCAGACAGCACTCGAAAAGCTCGTTGAACTCTATGACGAGTATGAGAAACTGATGCTGGAAAAAGGCCTGATCGACTTCGATGACCAGGAGATTCTCGCGTTCAGGATGTTCGAAAAGGACCCGGAGTATCTGAAGGAACACTTCCGCTTTGAGCATATCATCGTGGATGAATACCAGGACACTTCTCAGGGTCAGGTCGAACTCTTAAAGCTCCTCAGGACCCTGCCGACGTTCAAGTCGCTGATGGTAGTCGGAGACGACTTCCAGGCCGTCTAGGACATCATCCTTGACCGTAACTACAGGTCCACCCCGCAGATCTGCGAGTTCGCTTCTGATATCATCGCCCCCAACCAGGACAAGGTCGAGAAGGATCTCGTGGCGGCACGCCCGGGCGGCGCACCTGTGATCGTCAACGGCTTTTATGCCTCAAAAGACGAGATCAGGTACATTGTGCAGGGTATCGCAAACCATCTGGCCGGCGGGACAAAACCGGAGGACATAGCGGTACTTGCCTACACGAAGGGCGAGCTCCAGAAGATCGCTGATGCGCTGACAAAGGAGGGGATCCCTTCCATGTTCGGCGCACCGGAACCCCTGATGGAAAACAGCCGGATCCGTGCTGTCCTTGCGTTTGCACGCGTCGTACGCGATACGTCGAACACGAAGGACGCGCTGACGGCTGCAAACGCCCTGTGTGCGGGAATGCTGATGGACAAGGATCCTGCAGAGGTGGAGGATGCCGTACGGCAGATCGTTGAACGTGCGGAGATGATCCGCAGCGCCGGTGACCAGAAGTCACTGTTCCTCTCGTACATCGATGAGATCTCGCTCGATGACGAGGCGGTCGGGCACTTCAGGGAAGGACTCGATGCGAAGGACTACGAGGAGATCATAGACTACTGCCGTGACTTCTCACTGTACGGTGACGGGGTAGAGTACCGGCGCACGGATTCCTATCCGGGCGTCGCGCTTGTGACGGCGCACAGTTCGAAGGGGTTAGAGTGGCCCATCATCTACAACACCATCACCAGATACCAGAAAAGTGCTGTGATGCGTACCGTGGACGT
>OMVU01000072.1 GCA_900314565.1 uncultured Eubacteriales bacterium
CGTTTCAATATCAGACAATTTGCCTGGTACCTCTGCTACGCTCCAAAGCCACGCCGAATAATCTGACGGAGGGCGCATCGTTTAATTTGCCGGATTACAAGATAGTTGTTATCGTCGGAGAAGCCGGGGTCCGGCTGAATCTGGCAGATGCTCCATGCCTGCAGGATCGCACTGACAGGAACGCCATGATACAGAAGTCCCTTGAATTTCTCAAGTTCACTCTGCTTGATAGGCGCGCTCTCGCGGTAGATCCGCATAGCTTCTGCAAGGGCAGTCTTTTCCTCGTTGGTCAGAGGCTGTGCCTCATTGCTGGTCTTCGTATTATCAAGCACCTGCTCCAACGTGCTCATTCCGGAAAGGACCGTGATCACATCTTCCTTCTCAAGGCAGAACCGTACAGACCAGGATGCGATGCTCCAATCCGGGTGAACCGCCTTCAAAACCGCTTCCGCTTTCTCCGGCAGCTTCGCAAGTCCACCGCCTTTTACGGCTTCCATTTACAGTTCAGCCACTATATCAGCAATCGCCACCAGAGCAGCCCGTCCGCTGATATAGATCCTGCCATCCTCCCGCAGTTCACAGTGCAGATATCCGCCGCGTTTTGAAGCCTGATAAGCAAGGATCTGCTTTTTGTTCAGTTCGCCGGACCAGTAGTCCGCGATCTGGCAGTGTGCAGAACCGCACACAGGATCCTCCGCAATGGATAATTTGGGGCAGAAGCTTCTGGATACACAGTCAGCCTCCGTTCCTTTTGCAGTCGCATTCTGAATACGGCCCTCAAGGTTTTTCAGCCGGGTCTGGTCAGGCTGCATCGACCGTACCTGCTCTTCATTTTCAAAAACACAGATGAGATCCAGCCCCAGAACGGCCTTCACCGGCCGGACCCCGAACGACCGCTCCATCTCATCTGTCACAGGAATCTCTCTCAGCGGGTAGGTCGGAAAATCCATTTCGTAGAGATTTCCCTTTTTCCGTACCGTCAGAACACCGCTCAGGGTATGAAAGCGGACTTCGCTGCTTTCCGGTTCGCAGAATGTGAGGATCACACACGAGGACGCCAATGTGGCATGTCCGCAGAGTTCCACCTCTGTCCCGGGCGTAAACCAGCGAAGATGATATCCTGCTTCCTCCTTCACAATGAAGGCTGTCTCTGAAAGGTTATTCTCCATCGCCAGCTTCATCATAGCTTCTTCCGACGGCCAGCTGTCCATGACGCAGACAGCCGCCGGATTGCCTGAAAACGGTCTGTCTGTAAATGCATCTACTATGTATTGTTTCATGTTAACTATGTCCTTTAAGATTGTATGCTGTTTCTCTCTGATGGTTTTATTATCGCACTTTCTGATTTTGATATCCAATTTAACATGATAATAATTGATTAAATTTTTGAACAGCGAGGTCTGCCAGTCAGCGTTTACCCAATCCGGCAGTTCTTCTTTAAGATAGTGATCCTTGTCTATGTGGTCATTACGATGATCATTGTTTCCAGGGTGTTCCGCAATAAGCTCGCCCCCGTGGAGACGCGGAGCGGCATGATCATGGAACTGCCGCCCTATCATAAGGCGCACTGGAAGCACATCATCAAGGAGGCATTCTTCAAGGCGTGGGATATTTTCAAGCGCGCACTCGGCACGGTCACACTGGTGTCAGTTCTTTTCTATGTGTTCTCATTCAGCAGGGACGGCAATGTTGACCACAGCCTGCTCTACCGTGTAGGAACGTTCATCGAACCCGTCACACGCTTCTTCGGCATGGGCTGGCAGACGTTCATGGCATTCGTCAGCGGTGCATTTGCAAAGGAGGCCGTCCTCGGCACACTGAATGCGGTCTTTACGGGGAACAATTCGCTCATGGAAGCTGCGTTCTTTGCAAAAACCGCGAAGGCGGATACCGCAATGCTCGGCGCTGCAATGACGGCGGTCATCTCGCCGGCTGAAGCGCTGGCATTCATGTTCGCAACGACCTTCAACATCCCCTGCCTGATGGCACTCTCTACGACCTACAAGGAATCACACTCGCTGAAATGGACAGCAAAGGTCGCGGTGTTCTATATCTGCAATGCGCTGATTCTGTCCTGCGTGGTATATCATGTCGCGAGGTTGTTCATGTGACAGGCAGTAAGCGATAATTTTGAGAACGCATAGGTGTTCCTGCCGCTGAATAAGACAGAGCAGATTCGATAAAAATACAAAACAAACACCGGCAGGCCAAAACGGCTTGCCGGCATTTTCATAAAGTGCTGTGGCTTTTCCTTTATAAAACCGTCGAAGCGGATGCGCTTGCGAAGGATTGCTTTGAAGGTGACTGACGGGATTCGAACCCGCATAAGGCGGATCCACAATCCGCTGCATTACCATATCTGCCACAGTCACAGTATCCCCGGCACGAATCGAACGTGCATCAGATGGTCCGTAGCCATCCGGTCTGTCCTTTAGCCTACGGGGACATATGGGTCATCCGGGATTTGAACCCGGATTTTACGGATTAAAAGTCCGCTGTTCTGCCGTTATACTAATGACCCGAAGGAACCCTCACAGGATTTGAACCTGTAATTCCAGAGTCTGCGATCAAAAGGTCCACTGGACCTTTTGCCTGCATGCATAGCAAAAATCTGGCGTGTTGCCATTACACCAAAGAGCTGTAAGCAGGCCTGTCCGGGTATGATCCGGGATCGTCGGTTTTGGAGACCGATATGCTTTCCGTTTACACCAAAGGCCTGTAGGTGACATTACTTTGTCACCAGGATATCGTTGATTGAGACATCCAGAAGAATGCTGAGTGCCAGCATGTTATCGATGCCGGGCAGCGCATCTCCCCTGAGCCACTTGTACATCGTGCTCATATCCGCGATGCCAAGCATTCTGCCGACATCTGCGATCGTATTTCCACTGTTCTTAATGAGCAGCTTTATATTCGATCCGGTTCCGACCGGATCAATGACCGGATAGTCCATTTCCTTCTCCTCTTCTCACTATTCTTTGCAATAAAAAAACCGCTTCCTCCGGTCGGGAAAGCGGCATCATTCTGCAGTATGAGAGTCTGGCTGATTTCAGACATTCAACCGTGACATTTCACTAAAATGCATAATCTGCTTTTCCAACACGGGCATGACAAAATGACGTTTCTGGCAGAACCAGAAGTGCTCTTCTTCATGTCTATGCTGTTTGCAGATCATCATGTAAAGCATTGTCGCGTTTCTCCTTTTTATCAAATAATTCGTCAGCATTTTCGCTGACAGTGATAACATATCGCATTTTTCTCCGTATGAACAGTGTCCATACAGGACACTGTTTGCACATCTGGAGCACTTAGCGAACGCAGTGATGTCAGTGTGAGTGCGTACAACGTAGAAGCCGGATTCGAACCGGCATTTCACACCTTATGAGGGTGCTGCCTCCCCGTAGGACCATTCTGCAATAATAGATTCGAACTCTCACTGAACCGGGTTTAAACCGGTGCCCTCTTCCAGTTGGGATACGGGAGCAGACAATGGGCCGGGAAGGACTCGAACCTTCGGTGTTTCTCGTGTAACGGATTTACAGTCCGCCCTCCTCGCCGCTGGAGTTACCGACCCATAATAAAAGCCGCCTGCGTGGAATCCTCCAAACAGACGGCCTGAGATCTAAATATCTTCAGATGATGCTCATGAATGCCTTTGTTTTATCGGAGCATTTCCACACGACAATAAGACCTTGCTGCTATGCAGAAGGGACAGATAAAGATTGAATGAGCTCGATAAAACATTCATGATTCGCATGTCTTTTCACCTTTCCTTTCGTAGATTTCTAATATAGAGCATACCGCATTTTACTGTATCTGTCATTCGACCTGTGGTATAAAATGCAGCATCGCTTTGTACGGAGGGGTCAAGAATCAGCGTGCTGAAAACCTGTGTTATTCGTCGGGTTTGACTGCCGGTCCAGCTTCGCCCTTCGTCCGGCATCAATCCGGATCCAATCATCCAGTGTCAGCGGAATGTAATCAGAAAACATGCAGAAACAGTTGATCATATTACAAGGAATTGGGCGTTCCTGCGTCTGATTCCTCGAAGTGACCATCGTCTCTTTTGTAATCCGGATAAACTCATTGACCAGACGCTCATCATGCGTGTTATGGACATGGCCGTAGAGCATATATGTGAGCGGCATCCCTTCCGGTGACATCCGATATTGGCCTTTATAGCAGAATAATTCCCTGATGTGCCCATGCTAAAAAATAATCCGGACAGATGCATCCTGTATCAGATTAATGAAAGAAGCATTATCCACCACTTCTGTCACTAAAACAACAGAATGGTCCGCCCGCTCTTTGCTATACATTATCTTTCGCTGATCTTTTCTATAATTATCAATACTCTCCAGTGATAGTTCTCCATCTCTGAACAGTTGGCATATCAAGGCATCGTTACTTTTATATGATACGGGGATTGGCGACCTTGAGAAAAAGAAATCTCTCAGAATAGTCTCTGCTTTGCGTTGAAACTCAAACGCATCATTATCCTGAGAATAGACCGTAAGCGAGTTTGTTTCAGGATAATACCAGGAAATTACTTCCGCCAGGACTGTAATGGATACTTCTCCGGCATTTTTCTTTTGCTCTCTCCCAGTACTCAGCATTTTACCGCCAAGAGGCCATTCATCATATAATTGTTTAATCCACTCACTATAAGAAGCCATGTCTGTCGGGTCTGATTTTTCAACATGGCGCCTGATATAGCTTTTCAACCCAGCCAGCAGAAAAGTTGATGCAAGGACGATCTGATACAAATTCAGTTCTTCGTTCCCAGCCAGATCTGTATATGTTTCTTCTGCGATGCTGTATATAGGATAACCTTTATTAATCAGTGCCTGCACAAATCCTGCTCTACCTTCCGCATCTTCAATTTCTATAAGAACCCAACCAGGGATAAGGATCAACTCATAATCACAAAGAATATTTCCTATCCTGACTCCTTTTTCCTGCAGCTTCTGCATGAACGATATAGAAGATGTATCCAGAATTGCAATATGTTTTTGGTTGTCTATTCGTGTTATCGGACTAATTCTTATCACTATTTTTGCCTGTCAGTAGAGTAAGCTCTTTCTTTATGTTCTCAAGAAACGCTTCATTATCTTCATGATATGTTAATTCCGGATTTTCTTTCTTCTGTTCCCGGATCTTTCCCTGGAGGTATCCGGTATTGATCACGTAAGAAGGCTTTACGAGACTATCATCCAACCCAAGACTCTTGAATCGATCCGCCAAGTCATTTATCTGCAGATCAAATACTTCCCGGATCTGGTCTTGAAGCTTTTTAAATCCAATCTTCTCCGCATACTCATAAAGGGAAATCAGAACTGCTTTATACGGTGCCTGATATGCAGACATACAGCAGAAAATTCTTGACAGGAAATCCATTTCAGAAAGCTCCGCATAGTATCTCTCCACATCGTTCAAAAGCATTTTTGCAGCGAAGTACTCTGCTTTTCTCTCTTCCAATGTCTGATCTGCTTCTATAAAGTGGTCCAAAGATACATAATCAAACAGCAGATGGTAAATCTCATGCCAGGCTGTAAAGTACTGATTCGCACGCGGCAATGCGGTATTGATAACCGGAATACGCTTTCCGTCTTTTACATAGATAGCCCCACTCCAGTACCGGTCTTCTATAGGGATCTGCACTAATCCATATCCCTGAAGGATCAGCAGTGCAAGCTGCGGAACGGATGCTACCATCATAACCGAGTGATTTGTTCGAAGCGTTAAGGCCAGAGAAGATACCTCTTCAGCAATTTCTCTGTTCTTTCGAATAACCTGATCAATATTTGAGGCAGTAATAAACTCACTCATATAACCACCTCTCAGTAATAAATCGTGCATAAGTCGATGATATCCAGAAGAAGATCATACTGCTTGCTGGCCGTCGTGCTCATTTCATGCTCCTCCGGTGCATTCTCCGAGAATACCGCTGATTCCTTCTTTTCAACAGGGGAGTGAAAGAGCATGAAATCCTCTACAGACATATTCAGGGTTTTCAGTATTTTTTGAAGATGCCTGTCAAATGTGCTTTTGCTGTCGATTGCCCCGTTCAGCAGTTTATCCAATGTCGGCCGCGAAATCCCGGCCTTACCGGCGAAGGCCACCTTTGTGTAGCCCTTCTCTTTGATACACTCTTTCAATTTTGAAGCAACTAAAGCCCTTTGTTCAAATAATTCATCAAACTTCATCATGGTGCCCTCCTACCTTCACTATTATTATATCGAGGAAGAAGAGTCTATTCAACATTGATGTAAATTATTTTTTTACATTTTAACATCTGATATGTTCAGGCAATAATAAAGAGTGCTGTCACTGCCCCTTCATATGTGCTGATTAATCGTTCTTCAGCAGGTATTTATTGTTAACCACCTTCATAGACAGCGCTCCGCTGATCAGTTCACAATACACCGGTTCGGTTGGCCTTATCACGATGCCTTCCTTTTTCCCGCCCTTAGGATAGTTACCGTCGGCCCGCTCCAAAAGATCCTCTACAGTCGGATATTTTGTGGGAAGGTCCGTGCCAATCTCCTCAATCGGTACACTTTCCAGCTGAAGCTTCTCACAAATCTCCAGCATCCTCGTCAGTCCGACACGTTTTCCGTTCTCCCGTATGGTAAATACATACCAGGCAGGCTTCGTCAGCTTCAACCGGTTTTTCTGAATGCCCGGTGCGCAAAGTTCTCCCTGAATCGTAAAAGTGCTCAGATTATTGGCTGCTGCAAATGCTTCCATCTTTGCCTGCAGATCCATGCTCTTTACCAGCTCATAGAAGGGGCTGTTGCCATCGTCCTTGTATTCATAATTATGTCCGGTGACATGGAAGCCAGTCTCATCAATCCCAACGGAATGAGAAGAGCCGTCCATCTTTATGTTTCACCTCCATTTTCAGTTTTTATTCCGTCCGGCAGTTCGATCTTTCCGAACATCCGCTCGTACAGCTCGATGGTCAGGCAGAAAAAAACCAGCCTTCCGCATTGTCTGCGAAAAGCCGGGGTGATGTCGGATTGGATGGAATTCTCATGCCGCCATGCATTCATATAAGAGGCAATAATATCTGAGCAGACGTATCGCTCCTGTAGGCAGATTCGCTTCCGGTTCGCAGCTGCGGTTTCCAGCAACCAGCAGATCCATCGGCACCCGCAGCAATTCGCTTAAGGCGTATAAATTGTCAAGACTGGGCGCACTCTGCCCGTCCAGCCAGTGATATACTGACTGCACACATCCTAAAGAAAGATATGTTTTTACATCCTGCACGGTCAGACCCCGCAGGTTCATATATTTCCGGATCTGTTCTCCGGTCTTTCGTTTGTCGATTACAGGTACCATATTTACACCCTCTTCAAGCTTGAATAACTCTATTATAGTTGTTCCTGAGAGGATTGTCATTGAACCTGTAATGTAATTCAACTTCATTATCAATGCGCTTAAATCCATATCAGCGGACAGAGCGGCGTTTTCTTGCCAGCTCGTATAATTCGTTTTGCGTCACACCGGATCCACAATCCGCTGCATTACCATGTCTGCCACAGTCACAGTATCCCCGGCACAAGTCGAACGTGCATCAAGATGGTCCGTAGCCACCCGGTCTGTCCATTAGCCTACTTCAACATATAGTAATTGTTCAAATGTCATTGGAGCCTCACTTTCATCTTGGTTGAAACTGCAAGTCTATATGTACTCTGCTCAATGAACTTCAATTTTTCTCGTACCTCCACCCTACCATACTTCCATCCTATCCAGGGAAGTGCTTATGCCAGTTCAGCCATGTCTGTAAATCACTGTGTGGCTTCACCGGAAAATTCTTTACGCAGTTCCATCAAGGCAAGTCCCAGAAGTCCCTGTCCCGGCCATTCTGACATATCTGTTGACGCTGCCGTCTGCGCATCCAGGCCAATCCCCCAGATCTTATCCTTCGGGCTGGCTTCTGCCTCAATGATCTCTATCCCCTTTCTTCGGCATAACATTCTCTGTATCTGGCCTACGTCTGCCTTAATTTTCTTGTATATCACCTGCCGTCTGTATTTTGGTGCAAATACTATGTGATACTTGCATTCCCATTTTGTGTGAGCTAAACTGTTTTCTGTACCCATCAGTACACCTCCCGTGATTCTATTTGTGGTTTGCAGACCCACATATAGCATGTCACGGGAGTTTTCTTATATCTAAAGATCCTCCCTCCCCCTGCATAGCAGAAGTTTTTTTGTCTGCGACACAAGAGAAAAGAGCAGGTTCGAAATCAATCGAATCCTGCTCTGTAAAGAGTACATTTACATTAAAGGAGAACGGTATCATTCTGCACATGGGTATCCGGATGCTGTTACGTATCCGGTCGTCGCCGCTCTCCACACCGAAGAAGATCTCACGCATGTCGAGTTCTTTCAGCTTCTTCATCTCGTCCACCGTCTTATTCTTCCAGTCTGTGACCTTCCGCTGGCAGCTTTTAATATCCTCAGTACAATTGCGAAATCAGTTCCACACATCGGCCAATTCCCAGTTCTCCGCTGTCAAGGCATACATGATAGTTTTGAGCATGCCCCCATTTCATATCTGTATAGAAACGATGATAGGCCGCCCTTCGTTTATCTTTATCCTTCAGACGCTGTTCAGGTCTTTCCTTTCGCTCACCGTATTCATTAACAATGCGCTCTGCCCGCTTTTCCATACTGGCGTGGATAAAGACATTCAGGCAGTCCGCCTTTCCCCGGAGAATATAGTCAGTACAGCGCCCGACGATCACACAGGGGCCTTTTTGTGCGAGTTCCTCAATGACTCTGCACTGAATACTCCAGAGCTTGTCCTGGTTGGTGAGTCCCATAGTCCGGTCGGTAAATACCGTAGAGAGCCAGCCTCCTGGAGCGTATTCGCTCTCCTCTTTGATATAGTCTGCTGTATATCCGCTTTCTTCAGCGATCTTCTGAATGAGTTCTGCGTCGTAACAGGGAATGCCGAGTTTTTCAGCGACCTTTCTGCCAATTGTTCTCCCGCCGCTTCCGAATTCACGGCTGATCGTTATGATTCTGTTAACCATGGGTCTTTACCTCCTGATTCAATTGTCTGTATGTCCTGATGATCAAAATGACCGCAACTGCAAAAGTGAGAATATCTGAGATCGGCATGGAATACAGCACTCCGTCAAGCCCGAAAGCAAGCGGCAGAAGAAGCGCAAACCCGACGCCGAATAAGATCTCGCGGATCATGGAAAGCACCGTGGATTCCACTGCCTTTCCCATTGCCTGAAGAAAGATAAAACAGGCTTTGTTCACACAGGCAAAGATCATCATGCACAGATATATGCGGAATGCCCTGATCGCAAACTCTGTGTAATACGGGCTTTCATTTGCAGCGCCGAAGATATTGATCAGCTGCTGAGGGAACAGCTCCACAATGATAAGCGCGGCCGCGCCTACTGCTGCCTCCGCAGTCAAAAGCTTCGTGAATAATTCCTTAACACGGTTCCGGTTACCGGCACCCATATTGAAGCCGACGACAGGAATGCATCCGGCTGCCATGCCCACAACGATGGAAATAACGATCTGAAAGAACTTCATCACAATGCCAACCACGGCCATCGGTATCTGGGCATATTGTTCCTGCCCGAAAACCGGATCAAGAGCACCGTACTTTCTTATCATGTTGTTGATTGCCGCCATGGACGCTACCAGAGAGATCTGTGACAGGAAACTGGTGATTCCCAGCAGCAGCGTTTTCCGGCATACATCGCCTTTCATTCTGAAATCAGACTTTGACGGCTTTACCAGTTTCATATGCACGATATACCAGACAGCGAGAACAGCTGTCACGACCTGTCCGAGGACGGTCGCTGCGGCCGCACCCATCATCCCCCATTTGAATACGAAAATGAATACCGGATCCAGGATGATGTTGATGATGGCTCCTGCAAGCGTAGAGGCCATGGCAAACTTCGGACTGCCGTCTGCACGGATAATGGGGTTCAGGGCCTGCCCGAACATATAAAAAGGGATACCCAGAGTGATATAGAAGAAGTATTCTTTGGAATGCCGGAATGTCTCTGCATTGACTGTTCCGCCGAACATGGCGATGATCCGGCTGCTGAAAATCAGATACACACCGCAAAGAACTAAACCGCTGACGATTACCATAATGATGGAGTTTCCAACGCTTTTCCTGGCGGCCTCAGGCTGTTTTCTGCCAAGGTTCAGACTGACAAATGCGCAGCATCCATCGCCGATCATGACCGCGATGGCAAGCGCGATAACAGTAAGCGGGAACACTACAGTATTCGCTGCGTTTCCATATGAGCCGAGGTATGATGCGTTGGCAATAAAGATCTGGTCAACGATATTATAAAGAGCACCGACCAGAAGAGAGATAATACAGGGAATCGCATACCTGCGCATCAGCCTGCCGATATGCTCTTCCCCTAAAAACTGATTTGTTTCCTGTTCCAATTAAGTCACATCCTTTCTTTATGAACGCCTCTGCGTTCCTGAATCTTCATCGCGTGGTTGACTCACGATAAAGGCGAGTATCATTTTGAGCTCATATCTCACGTATCTGAAGACACGAATATTGCGCGATGAAAAATAAAAAAAGCGTGTATCCATCAGCCGGATTTACGCCAATGGCTACACGCTTTACTGTGTCGTATCGATATCCTGTTTTTTCAGTCCAGATAATCGCCTACGGGGCTTGTGTTGTACTGCTTAATAATTTTGATCATGACAGAACCGTCAGGCTGCGTTTCTTCGCTGACGATTTTGTACTTCGTCCGGTTCCTGTCCAGAGAGTCTTTGTACTTCTTAACCTCTGCTTTGACCAGCTGCACTGCGTAATCGTGTCCAAGATCATCCTTTAACATAAAGTGGAGTGTCTGACAGATACAAGCGGCTTTCACTCGTTTCATTTTGCTTTTCCTCCTCTTCGTAAAAAATAAAAAAACGTGTGATTCCAACCGGATTTACGCAGTTAGAATGCCACACGTTGCAAAATGTATTATAGCCCCTTTTTTTCCGGGATGTAAGCTTTTTTTAATTCACAGCGACCTCCTGTTCCGTCGGAAGGCCGCCATCCGGTCCATATCGCCGTGATCAATCTGATGCTTCTGTGCAGCAACGATTCTGTCTTTCCGGGAGAGGAAATAAGGCCAGGAAAGAAAGTGTGATGCAGTCAGCAGCTTCCTTTAGCAGCCGGTTATACGATATGGCATTTTCCACGCTTGATACAGCAGAACAGCTGCCCTGTCCATCATAGGCCGGGGCAGTCTGTTCCTGCAGGCAAAAAAACGGATCAGCTTCTGCCCAATGTCATTAAGTTAAGATGACAAACAAAGATCTCTATATCAGAAATGGTATTGTACTCTGAACCTATCGGAAAATCAATTTTTATAAGAGCAGCTATTGCGCAATATTTTGAGCACCTCACCATAATTCACTACCTCGAAAGCAGGGTCTCGAGACACCCATGGACCTTCTTCTCCGACTCCGACAGACTCAGAACTTATCGGGATAGTCCCAAATCCTTATGAAAAACACTTGAGTTTTGGCTACGCATCCCCAACGGGACACTTATCAGGAATCATAGATTCCAAAATCCTTATTATCAGGAAAACGAAAAAACCGGCATAGAGCACCTGCATTTTCGCAGATACCCGAGCCGGTTTTCTTAACACTCCTATTCCTGCTGCCGCTTCCGATCAGCTTCATTTTCCTTTCGTCCCGCCTCATGGAAGCGATGTTTTCCTGTATGAAGAGATATTCCTTCACCTCATCTCTGATCTTTCGATATTTAACGCTGGTCTGTTTTTTTCTCCGCCATGAGCCTGGCGTATTTCGCATTCAAAACCTTCTCCCTCGGGATCCGTTTACGCCCAGTTCACCAAAAGCCTTCTCCGCCGCTTTATGAATCGTGCCTTCTTCGCGGTGAACTTCAAAGACTTACTTCTTTCTGTTCCTCATTTGAAGTCACCTGCAAACCATGAACTGCAGCAACTGCTTTCCAGAAATACCAGAGCATTCGGATCTTTATTGCCGCGAATCCAGCAGTTGCTTTCCTCATCTCCATCCGCCAGGGCCTTGTGCCGAATCAAATTCCCATAAGCCGAGCTACGCGAGCTGCGCAGCACCTTCCTAATTGAACGGCTGCGGTCCGCCGGAAGCTTTATTCTTTATAATCCGGACACCTGCTGATATCAATGATCCGGAAATCACAGCATGACGCTCCTTTTCCGATCGTTCCCGTACGTGCCCATTTCAAGTTTTTATGAAGATTCCCGTACTTTGCATCATCACTGTCACAGAAGGCTGGATTCAGTTCGATGCAGCGATACTTCTTACACATGGCGTAGTAAGGACAGGAAACAATATCGAACCTGGCCACTGCAGGATTCACCTTCTCCGGCATTCTGTATTTAAATCCTGCATCCGGACTGAAATCTCGAAGAGAGTTTTTCACCATGCCTGCAGGATATCTGTGATAATTGCCACCGATATGCTGATACCAGGAAACAGGTGTGAACATTATTCTGCAGATTCTGACAAAGAACTGCCGGATCACATCTGTTGCCGCTTCCTTTGCCATCCCGTGTCGGACAAGCGTCTTATATACAGCAATCGCCGGGAAGATATTCATTCCAGTATGCTTTTTTAATGCTTTCGGGCAATCCTTATTCTCTGAAACCATTTTCCTATAACGGGCATCGGCTTCTTTTCGGACCCGCCTGAATTCCTCTTTTGTAAAATTCTTTTTGGCACCCGCTGCCATAAGAGATACGATGACATTCATTTTCTACTTTTCCTTTTTTTAAATGAAGATATGCCCGGACTGCTCAGAAGATCGGATACAGTACCAGTCCCAACGCCTGATTCTTATTGTTCCATGCCCGGTTCTTCCATCCGCTGCACCCCCGGGTTTCCGGATAGCAGCAAGAGACACAGAATCTGCTTCGGCAGAGACGGTGCAGGGTGATCCTTGCCGTCTTCGTAGACATCTTTTGGAAGGAAGCGCAACACCAGCTTTGGCGATGCCAGATGAGGTGCAATCAGTACCAGCGCCAGCATAATAAAACTCATTCCAAGAGATAACCCTACTGTCCGCTTCATTCTGATCCTCCCATTGTGAAAAGAGCAGGTCCGAAATCAATCGAATCCCGCTCAGTGAAAAGTACACTCCATTGTATCCTCACCTTTCATGGCAGTAAAAGCAAGAAACCCTCTTTTTATCAGCCTGTCATAAAAACCTTTTCCCTTCGCGGTCAGAAAATACAAGCTGTCATCATCGCAGTCCATCATATCAATCGCTGCAGTGACCGGAAGGCCTTCATCATCCACCGTTGCAACGATCGTTCTGTGTATTTCACGAACGATATAGCTCAGATAGTCTTTTGTTTCCATCATATTCCCCTTTGTAAAAGGACCCCCGCTGTTTGCCGGAGTCCCATCTGCTCTGCATAAGTTCGATAACGGAGATCATAGATTTCCTGTCTCACTTATCTTAAGCTTCCTTTTCCAGAAGAACCTTCATTCCTGTCCGAAGATCCAGGAGCGTGTACTTCTTCATTCCGCCTCCATCGCATTCTGGATCGCCTTCAGTTTATCATCCAAAAGCGCATGAATGTTCCTTCCGACTGGGCATTCAGGATTCGGTGCCTCATGAAATCGGAACAGGTCACCGCCTTCTACAGGGTCGATCGCTTCATATACGTCAAAGAAGGTTATTTCAGATAAATCTCTTGTAAGTTCGATTCCGCCGGTTCCCCTAGCGACATTGATCAGTCCGGCATTCTTCAGCTGCGTGAGTATCTTGCGAATGATGACAGGATTGGTATTGATCATTTTTCTGGGTTGTCTTGTCATCTCCGTGGAATATGCGTGAACTACTCCGACTTATAGAAGTCGGAGCTTCCTGCTTCATTCACCGTTGCACCGGCTGCGATTTACGCAACACAATGTCTTACACAATGTCCACAGGCGTATAAGTTTGGGCTATTCCATCCCTACTGTATATTTTGATTTATGCGATTTCAGCAAGCATTC
>OMVU01000086.1 GCA_900314565.1 uncultured Eubacteriales bacterium
CTCCGGAAGCGCCTAGTTACATGGAATTTTCTAAAGACGATATATTCGCCCGCCTTCTGCGCAAGAACAATATCGTCATCCGTTCGCAGGTATTTTTGTTTTCCCCACGCTTTTGCTGGCAGATGCTCACCGCACCTCATGCAAAAGAATTTTTCAGGATGAAATCCGCAGTCTCCCGGATTTCCTTTGGTGTGTACCATCTTCTGGTCCGTCTTCCAGGTCTTTCCGCAGTGCGTGCAGTAGACTTCGGTCTTCTTTCCCTTTTTCCGGTAGAAAAGGAAATTGCTCTGGCCAGTACCATCTTTATCCACCCACTCTTCGAAGCCTTCCGGGAGAGGCGGGATGAGAGCCATTTGACCTTCCCACTTATCTATGCGCTTCTGCAATTTCACGCGGTTCTCTTTTCCTCTGACGTATTCCTGCCATGCCTTAACGGATTCAGTGATCGTGCCATCGACCGTGCAGAGTTCTTTGTTGCACAGGTCAAGATCTTCGGCGCTGTACACGTCTTGAGCCACACCCCAGTCTGTCATTTTGAGGCAGTTGTCACACCTGAGATTCCAGAGCATGGTCGACAGATAGGCCTCGGACCATTTTTCGCCGATTATGGAGATCCATTTCTCATTTTCAATATCCATGAATGTCGTAATCAGCGGGCCGTGTCCTGAGGCTACCCGGCCCCTCGTATAGACACAGACGACCAGTATCCCATCCTCTTTCTGCGCAGTGAAGTACAGCCTTGTGGCGTATGTCCGGATTGATTCATAATAATCTTCGTAATATCCCTTTCCGTCCTCTCGGTCTATTAACAGACCTTTCAATACATCGGTCCTCTTTCGCCTTGCACACCATCTCTTCTGATGGCCCTTTGAGCGCAATCTGCAGAAGCTGCTTCTTCCTCATTTTGCGCCTCCGTAATATGAGCGGATCAGTTCCCTCACTTTCGCCTGACCAGGCATTCCGAGAGTTACCTTTCCGGCCTTTACCCCTGCCGCTTTAATGATGTCCTTGTCTACCGGCTGCTGGTTCTTAAATGCCCATTCGAGGATCTTTCCGATACATCCTTTGAGCGTCTTTCCTTTCCTGCGCACCGCTTTGGCCATGTCCTCGTCTTCAAGGCATACAGCCTTGATGTAGTCCACCCAGTCGATCATGATGTCCTTCGGCTCCAGTTCTTTCGCCTCGACCTCAATCTTCCCGATCGCCGCCGTCGAGATGTCACAGAGCACCGGAATATCCCCCGCGATGAACATCTGCACATAGTCAATGGGGATCCCGTTTTCCTCGGCCAGCGTTCCTATGCTGCCTTTGTCTCCCTCTTTGAGCAGGTTCCCTGCCAGTTCGTTCAGCTGGTCCGCTGAATCCAATTCTCCGAATTTTCCGTATAGTGCCATATATACCTCCTATCCTTCCTGCCCCTGTTTGAGGCGGATGTAGTGCATCACGTCTGCATGTTCCTCTTTTGTCAGCCCCTCAAATGCGGGCAGTTTCCCTTTGAATTTGAGTACCTGCAGTTTGTTGTATGCCCGCTGCCAGTACTCCCAGTTCTTGATCTTCTTGTGGTCTCGATTCTCCCATCCGTTGAACTGCCATGTCTCTGCGTTCTTCTCGATCATGGTCGCTACCCACACATCCTGAATGTGGATCAGGATGTCGGCCGGACGATTGAACCTGTCGAGTGCCTCGACCAGTGCGATCAGGTTCGACTTGTGGTAGGTCTCGTCGATGTTCCATGCATCGTAGACCTTATGGTCTCCCATCCTGATGATGTATCCGATCCAGCGCTCCTTCTGGCGCGGGTTTGCGTCGGCGCTTGCGACGTATACGTGTACTTTCATAGATCTTCCTGTCTCTCTTCCTCGGCTGGATCCGCCGCATGATATATGTGCGGAACCTGTAGCCGGCAATGTTGACTCCCTCTACGTACGTAGATTTGTCCAGATAGAATCCCTTCGGAATTCTTGGGCTGTCTGATATCTTCCATCCGGAGATCTCCGTTCTCTTCGGCTCCGGTGTCGTCAGGTTCCTGGAGTGTGAATATTTTGACTCGACCACCTTGTGGCCTCCGCCCTCCGTCGACTCCGGAGACTTTGTCATGTATGCCCCGATATCCTTTCCGTCAAGGTCGGCCAGCTCCTGATCATAGACGCCGCCGTACTGGCGCCACAGGTCCTTGATGATGTCCCCGCCTCCCTCGATCCGGTTACAGATCAGGTGGATGTGCCATGCCCCTCCCGGAGTACATTCGATATTTGCGATCCACAGGAGCTTGTAATATCGTTTTCCATATTCTCTTGATAGTTGTCTGAGGAATTTTGCTTTGATGGCCTGCGCCTCTTTCATGTCTTTCGGACGCCGGTCCTTTTTGAATGTCAGTGTCCGCACATAATCCCCCGGCTCGAAGTTCGCCCATATCAGCCTCCGGGCTTTTTCTTCCTTCCGCCTCTGGTTGGCCCTCCGCATCTCTTCCGGAGTCCGCTTCCGCTTCTCGCAGCGCTCGCCTTCTTCCATGTGCCGGCAGTCCATGTGCTCCCTGATCTCGATAGAGTTGTAAAGGTCATAACGCTCTCTGATGTATCCCATGTCGTAACTTTAATGTCCTTATGGACTTTGAAAAGAGCATTCCTGCTCTTCCATTCTTCAGTAACCTGCGCTATAATCCATTTATCGCGAGTGGTATAGCGCCACGAATTGGTCGGATTCGATTCCGACCTTTTTTATTTCATCGTCAAAGCACTTCCGGAGCATGTCTACTTCCATCCTCGTCAGTCCATTCTCATCAATCAGGAGACGTTCTGTGCTTTCGACCATCCCTTTGTACATACATGATTCATATCCTGTTTTCTTGTGCTCTGCGACTCTCAGGCAAATATGGAATTTCTTCAGAACCATGATCCTCTCATTTTTCGTCATGGTACCCTCCAATCGACATCGCACACAGGATCAGCACGGCCGCAGCTATGGTCCACGTTATCGCATCTCTTTTTGACACGAAGATGCTGTCGATCCCGCATCCCGTAAGGATGAAGCTGAGCACGAATAGTACTTCAATTACTTTCCTTTTTACCTTCTTTCTCATTTTTCTTTCGCCCTCTCCTTCTGTCCGGCAACTCCACACCTGCCCGTCTCCACTGCGTCAGGATCTTCCGCACCGTGCCATTGCTGTATCCTGTCGCCGCAGCGATCTCCGCGTCTGTTGCTCCTGCTTCCAGCAGTGTCTTCATGATCTTATGCCTCCGCTCCATCTCCTGCTTCTTATGGCGGCTGGCGTTTTCCTTCGTGTTCTCGCTCTGGCCGAAGTCATCCATCGGTGATGGGCTCGGCTTATGAATGTAAGTGTTTATTCCCTCTCCCAGGAACCTGTTGTCGTGTACTGTCTTTGTCACCAGCCTCTGGTCCGTCTTCGGAAGCTCCCTTTTTATTCTCATTGTTGAGCTGTTCAATTTCTTTTCTGACTCTCTTTCTGTATTGTTTCAATGTTTCAAAATCTTTACATCGGCCCCTCTGCTCGAAGCACTCGGCCAGGTGCATACACTTCTCGCAGGCGCTCATTTGTTTCTAACCAGAGTGATGATCTCTTCATCGGTGAGGCCGATCGTCTTGTCGATGTTCTGCAGTTCGTTGAGCGTCATGGTCCCGGGGAGCTGGATCCGCTTGTACATCGTGCTCAGCTTTATCCCCGATCTGGCACTCATCCGCTCGACATTGAATCCGCTTATCCTCGCGCGGCCGACGATCAAGTCACCGCGCGTGTCCTTTTTGCGTCTCATTTGTCATGCCTCCTCGCACAGGTCTTCGACCGGCACATTAAAGAGCTTTGCAATGGCGAACAATTTGTCGATTTTCGGCTTTGAGATTCCGTTTTTCCAGTCGGAAATTGTCGCCGCTCCGATGCCCGTCTCTTTAGATACTCGGTAGTCCGAATATCCTCGTTCATCGCGAATCCTTGCATAGGTTTCGTATTTCGCTACCAATTCCTTTCTCCTTTCCTGTTTTTTTACGGATTTGTGAATTACTAGGTTGTAATTATTACGGAAAGCCGATATAATACAGTTACCACACTTTCTCATATCGGTTTCCCGTATTTCTTAGAATTTCGGTTCACCGAACTTCTAGGCTTAGTATATTACGGCTTACCGAATACGTCAACAAGAAATTTCGGTTTACCGAATTTTCAGAAAAGGAGCCGCAATGTACGAGAATTATGCAAAAATTAGGGATTCTAAAGGACTAAGGGATTCTGACGTCAGCAAAGGCACTGGGATATCATCCAGCGTGTTGTCAGATTGGAAGAAAGGCAGATATAGCCTCAAATATGACAAGCTTCAAAAGATAGCTGAATTTCTTGGAGTCACAACCGACCAGCTGACCGGTGTGCAAACAAATGAACAACCCGGATACTATATTAATAGCGAAACAGCTGACATCGCACAGGAGATCTATGAGACTCCTGGGATGCGCATTTTATTTGATGCTGCCAGAGACAGCAGACCCGAAGATCTGCAGATGGCGGCCGACTTGCTAAGGAGGCTTAAACAGACTAATCAAGATGGCTGACAATGTTTATGTTTATATCATCGACCTGCCCGACCGTGTCGACGAGATGATCACTCCGTGCTTAGACGGGTACACAGTTTACCTGAATGCAAGACTGACTTATGCCGGCCGCGTGAGGGCTTACCATCACGCCATGCGTCATATTGATAAAAATGATTTCGAGAAAGCAGTGGTGCAAGAAATCGAAAATGATGCACATTAGGAAGACATAAATAAAATGAGAAAAAGAATATTTGAGATTATAGAAGCTTCCAAGGATGGGGATACGCTCAGCTCCATCTACGACTCTATCATCCTTGTAACTGTGATCGTCAGTCTTGTTCCGCTTGCTTTTAAGGATCAGACGTCCGTTTTCTCAGCGATTGATAAGGTTTCCGTTTCTATCTTCATTGTTGATTATTTGCTGCGCTGGAGCACAGCGGATTACAAATTTGGCAGAAACGGGCTCGTACCATTCATTAGATATCCCTTTACATTCATGGCCATTGTAGACCTTGTCTCTATCCTTCCGAGCATTACTCTTATGAGCAGTGCCTTCAAGGTGTTCAGGGTTTTCAGAATGTTGAAAGTGATGCGTGTGTTCCGTACTATGAGAGTGTTCCGGGTGTTCAAGGCAGCCAGGTATTCCAGGTCGATGGACATCATCGCAAATGTGATCAAGAATTCGAAAGAGGCACTTGCCGCAGTCGGCACGCTCGCTGTGTTATATGTGCTGATATCCGCCCTGATCGTGTTCAACATCGAGCCGGATACATTTGGCAATTTCTTTGAGGCTATCTACTGGGCGACCGTATCGCTCACCACTGTTGGATATGGTGATATATACCCTGTCACAGCGACAGGTAAATTTGTAGCGATGCTCTCTTCTGTGTTCGGCATCGCAGTTGTAGCGCTTCCTTCCGGCATCATTACTGCTGGCTATATGGACGAATTAACAAAGCACGGAGGTGATAAGTGAAATGAAAATGGGCGTAAGAAAGCCAAGCGTAAAGAAGAGTATAAAAGCTCGCACAACAGGAAAGGTTAAGAGATCTATTAAAAAATCTGTAAATCCTCTGTACGGAAAGAAGGGTATGGGATTCATTAAGGATCCTGAGCGTTCTGTCAAAAACGCGATTTATCATCGCACTACCATTGGTGTAGGCGACATCATCAGCCAGTCAGCGTCCTCGGCCGATTTGTCTGCAGAAGGTAAATCTGCATCCGGGAATGGAGTGTTTATCTTTCTGATCGTGATATGCTCCTGTCTTGCAGCTCTCGGCCTGCTGCTTACCATCGCTGTTCCTGTTGCTGGGATTGCGGCTATAGTTTTCGGAGTCTTTGGAATCGTGTATTCCGTGAGGCATATAAAGAATAATAAGCAATAAAAAATCACCCCACCGTGCATCTGCACAATGGGATGATCATATAGCAACAGCCCTGATTGGAGCCGCTGCCGCTCGCAACTCCAGTATACTCCTATCAGGGCTTAGTTTTCTACACCCTGAAAGGAGTTTTATTATGAAAGCAACCAAATTGCCATCCGGAATGTGGCGTGTACTCGCTTACGCCGGCAAGGACAGCAGCGGCCGGCCTGTGAGGAAATCTTTCTCCGGACCCGACAAGCGTAAGGTCCTCTCTGATGCTGCAGCATGGGTAGACGAACACAGGAAGGTTGATGATACTTCCTGCACCTTCGGTGATGCCGCTGATGATTTTTTCATCTTGCGCAAATCCGCGCTCAGCCCCTCCACGATCAGGGGCTACATGAACATCTCCCGCCAATTATCGGCCAAATATCCTTGGTTTTGGAATTCCAGGATATACGGGATCGGCTCTGACGACATCCAGGCGCTTATCCTCGCGCTTACCCGCTCCGGCCTGAATCCCAAGACCGTGAAGAACTATACAGGATTCATTTCGACCGTGTTCCAGTCCAAACAGACCAGGATGCCGATCGTCAATCATCCTCAGAAGATCCGGCCGGAGCTGAACATCCCGGACATATTTACCGTGAAGCGGACGCTTGCCGCTGCCAAGGATAACACTGAGCTGTGGATCTGCATCATGCTCGCCGCCACGGGCCCTCTCCGGCGCGGTGAGGTCGCCGCCCTGGAGATGAAGGACATCGACTTCGATAACAATGTGGTCCATGTCTGCCATGACATGGTGATGGGTCCCGACAAAGAATGGCACATTAAGCCGCCGAAGACGCCCACCTCAGACCGCTATATCATCATGCCGGAGGAATTGATCACCGCGATAAGAACGCAGGGATACGTGACAAATTGGACGCCTAAGCAGATCTATAACAAATTCAATTGGCTCCTGAAGAAGAACGATATCCCTCACTACCGCTTCCATGACCTCCGCCACTTCTGCGTTTCCTACCTCAAGGCCATGGGCGTAGAGGACCTGTATATCGCGCAGCGCACCGGCCACTCTGATTATGCAGTCCTCCGGAATGTGTATGCGCACACCTTGCAGGACCACCAGAAGACCGTCGACGAGAAGATTTTGAAGGATCTGAAACGCTTCACGGCATAGTTGGTTCACGAATTGGTTCACGCCAGTTCTGAGATCCTTTATTTATGGGCTAAAATGTACTTAGTCGTGCGGGTTCAAGTCCCCCTCTCGCTACGAAGAGAAAAATCCCTTAGATACGGGAAAGCCCGTATTTAAGGGATTTTCTTTTATCTGTATGTGTAGAGATTTCCACGATTATAGAAGATTTTCCGTGTTTGTGAACCAATTTCGTTCACGATTTGGTTCACGTTTCTTCCTATATAAAACAGTTGCGCCGGCGCAAATAAAAAGAGCCCCAGAGGTTTCCCCCTGAGGCTTATAGTGAAAAACGTATGCTAGCAGAAAACGTTCTTCTCCCTATTTAAGCAGCGCAGCCCACGTGATCGGACCAACTTCACCGTCGGGATCCAGCCCTCTGTCCATCTGGAAGCGGATTACCTGAGACTGCGTCAGCGGTCCGAATTCTCCATCTACTTCAAGAGCTTTCTTGTTTCGATAACTGGCTGCATTGAGTTTCTCCTGAAGTTCTTCGACGGCAGCTCCTGTGCTTCCTCTCTTTACAAGCGGAAGGGTGACTGTCCCGCTCGCTTTGGCTCCGTTCGTGATGACTGTGCAGGTATGATGCGCATCATTAAGCAGGATGTCTCCTGCAAGCAGATAATCACTGCTTGTCAGGTATTTCTTATCCGTAAGCACATAGAAGCCTGCGGCTTTGTAGGCCGCACGCATATTACCTGTGTACGTTGCTTTGATATTCTGCAGTTCCGGGATCCCCAGGGTGTGGCCTGTGCCTTTTGTATTGTCGATTACACCTTTAGAGCAATCGGACTCAACCGGCTTTGTGATCTTGCTCGGATCGTATTCATTCTTGGCAAGTTCGATGCCATAATCGTCTCTCTGCAGCTGATCATAACCGATATTATTATTCTCGGCAGCCTTAACTGCCATTGTGGCTAAACAAGCCCTGACTTCGGCAAGCGGATGCCTGAGGACGCAATTCCATGGATAATTGTACCAATCACGTATCCTCCACTCTTTTCCGGTCTGATCGCCGGCCTTGCCTCCCTTGTATTTGCCATTCTCGTCAGATCCAGAATTGGAGATCTTAACAGGGTTTGTAGTCATCGACACGTATGCTGACCACTGTGTCTTCGGTTTCTCTGCAACAACTGTGTTCTTGCCCGCTGCCGCTGCCATCCACTCGGCCTTGCTCATATAGGCCCTGTTAATATCGAGATCTTTGCCGTATCCCGCGACCCTACCCTTGGAGGAATACTGGCGGATCGTGTCATACTTCCATGCGCCGAAGCCGCCGTTATCGGTCCAAGGATTGGTTTTATAATCTGTATGCTCCTGATTCGCATACTGGGCGCACCAGAGCCGCACATCCTTGGCCACTTCCGACCAGTTGCGCCGGCGCGTCACAGACTTGGACATATAAAGGAAGATATGCACCTTTGTAAGCCTGTAGACTTCCATTGCAAATTTCAGGACCCAAGCCACTTCTTCGTCGGAATTGAACTTGCTGTTGTCGTGGCCCTCCCAGTCAAGAGCAAGGATGCACTCGCCGACGCGGGAGCCGACCTTCCGCAGGAAGTACTGAGCCTCTGCGATCGGATCCTTGCCCTCTGCGTAGTGATACATGCCCAGGAGCTTTCCTGCTGCCTTAGCTCCGCTATACTGGATATCAGCATATGGATTGACGTACCACGTTCCCTGGGTACCTTTGATGATCGCAAAGTCTGTGGTTGTCATTTTGGCAAAGTCGATGCCGGCTTGATAACTTGCTACGTCGCAGCCGTTGAGCTCCGCCTTGCCGCTACCACCGACAGCGATCTCCTCCGCATAACCGTCCTTATCAAATTTATAGGACTTCCCATCAATGACCGCCGGGCGGTTGACGTAGCACGTTCCCTGCACGTGGTTCTTGTCGCTCTTGGGTTCAAGGTAACATTTCCTGCCTTTGTAAGTAACCCATCCAGTGACCATCTTGCCGTCTGCGCCAAGATAGAACCATGATCCATCGTCATAAATCCACCCCGTCCGCATGCCATTATCAGGATCGAGGTAATACCAGCCGGTCTTCCCATCCTTGGTGGACCACTGCCATCCCGACAGCATTTCTCCGCTCTTGTTGAGCAGGTACCAGTCTTCTACGTTATTGGGGCCGTGAGGCAGCTTATGCCAGCCGGTCTTCATGATGCCGGTCTTATAATCAAGGAAGTACCACTTGCCGTCATCCTTCCGCCAACCGGTAAGCATCCAGCCGTCATCATCAAAGAGGAACCAGCACGGCTCTCCCTTGTAAACAATCTGCTTCCATCCTGTCGCGTATCCACCATTTGAATATTTGTACCACCAGCCCTTAGTGCCGTATTCCCACTTCCCGGTCACTTTTGACTTTCCCTGATACGGAATAGCAAACGTAAGTGTCTTACTGCCCTGCTTAAAAGTGATCTTGCCGGCGGCTGCATGAATGTAGATATTCTCGTCCTGCATCCATACGGTCACACCATTCTGTATAAGGCGCCTGGCTCCGAACTCCGTCCACTCTTCTTTTCCGGGGCCTCGGCGCTCTACACATGATTCATAAGCAAATTCGCACCCTGCGTTCCTGGCCGACTGCGCATTGGACATGCTAAAGTGCCCGCCATGGTGAGAGACCGTAACCCATATAAGGAATTTGGTTCTGCCGAATTTCTTTTTGAAATAAGCAATTGCTTCCTTTTGCGCCGCCGGGCCATCTCCAAAAATGATTCCACTGAGCTCCGGAGAGCAAAGCACAAGTGAGCCATCATTGACATAGGACCATGCGTTAGGGTCATCTTTTGCCGCCGGGCCTTTGGGCTGTTTGCGGTATATGTGCCATGTAATATCTCCGAACTCAAGGACATCGCCGTGATCCACGAATAGCACGCGCGTTCCTCTTGCCTGCAGCCAGCGGATCAGCTCGAGAAGATTGTCCGAATCTTCCCTGGACGCAGCATTGCCTTCCCGGATCGAATCGATGTGATAGCATCGGAAGTCTTTGATCTTAATGCCAGCCTCGGCTATGTCATAGAATCCGCCAATGTGATCTCCGTGAGCGTGCGTCGCCACTGCAAGGTCGATCTGCTTAACATCTATGGATTTGAGCCAGTCGGTCAACCCGCGTGTAGGCTCGCCGCCTTCAAATGCGTCTACCACCATCACTATGACTTTGCCGTTTTCGCTGGTGTACTTAATGCCTAAGCCTTCGCCTTTGCGGATATCTGTCTTGCCTTTCGGAAGCGTGATTTTGGGGAAAAATGCATCGATTGCCATATAAATCTACCTCCATACAAAAAGAGAGGCCCCTCGGGGCCTCATATATCACTGCTCCATATCTACTTCCGGAATCCCTGCAAGGGATGTCAGGAGGGAAACGACTCCGGCCAGAGCGGCTCCGGAAGCAACGCCCACCCAATTAACCTCGGTGATTCCGATAGCATTGGTGCCGATCAGCGCAACTGCAGTCTGTGCCACAGTCTTAAGAGCTCTCACGCCTGCTGCCTTTGCCCATCTGATCCAGTACTGCTTATCCATTCTTAGTCCTCCCTTCTTTCAGTTCATCAAGCTCTTTAAACACCTGTTTCATGTTTGTTTCGAGCCCCGTCACTCTTCTGTCTATGTTGATCAGATCTTTGTTCATCGATTTAATATCTGATCGCGTCTCATTTGTTGTGGCACACACTGTGTCCAACTTCATGTTTGCCTTCAGAAGGCCCTCTTTAATCCCGTCGAACTTTGACTCTTCCTTCTGGATCGTCTCCTTGTCGTCTTTTTTGCCGTTCCTCGAATATGTTAATGCTGCGATGATAACCGACACGACGCTAAGCCCGATCGGGATCCAAGTTATATAGCTCATGACCTTTTTCCTTCTGATATGAAAAGAGCGCCCCGAAGGGCGCCTTAGTTAATAATCCAAAAATCAGCTGCGGCATCAAATGAGATGTCCGCAGCTTCCAAACCCGAAGGTTTCAATTTTTGCGCCGGTGCAAATGTCACGGCATGACGACGTGGTTGTAAACCTCGATCGGCTCCATGCCGTCACTTCTGCGTATACCGCTTCGGCATCCCCAGGGTACGTTTGGAGATGTTCAATCACTTCTTTTATGGTCATCATTCGCTCGTACCTTCAGACGCTTCGTGGATGAAGACTTCGTGCCTCAGCTCGAATCCCTCCTTGGTCAGTAGGGTGACGCTGTCCGTCAGATGGGTCGTGTCGACCGCCTGGCCTGCCTGACGGAAGAATTCCTTGAGGGCTTCAGCTTCGGTTTCATATTCCTTCACTGTTTTGCCGGCTGTGCCGTCGGTCCTGTTTGTGATCCTTACAACAAAAAAGTTATACATATCTCCTCCTTACTTCAGAGCGCTGATCGCGTCTGAAAGTGTCGTTTCAACAGCGTTCTTCCCCGGAATGATCCTTCCGCCGTGAGCGATGTTGGCCGTCACTCTGTACAGTTTCCCATTCACATTGACGAGAGCTCCGGTGGAA
>OMVU01000122.1 GCA_900314565.1 uncultured Eubacteriales bacterium
TTTTCAGGATTTCCGGGATAATGAACTCATTTTGGATCAGATAATCCGCTGCCGTGATATCGTCTCCTTCAAATTCGCGTACAAGCGCAAACTGTTCCATTTCGTTGTTGCCGCACCAAATGCCCAGGGAGGCGTGATGCCTGATCCGGCGCACATTCTGCGTGATCTCTCTGCGGATGCTCGTAACAAAATCGTCAGTGAGCCTGTAATTGGCGCACGCGAACATCATATCCTGCCATACCACCAGGCCCATCTCGTCACACAGATCATAAAACCAGTCAGCCGGATAGAATCCCCCGCCCCACACACGTATGACATTAAAATGCGCCTGCCGGCAGTTCTCAAGCAGCGCGCGGGTCCTCTCGCGGTCCATTCTGGATAGGATGTTGTCCTCGGGGATATAATCTGCGCCCATTGAGAACACGCACTGGCCATTTACTTCCATAGCGAAAGACTCTCCCCACTCATCCTTGTCGCGGCGCATGGTGAGGGTGCGCAGGCCTATACGGCGCTTTTGAGTAGTTGAGACCTCTGGGGTGGCGGTTTCCGCGAGGGTGGCAGAGACCTCTGGGGTAATGGTTTCCGCAAGGGTTTCCAGAGACCTCTGGGGTACCGGTTTCACAGGGGCGGCAGAGACCTCTGGGGCAGCGGTTTCCCGAGACCTCTGGGGTAGCGGTTTCAGCAGGGATGCCTCCACTTCATACAGGGGCTGGGCGCCAAGCCCGTTCGGCCACCACACCTCTGGGGTATCGATAACGAACGGTTTCCCGTCTTCAAGCTGCGCTTTGAACCCGTTCGGTCCCGTCAGCCTAATCGAGACCGGAAGCCTCCCGCTCTGCACGACATCTACTGTCAGTTCAACATGTAAGCGGCCTTCGCGCGCAGCGCGTGCGTGATCCGGATTTCCTGACGCTGGGATGCAGGGCTCATCCGGCGAGTCTGATTTAATGAAATGCCGCTGCCGGATCCGAACCTCCTCGATCCTGGATTCATTCCACACCTCAAGCCAGACATCGCGCCAGATTCCCCCGTCGGGAAGCCTCGGCCCCCAATCCCATCCGAACATGCAGTGAGCTTTGCGCAGATGCGGAAACCCGCGCATCGACTCATAGGAACCTCCCAGGTGGTATTTCCTGTCCGCGTGCCGAATAAATCGGATAGGGGACAAAATAGTGACCTCGAGGGTATTTTTGCCTTCTTGAAGGATTCCTCTTACATCGAATTCCCAGGTGATATGCATGTTGTCAGTCCGTCCGAGCAGCACGCCGTTAAGGCGCACCTCTGACAAAGTATCGTCTTCTTCCATTAGCCGCAAGGCATCGAGTTCGCGGTCCCTATAGTAGGGATCCTCCATCAGCCCTGCGCCTAGCAGGAACGAATACACAGAGCCGGGAATTCTGCCTGATACGCCATCGGAAAAGCATTCCGCTGTATTTTGGCCTTCCTTATCCGACACCCTGTTTGTAATTCTCCTCATTACCCACTGGCCATTCAGACTCAAGCGCAGCATTTCTCTCCTCCTTAGTGCAAAATTCTGATGAATCACTCAACTGACGGCACCTTTGTCCGCCTCCTCAAATATACTTTCCGGTTATGCTGTCCCCGCAGTTTCTCACGACCTCTGGGGTACCGGTTGCGACGATCCTGC
Organism: uncultured Eubacteriales bacterium; assembly: GCA_900314565.1. Lineage (GTDB taxonomy): Bacteria > Bacillota > Clostridia > Lachnospirales > Lachnospiraceae > Chordicoccus. Next base: position 1,649 of record OMVU01000122.1, read on the forward strand.
CGCCGTCTTCGCCGCCTCCGGGGCCCATATCGATGATATAGTCGGCGTATAGTCGGCGGAGCGGATCACGTCCAGGTCATGCTCGATCACGATGACAGTAGCTCCGTGGTCGATCAGTGTCTGAAAGACGGTCAAAAGCGTTTCCACGTCCTTGGGGTGCAGGCCGATCGTAGGCTCGTCAAAAACGAAAACCGAGTCATCCTGCTGCCTGCCCATTTCCGACGCGAGTTTGAGTCTCTGCGCCTCTCCACCCGACAGGCCAGGTGTCTCTTCCCCGAGCGTCAGATAACCGAGACCGAGGTCGCGCAGGATCTCCAGTCGGGGTTTCACTGTTTTCATTTCTTTGCAGAACTCAAGCGCCGTGTTGACGTCCATATCCATAAGCTCCGGCAAGGAACGCTCCTCACCGGATTTATTCTTGTAACGGATCTTCTTGGCGTCATTTGAATACCGTGAGCCGCGGCATTCGGGGCACGGGATGGTTACATCAGGAAGGAACTGTACGTCCAGAGAGATCTGACCCGTCCCATCGCACACCGGGCAGCGAAGGGATCCGGTGTTATATGAAAAGTCTCCGGCTTTATATCCGAATTGCTTTGCCGATTTGGTCCTTGCGTAGATCTTGCGAAGTTCATCATGTACGTTCGCATAGGTGGCCACAGTGGACCGGACGTTTATCCCGATTGGCGCTGCGTCGATCAGTTTGACGTGCCGGATACCTTCCGCCTCGATGGAGCGGACGTGGGCAGGCACTTTTTTGCCATTGCAGACAGCATCCAATGCAGGAACGAGGCTCTCCAGGATCATAGTGGTCTTGCCGGATCCCGATACACCGGTGATTACCGTAAGAGCGCTCTTCGGGATGCGGACAGAAAGAGGCTTCACCGTATGGATCTGGTCAGTTTCCATTCGGATCTCGCCGTTCGCAGGACTGCACCTCTGGGGTACCTGTTTATGCTCTACAGCACCGCACCTCTGGGGTGCCTGTTTCTCTACAGCACCGCACCTCTGGGGTACCTGCTTCGCACCGGACCTCTGGGGTACCCGTTTGCCGGAAAGATAAGTGCCGATAACGGAGGCGCTGTTCTCTTCGATCTCCTCGACAGTACCTTCGGCGATGACCGTTCCGCCCTTTGCACCGGCTTCCGGCCCCATCTCGACGAGCCAGTCCGCCTCTTTCAGGATCTGGGTGTCATGGTCCACCAAAAGGACGGTATTCCCGTCTCTCACCAGGTCGTGCATGACCCCGCTCAGGCCGACAATGTTAGCAGGGTGCAGGCCGATCGAGGGCTCGTCGAGAACGTACAATACCCCTGTTGTTCTGTTGCGGACCGCGCGGGCCAGCTGCATTCGCTGCCGTGTGGACAATGTAGACGCTGCTCTGTCCAGCGTCAGATAACTGAGGCCAAGGTCCATCAGTCTGGCAGCGACTTCCAGATAAGACTCGCAGATATTGCGGGCCATCGGCCGCATCTCTTCCGGCAGAGAATCCGGAACTTTCTTCACCCACTCGACAGAATCCTTCAGAGTCATCTCGCAGGCCTGATCGAGGGAGATTCCCATCAGTTTCGGCGCTCTTGCCTCCTCGGACAATCTCGTGCCGCGGCACTCCGGGCAGACGTCCTCCTTGAGGAACTTCTCCACCCGCTTCATCCCTTTTTCATCCTTCACCTTGTTCAGAGCATTAAGTACGGTCGCCGTCGCACTGTAATAAGTAAAATCCATCTCGCCCGCAGTCGCCGTATCCGCTTTTTTGGGCCGGTAAAAAATATGCTTTTTGACCATAGGGCCGTCGTAGACGATCTCTTTCTCCTCGTCCGTCAGGTCGCGGAACGGAATATCAGTTCTCACGCCCATAGCCCTGCAGACATCGGTCATCAGGGACCACATGAGGGAATTCCAGGGAGCAACCGCTCCGTCGTCGATTGTGAGGCTCTCGTCCGGTACCAGCGAGTCCCTGTCTACTGTCCTTACCGTGCCGGTTCCCCCGCAGCACTTGCAGGCGCCCTGGGAATTAAATGCCAGCTCCTCCGCGCCCGGTCCGTAAAAAGACTCACCGCATTCCGGGCATACGATCTCCTGCATAAGCGCCACCTGAAATCCCGGTTTCACATAGTGCCCGTTCGGACAGCGGTGGGACGCAAGGCGCGAGAACATCAGGCGCAAGCTGTTGAGAAGCTCTGTTCCCGTGCCAAAAGTCGAGCGGATGCCCGCAACACCAGGCCTTTGCCGCAGCGCAAGAGACGCAGGGACGTATAAGACCTCATCGACGTCCGCCCTTGACGCCTGCGTCATCCGCCGTCTGGTATAAGTCGACAGGGATTCCAAATATCTCCTCGAGCCCTCCGCGTACAAGACGCCCAGCGCCAGTGAAGACTTGCCCGACCCTGACACGCCGGCAATTCCGACGATCCCGTGAAGCGGGATGTCAACATCAATGTTTTTCAGGTTATGGACGCGCGCGCCCCTGACTTTGATTTTCTTAGGATTCTCTATATTCATAATTCCAGTCTTTATATAATTAGTACTTTTTTCTGAGATACTGATACGATGCTATCCCGGCCGCAATCTGAAAAACGAACAGACCGTACAGGTACAATACTATGATCTTATGGTCCGTGATCACTCCCATTTTCCCAAGAATGGCGAATACCACCTCAGAAACACAGATCACCGCTAAACCGATCAGGTAAGCGATCCTGCCGGACCTGTCTCGCAGCTTTTCATGCAGTTCGTCGTGAAGCTCAATGTTTTTCTGCTCCTGTTTTTCTTTATAGCGCTCTGTATTTTGAGGTGACGACCAGTAAAAATGCATTATGATCATTCCAATGCCGGGCCCCAGAGCTCCTCCGGCCAATCCCCAGAGCAGCCCGTCAAATGCACTCTCAGTAAAAACAGCTGCCAAAATAAAGCACACCCCCACGAGCACGCATATGATCCCCCTGTTCAGATAACTATTTCCCATCTTCGCCGCCTCCTTTATAAATGAAAATCTCTTCGATCGTCTTGCCGAAGAAATCCGCTATCGCAAACGCCAGCTCAAGTGACGGGTTATACTTGCCGTTTTCAATAGAGCTGACTGTCTGCCTGGAAACGCGGATCGCCCTGGCAAAATCTTCCTGATTTAAACCGCGCTCCTTGCGCAGCTTTTCTACATGGTTTTCCAACACATTACCTCCATGTATGTTTTGACAAGGTTCCTTTACATTTTTTTATCATACCTGACATGGCTGATGATTGTCAAGTTCCCTTTACATACAGGGCAAAAAATAGCTCCTGCCACTAAATGACAGGAACTTCTCTCATTGCCAAAACCATTCTTTATTTTGCCGCAGCCTCTTCAAGAAATGCTCTCGCTTCCTTCGCACCGCCGCATCTGCGGAAGCTCTCGGATATCTTTACTGCATTATCCTTGTAAGAAGGTACCGTCAGGACACGAGTCAAAGCCTGCAGAATATCTTCCTCCGAGATCGACTTCAGCATAACGCCGGCGCCGAGCTCCTCCGTTCTCTTAGCAACAGCGCCCTGTTCAGGAGTCTGCGGGAACAGTACCAGCGGCGCTTCAAAATACAATCCTTCCGATGCAGAATTCATTCCGCAGTGAGTGATGAACGCGTCCGTGATGGAAAGCACCGCCATCTGGTCCACGGACTCATAGACCTTGATATTATCCGGCAGATCGTCAAAGTGTTCCGTGTTTGTCCCCATGGATATGATGACTTGCCAGTCTGTCTTCCCCAGCACATGAATGCAGTTCCTGTAGAACTCTTTGTTCTGGTTGATCGTTCCCATGGAGATGTACACAGTCTTCTCCGCCGTTTTCTCAACAGGCTCCCTGATAGGACGGATTGACGGTCCTATGAAGTGATACCTGTCAGAAAAGGTATCTGAACACGGCTGGAAATATTTTGACGTATAGACGATCGTATTGGTCTCGTTGTCGTTCTGCACGATATCCAGGATACCTTTCACGGGATATCCTTTTTCCTGAAGGCGGCGGATCTGTCGGCTGATCCTGGGTATGGTAAAGAGCATCTTCGCTATGTCCCACGGCGTCTCTTTCATGTACTTTGCCGAGTAGCGGTTGAAAGCGAATGTCGTTGTGGAGCAGACATAGGGAAGCCTGTGCTTCATGGCGACCAGCTTTCCCCAGAAGGCAACCGAATCAGAGACTACAAGATCAGGCTTGATCTCCCCGACTTTCTCCGTCGTCATTTCATCCAGGGCCAGCGTTGAAGAGACGAGGAGTTCTGTAGCGAAAGCCTTGTCCTTGCCGACCCGGTCTGCGTTCTCCTTGTCTTCCATCTCAAAATCATATCCGTCGCAGCCGATAAAGACGGCGCCCGCCTGCTCGATCTTCTCCCTGAACATCTCGAAAGAGAAGTAGTAGACCTGATGTCCGGCGGATGTCAATTCTTTTACAATGCCCAGCGTCGGATTGGTATGCCCGTGGGCAGGGATACAAAACCATGCAATCTTCATTTATGTCAACCTCCTTGTACGACGCATTGAAGTCGCTCGCCCTATCCAAACAGCATTCTCGCCGCTTCCTCTAATTCCCTGCGCTCCTTTGAATCATCATAACCGCTCTTCTTGTCATCAATGCCCTTAATGACATCGATCGAATACAGCCCATCCCGGTTGCAGTAGAAAAGGATTTTTCTAACTCCCCTGATCTTAAACCTCGCTTCGCAAGCTCCCTCAGGATAAAGCTTTACCATCTGAATTCCATCAGAAGATACCGCTGCCACAAAGGAAATATAGTGTTCCTTTGTCATACTGTGGTCGATCCGCACGTAATACTCATCTTCAACACGATCAATGAAAATCATGTGCCGCTCATCCGTGGCCTCCGCTATAAGCGGTGTGAGCATTATACCGTGGCAATGGATAGCCGCCTCTCCCATACTGTGGATCGCGTTCCCGCAGACCGGACAGACATAGAACTTGGATCGCAGCATATTCGCGGATACATTCGCGTTCCGGATCGTATTCCCGGAGATCAGCTCCGTCACTGAAATCCTAAACGCCTTCGCTATAGGCTCCAGCAAGGTAATATCCGGATATCCCTTACCCGTCTCCCACTTTGATATAGTCTTGTCGCTGACCCCAAGCTTCTCTGCCAGCTGCAACTGGGTCATCTTGTTTTTCTCCCGCAGTTCCTTGATAATCGCACCTGTTACATATTGGTTCATATACTCATCACCTCCATGTACAGATTGTAAATCAGCGCATCCGGGAACACTACCTACGGAGAGTAGAGTCATTTACCGGCCGGAACCTGATTCCCTGTCACATCAAATACGAAAAACTTAGAGTAATTTTGGAACGGCCAGATAAAAGTTCGTACAGATATCAGAAGGAATAACACTGATCTCACTGTTGCGGCTCTCGATCACAACACTGCTGCCGGCGGCATCAGTTACCATCAAATGGCAGTCCTGCCAGTCTTCCGGAAGCAGAATGCCGGTTTTCGTTTTCTGAACAACTTCCTCTACATTCGCGCAGTCGTCCAGTATATATCTAAGCAGCATACTGCATCTGCCACAGCGATCGATTCGTATTTGCCTTCCGGCTTACAGTGAAGGACAGCGTTTAATCCGGTCAGGGATCGGTCTTCCTTGGAAACGCGGTGCGGACAATCATAATTCCTGCAGGTTATGGGCGCCCCGTCAGTATTATGAGTAAAAAAGGTCGAGCATCCGGACACAAAGCAGGCAATCAGAGCAATTGCCATCAACACGATCATGAAATCCCTCTTCTTTGCCAAAATATTCCTGACATTAATCTTTTATCTCTCCGTTTCAATTTCATTTAGATTACAGGCAGTATTCTTTTCTCTATAAAATCCACCCTGTCAAATATCCTCGGCTTGAATGTGCCCGTCATTCCTACAGATACACTCTCTTCTTTGTTGACATAGATGATATTTCCGCTGTCACCAATCGCTGCATAAACCTCTCTGCCATCAAAGGGTTTGTACCACAAATATCCGTAATTCATGTATCCGAATCTCTCGCCAAGCTTAAGGTGCGGCTTTGTCATGTCTTTTAAGTATTCTTCAGATATGATCCTTTTATCATTATATAGTCCGCCATCCAGCACAAGCTCGCCGATCACAGCCATATCTCTCGCCGACATGCATAATCCCCAGCCGGCAGTAACTGTACCCTGGGGATCCGCGTACCACTCATATTTCCGCGGATTCTTATTCATAAAGAAATCAAACTGGTCTTCTTTGGAACTGTCTCCATGCAAAATACGCTTAGGAAGTTCCAGCGGCTCAAACAGATTCTTATTAGCAAAATCGATGCATTTCTCTCCGCTTGCTCTCTCAATAATGCCTGCCAGAATCTGGATGCCGAGCGTCGCATATCTGAACTCACCTGTGATTCCCTTACGCCCTCCAAGATAATCAAGCGCAGCAATCGTCCAGTCCTCAGAAGTACAA
>OMVU01000120.1 GCA_900314565.1 uncultured Eubacteriales bacterium
ATAATACTGCGAAATACAAACGTCAAGAAACGCCGTGTTTATCGCAATTCATCCCACCACCTGTAGAGGAAGGGGATTTCTTGCTCACGGCGTGTTAAAGACGATCCGCTTCCATAATTCCACCAGATCCGCTTTTGGACTGGCTCCATAGGCTTTGATGAAGGAAGCAATATCGAGGTAACTGACCCCGTCTGCAGCGGAAACACCATCCGTCTTCCCCAGCAACGTCATCGCTGAGGCGTAATGTATCCTTTTCATTCAAGTGATGGCTCAGAGCTGCTGAAACCGTCATACACATATATCTTTCTGATATCTGCCGCCATTATTCTTTTCCTCCATTTCCGTCCGCGGGGCGCGTGCGTCTCCGTGAAGCCCTCTTCCTCGTAAGTAGGTTCATATCCTGAAGCTGCCGTCCAAACAGGTCATCCTTCGCGACCAAAAGGAGATCGGAATCCATACTCCCAAGGGCATGCAGGACAGCAGCATAAATCCCCATCGCCACAGCCGGATTACCGGATTCTACTTTCCAAAGGGAAGACCGGCTGATACCTGCTCTTTCGGAAACAAGTTCTACAGACAGGTCTCTCCGAAGCCTTGCCAGTTTGATCTGTTCGCCCATTGTCTTTAATATCTCTTCCGTTCCGGGCATAATGTTGTATGCGGCTTTTTTCATATAACCTCACCTCTTTCGATTCCTATTATAAACCAAATACATCTTATTGTCTATAATAGTAATCATTAAATATCACCAAACGGCTTTTCTGAATAATATTCTTACGATTCTATGCTTTTGATATAACAGTGGAGGTGAATACGAAAAAGCTGGGCACCGATCTTCTCGATACTCAGCTTGCTTACAGTATTCGGTTTTACTGCCTGGAAGCTGTCGACATGACGCAGGAATGGGGGCTGAACGACAACATCACCTCGGCAGAAACCGTGGTACAGATGATGTCTTGGTCAACCAACTCAACTAAGAAAGGCCAGGCTCTGAAAAAACCACCATCATAGAACGCGGATCAGCACCGCATGGGGATGGAGGCTCATTATCTGTTTTTCCTGGAATCATAGAGCCGGTAATCACAGCAATCGTCGCCCTCTGCCACAGATTTCGTCCGTTCATATTTCACCCCGCGGAATCCGGTCATGTATTCCTTGTCCATACAGCAGATCATCTGCACGGCCTCCGGCGTTCCGAGGGCTTTCGCCTTGTCATAAAGCGGGCAGCCTGTCACATCGAGCGAGCAGAAATGCTCTGTCACAACGAGATTCCTGTATTCATAGCCGCTGCTCATTTTCGCCGCGATCTTATCCATGTTCTTCCACATGAGCGCTGGGATGCCGGGGAGGGCCGTCACCTTTCTGAAAATGTTCCTCATCCGGATCCCTGTCTTCGTTCCGTACGCCCGCGTCACCGCAAGGGCCTCATCCGGTGCATAATGCTCTGTCGCACGGTAAAGAGCCACCGCAGGGAAGACGAAGGACCTGCTGTTCTTATCCGCATCCGGTTCAGCCGCCTCCAGCTTCTGCAGGATATGTTCCGCATACCGCCAGATGGCCGCGGCCTTTTTCGGGTCATACTGTGCTTCCAGTTCTTTCTTGAACTTCCCGAACATAAAGGATCTATCCAGCTTCATTCTTTTACTGTCTCTTATCTTTCCTGTCATTGCAGATCCCCCTCTTCTGTCACCAATGCCCATACCGGTCAGCCGGCATCCCGACTCATTCTCTACTTCTCCCGTTTTGTAAGCAAATATGCCTAAACTGCGCAAAAGATCGGGTACAGAACCAGTCTCACCGCCTGATTCTTATTGTTCCAGGACCGGTCTTTCCATCCTTCGCATCCCTTCGTTTCCGGATAGCAGCGCTGATAATAGTCTGTGCTCATACACAGAATCTGATCTAGACAGACAATATCGAACGTCTTTTCCACAAGCAGGAATGTCAGCAAACGTTTATATGCCTCACCGAAAGAAAGCCGTTCTCTCTTGATGCCTCCTGTCACGTCCTTATAGGCCCGGACCATATATACCGCAGCCATTGCCAGCAGCAAATGACACAGCAGCTGCTTCGGCAAAGACGGTGCAGGATGATCCTTACCGGCCTCATAAACATTCTTCGGGAGAAATCGCAGCACCAGTTTCGGTGATGCCAGATAAGGTGCGATCAACGCAATCGCCAGCATGATAAAACTCATTCCAAGGGATAATTTCACTGTCCGCTTCATTATGCTCCTCCAAAAGAAAATTCAAGAACGCCTCAGCGTTCTTTCCGCGCCGCGCGAGGTGCGAAGCACCTTCCTAATTGCGCGGCTGCGATCCGCCGTGCCTAAGCATGCGTAACAATGCTCCAGTGGAGCATTGTGTAGCTGAGGCTTTAATCTCTGACGCTTACTTTGTATCCCACGTCAGAGAAAAGTTTCACTTTGCGCATTCATCTCATGATTGAAATCACGGGAATTCTGCGTCAGAGATTAAAATCTCCTTCCGCACTTCGGACAATACTCAAAGTCCTCCTGCGTCTCAAACCCACAGTTGCTGCAGCGTTTAAACGTGCTGCGATAACCTGCCTGCACTTCCGTCAAATGTTCCGGCCGAATCTCCACATTCTCCCCACGGGCAATGGCCCTGCCGATTTCCGGATCCAGTGCATACACTGTGTTGCAGCAGGTGCTCTGTACAAAGTATTGCTTATTCCATTTGAAGCAAGGAATGAAGAACAGCGACAGACAAATGTAAGTCATGAAGACCCGGTAACGTCCGTAGGAGCCGCAGTGATTACATATAATCATCTGATTATAATCAAAATCTTTTCTGCCCTGGGTAATTCCCATCATGAAAAACATAGCTCTTACTCCTCAAAATCGTATCTTACGACCTGGTAGTTCTTCACGCCAAATGCTGCGTACTCTTCATTTGTCATATCGGTAAAATAAGACTGCACCACTCTGGCAATCCCGTTGTGAGCCACCAGAATATAAGTCTTCTCAACAGACTCTGCCTTGATATCATCCAGCAGATTGTAGATTCTCTGCGCCAATTTTAATGTAGACTCTCCGCCATCATGACTGCAGGCAAAGAACTCTTTCGCCTTTTTAAAATCCTTGCCATCTCTCGGAGTGGATTCCCATTTGCCGAAGTTCTGCTCGATCAGCCTCGGTTCCTCACGGCAGGGAATTCCGGTCATCTCAGAAATAATCCTGGCAGTATCTGCAGCACGACTCAGGGGAGAATACAGGATCTCGTCTGCCTCGATGCCCTGCGCCATAATATTCTTTCCTGTTTCTACAGCCTGCTGACGGCCAAAGTCAGTCAACGGACTGTCCGTCTTGCCACAGATTTTATTTTCCACATTCCACACAGTCTGGCCGTGTCTTACAAAGTAAAAATGTCCCATATCGGTTCCTCTATTTCAATCATCAGGGCTCTCTGCCCTGAGTCTTTTTTCCAATTTACCAGTTCACCCTCTCTAAATCAGCTGAATTGCTGACTCTTTACTTTATTCCATTTTTATCTGCGATTTTCTTTCCATGCAGAAACTCATCCTTTGATATTTCCGTCTTCCGATCTACTTTCTCATCGGTAATTCCGTTATACCTGTAGTCCACATCATAGTAATGCGTTTCCATGGGCTTTTCACGGGACTTTTTAAATACCATGCCAAACAGAACAACAAACATCAGGATGAATGATATGGCACAGCAGATGATCGAAGCGATCAGGAACCAACTTCTGTGTATGAATGGACTGGCCAGCACAGCGATCACACTGATGACAAAAAAAACTGTCACCGTATTGATAAGCCTGCGTTCCGCAGATGTCACGCTCCATGATCCGGAAGCTTTCATCTGCTTTCCTTTCCTGTGTTCATATAATGTCTTTTTCATCAGTAACCTTCCTTTCCGTCCCCGTTTCATCCGAATCGGCATCTGTCACGATCTCACCGGTCCAGTCAATGATCCCGCCGAACTCATAAATGTTGGTATACCCAATCACAAACAGCTTCTGTGCCGCCTGCTTGCTGCGGTTCCCGCTGCGGCAGTACACCAGGATGACCTGATTAAGGTCCGGGAGCTCTTCCGGCTGTTCAGATCCGATCTCTTCATTCGGAATACAGATGGCTCCGGGAATGTGCCCGGCGTCGAATTCATCCTGCCTCCGAACGTCGACGATGACATGACCGTCGTCCCGCTCCATCATTTTCTTTGCTTCCTCCTGCGAGATCCGCGTATAGCTGCGGAACATATCATCGCCGTCCATGACCTGGCCGCCGGATGAGCAGGCCGTGAGCAGCATAAAGAACGTCGTCACGATAATAAATATGCTTTTTCTCATTTACAGTCTCCTCATCGGTTCAGTCATCTGCGGTCATCCCCGGGATGGCTTCCCGGGAATTTCTGTCCGTATAAAGACATATTCGTCAGAAGAAGAACGGTCTTCGTCAAAATGATACCCGCTCCAGTTAAATGCTCTAATCTGCTCCGGCTCCTCCGCATGAATACCGGCCATGAACCGGACCATTTCCCCGCGGGCCATCTTGGCGTATACGCCTTTCTGGACGATGCGGCCGCCCTCCGGCTCACCAAAGACGCAGGTAATGCAGCGATCTTCCGGCCTGAGATACTTCTCGATGCACTTTGCGTATTCCTTCGAAGCCAGATTGATGAGGATGCGGCTTTCATCCATCACTTCCTGATACAGGCTGTCGCCCCAGAAATCATACAGGTTCCTGTGACCGCTTACCGCTGCCTTCGCCTGCATTTCCAGACGGTACGGAACCACTCCGTCCAGAGGCTTTACCACACCGTAAAAACCGGACAGGATCCGCAGGTGTTCCTGCACATATTCAAACTGGCCGTCCTCAAATACAGCCGGTGCCATGTAGGTATACTGAATGCCGTCATAGGCCAGCAGGGCCGGTGTCAGATTTTTCGCGAGATCCATGTGTGCGAATCGCTCAGCATTCTGCCGGGCGATCTTATCATTGCAGGCCCAGAGCTTCTTCTGTTCCTCATAGGAAAGGCTCCGGATCCAGTCCTTCAGGACCTCTGCACGGTCTGTGAAAACCGGGAGTTCCGTACAGGTAAATGAATCCGTGTCTACCCTCATCTGTTTTGCCGGAGAAATGATGATCCTCATAGCCGTACCTCTAGTGAAGCTCACATGAATAAATTCACGTGCTTCCTATCTGAGGCTTACGCCTCAAGGCCGCTTTAGGCGGCCGGACTCCGACACCTGCGGATACGCCTTCTGCTTAGTTCCGGTTACCGTTAAGTATCTCCATCGCCACGCAGGAGGTAATCCGCAGGGTGCCTGCCTGCGTCTATGCTGTCCAGCCATTCCCTCGCATTGCTGCGTTGAGCCTGACCAGATCCGCATGGACGCATGAGCTTCTGCGCC
>OMVU01000095.1 GCA_900314565.1 uncultured Eubacteriales bacterium
TCACGTCACCCGATCTCTCGTCTCTGACTTCCATGGGCCTGTACCAATACACGATCTCTCCAAGAAGATTTACTGCCAGCAGGTTTACTCTCCCATTAGCTGACACAACGGTCTTATACCAGCTTTCAGGAATTACATTCCCGGTAAACGCCATTTTCCCCACGGCGTTTACGATAGAATTCTCTGTTGTCAGCTTTACTTTTGCCATAAAAACAGACTCCCTCAGAACACATGGTTCACAGGGAGTCTGTTCAACTTTTTGTTCAACCTCACGTCGTTTTATATTGGTTTATTATGTGTCAGGCTGTATGGCAAAATATGGAAAACATGGCTGTTTAAGGCACTTTGGCAAAATACGGCACCGGCCGGCAAGGCCGGATTCAGATTCAGAAGCGCAGTGACAGGCAGCTGAGTCCTCCGTCAAGTTTCCGGAATTCGGATGTGTCAACAGTAATGGTTTCATACCCCATGGACTTTACAGCATCAAGAACTGCAGAATAGCCGTCGGGCACGATCACGGTTCCGTTCACCCAGATGCAGTTGGCAGCATATGCTTCCTTTTCCGGGACCTCATATCTGTTGTACTGATCAAATTCGGCCTTACCTATGAATTCTCCCGACACCAGCAGGTTGTTATTCTCAAGATAGTTCACGCCTGTTTTGAGATGCAGCACCTCCGTCAGTTTTACTTCCGTGCAGGTGTATCCGTATTTTTGCAGGATTCTCGCGAATTGGTGTATCCCCTCTGCATTTGTTCTTTCTGATCTTCCGACAAAAATTTGGTCTCCGCACATCATGACATCCCCGCCCTCAAGAGTGCCGGGATATGTTATATGCTCGATCCTGTCGCCGGGATAAAACTCTCTTACGGCTTTTTCTATGTATGTCTTTTCACCGTTTCTGGAAGCTGCTCGGGGATTAGTTATTATGGCACACCTTTCCGTGAGTACCGCCGGGTCTTCCACGAAGCATGAATCCGGGTAATCCTCATCTGCCGGAAGGACTGTCACATTGATACAGCATCTCCTTAATGCTTCGATATACGCATCATGTTGGGCGAGTGCGAGTTCATAATCAGGACGTCCGGGGTATAATCCTGATGTGATCCCCTCTGTCATTGCCCTGCAGGGGCGTCTGACTATCGCATTTCTAAAAATCCGCATTTCAAGATTACTCCTTTTGTGTACCTCTCAGAAAAGTCTAAACAGCCTGCACCTGCCGCTGTATCCACTTCATCAGCACATCGACGATGTATTCCTGCTCTTTTTCTGTCAGTTCCCGTCCTTCAGGGATCCCATGCCACTTGTAGAGACACCCCCTGCAGCACGTCGCAGTCGCGTGCTGGGCGATAAAGACCGGATGCCCCTTTGGTGCGCCGCGCATCGGCGTCTGGCTGCCATCGTTCTTTGGCTCCGCCGGGGAAAGGCGCTGTCTTATGATCTCAGCGGCATGCTTTTTGATGGCGTCCATGCCCTTTTCAGCGATATATCTCCTGTCCCCTTCCGTCAGCTGAAAGCGGCTGCGGAACTTCGAACGCGAAAGACGTTCTGTGAGATCCTGCTTCAGCCACTCCTCGTGGGAGGTCTTCTCTCCTGCCGTTATATGGACCGCTGTCTCCTGCGGGCTCTCGGGAACCGCCGCATCCTCAGGAAGGACCCTCCTCAAGCGGTGCTTCAGCATCGTGTTGCGGTCGGTCACGGTCAGGTTCCGGACGGCATAGCCGAGGGCCTTCCGAGTTCCCACCATCACAAGGATCTTCTTTGCGCGTGTGATCCCAGTATAAATGAGGTTCCTTTGCAGCATCACGAAATGGTTCATGAGCACGGGCATCACAACGACAGGGTATTCCGCACCCTGCGCCTTGTGAATCGTGGCCGCATATGCCAGCACAAGCTCGTCAAGCTCGGAAACATCGTAGGTCACGGCGCGGTCGTCGAAGATGACGGTCAGCTCGCGGTCTTCCATGTTCACGGAATCAATGACGCCGATGTCGCCATTGAACACTTCCTTGTCGTAGTTGTTTTTGATCTGCATGACCTTGTCGCGGGATTTGAAGAGGAAACCGCCGCGCCTGAGTCCCTGTCCTTCCGGGTTCAGCGTCTCCTGAAGGAGCTGGTTGAGGTTAGCAGTACCGACCGTTCCGCGCTGCATGGGTGTCAGTACCTGGATCTCGGAAGAAGGGAGCCTGTAGTAGCGTGGGAGCTTTACGGACACAAGCTCAGTGATCGTCCGCGCCGCTTCCTCGGAGAGGACGCCGCTGTCCTTGGGATCCAGCCCTTTACCCTGTGCCTGTTTTTCCATATCCATAAAGAAGAAATCACTGTTTCTGCCGTTGGAGATGTCCGGCATCCGCCCCGCATTGATCCTGTGTGCGCTCATGATGATCCGGCTTGCCTGCGCCTGGCGGAAGATCCTCATAAGCCGCACGACAGGGAAACAGCCGGAGTCGATGATGTCCCTGAGAACATTCCCAGGCCCCACGCTGGGCAGCTGGTCGATATCCCCGACCATGATCAGCGTCATGCTGTCCGGCACCGGGGGCTTTACCTCTAGCAGCCGGTGAATGGTCTTCGCCTCCATGCCGGTCGCTTCCGAGAGCCTCTTGGCTGCCCTCCCGGTCGGAGCGGCGAGAAGTATCTTCGCGCCTGTCTCCCTGAATACCGTTATGATGCCGAGGGTCGTTGTGGTCTTGCCGGTGCCGGGGCCGCCGGTCAGGACGAGGACCTTACACTTTGCCGCTTCCAGGATCGCCTGCATCTGGATCTCGTCATACTGCATACCGGTCCTGAGGCTGATCCTCTCAGCAAGGCCATTGGTGTTCACGCAGATCCCGTTTTTGTTGCGGTAGATCGCGTCCAGCCGCTTGGCTGTGCCCGCCTCGGAAAAAAGTGGGAGGTAGATGGCTTTCGCCGGGGCTTCGGATGCGGGGGCATCCGTTTTTTCAGAATCCTTTTCTTCTACGGGGACCGGTTCCGTAATGACGTCCTCCGTCCGCATCATCTCATCCAGTGTCATGGAGAGGATACTTTCCTCTACATCCAGCAGTTCTGTCCCGGCTTTCAGGAGCATGTTCCTGGTCGCATAACAGTGTCCGTTCTCCGACAGGCGGTTGAGTGTGTACAGGATACCGCTCCGCAGACGGGAATACTTTTCCTTTCCGAACCCCATTTTTTCCGCGATCGTGTCTGCAGTCTTAAAGCCGACCCCCCAGATATCCTCCGCAAGGCGGTAGGGATTCTCCTGCACGACCTGAATGCTCTCGTTGCCATAGGTCTTGAAGATCTTCGTGGCATGGCTCGTGGATACGTCATGGCTCTGCAGGAAGAGCATGATGTTCTTGATCTCCTTCTGCTCCTGCCAGCTCTTTTTGATCCGCTCCACGCGAACGCGTCCGATGCCGGGCACATCAAGCAGGCGGTCCGGATCATCTTCGATGATGTTCAGTGTATCAGCTCCAAACTGCCTGACGATCCTCCCTGCGAAGGCAGGGCCGATCCCCTTGACCAGGCCGCTCCCCAGATATTTTTCGATCCCGTAGACAGTCGCAGGAAGCGTCTCCTCAAATGTCTCCATGGAAAACTGGCGCCCATACCTTGCATCGATCTTCCAGGATCCGCCAAGGTATAACACGCTCCCCACATGGACATCCGGCATAGAGCCGACCACGGTGACCAGGTCCTGGTATCCCTTGGCGCGGCATTTGATCACGGAGTAGCCGTTATCGCTATTCTGATAGGTGATGCGTTCCACGACGCAGCGAAGATGTTCCATTCCAAGGCTCTCCGTTCACGTTCTCTTCTCCAGGGCTGCCGGCATGCCCTCTTCCGGCCAGAGGCTCCCCTCATAAATCCCCATGGTATAAAGCCAGTCATCGTCGGCAGTCAGCTGCCGGGTAAGACCGTCTTCATTTTCTAAGGTTACTATGACCTGGTTTCTCTCCTCTGCGGACCTTTCCTCACAGCCGTAGTCACCTTCCTGGATCCTCTTGACTGTCCATTCCATTTTCTTATTTCCTTTCATCACCACACCCGGATCCCCTGTTTTCCTTTTTGCTTCAGGCATTTCTCGGAAAGGTTCACCCAGCTTTTGCACTGATCGAGGATGATCGAGTCGGATGTGATGACCAGTTTTTTACCATATAGTGTCCTGTCCACATCCCTCAGAATTGTGATATCCAGGTCAAAAGAGTATTTATTCTCGGCAGTATCGGCGATCAGGGTCTTCAGTCTTCCGGAATTTGATACAGGCTCATCCAACAGAATGTTGATCTTTTCTACCGACGCTTCCTGCAGTACGTCGAACATCAGCCGTAGGGCTCCGGCCGTTTCTGGGATCAGCCGGTATGTACCGCGAAGTGCTGCAAGGTCCCGGATCGTCCCATCCATGCAGTCAAACAGCAGGGAGTCACTAAGGAGAACTTCCAGTGTGATGATGGTGTTGAACCCATCGATCCAGACTTCTTTGCCGGAAAGTTCGGATAACGGTTTCAGCTTTCTTTTCCGCGCCATGAGATCCCTGTCTGTGGCAATGCTCCTCATTATGGCAAGCCTCTGCCTTTCCGACAGCAGGAAATGGTTCCCGACAAACACCGTCGCCTGCTTCAGGTCATATCCCTCGTTGATCAGATACAGAATATGCCGGGAAGCGGTCTTCAGTTTCTCTAATGCTGCCGTAGAAAAGTTTTTTTCATCCTCCGGCACATATCCTCGCTTTGCGTTCATTCTTTTCTTCCTGTAATCTATTAGTGCAAAAAGCAGGACAGGAACTGTTTTGCGTCCATGCTGATCAAGATTCCCTTTTCCAAGATTCCTGTTTTCTTTCCTGCCTATGGTGTTCTACTCTGCGGACTATTTCCTACCATAATATGATAGCACAAGGGCATGTATGACACTAATACGAAACGGGCAGGTCCAAGGCTCCAGCCTCTTTCCTGCCCGCAATGTTGTTCTATTATCTCATTGCTTCCGCGATCTCCGCGAGAAGATTGACCTTAGTGTCTGTAAATCCGGTCACCTTGTCTACCAGCCACAGATGCGACGGATCATATTTCCCGCTCGGATCCCACAGCATAAACCAGCGGTAGCTCATATTTTCTGTCTCCTGTACAAACACCTTTCCTTCGCCTGCAGAGAGCCATTTCTCACTGATGCCGTATACCACACAGATCAGATCCTGTATTTCCTCTGAAGGGATGTGTGTTCCGGATTCATAGTCTGCAGCCTCTGCAGTGCTGATTTTTAACCCGTATGCAAACTGTTCAAGCGACAGTCCCAGCGCCTGTCTGATCTTCTGTATCCTGTCTTTAATAGCCATCTCCAAAGGCCCCGAATCATTTTCCAAACTCTTTTGCAATCTCTGCAAGCACTGCCAGCTGGTAATCGGTCAGCCTGTCAATGGCAGCGTGCAGGTTTTTCTTGAAAATCTCGTTATCTTCTTTGCCTGCCCTTTCCGATGTGAACATAGCTCCTTCGCCGTCGCTCAGCCATCTCCGGTTAACCTTAAAGACCTGGCAGATGCTGTTCTGAATGTTTTCAGGCGGTTCTACCCTTCCGCACTCATAACTGGATATCGTAGAACGATGGAGGCCAATGCTGCTCGCAAATTCAGTCTGTGACATATGCAGTTCTTTTCGAAGCTGTTTGATCCTATCTTTCATCATACATTTGCCCTCCATATAGCATTTTACATTGCAATTTTGCGGGTGTAAATGATTGACAGCGCCCTTATATCCCAATTTGATTGACTAAAAAACAATGGAAAAATATAATGATAATGATTAGCGCTAAATCCGATATTTAATAGCGTTACTGGAGGATCATGACATATGCGGAGTCGGGATGAGGGGATAGAAACAGTATTTGCATCATATGCAAACATGACAGAAGAGAAAAAGCAGAAATTCACCCAGGTCACAGCAGCCATAACATCCGGACTGCCTTCCATGTGTGATTGTTTTAATGACCGTCTTGACGGAGCCAAGCAGCTGGCAGTCGCTAAATGGACGGTGTCGATGTCCTACCTCGTTCATGAGATCATAAAAGAACTCCTGCTTGAAAAAGATCCAGGAAAGAAGATCGAGGAGAGCGATTACCAGCGGATCCTTGCAGGGAAAGACGATCTGTATCAGGACCTGCTTGTAGATGTGTTCGTATTTGTCGCCGATCTTCTGGACAACTGCAAGGAGTCAGAAGACGCGTTCTGGTGCTCACCGCAGTTTCTGGTACAGAGATATAACCAGTTCAGAAGCAGCTATTAAAAGCGCCTCTGAGCCGTGTCGGCTCGGAGGCGTTCCTGCATAGTTTTAATTGATACGGCCTGCATCTACAGTCTCAGTCAGGCTTCTTTAGTTCCCTACCTTTTTCCCATCTACGATGACGACGTTCATTGGCTCAACTTCGACCTTTTTCCAGACTCCTTCCTTAATATAAGGTTCCGAGTTCAGGTACTCGTCCAGCAGGGCTCTGCTGTCAAAATCCATGATGAGGACATTTCCTTCGTCACTCAGAAGTCCTCCTGCGCAGATGACCTTTCCATTCACCTTTGACATGTTTTCCAGATGATGCGGCCTGACTTCCATACGCTTTTCCAGCATGTTTTCGCCGTCATAGGCCTTGATCATGAACTGCATAGTATCTTAGTTCCTTTCCATTGATAACCAAAGTGCGCTGGCTGCAGGCCAGAAACATCCTGCCGTTCCGGCGCGCTTATACTTCCTACTCTTCTTCCTCCTCGACAGGGGCATCTACAGCATTTTTGCGCACGCTGTCAATACCGTTCATGCAGCTCGCGATCTTGACATACCCTTCGCTCACAGCGATGATTTGGCCGTTTATGGCCTTGAGGCGGAACCGGTACTCGCCCTTCTTGTCCACATAGACCTCAAACTTGGGGCATTTCTGTTTGGCATAGCCCTCAACCGTCTGGTCTTCAAGCGCTGCAATGGGCGCGTTTTTTACGACGCTCGCAGTTCCGTTGAGACAGGTCTTCATGCTTTTATAGACTTGCGAAGACGCAACGACCTGCCCGTTTGTTGCCTTGAGATTAAATTTAATGCCTGTTTTCGTGTTTTTGATGACAAATTTTCCCATGCAGCACCTCCTATTTGAAATTAACTGTATATAATCAGTATATTAGCAGTTTTCAGATAATTCAACGAAGGGAGTGCATTAATGGAATTGTCATCGGATAACAGGTAGCTTGTGTTTTGCGAACCACGCCTCGTGCAGGTCAATGTAGTCCAAAGCAGCTTTCAGGGACTTGTATATACTTTTATGTGGGTGATAAGGATCTCTTTGGGAATGCCGGTGGCGGATACAGCAGGCCGCTGAGTCATAGCAGGAAATGATTATCCAGTCGTGTCCTGTTAGGCTGCTGTGGAGTGTCACATCGTGATGGTTCATCTGGAGGATAGTGTACGAGGAGCGTTTAAGGCAGCTGATATCAGAATCAGAAAACATCAGTATTTCTTCCCTCTCGATCCACATCAGTCCTCTCTTCTTGCTTAAGAGCCTTATCAATTCGGCCAATTGCCTCCTGCATATCTCCGATGATCGAACACAATGCCCTGTCAATGACGCCCAGGGCTTCACGCGCATTGGCATATTCCGGATGATCGTTGACTGTCAGGATGATGGACTGAATGCCCCTCAGGTCTTCGCATGCAAATTTAAGGAGCTGGTTGCTGTCTTGAATCTCTGTCATAACGGAATACCTCCTTTTGTGGCGATACTATCACAGCGGAAATCCTGATGGAATAGTCTGGGTCACCGAAAATCCGAAAACGGCCATTCTTGTGATTTTCGTACAAAAGGATTTCCTTGATGTGTATGGTTTAAAGTTTTAAATGCTTTGTTTAGTGAGTTCAGTACTCGCATAGCACGGCCAGTTATTCTATAATTGAAAAAAGTAATCTCGACAGACACAGTGGGAGAATGTATGGGAATTCTAGATGCGTATGATAAAGATGGTACTCCAGTGATCACACCAGACATAGTCTATGACACGAAGATCAGGCACGCCGATACATGCGTTGTCACTTTCTCGCATAATGTACTGGAAAAGGTTCTGGACGAGTTTAACCATATAGTAGCCGGGCAGATCGGATCCGCCAACGGCATGGCCGATGTTTACTACCTGCCAGAGCAGGATGTCCTTTTCTTTATGTCACCGATCGGCGCACCCGCGGCGGGCTGCGTCTTACAGGAAGTGCAGTACCTGGGAGATGTGAAGAACTTTGTTTACTTCGGGTCTTGCGGGCTGATCGGCGACATTCCCGGAGATAAGGTCATTGTCCCGACAGAAAGCTACCGGGAAGAGGGTTTCTCTTATCACTATGCCCCGCCGTCTGATTATATCGCTATCGAAAACCACGAACTGGTCAAAAAAGTGCTGACCCGCCACAACATTCCATGCGTTTCCGGCAGAAGCTGGACGACAGATGCCATATATATGGAAACGGACAACAAAGTCAGACAGCGCAGGGAAGACGGTTGCCTCTGTGTTGAGATGGAGTCTTCGGCACTGCAGGCGGTCAGCTCGTACCTGGGGGTCAATCTGTATATTTTCTTTATCAGCGGTGATATCGTTGGTGACGAGTGGGACCGTGCTGACCTGGGCGGGCACAGAGAGCGGGATAAGCAGTTGTTCGCATTTGAGGCCGCACTGCTGATCGCGGATGAACTGAGAACAGAGAGGGCAGATAACTGAACTTCTTTTTGTATCGTGAAATGGAGGAAGAAATGACAGAGTTTAATTTTAGCCTGTATGGCACTGACGTAGACCGGTTATTCGCTATCAAAGAACTGCAGGGGGCAGATGACCTGACAGGGAACGAATTCGCCCGATTGCTGCTCGAGAGAGAGCTGCGCATGTTATTTCCTGCAACGCCCTCATTCGACGATGACGGGAAGCTGGTAAATGCTGAAAAATACAGGGGATAAGTCAGCTTCTCGGAGATTGAATCTCCGAGCTTGCTGTTCCGCCGCGGGAGTCTTTCTCTGCTCCGTAAACGGAAAAGCAACCTTATCCGGATACAGCAGGCTCGCTGTCCTTCCCGCAGGAAAGACAGTGGAGGCCCGCCAGTTAAGGGACGGTTATCCTGGTGAGCTGATTACCAGGAAGTATATTTCAGCAGTTCCATGATTTTACAAGCGAACACAAATCATGGCTAAACAATCTGCTGCCCCGCTTTTTATAAATTGATCCTTCTGCTCGACCGGAGCGTCTCTTAACCATTCTTTTATTTCGTCACGCAAAGAAAGCCACTCTTCTTTTGAGTGATTTTCTTTTATCATCACTTTATTGATATAATACTTTGCGTCTTTAACTCTCTTCATACCAATCATGTCTCTGTCTTTATGCTTATTCAGCCTAATACAATAATTTCTCCCAAAGCGATCTCTTGATTTGTTTTCGCATCAATCTGTACCAATGCTGCATTAACGTCACTTATAGAATAATACATCCCTGCTTTAATAACACTATATGACCTACCATTGATGCTGATTTTTCTGCAGCTCAATAGGTCGGATATGTCGTTTCCGACACAATAAAGCAATATCCTATTTTTGTTTACTAATACGTCTATTGCTTTCATTGTCATTTTCCTGCCTTTCGTTAACATCAAGTTCGCGAATAACGTCAACCAGTTCTTTTCCAATCTTTTGACACCCTCAGGGTTCTTCCCATTGTAAAAAGTCAGCTGATAGTTCCAGCCATTCTTCGAAGTCTTTTCTTATGTTTTCCGGTGCGTTTGCCTTTAAAGCAGGCATTTTGCCTAAAAAATCGAACCACGGCTTTATTCTATGGTAGAGTTCTAACTCTCTCTCACTTGGTAATCGCATCATTTTCCATACCCTCGAACTTTAAACTCCTCCGACATAATTTCAGAGATTAACGAGAAAAAGCTCAGACTTCGGTAACTCCGGATTGCAGAAAACAGGAGGCTCTCCCCGAACTCACTGCACTCATTACTAGAGCATAGCGGAACATACTAATTATTTGCCGTCTGCGCTCCATGTGTGGTTAAGTTCACGTTTGAGCTCAACAAAATGGAGCTCAAGCTCTACCTTATATGCTTTCCGTATGTCTGCCAGCTTTTTGTATGCGTATATAAGTTTTCCATGCTCGTCAACGGTGACGTATCTGGCACCGTGTTCGTTCTTGGGTGCTTTCCAAACCCTTATTATTCTCATTGCTCCCTCCTCAGTTACAGTTTTACACCCCTCCAATTTCCTCCCTTTGTAAAGAACCGATACTTAGTACTTAGGTATTAAGGTAATCTGCTAAAACAGAATCTGCAATTTCTATAAATGGCCTCCCATTTATTATTAAGTTGTCCACAAGATCTGCCGAATCTCTAAATTCGATTGCGCCGTCCTCCGTATCGTCCGGATAAAAAACAATGCCGTTTCCAGCCCAAAGAATCGAGCATTGGCTACCCGATAACTCAAACTGCAATTCTGTTGTGTCAACTAATTGAATCAGCTTTTTTCTATCCATCATCAGCGCTTCTCCAGCAAATCTCTATCGGTATGTAACTCTTCGTCTTTCCATTTCCTAGGCGGAATAACACTTTTTGCCTTCGCTATTCCACCGAACACCATGAGCGTGATACGACACGCCGCCTTTGCTGAACTTATGGATATGTGGCTTATTATGATTCTCCCTAACTCACCAGCTTGCCAATAAGCACAGCCAACACGAACAGGAAAAATATAAACGAGAACACACCACTTGGTGCACTATTTACTATAGCATAGAGAAACAGGATGATGATCGGAACAAGAAGGATAGTGATGCAGCCGCCTCCAGAGCCACTGCCTGTGTTCCGGTTCCCCGTATTCCTGCTCTCTATTTCATCTTGTATGAACCCGTCTAGTAGGTCAATTTTCCCATCATGATTCCAATCACGCATTGTTACTTGGGATCTCCTTTCTTTGACCAGAAATCATGCCCTGACACCTGCGAACAGTTTCACCATCAGACACCCTGTTTTCTATATATCACCACAAACATTCTATGATCTCTTCCTTATTTCGAAGCTTCTCAACCCAGTCATGTACGTCTTCGAGTCCATATATGATTCCGGCCATTCCTCCTGCTACAGCAGCAACAGTATCCGTGTCTTTTCCAAGATTGACAGCCGCTAAGATATCATTTCGAAAACCTTTTTCCCAATCTCCTTCGCGGCTGACAACCCACAATGCTGCTTCAAGAGTGTCCACAACATAGCCGCTTGACTTAATTTGAGAAACATCCAATGTGTTTATGTATTTAAGCCGGTCAAACGGCTTCTTGTTCTCAAGTGTCGGAATGATCGACGCTATAGGCTCTCCGGCAAGCAGTCTTTTTGCGACATGTACATAGATCACACATGCTTCTTTGGAAATCCAATGGCCATGCGTGATTGCTGAAACCGCACGAATCTCATCATCGGTACAGTCTACAAATGCAAGTGGAAGTATTCGCATAAGAGATCCGTTTCCATTATCCCATTCATCTACAGCCGGTCTTCCCTTTTTTAATGCCGTGCATGTAGTTATTCCAGCGTCAAACACTTCCCCGTTGACTGTATAATCCCCGTACAAGAGCCAGTAATTAAATCTCCTACAGATATCTTCTGTGACAATAATCCCATTATTACTTTTCAGGCTGTCCAGTGTCGCGATCGTCATCGAAGTATCGTCAGACCAAGTCCCTTCTGGCTGATTGTGCGTTCCATATCCCACCATATCAGAACATATAAATGATCCTCTTTGCTTGAACTCATATGGAACACCAAGTGCATCACCAATGGCAAGGCCAAGAATTGCATCATATAGTTTGCTCATCGCCTTATTTTCTTCCTTAGATATTTTTAACTTCTTTGATTTCGCTAATATCCGCTATGGGGATATCTGAGTAATCCACATGATATTTATCACGTTTATTCGATAAAGATAAATAATAATCAGGTATAGTTTTTGGATGGGTAAACTTTCTCCAAGTCTGATCCAAAACACCTTCAAAGACAGACCCGTCTTTTGTTTTAACGCGCACCCGCTTCGTTAATAGCGGACATATTGTATTACACGCCAGATCCCTGTCTTCCATCAGTTCGTAGTGTTCTTTATGTTCAAGTAACTCATAATTCCGGCATTCACTTTCATGAATTGAGTGACTGGCTTCCAAAGGACAGGATATCAGTTTAATCTGTTCAAGGTTCTCAGTAAATTGTCCATGACATTTTGTACATTCAAACACAGGGTCTCTGTCATCCATAAAACACATACAGCCGCCTTCGATCAGATATTTATGATTCTTATCAATGAAGTCTCCCATCTCATTTGTCAAATACCCAAAGATAACAGCTTTTAATGGATTGCCACAAACAGGGCACATCTTTTGAGTTACTTTTTCCCCTTCTTTAAGCGCCTCAATTATCTCCTTTACGATCGGCATCATTCGTTTTTCCTCTCCCTATTCTTTTGTAAAGGACCAACATTTTGTATCTGCAATTATCAGTATTCGTGCGGGCATCCTACCCACACCTCTCCTCAAATACCTACTCCTCCGCTTCCAGATATTTCGGCTTCGGCGTTGCCGCTGTAAAAAAACGCACCTTCTTTATGTCTTCTTTTCTAAGCTCCCAGAAAGTAGCTTGTATGGAATCGCCTCTGTGTATCCATCCGTTATCCACATAGGCCAGGTCGAACACATTCTTCCAGTTCCGGTACTTGTATTCTCTTCGTGCTTCCGGGGGCATGGCCTCATACTCTTCCTCCAGTGATTCTTCCTCCTCTTCTGTATCTGCAAGAAGCCCGTCTAGCAGGATAATGCTCCATGTATCATAATCAGAAAGGATCAGTTTCTCTTCCGGAATATCGATCTCCATACATGCGAACCGCTCCCCTTTCCATCCGTATCCCCAGCGTTTCTGTCTCAGATCAGGCTTCTTTCTGGCCCCTTCCCACATATACCAGGCCCATACCGGATAGGAAACACCACCTGGCGGTTCCCCTATCCTTTCTTTCATCTCCCTTACGAGCCAGTCATACTGTTCCTGCCAGTCGTCCATTCCGGATTTGCCATAATCACAGTGGTAGACACCAGTTCTTTGGATCAGCTCATATACTTCTTCCGGTTGTATTGTCCAAAGGATCATATTCACCTGTCTGTAAGACCATCTGTACTCTGCAATTCAGCCTTGATCAGTTTGACAGGGTCCGCCTCTCCCCATTTGAAGAAATTCTTTACAGATTTTCCAACATACTTTCCCCGGATTTTCCCAGCTGCCACAGACCCGAAAAAACCGATCCTGTTGCGATGTCTCTCCGGATTGTAGGGTAAGGTATCCCTGTTGAGCTCTGATGCATGGCACCAGTAATCAATTCTGTAGACTTCGACTACTTCTCCTTTATATGTGGCAAGTGCATATCTAGCGCTTTCAACACTTTCGATCTTCCTCCTCCAGCAGCCGCGCGTGATATCATACAGTTGGAGAGCGGACATATGCGGGTCATACGACTGATTGATCTTAATAATGACAACATCTTCCGTGATATCGTCCTGAGTTAAGTATAGGCTCTTCTCCATGTTGGTCTCCTCTACCAAAATTCACTGGTCATGTCCACGAATCCTGCGCTGGTATTCTTATACATCCGTTGGTTAGTGGTTGGCGAGCTGATAGGGCCACGTCCCTTCTTGTAACTTCCGATTTTGACATAATCGAACACACGCATCCAGCCCTCAATCACTATGTCCCGGCCAGAATACAGGCAGCACATAAGCCCGCGTCCATGTGCCTTTTCTGCATAATTTAACAATTCATTACGCTCAGTATCTCCCGCTTCTCCTTCGCCTAGAAAGCAGACACAGGATGCGATGTGACTATAAAAAGATAAGATGATCTCGATGTTTTCATTTAACAGCTCCCCAGTATCTTTCGACTGAAGCTCCGGATAATGACAATCAGGACATTGATTAGGACACCCCGTGATATATATGCAGATCGAAGCTTCGCCAGGTACCTCCATATGGCTCAGCCCAAAATCGATGTATCGCAACATGCGGATCCCCCATGGTCAATTCATATGTTCATTATCTTTCCATCTTCATTATATTCTTGTTCCTCATCACATTCACCAACAAAAACACGTCCGCAACCAAGCTGGCCTAAAATACGGCCAGCTTGGTTTATACTACAGATAGAATGACAACTCATACAATCCGCCGTATATTGTTTATATGGCAGGGGAAAATCCCTACATCACACTCAGAAATCTGCGAAAGGAAAAGGATCACGACTATGACACGCAACACTGTTTTATCGAGCTCATACGTTCTGTATCTGTCCCTTCTGCTCTC
>OMVU01000051.1 GCA_900314565.1 uncultured Eubacteriales bacterium
CATCCCCTTGCGGGTTCTTAGGGCAGCGCCCTAAGCCCTCGGAGAGCCTTCAGCTGACATAATCTACAGATTTTCAAGGTTCATTTGAGCCTATTTTTTAGGTCATCGTTTTTCATAGCCCACTTGACACTACCTGCACGCATTTTCCGCTTATCTCCCGATTCAGTTTTTTCAAAATTCCGTTTTTTCTAAGTATGGGCTTTATTCCGATGTGGCAGAATCATCCTTCTGCATAACGGATGACACAAAAGCGGAAAATTCAGGCATTTCCCTTTCGATCCGCATGACATGTCCGTCCTTCCTCATGAAGCAGTGCGTTGATTCCGCCTCAC
This sequence comes from uncultured Eubacteriales bacterium, assembly GCA_900314565.1. GTDB lineage: Bacteria > Bacillota > Clostridia > Lachnospirales > Lachnospiraceae > Chordicoccus. Next base: position 333 of record OMVU01000051.1, read on the forward strand.
AGACGATGTCATCCCCTTTTTTCATGATATAGGAAAGGACGACCCTGATGCCTTTCATTTCCTTCACGCCAACTTCGATATCGACTGAATCGGAAAATGTTGTCGGCTTGCGGTAATCGCATTTGAGACTGATCACCGGGGAGACGAGTCCTTCCGCTTCCAGACGTGAGAAGCTCCACCCGCTCTCTTCAAGAAAGCTGATACGGGCTTCCTCCATCCAGCAGATGTAGTTCGAGTGATGGGTCACGCCCATTTTGTCGGTTTCATAATACTGAACGAGGTGTGTATACATAATAATTACAAATCTCTTCTCTATATTTTTTTCAGGGAAATCCTGACCTTTTTACTATACCAGTTTTTTCGCTCTCCAAATACCCCTGAACTGTTTTCATATCCGTTAACAAAGGCATCTTTACTGATCAGTTTGTGCATCGCATGCATATTCTGTAACATACGTCGCATTTATTCTGCTATTCCCAAAAACAGCTCACTTCGGTCATCCGTTTCAAAGACCGAATTGTACTGCAGAATTTCATATCTTTGCGGCGCTTCTTTTTCAGCTCCCTGAGACTCCTCAAAAGGCAGAATGGTGGCGTCCGAAAGGGAATAATACCACTTCGAATTGATGACAGATATGCTTTTTATGCATATCCGGAAGGAACCGATTGCAGGCAGGGAGCTCCATCCACCTCCGCCTCATATATCAACACAACTATTTTATGTATATATTCGTCTTTAACATCATTTATTTAGCACTCCTTCAGCAGGAGACCTTTATCGCCGGGCAGAATTCTCCCGATTTTTTAAAGAAAAAAGACCTTCACAGAGCCTGAAAGCTCCGTGAAAGTCTCTTGTAAACAAATACTTCGTTTTCCAAAGGAATTCTATTTATGTTTTCCTTTTATCTGCTGATCTGATCCTGTCCTGCCTCATACTCTCTGCTTGTACAGTACGGGACCATCAGCCGGTCAGATCCTCGCGACCCCCGACTCCTTCGCAGCCTCATACACCGCTTTCGCGACCGAATCCTTCACTCTCGGATCAAAGGCTGCCGGAATGATATAATTCTCATTGAGATCTTCGTCTGAAATCAGCTCTGCCAGCGCACGGGATGCGGCAATCTTCATTGCGTCATTAATATCGGAAGCCCTCGCGTCCAGCGCTCCGCGGAAAATGCCCGGGAAGGCAAGCACGTTGTTGATCTGGTTCGGGAAATCGCTCCGTCCCGTGGAGACGATTCTCGCACCGCCCGCCTTCGCGTCGTCGGGGAATATTTCCGGTGTCGGATTCGCACAGGCAAAGACAATGGCATCCCTGTTCATGGTCCTGATCATGTCCGTCGTGACGACACCGGGCGCAGATACACCGATAAAGACGTCCGCACCGACCATCATGTCTGCAAGGGAGCCGGCTTTCTTCTCCGGATTCGTGATCTTTGACATTTCCTCCTTCACGGGATTCATGCCCTCCTTACGCCCCTCATAGATTGCGCCCTTCCGGTCGCAGAGCGTGACATCCCTCGCGCCTGCGGAAATCAGGAGCTTTGTGATGGCGATCGCAGCGGATCCGGCCCCGTTGACGACGATCCGGATATCCTCCATCTTTTTCCCGACGATCTTCAGAGCGTTGGTAAGTCCTGCCAGCGTAATGACCGCCGTCCCGTGCTGATCATCGTGAAAGATCGGAATATCACAGCGTTCCTTCAGCTTCCGTTCGATCTCAAAGCAGCGTGGCGCGGAGATATCCTCCAGATTGACCCCGCCGAAAGATCCCGCGAGGAGTGCAACTGTCTCCACGATCGTATCCACATCCTTGCTCCGAATGCAGAGCGGGATCGCGTCGACGCCTCCGAAAGCTTTGAATAAAACACATTTTCCTTCCATGACCGGCATACCGGCTTCCGGACCGATATCGCCAAGGCCGAGAACTGCTGTGCCGTCTGTGACAACTGCGACCGTATTCCAGCGCCGGGTCAGCTCATAGCTTTTATTGATATCCTTCTGGATCTCAAGGCAGGGCTCGGCAACGCCCGGTGTATAGGCAAGCGACAGCGCTTCCGACGTGTCGACTGCCGCGCGCGGTGTCACTTCAAGCTTTCCTCTCCACTCATAGTGCTTCTTTAAAGACTCTTTTGCGTAATCCATATCATTCTCTCCTGTCTCTTATTTTATGCGTATATCTGTTCCCACATTCCAATAGAAATGCCCTTTATCGATAGGACAGGAACGTCAGGAACGAGTAAATCACAATAATACTTCCGAGGATCATCCCCTGCTTTCCCTTACGGCTTGCAACAAGTCCCACAAATTCCCGTACTGCCGCGTTCGGCCAGAAATACCATTTGGTCCGGGCACCCATTCCGACTGTGCGCATTTTCGCTCTTCTGGAAAGGATACCGCTCCGGAACACATGATAATTGGATGTCGCGAAAGCGATCTTCGCCTTCGGATCGATTTCGAAGATCTTCTCCTTCGAGAACATCATATTTTCATAAGTACTTGTGGACCGGTCCTCCTCGATAATCTGCGTCTCCGGGATCCCCTGTTCGATCAGATATCGCTTCATCGCAGAGCTCTCCGTCGTCACCTCCCTCGGTCCCTGACCGCCGGATGTGACAAAAGTAAGCTCCTTTCCGGTCGTCTCCTTCTGCTTTCTGTAAAAATCAAGCGCCAGATCGATCCTGCTCCTGAGGATCGGCGTCGGCGTCCCGTCTTTTCGGATTCCACAGCCCAGGATGATCAGGAAGTCCTTGTCCGGTTCCGGCTTATAGAGAGCCGCGATCATGCCCGCCACGATCGTTCCGATGAGCATGCACTCAAAATAGAGATAAACGGAGGCATAAATATTCGTCAGCAGATCATGGATCATGACCTGCTGCGCACTGCCTGTCACATAAAACGTCAGGGCATACAGGAGAACCGCGCCGCCCAGCATGAGGACGGACAGAATGATACCTATAATATTGACGAAGCGCTTTCCTTCATGGCGGATGAGAGCGATATTGGATATGCACAGGCCGCCTGAGAACAGCAGAATGAACGGAAAAGAGATCACCATGTAATTCTTCGCCGAATCACTCAGAATATACAATACGAAGTCCGGCCCGAACAGAGTCGGATCCTGAAGGAGCCATTGCAGCACCATGACAAATGTTATAACGACTGACAGCATAAAAAGGGCAAATCCTATATAAAAAACCGTGTTATAAGAATACAGGTTAAATCGGATCTGCCGGAAAAACGCGGCAACGAGGCTGATCACCACAGCAGAAAAATATGCAATAGCAATCGAGCACACTGCGATCGGATGCGCTTCTCTCGCCCAGAAAATAAGATAAAGAATGAGCGCCGCAGCTATAATTGTAAGGATGATCAGAAAATGTATTTTCGGGCGCTCTTCCTTTGCGTTGATTTTCATTGAACAGGCCTCTCCTTAGGTCGATTTTTTCCACTATAACACAGGTATGCGCAGGGGTCAAAAGCTTCTCATTACGGGATGACAAAGCTTTTCTCCGCAATGAATGGCAAAGCTTGACATCCTCAAAAAATCTCATCACAATAGACATATGGAATCATTTCTTACGATCGACGGATCTATTCGGAGAGCAATACCATGAACAAATCGCCAATGAAACGCCTTCACGACAATATCGCCCAGCGGATCCTCGGCGCGGACGAGGCCATCGATGCAGTCCTTGTCTGTCTCCTCTCCGGCGGCCACATCCTGATCGAAGACGTCCCGGGAGTCGGCAAGACGTCTCTTATCCGTGCTCTGGCCGATTCTCTGGCACTCTCCGTAAGCCGTATCCAGTTCACCCCGGATACCCTTCCCTCCGACATCACGGGACTTAACCTCTATGACATGCAGTCCGGAACATTTCGGTTTCTTCCCGGTCCCATCATGCATCAGATCCTCCTTGCGGACGAGATCAACCGCACGTCCCCCCGCACACAGGCCGCTCTTCTCGAAGCGATGGAAGAGCACTGCGTGACAGTTGACGGGGAAACTCTGAAGCTTCCGGAGCCCTTCATGGTCGCGGCCACACAGAACCCCGTGGAATCGATCGGGACCTACGCCCTTCCGGAAGCACAGATGGACCGCTTTATGATGAAAATATCCCTGGGCTATCCCTCTCCCGCTGTCAGCCGTGAAATGGCGCGCCGCTTTCTGGACGGGAGTCTTCACGAAGAGACCCGGCCTGTCTTTACCGAAAATGAAATCCTCGACGCCAAACAGGCAGTGCTCAGGATCTCTGTCCATGAAGATTTGATCGACTACGCAGCTTCTCTCGTGGAATTCACGCGGACAAGCGGCGACGTTCTCTGCGGAGCAAGTCCGAGAGCCTTTCTTGATCTTCTGCAGACTGCGAGGGCTCTGGCATATCTTACCGGCAGGGATTTCTGCACCCCGGAGGATATCCGGAATAACGCAAAACGGGTACTCGCTCATCGCCTGATCATTCATTCGGACGCCATGATGCGGTCTGTGACCGGGGAAAAAATCATCGAACGGGCGCTTTATGAAGTCCCCATGCCAGAGTAGGCAAAGTCCGGAGGTATACCTCACATGAAGAAAAAAATTCGGGCAAATCCAGACCGGCCGTATTATCTGCTCTTATATCCGGCTGCCCTGTTCCTCTCCATCCTGTGGGTGAGCTTCTACGGCAGTCCTCTCCCCTACCTTGTCTTTTACACGGTCCTTCTCTCTCTCCCGTTCTGGCTCCTCTATGTCCTGATCATCTTTTTAACGCTCCGTATTTACCAGAGCACTCCGGATGTCTTCTGCACAAAGGGGGAATCTGTTCCTTTTGAAATCCAGCTTGAGAACACCGGTCTTCTGCCCATGGGCGATCTCTCCTTTGAATGGGAAGAACGCCTCGCTTCCTACGAGGATGTTCCGGCACACGCACGTTTTTCTCTGAGACCCGGTGAAAAGCTTACGCTGAACGGGAACCTCCGCTGCCTCTACGCGGGAACGTACCCGGTCGGCATCCTGCGCATCCGGGTGAACGGACCTTTCGGCATCGCCCATTTCCGTTTCCGAATGCCCAGTGAATTACGCCTGTGCGTTCGTCCGATCATCGAAGAGTCCTCCGACGTCCGGAAACTTCGCGAAGCGCTGGCCTCTGACCGTTCAAAAGCCTACAGAGAAGATGTCCTTCCGGGCAATGACCTCCGCCGTTACGTCCCGGGGGACCGTCTGAACAGGATCCACTGGAAGGCTTCCGCCCGTCAGGGTGAGCTTCTCTCCCGTCTTCCCGGTGAAAATGAAATACAGGGAGTCTGCCTGCTCCTCAAAGCCTCACAGAGCCCCCTCACTTTTGAAGAAATCGTTCGAAGAGACAGTTTTTACACCTATGTCGTCTCCGCAGTGTGGTTTTTTGTCCGGATGGGAAAACACATCCGGATCTGGTATGAAAAATCCGGCTGGCAGTCCGCAGTCATCGACAGCGCTCCGGCTTTCAACAATTTTTACCGGATCCTTGCAGACGGTATCTACACGTCGTCTGCTTCCCCGGACATGCAGAAAATCAAAGCGCAAAGCGGGAATGCGCTGCTCCTCACGGTATCTGAGGAGTCCTTCCCCGAAAATCCCGGATTTTCTATGGGGCAGGCTGCATTATTAATCTCTGACGCAGAATTCTCGTGATTCGGGCAATGAGATGAATGCGTAAAGTGAAATTTGGCTCTGACACATGAAGGAGGTGCTCTTTATGGATCGCTCACGCAGGTTCTTCTCCATACTGTCCGAACCTGCGGCAGTCCGCTTCATTACGAGACTTCTGGCGGCTCTTGCAGCCTTTGAAATGCTGGAGGTCTTTTTTGGCTGCTCCTTTTCCTTGAGGCTCCCTCTCCTTCTCCTGCTGTCCGCATTACTTCTTGCCGGCGAACTCTCAGGCAGACCGGTCTTCGGGTTCTTCTCCTGTGCCGTCCTTACGCTGTCTGTCTCTCTGCTTTTTATGAGACTGAACAGCGGAGACGATACAGGTGTCCCGGAAAGCCTGCTGCTCGCAGGAGGTGTTTTCCTGCTGATCGGCTTACTCACAGCGGAAGAATCCGGTACTCATTCATCGGAGGATCATGAGGCTCACGCAGCGAAGAGAACCCGTGCTGATTCTCCGGAAGAGCCTGCTGTTCACTCATTGAAAGAGCCCCGCTCTAATTCTCCGGAGGAACATACTGTTCAGTCAACGAAAGAAAGCCGTTCCCCTTCCCGCGGGAGAGCCGGAAGCAGGGCCCTCACTGCCGTCCTTCTCACAGGACTCCTCTGCGGCTTCCTTTTTGACAGACCTCTCTCCGCCGTCACGACCGCTTCGGTCCTCGTGCTGGTCCTCTTTGAGATCCTTGCCCTCGTCAATCCTTCCGCACAGAAGTACTTTATTCTTCTGTTCCTGCTCGAGGCATTGTGCTTTTCATTTCCAAGATCAGCGGACCCCTTCGACTGGTCTTTTGCCGTCAGAGCAGGGCAGAAAGCTCTCGAACGGATCGATTACCTCTTTGAGGACGTCCGCTATCGGTTCCCGTGGACTCCGGGAGATTCGCAGAGCGCTTCCTACAGCGGTATGGGTTCTTTTGCTAATCCGAAGGGAAATGAAAACCGGGTACAGCTTAAAATCAACAGGAAAAATACCGCGGGCCGCACCTACTTTGCGGGGGTGCATTACACGGTTCCCGGAAATCGGGGATGGACAGAAAGGGCGGATGAATCACTCCCGGGCGAGGATCTCATAAATCTCGCCGCGGCTCTTGTGCGGGCCGGGCAGAGCGGAGAAGATGCATCCGTCTTCACAGCGCCCGGACATGCCCGGATAGAATACCGGTATCTCCATACACGGGATGTGATCCGCCCCGAATATACCTTCACTGTCAGTCTCGCAGATCCCTCGCTCATCGCCAGCTCCCCGGACACTTTCCGTTTCAGAAAAACGCAGGGAAAAGGGACATATTATGACGCATCCTGGATCGACGTGGATACCGGGTCAGACTCCTTTGACCGAATGATCCGTCTGTGCGAAGCCAACGCAGAGGTGATCCCTTCCTACGAAGAACTTTGCAGTATCCTGAATGACCTGCCTGATGTCAAAGCGTCTGAAATTCTTTCAGAAACCGAATATTCCTCGTGGGCAGTGCAAAATTCGGAAGGACCTTCTCCCATTTATCTGGACACGGACGGAACAACAGAGAGGATGCGGGCACTTGCGGAGACCATCACGGATTCCTGCGGGAGCAATTATGAAAAATGTCTCGCGATCGAATCCTTTCTCCGTCAGTTCCCCTATAACACGAAAGCGGATTATTCGAAGACGGAAAATGTCACGGACGCTTTTCTCTTCGATGTACAGGAGGGGTGGTGTACGCAGTATGCCTCCGCCATGGTCCTCCTCCTGCGGCTTGCCGGAGTTCCCGCGAGATATACCGAGGGCTTTCTCTGCCGCTATGAGCGTCACGAGGAAGGATTTTATCTGGTCACTGGAAATGCTGCGCATGCATGGCCCGAGGCATGGATCCCGGGATACGGATGGATGCGTTTCGAGCCGACCGCCGGGTATTACACCAGACAGGAGGTGAGCTGGGCACAGGAGAAGACAGGAGCAGACACGGAAAAAGGAGGATCATCCGCCGATGAAGACGCTTCCGGAAGTGCGAATGGCATTTCCGATATCATTCCTCCTCCGTCCGGATCCGATGAACTCCTCTCATCGGAGGATCCTTCCCTCTTCCGGGAAAAGAACGTTTTTCTCCGGATCACCCTGACAGCTGCAGCTTTCTGCCCGCTGTATCTGGCTCTTTTCCTGCTGCTCTTCCGGCTGGTCCGCTGGGTCCGCTATAAAAGAGCGTCCTTAAGGGACAGGATCCGCATGCAGCTTGAAGACATTTTCTGCCTCATTCAAAAGAGTTATCCCGGAGAGTGGAAGAATGCATCGCTGTCAGCTTACCCGGACGCTCTTCCCGAAGGCAGGGCTAAAGAAGAGCTTACCCGCCTGATCGAATCCTGGTATCGGATCCGCTACCGGGGCGACAGTCCGGATGCGTCCCTGTCCGCGTTTGCGGAGTCCTGCGCAATGTCCCGGAAAAAGGAGTATCTCGAAACGAAGGGGCTGAAGAAAATCATCCGCTGTCTCGATCTGCTCCTCAGGATGAAGAGCCCGGTCGGAAAAGTTTTCCGATTGCTATCGAAGGCTTCTCAATGAGGAACCATGAAAGAACTGCGGCAGGGATCGTCAAAATCCCCGAGAGAACCAGTGCCGTCAGATATCCCGGAGGATGTCCGGCCCGGCACATCCGCTGAATGACCAGCTGCTGAAAAAAATACCCATAGAGATAGATTCCGTAAGACAGATCCAGTCTGCGCCCAACGCCGGCAAAGACCGGCTCCTTCGCAAGCGCAAGAGAAAAGATCAGATAAGGAAAGACGACATAGAGCGCCGCAAAGTGAAGCGGTTCGCCTGCATATTCCGTCAGGAACAAAACTGCAGTAAAAAGGACTGCCTTCTGTAAGCTGAGAGTTTTCTGTAACTCTTCTCTTACAAAGAGCATTCCGATCATATACATTACGATCAGGTGATAGGCATAGACCAGATCTGTCCCGTAGAAAATAATCTGTTTGTTTCCGGCAAAAATTCTGAGCAGGACATCTCCCAGACAGAGAGCCGCAATGAACAGAACATGAATGACAAGAGATCTCCGCTTTCTGTGCTTCTCTTCGGAAGTCCGGTCTTCAGGTCTTCCAGGAACATTCTTCCTTCTCATCCCAAGCAGAGAGAGAATGAAAGGCGTCAGCACATAGAGCGCTGCCTCCACAGGCATGGTCCAGAGCGATCCGTTCGTCGACATCGGAATCGGATTATCCGGGAACACTCCCGGCTGAGCGTATACAATATAAAATCTGAGATTGAGCAGATACAGTTTATACCAGCTGCCAAAGTAACCATGCACTCCAAGATCCGAGACAAGCGGCCCTGCTGCATACGTCATAAGCAGGACCATGACAGCGAAAGGCGGCCAGAGTCTCATGAACCGCTTTATTCCATACCGCAGGGGATGCGGATCCATGAGCCAGCTGTACGAGACCAGATATCCGCCAATCAGAAAAAGCATGCTGACCCCTAACCAGTGAAGGCTGAATCCTGTAAACGTGGGGGTTTTCCCTCCAAGGAGCATCCCCATGTGCCCTGCAAATACAAAACATGCCGCGCAAAGACGAAGCGCAGAGAAATTATTGGACTTGTTCCCGGTTCCCTTTTTTCTTTCACTTCCGCGTCGAATTTCGCTTCTTTCCTCTTCCATCCGTCCGCCCCTTCTGAAATGAGTTTATGCAGTCCCTCAAAAATGAATCTGTGCGCTGTCTTCTTCCGATTCGAATCCCTGTGCCGGAATTTAGTCACATAAGCGCTTTTTTATGCCACTTCGAAGCGCCATCCCATAGCCTGCAAGAAGCGATGTCTGCCCAAGCGTAAAAGCCAGCCATGTCCCCATGATACCTGTATGCGGAATCACAGCTATGCCTGCAGTAAAAGATACGATGATTCCCACAGAGTAGTTTGCCAGGATCATTTTCTGTCTCTTAAGGAGCACCAGCAGAAAATAGCACAGCTGATTCAGAGCCATAAGTCCTCCGGAGACCATAAATGCACCCATCCATCCTCTGTATGCCATGAGATCCTTCGAAAAAAGAAGTTTCAGAAGCCATGGGCCAAGAAGCCACATTCCAAAAGCCGCCAGGCAGGCGCAGAATTCGATGAACAGAGTCTGACTGAGAAGCAGTTTTTCAAAACTGCCGTCCTGCTTTTCAAGATTACGAGCGTATTTTATGAGATAAGGCTTGAAAATGAACTGACTGATCAGGTTGACAGCATAGACCGGCATGAACAGGATCGTGTAAATCCCCTGAATCTCGTCTGTCAAAAAATAATTGATAAGAAATTTGGGCGCATTGATATTCAGCAGAAAGCCGAGAACAGAAAGGCACAGCGGAAAAGACTTGATGAACAGCTCTTTTTCCTTTCCGTCCCGCAGAATGCAGGGTGAATCCCTGTACACTCCGCACCAGTGCCTTACAGAAAAGCATGTTGCCACAAAATTCACCGATAAGAGTACGGCACACGCCTGAAGAAGAGACCGCTTTATAAGAATCACCACCGCAAATCCGGCCAGAGAAACTGCCATTCTAAAGAAAAGCATTTTCCCTGAGAGATCCAGTCTTTGTGCCTGAAAGAGCATACTCTGATAAAGCTCTGCTGCAGAATTGATCAGCATATACGTCGTGAGAAGAAAAAGGCAGGCCATCTTCCTTCCATGCAGACCAAGAAGTCCGGGAAGAATGAAGCAGATGAGCATCGCTGTAAGTGTGCTCACCACTTTCACTTTAAAATAGTCTCCGAACCTGTATCTGTGATCATAATCCGTCATCTGCAGATCATTCGCGCCAAACAGTCCGACCGTATAGAGCAGCTGGGAGGCCATAAGCGCAAAGCTGAAGATCCCGACGCTCTTCAGGTCAAGGACGTATCCGGTCAGCATTGTCATGAGCACAGTTGTCCCCGCCTGCATCGAATTACCGACAGTGAACCATAGGACCCCCGAAGGAACTGTACGTTTCTTCGCAGGCTCTGCCGCTGCCGGTTTATTCTCTTTGCCTTCGGCCAGTCTGTCCTGTCTCATCTTCACTCGCGGCTCCTGACTCATTTCAGCTTATTACTCCTTTGGCTGTATGCATACAGCCGGTTCAGAAGATGTGCGATTCCGGAAGGCCAGAACTTTTTATACATTTCAATATCCTCTCCTGACCGACTGTCCTTACTTCCAATGACCTTCGAAGTCGTCGATTCGGAGTGTATTCGATGACCCATAAGAATGGAAGGCACATAGACAAAGCTCCCGTTCTGTCTTGATATCTTCTCCCAGGCCTGCCAATCCAGATCAGCGAGAAACTGCGTTTCAAAAAGCGGGACTGGCAGATTCTTTTTCACATACAGGACGGACGGACAGCAGATCGGGTCGCAGAATGCCAAAACGATCCGTTTTACAAACCGGACATTTTGAAGAAAAGGCAATCGCAGAGGCATCAGCGCTGCTTTTTTCACCAGAAGATTCAGGTTGCTGCCGTTTCGCACACGCTTTCCATTCCTGATCTCATAATAATCAGAAAAGGAAATTTGGGGATCGTGTGTTTTGTTGATCTTCCTGAGCATAGTCAAAAGATAATCAGGTTCATAGATGTCATCCTGATGGGCCAGGGTAAGCAGGGGAGTGTCTGCAGCCAGGAACGCATAATTCCAGTCATGGGCGATCCCGGCAGGCCCCTTATTTATATACATATGCAGATGATGTCTCTCTGCAATTGCCTCAATGTAAGCATTCGGTGTGGACGTACAGATAATAATTTTTCCCTTCCGTCTCTGTTTTTCCAGAGAGCGTATACATTCTTCCAGATATGGGCTTTCTCCGTACGCACACACCGCAAAGGTGTGGTCTGATGGTTTATACTTCATTTTCTGCTTCGGAAAGCTGTTCTGAGCTTCTCATCCCGGAACAGCTAAAATACCGTATTCATAAAGATAGACAAGGATCCATATATTGAGAAGCCCTGTAACGAGAATGATTTTCTTTCGGATTCCGTTATCCACACGGATCATATCGCTTCTCAGTATCCAGACTGCAAGCGGAAGGAGCGGAGTAAAGTAACGTCCCTGCACCCCATGCACAAAGTTGTTGCGCATTGGCGTAAAGTCCAGAGTAATTGCAAGGAACGTAAGAAAGACGGTCCCCAGGCAGAGAATTATCATCCAGATTTTCGCTCCTGTTCCGATCCGTATATCCCGCGAAACATCATCACGGATATTGACCGCAAGCAGGAACACGATAAAGCTGATCAGACAATATGTAAGCGGAATGCTGATATCCATCCAGCCGAGCTTGCTCCCGATCATTGTATACAGATAGTGATCGGTCATCTTAACGCAGGTCCTCATGCACATGAACAGATACTCGATCGGATTGGAAAGTATCCAGCCGATCGTATAGCCTTCTGTATGCGTTGACGCCAGATAATTTCCCGAGCTGCTCTCCTTTATCATCTCCCGCAGTGCGGCATCCGCTCCCAGAACATTGACGAGAAGCATAATGAAGACCGCCGACAGTATGCCTGCCCCGATAATCACAGCCTTCCTTCGATATGCTCCTGTCCTCGTGTCAGAGAGCCTGTCGTTGGGAATCAAAAGGCTCATGAAGAGGAGCGGGACATATACAAGCTTCGAAGGTGCCATAAGAATCGCGAAAAGTACACACAAATGAAATTCCCGGTCACTGACGCGTTCTTTTCTGCAGATCACACTCATTATCTGGGTCACAAAAAATGATACCAGACAGAAGATAGTCACATCATAGGAATAGGACGCCACCATATGGAGCGTCATCGGCATGACACCGATCGCAAAAAGCGCAGACCTTCCGAACGGGATCTTCTTCATCAGAAAATTCATCGCAATGACAAAGAAGACGATGTTGGTAAATCTTCCCATATAAAAGGTAAGCTCAGCGCTGAGCCCGAGTATCCGTCCGACCGCTATTCCAACACCTGTGGAAAAGTATGCGAACATCGCATTCGTTACCATCGGGCAGTCTGTAAGGATCATCCCGCTCCTCTGCATAACGAGGTGCGTGTTTCCCATGATAAGCTTATAGTATTCCGGAGACAGAAGTTTCCTCGCTGTTCTGTAGAAATAATAATCCTCCTGTCTCATCAGCAGTCTCTTATCACCCAGAAGACTTATTTTTCCGAGCAGAAGATTGGCAACTCTGTAGGCCGACGTATAGTGCGATGTCTCATCCGGAGAAACATAGGGGAGGAAAATCACCATATACCCGACGCACAGGATAAAAATTGAGATAAGATAAGCCTTCCGGAACGAGATATCCTCCTGCCTCCGATTCAGAATATATTTCTGATAGAGCGCGGCGAGGATCAGTGTCTCGATAAAAACTGCAAATACCGGGAAAATGAAACGAACCATAGCGGCATTTTCCGCAACGTCCGCATCGTCACAGGCAATCCCCTCTCTCCACAGGAATGCCAGGAAAGAACAGAATATCAGTATGACGATCCAGTAAAGAATATTCCTTCCCAGACTGCCCGCCCCGCTTTTCCTCCTGCGGTCCTTAACAGGCTTTACAAGGAAGAATAACTCTATAAGGACAATGACAGAGAAAAATCCAAGAGTCACGATCCACCAGGATGAGACTTCTCTTCCGATGGCACCCCTGATCATTTTTTTCCCGAACAGGATGAGCGCTGCATAAAGCACAGCGCAGACAGCGCAGATCCCGATCTTTTTCCAGTTTTTTCTGCAGAGACTTACGAGTGATTTCAGCCTTTCCCGGAAAAAGAATGCCATCTCAAGCAGAAATACGTAGCCAAGAAAGGCAATCAGAGCAGGCCGAACATTGACCCCGGATGGAAGAGAATAGTCAGCCGCAATCGGAGTCTCCGAAATCAAAATCTCGGAGAGAGAGTAATTATCATCGATATCCAGACGCATGCGGTACATAGGATAGTCAATGTTATCCGGAATTACGAAGAAAATCTCCTTCTCACCTTTTCTCAGGAGATAATACTCTTTAAGAAGTTCATCATATTCGCTTTCCGCATTGGGATAATAAAACTCGCATCGCACATCGTATTCGAAGCTTTCCGCAAGAACAAACTCCACACAGCGAAGATTATAGCTCTTCCCATCTTCGAACCGCATGAAGAGCTGGGCGTCAGGCTCCTGATAGGTCACCTTCAGATCTTCAATGCTGCTGTTATAGCAAAAATAAATCAGATGATCCTGAACAGAGATACTCTCTTCCGGCATAGACATATCCCGGTAGAACCTTGACGGTACAGGGGTCTTCATACGTATCCCGTCAAGGAAAGACGTAAGCAGACAAAGCAAACATGCTGCTAAAATCAAAATACTCTGCATTTTTAGCATTCTGCTGCGGTCCCGTCTGCTCGTCAACAAGTATCTTTCTCCTTCCAAAACGTAGTTCTGATTTTTGACTGATGGCCTCGGATGACTGTTTTGCAGCCATATATGCCTTCAGACATTCGTGGACAAAATTTGTCTCCAATCGGACTATTCTTCGTCTGATCCGGATTTCCCGATATCCTCGCGAAGTTCCTGCATCTCTTTCTCAAGCTTAAGAAGGCGGTTCTCCAGAATCGCTACACTCTGCACCATGTGCTTGATCCGTTCATGCTGACGCGAAAGAGAGGCAGACATGGACAGGCAGTTCAATAACAGGAAGGCGATCAAGAGCAAAAATACAAAATTCGAAGGGGTCTTGATCCTCACCAGAGAGGACATCCCTTTCACGAGAGATGGAAAGACCGCCATGATGAGAAGTACAGCTGCCTGCAGGAACCAGATAATAGACCGATACAGATCCATCCCCTTTGTTCTGATGAAATGAATGATGGCAGCCAAATAAATCACCGCGCTAACAAGCAGAATAATCTGAAGCTGAAAACCCATCATCTTCCTCCGCTCCGCATCAGCCTGTGCATCAGGATGGACAGGCTGACTTTTGTCATATAATATACAGCCTCACCCGGCCCGATCGATGAGATGCCTGTCAGCCGCTCTTTCATGACCACCGGATATTCGGCCATGATCCCATGGTGGGAAGCCACAGTGAGGATCGCGTCCGGCTCCGGATAATCATCGGCATAATCTTTTGCAAATATATCTATAAAGCGGCGGTTTGCGACTCTGTATCCACTCGTCACATCTTTTATATCAGCGCCGCTGATCATTCGAATTAACATACTCAGAAAGCGGATCCCAACTCTTCTGGCCTTGCTGGACTGAAATCCTCTTTTCTCAATAAATCTGGATCCGATCACATACTCCTGACCTTCCTCCTCCATCATTTTAATGATCGGAAGAATATAGCTCGGATCATGCTGACCGTCTCCGTCGATCTGGACAGTGTAATCATATTCATTTTCTTTTGCGTAAATATAACCGCTCTGTACTGCTCCTCCTATACCAAGATTTCTTCTCAGATTAAGACAGTTAATTTCCATGTCCCTGAGAACATCCATCGTACAGTCGGATGAGCCGTCATTCACGACAAGAACATCTACTCCGGGTGCCTTGTCCTGTATTTCTTTAACAGTATTTGCAATTATCTCGGCTTCGTTATATGCCGGAACAATTGCGAGTATTCTTAAAGAATTCATGTCCCTCTTTCAGAAATAAGGGACTGCTGTCAGACTTACTGACAGCAGTCCCAAAGGTCAGTCAATAATCTCTTATCAACTTTGTGGTGCTATATGCAGATAATATAATCATGCGACCTTCTCATAAAGCTGGCCGGCGACAACTCTGAATGTGGCACCATCATATTCAACTGTGCCATTGAAGCTGGTTGCAAGCTTGCCATCTACTACATAGAAGAACTGACCGTCATATTCAGCAACGCCTGTGTGCTGCTTCTGAACCTGGCCGTTCGCAAGGAACCACCATGTGCCTTCAGCATCCTGCCAGAGGCCATTGACATCGTCACGAAGTTTGCCTGCTGCGAACAGGAATGTTCCGCCATTGTAATCATAGAGACCATTCGCGTTCTCATTCAGCTCGCCGTTCTGGATCATGAACCAATGTCCGTCATACTCAGCAAAACCGTCATAGCCGCGCTGAATCTGACCCTGAGACAGGAAGTACCATGTGCCGTCGAAGAGATTCAGTCCGTTCGCGCCGTCGCAAAGCTCGCCGTTCGCGATGAAGAACTCGCCGCCCTTGTACTCTGTGATGCCTGTGAAGTTCTCCTGGAAGACACCGTCCTTGTAGAGACGCCACTTATCGTCAGCATCCTTTACAAGACCGTTCTTGAGTTCCTCTTCCGGCTTTTCCTTCTCGTTTACACGGTCAAGGTAGGAGATGAAGTTGCTGTAATACGGAACTGTGATCTCTTTTGTCAGAGTTCTGGATTCCTTCTCATCCTTAGTCTTATAAGTAGCCTCAAGAGTGATGGAACCGGCTTCGCCTTCCTCAGTCTCCTTCTCGATATTGAGAACCTTCATCGGACCATAGGCGATATACTTTTTCTCACCGCATCTGCTGCATGCTGTGAAGACACGTGCAGTGGGTCTGTATCCCATCTCGAAGTAAGAGGAGTAAACATAATCATCCTTTTCAATTTCTTTATAGTAGTTTCCAATAAGAACAGAATCTGATACCAGTTCAAGCTCAGCGCCGATATCCTTGCCATCCTCGTTCGTATGTGCAAGCTTCTTGATCGGAACATCCGTGCTCTCGATTTCAGTTCCGCAGATTGTGCACTTAACGATCTTCTTGGCAAGTCCTTCTTCCTGGCATGTTGCTTCCTTGATCGTGACAAGTTCCGGAGTGCCGGCAACCGCCTCATGCTTAAGGACCTTGACCTTGATGGTCTCAACTTCCTTGCCGCATACGTTGCAGAGGAACGTTACTTCCGCTTCGCCGTCTTCCTTGCAGGTCGCTGTGCTCTTGCCGACCTTGATGTTCTCAGCCTTCGCATCTTTCTTCAGAGCTTCATACTCTTCCTGAGTAAGGCCCTTAAAGTCTTCAGCGGTATACTCTTCCTTGAGCTCTTTGTTGATGTTGTGGACTGTAGAAGCCTCAGCAGTCTTCTCCTCGCGGCTCAGTTCTCTGTTCTTTCCGTGCTTCTCGCAGTCACAGCTCGTTACGATATAATATACGATGTCCTTGTTGCAGACATTGCTCTTGACTGTAAGCTTCTCCTCATCGATCGTGCAGAGATCCTTGTCAGCCTCATCCTTGAGTTCAATGCTCTTGAACGCATGATGATGCGCAGCGACTGTCTTTGTTGTGTTGAAGGATACCTCACCGGCAGTCGTATAAGCCGTTACTGTATAGGAACCTGCCTTCTTGCAGTCGATCAGGACGAACTTGCTCTCATCGCTCGGAATCTTATCTGCATCAAGATCATCAATTGCCATCTCCACTTCCTCATCGCCGTCCTTGACAAGGACATATGCAATGTTCTCAGAAGCAGTAACCTTGGCTGTCGTCGGATCAACGACATCTGTCTTGAGGGTCTTTGTCTCCTCAGTCTTCTCTTCTTTTCCGCAGATGGAGCAGACCTTTGTGCTGATCTCTGTATACGAACCGTTCTGTTCCTCATCAACGAGGACCGGCTTGCCGTCCTTGATCTCTGTGTTCCAGCCGGCTTCATATGTGATCACAGCTTCGCCGAAATCATGTCCGAGTGCAGGAATCTCGACATCCTGCTCTTTGATGTTCATCTCGATGATATCTGCCTCGTTCGCTGTGTTGTCTGCATTGAGCTCAGCGCCCGGAACCAGAAGATAATCCACGATGTTCTTCAGACCGGTCTCTTCGCAGGTCGCGGCCTTTGTGACGACGCTGATGTCCTTCTTCCAGTTCTTGGAAGTCAGCTTGTCATTGAATTCGATCGTGCCTACATAATCCTGTCCCTGGATCGTAACTTTGGCATCGACCATCGTACCGTTCTGGTAAGTTGCCGGTGTCGTCTTGATGATTGCAGCCTCTTCCTCGAACTCCTTCGGCTCGCCGGTCTCATTATTCGTGAGCGTATACTTGACCTTTACAGTCTTCGTAGCATCATCGCCAATGAATTCCGGCTCGCCGGCCAGTGTCCACTCAGTTGCGCCGACGATGCCGGCTTCCTGTACTTCTGTCTGGATTCCTGAAGCAAAGACCGTGACAGGCGCGGTATTCGATGCGACCATGACGACAGACATCGTCAAAGCCGCAAGCTTCTTATTGAGTCTCATAACCACTTCTCCTTTTCATCGTATTTCTATAACAGAACACCAAAAGTTCAAAAAAGCGGCGTTCTGTCTTGTTGAATTTGATATTTCTTGGATATATAATAAAGGCACCACACTTTACATAAATATTCCCAAAAAAATAAACCGAACCAGAGTCTCTTTTTTGAGACACCGTGTTCCAGCTCAAATCCAACAGTTTATCAGCTGTGAGTTTAGTATATGTGAAATATCTCTCATTGTCAATAAGATAAACTGAAATTTCTCTAGCACATCATCAGGAGGATTTCACTTGACCGTTATTGATCGGATACTGGCTCTAAAAGATGAAAGGAATTTAACGAACAGGGACGTGGAGATCGGCGCAGGTCTGGCAAATTCGAGCATTTCTCAGTGGAAAAAAGGCAAGGGAAAACCCAGTCTGGACAACATTGTGAAGCTGTCGAAATTCTTTCATGTGTCATCGGATTATCTCCTGTGTCTGACGGATGACTGTGTATCGGAAAATGAAATATCTCTAACGTCCGATGAAATATCCCCGAAAAGCATCTCTGACGCCGCTCTCTCCGAAAACAGTGAAGCCCCCTCTGTTTCCCCTGAAGAACGCGTAATTCTTGAGATCTTCCGCAATCTTCCGGCGATTGACCGGCTCAGACTGATCCAGTACTGCATGAATCTGAATGACATGGTCTCTGAATCAGGATCTCCTTCCGATGACTGCTCACCTGATGACAGTTCTCACATTTAAACATACACCCGGCAAAAGAACTCCATTCTCACGCCGGACGTCTCTTTTTTCACTTTGGTCGTTTCTTATCGGTCTTTCCCTTGCTTACAGAAATATCGGTCTTCCTCTCGCTTACAGAAGCGGGGATTTTCTTCCATTGAAAAATAAGGGCCGCTGTCGGCTTACCGACAGCGGCCCTTAAAGTCACTCAATATTTTCTTATTATTAATTTCCGTATTACCGTTAAATAAAACCGTATAAAACAGGTCAGCGACTCCTGTTTCTGTTGTTTCAGGACTAACGGCTGTCCAATCTGTATAAGTCCGGCGGCAATTCTC
>OMVU01000075.1 GCA_900314565.1 uncultured Eubacteriales bacterium
AAAAGACGGGGAAATGGCATATAAAATGCTATTAACAATGCCCGTTATGATCTTCCTGTGCAGCACGAAATCGACATCTTCTCTGACAGGATCAGCATTGTGAATCCCGGATCGTTTGCGAACGAGTTTGAACCGATCGATTTTGTAAACCGTGATATCCATTCCTTCCTACGAAATGAAACGATCGCGCGGGTACTCTATCTGTGTAAGGATGTTGAGACCTTTGGCTCCGGTATTCGGAAAATCTATTCGCTTTGCAATACGGCAGGGGTCGAAATCAAATATGAAAACACCGACACGGACTTCAAGATCGAGTTTTCAAGGATAGATCGGAATAAGTCGCCATTATCTGGCCATGAAAATGGCCGGATAAATGACCATATAAGTGATCTGGAACAGGCTGTACTGAGCTGCTTGCGGGAGGAGCCCGGGATGACCAATGCGGAATTGATTGTAAAAACAGGAAAATCCCAGCGTACGATTACCCGAGTTCTTGCAGCTCTTAAAGGAAAGGGGTTGATCACCCGTATCGGCTCCAATAAGACCGGATACTGGCAGGTGAAATAGTCGTTCCGTGGCAACAAATTGGCAACAGAAGATCGGAAAGGGAAGAGACACAGTATAACTGAGAGAAAAAAACGGCTAAAAACGCACAAAACTTAACTGATATACGTTAAGTGATGCTCTGCCGGTATCGAGTACGAATAATTAAAGACTCTCAAGGAATGGCTTAAAATAAGGCTTTCTGGGGTCTCAAGGGTAGATTTGATAACAAAATGATAACATTTGATATTCTGCTTTTATTCTGAGGAGCGGACGGTTTGCGGGTAAGACCGGCAAACTTGACGCATCGAATCAGGAATAATAACAAGAGCAGGGTCTGTCTGAACTATGTATCGTTCGGATGGATCCTGCTCTTTTTTGTCTGGGAACAGATTTGAAAGTCTGGATAGTCGAGGACATCGGGAAGAAGATGAAATCAGATCAGATCCTCCGGCGGCACCTTGGCTGTGATCACAGACGATCCGTCATTGGGGAAGTTGTAACGCCAATGGTCATACTCCTCCTTTGTGATTCTGCCGTGGATGTATTTCTCCTTCATGTCGTACCAGTCATCCAGGTACTGCCAGAGAGTAGTTCCGGGCTG
Organism: uncultured Eubacteriales bacterium; assembly: GCA_900314565.1. Classification (GTDB taxonomy): domain Bacteria; phylum Bacillota; class Clostridia; order Lachnospirales; family Lachnospiraceae; genus Chordicoccus. The sequence continues at coordinate 1,148 of OMVU01000075.1, forward strand.
AGTTATGAATTTATCCAGATGCAGGCAGGTGATGTCATCGATACGATCGATGGTAAGGCCGTAGATGTCTTCCAGAGCGAAGAGGGTATGGAGCAGGCCTTTGTAAGTATCGATATCCGGGACAGCCAGCGCTTCCGGTGCAACACCAAAGACATCTGCCATGGATTGCGTCAGATCCGCCTTGGGCTTGCGTGAATTATTTTCATATTGCGCGATGCGGACATCGGCCCCTTTTTTGTCAAAGCCGAGAAGCTGTCCCAGGGCGTTCATGGTAAGGTTATTGCGTCTGCGAAAGAAATTAATTCGTTCTCCGATCGCCATGATAGTTCCTCCTCCAGTGAAACCTTCCGTGGAAGGATATTCAGACAAGAAGAAGTATATCAGAAATGCTTAGTATAATCAAGTATTTATTAAATAAAAATATTTAGAAAACGACTCTCAAAACACTTGACACTAAATAAATATGTATAGTATACTGTCAGATAGGTGAACTAAGCAAATATACTTAGTAATTGCCGAACAACAATTATACAGCCATCCGGACAGAGATAAACCGCCATGATCTTTCCATCGGAAAGGGAGCGCCGTCAGGACGACACAGCACCCGAAAGGGGTTTTGCCTGTCAGGAAACTGCGCCGGGGAGAATGGCATGCTGCACATTAACACTTCAAAAGAAAGGAAAGGTTGAAAAGCATGGCAGAAAGATTGTTTATTAAGGCCGATGAGGTCGCTGAGGTGTTGGAGGTCTCCAAAGCGTACGCCTACAAGCTGATTCAGAGGATGAATAAGGAGCTGAAGGCGAAGGGATATCTGGTTATTCCAGGGCGAGTGGATCGCAGTTATTTCTACGAAAGCTTCTATGGAAACAAAGCAGAGGGAGGAAAGGAGGAAGCAAATGCCGGCATATAAGGATAAAAACGGTACCTGGTATCTGATGATCCGGTACACGGACTGGCGCGGTGAGAAGAAGCAGAAGTGCCAGAGAGGATTTGAGACGAAACGCGATGCCCTGGCCTGGGAGGCCCAGTTCAAGCTTAAGAAGCGGGCGGATATCGATATGACGCTGGAAAGCTTTTACAGTCTTTATAAGGAGGATATCAAACCCCGGCTGAAAGAGAATACCTGGATCACGAAGGAGAGCATCATCGAGGGGAAAATCCTTCCTTATCTCGGCCAGCGTAAGCTTTCTGAGATTACGGCGAAGGATATCGTGGACTGGCAGAATACGATCATGCAGCTTCAGGGAAAGGATGGGAAACCTCTTTCTCCGACCTTTATGAAGTCGATTCATGCACAGCTTTCCGCCATGTTCAATCATGCGATCCGCTATTATCAGCTTCCCGTCAATCCTGCCCGGGTCGCCGGCAGTTTCGGCAAAGAAGAGTTCCGGGAAATGAATTTCTGGACGAAAGAAGAATATCTGAAGTTTGCGGATGTCATGATGGAGAAGCCGATCTATTATTACGCCTTTGAGGTCCTTTACTGGACGGGGATCCGGGAAGGCGAACTGCTGGCACTTACGCCGAAGGATTTTGATTTCGAGAAGAAAACACTTCGAATCAATAAATCCTATCAAAGACTTCAGGGCAGGGATGTCATTACAACACCGAAGACAGATGCCGGTGTGCGCCTGATCGCGATTCCGGATTTCCTGTGTGAGGAGATGAAGGATTGCTTGAAGCTGTACTATGACATTCAGACTTCGGACCGGATCTTTCCGATGACCAAATACGGCCTCGCCCATAACATGGAAACAGGAAGCAAGGCTGCCGGTGTCAAGCGGATCCGAATTCATGACCTTCGGCATTCCCATGTTTCGCTTCTGATCAATCAGGGCTTCAGTGCCTTTGAGATCGGAAAGCGAGTCGGGCACAGCAGCGAGAAAGTCACCTATCGCTATGCGCACCTGTTCCCGAACAAGCAGACCGATATGGCACAATTTCTGGAAGGACAGCGCATGCAGACGATAGAAAAAAAGCAGAATGATTCAATAAATCAAGATGCCTGAGATATGGCAGGGAAGGAGGAAAGCACAATGTCAGCGAAAAATATGGACCGACAGGGAAGATGGAGATCTGTCACAGTTGCCTTTCGGGTATCCCCGGAGGAGGATGCGCTGATCGAATCAGCTGTGAAAATTTCCGGATGCACAAAACAGGACTATATCATCAAGAAACTGATGGACCAGTCCGTGGTTGTTCAGGGTAATCCGAAGGTCTACCGCGGACTGAAACTGGAGATGCAACAGGTCCTGATGGAATTGAAACGGATCGGCAGCGGAGAGGATGTCAACAGGGATCTTCTCGATCGGATCGATCTGATCACTTCCGTCATGGGAGGAATGAAGGATGCGAAGGATGGATAAAGAAAAAACGACTGCCCGGAACTGTTCTGTTGGCGCAGAACAAGAGCAATCGTTCTGTATCAAATACACTTACAGTATAAGCGATATTCTTTCCGGGTTCAACGTTTTTTTCATTCGCATCCTCCTGATTACAGAGAAGAGGAGCACAATGAATCGCTTAATATTTGACAACTATATGCACACTGAGCCGGACACGTTGGATAAGAAATATATGTTCATCGTGGACAATATCAATCTTGCGCTAAGTATCATTGATGCCGGCTTCTGTGCGGTGGCACTGAAGGAAGACACGGAAGGTATATTCAGTCTGGAAGACCTGACAGAGTATCTGAGCAGTACTGCTAATCGTGGATCTTACAGGATGGACTATATGTATGTCCCTGCATGTTCCACCAGGAAAATGAATGATACGTTAACAGAATATTTTGAACAAGAGATGCTCGACTTTCGTGAAGGATGGATGCTGTTCAAAGATAAGGATTATCTGCAGAAGCTGTCCTATCGAACCGAGATGCAGAAACTGCTTCACAGCTTTATCGAACGGTATGAAAAGCCTCCGGAGACGGAACCGGATCTGGATCAGTTTCATATCCTGGATAAGAACGGAGAGCCCGCCAGCGCGTTTGATATCGCGATCGTTGAGGAGATACTGGAGACGGTCCCGTTCTTTGTCCTGCACAGTTTCCCGTATGTATACGATCATGGAGTATACAGGGAGGATCTGAATGGCTGCCGCCTGAAAAGGGCCATTCAGAATCACTTGTATCGCAAGCTGAAGAAGATCGGGGCTATCGAGAGAATATATGCCCTGCTGATCATACAGCCGGAGGCTCACAGATGTCTTAATGATCTCTACAACATGCCTGCCCATTGGATAAACTTCCGCAACGGATACTATGATCCGATTGAAAACGTGATGATTGAGCATGATCCGAAGTATCTGACTCTGAACCAGGTTCCTCATGAATTTCATCCGGAAGAAAAGGTTGAGGCACTTTCCGGTGGAGAAGTGATCCGGTCTTATCTGGCTACTTCGCTTCCGGATCCGCAGGAACAGCAGATGTTCTGGGAGTATGCAGGATATTGCATGACGACCGATACACAGATGCAGAAATTCCTGCTGCTCACAGGCAACGGCGGAACAGGAAAATCCATCCTGATCGATCTGGTACAGAAACTGGTGGGAATCGAGAACTGCTCAAATATCCCGATCCAGGAACTGAACCACCGCTTCTATGCGACCGGGATGTTCGGGAAACTCTTAAATGCCTGCGGGGATGTTCCCTGTAAGGCCATGTCATCCACCGATGTGGTAAAGAAATCCGTCGGGGAGGATGTGCTTGTCTATGAGAAGAAGGGAAAGGACGCGACGCACTTTCGCAGCCAGGCGAAGCTGTTGTTCTCGGCAAACGGCATGCCGGAGAATCTGGATGATAAATCGGATGCTTACTACCGGAGGCTGCTCGTACTGGAACTGGACCATGTGATTGCGGAAGATCAGAAAGATACCAGGCTGAAGAGCAAGGTGGCAAAGGAGATGGAGTTTGCTGTTCATATGGCTGTGGGCGCACTCCAGGCATTGTATGAGCGAGGACACTTTGAAGAGAGTGAGCATAGCAAAGAGATGGTGGAGAAGCTGCGCCGGGCTTCGGACAGTGTACAGGCCTTCCTGGATGAAATGATCTGCCGGAAAGACAGCAGCCGGATCCCGCGCAGCAGGATGGTCACGATGTACAATGACTACTGCAGCGACAACGGCCGCCAACCGCTGGGAAAGGCAAGGTTCCTGATGACAATGGAACGGAAGGGATATATCGTGACAAAGTATCAGGGGACCATCTGCTATCGCGGCACAGCTGTCAGGGAAAATGGATGGGAGGAACTCAGTGAGGAGGACGAAACGCCATTTGATACTGCCTGATCCGCAGCGGACAGAAGGGGCAGAAGGGGCAAAATGAAATCACTCCGTAAGAAAAAACGGAAACAGATTTTTTGTGAGAGTGATTTAAAAATGCCCCTTTTGCCCCTGACGGAACGGCAGCCGGCAGAGTCCAGAGGCGCAGCCTTTGGTCCGGGTGCAGGGTGGAAACGCCTGAGCGATGCACTCTGAAGGGAGTGTGAGCGTCCCCCTCGGGAGAGGACCGACACTTAAGGGAATCCTTAAGTACGAGGTCACGTACTTAATACCTTAAGGATGCCGCAGGCCCGGCATGGCTGGTGAGATTTATGAGAACCCAGAAAGAGCGAGGTGAGAAGAATGCATGTGGGTTTACCTTTTATGAAACTGTCGCTGTCGCCGTCTACACAAAAACATAACGGCAAGAAAGCCGGCACCTGCAGTGTGAAGGCTGCATGGGACGAGATGCGGGATGTGCGCCGCGGCAGAGACGAAACCATTGACCGCTCCATGACGGATCAGAATGTGTGGCTGTGCGGATCCACGGAAATGGATCTGGAGGCGGAGATTCAGAAATATATCGATCAGGTCAATGCCGATAAGAAAGCACACGGCAAGCGCATCCTGCGGTGTGATGCGGTCACCGGAATTGAGATGATCGAAAAACCACCGATGGAGTATATGGAGAACCTGCCCAGGGAGGAGCAGATTCGTTTCCTCCGGGACAGCGCGGATGTGATGGATGGGATCCTAAAAGAATGGAATCCCAACTGGATCACGGTGGCGCAGGTTTTCCATTTTGACGAGTTTGGAGGAAAGGCACCTCATTCGCATCGGATCGTCGTTCCTATTTCAAAGGACAAAGACGGCATTCTGTCATTCAATGCAAAAGCGGAGTTTAATCTGAAGTTCTTTATGTTTGTGAACACCGAATATCCGAGGCGCATGCGTGCGCTGGGCCATGAGGTCGAAGACTGCAAAATCTTCGACCGTATGACGGAAGAGGAGAAGGAACGGCACCGTCTGAACCGCCCGGAATACGGTCTGGAGAGCTTTGAATATAAGCGGCGCAAACAGCGGGAACTGGATGAAAAGATTGCTGATCGGGAGGCAATTCTGCAGCAGCAGGATCAGATCCTGTCCGAGAAGGCTGGGGCGATTGCCAGGTTGGAAGAAATAAAGGCCGATGGAGAAGAACAGCTGCAGAAGCTGGAGCTGGCAATCAGCGAAAAAGGCGCAAAACTGGATGTGATAGAAAGCAGGCATGAAGAACTGGCGGAGAAGAATGCTGTACTTGAAGCGCAGAACGAGAAGCTTCACATCCGCATCATGACACAGGACGAGGTGGATGCAATGCCAATACCTCCTAAAACATTGAGCGGTGATTATAAAGTGCCGCCGAAGAAGTACCGGCACCTCCTGGCTACAGCGAAGCGCGTCGGGCTGATCCCAAGCTGGGAAGCGTCCCTGAAGGACAGGGAGCAGAGACTTCAGGAAAGAGAAGAAGCTCTGGAGCAGAGGCGGCGGATGCCGATTCCGGAGAAGATCGAATTATCTTCCCTGCGGAAAATGAAAACGATCGTTGCAAAGATTGCTGCGATGCTGCCTGAAGGATGGCTCAGAGAGGCGCTTTTTGCCGCTGTTGATGGCAGAGATCTGATCGCAGAGTGGGAAAGGAAAAAGACGCGGTCAAGACAGATCGGTGAGATTACGAGATCGAACTAAGAGAAAGAGATGAATACAGAAAATCTGCTTTCCCTGATATCTAAGCAGGCAATAGGCAAAGATACACTAAACGATAATCGAAGATACTTCAGAAGATTCAATTTGACAGAGACCGCCAATAATGGTAGTATAGTGATAGATGAAAAGGGTGCCGCCAGTAGACGGTTGCCCCAGATTAAAAATGTAAGCAAAAATAGCTGCCTAATCTTTTCTCAGGAGACACGGGCGGCTATTTCTGCGTTTTATGACTATCGTTACGTCCGAAGACGTATCCGAGACTAAAGCATCCAACACAAAGGCTGAGAACTGCTATAAGACCTTCAATCGTCAACATTCGCTTCGCCCTCCTTTCACTTATTTCCGCTCTAAGACGGATTATGTAATCGGAGGGTCACAGTCCCTCCGCTAAGAGGGCAACCGTCCACCATCTTTCGGAAGCCGAAGCTTCTATAGGCGACACCCAAGTTGGAATTATAGCATTTTCTGCTGTCTGCGTAAAGGAAAATCAGGTCTTACTTCCTTCTGGCGCAACGTCCCGAGTGAGTTCTTCAAACGTCGTGTCCAATACCTGACACAGCTTCTTTAATTCAATATCCGTGACATAACGCTTCTGTGTCTCAATTCTTGTTATCACATTTCTATCCATATCACATCCGGCAAGCTGCATGAGCTTTGCAAGATCTCTCTGTGATAACTTATGCTCACGCCTTAAGCGGATCAGATTATCACTGATCAGATTCTTCTTCCCGGTATCCGAATGTTGTTGACCTCATAGTTTAGCAGAAAACAGATCTGCTTGATTGTCTCCGGACTGCTCTTTATAATGACAATCATCATTATAAAGAAAGAGGCCCCGGGGATCCTTCCTGACCAGATCGCATCCCCGAGACCAATGGTAAAAACCATGGTTATCTTATCAGATTGCGATCTTGTTTACAATGAGAAACTTGGTGTTTTTCGTCCTGAGTAATGGGGAGGAACCTGCCTGTCCGGTTTGTGGCGCCAGACTCCAATACCGCGATCAGGTTCCCCGCATCATGAGAGGCTATAACGGTAAAAAAGCCTACGTTATGATCGAACGACGGAAATGCCAGAACCCTGACTGTAAGAAACTCCATCGCTGTCTTCCTTCTCAGCTCACACGGTTTAAGCATTTCCTGACAGAGATCATCGAAAATACTGTCGATGATATCGTTATTCCTGAGGATCCCGATGATCCAACCGCAGAAAAGGAAGGTGCTACAATTGAAAGCCCTTCCCTGCGCACCGTTTCCGGATGGAAGGCGTGGGTCGAACATAACAAAGCAAATATCAATGGCTTTCTGAAGTCTGTTGGCCACAGCATCCTTGGTTTCAGTGTACAGTTCCTGAAGTCCGGGATCTCATTACTCGATGAACTGCGTAGTGATGGAAGCGGATGGCTTGCCACCGTCCAGCACATCATTTATAACGCAGGTGGCTCGCTTGAGCCCTGCTGCTGATCCTGCCCCTGGGCAGGTTGCACCGACTTAGGTTCGATGTCAAAAAACATATGGGTTATGCTCTCTCTATCATCAAAGAAGGGAGGCAATAAAGCCCATGAAAAACAAAGAAGTAATCACCTGGCAGGATGAAAAAGCATCCGAACGTTTTGCCATGATCTCTCCGCTGTTGTCTGACGGCCTGGATCCAGCCAAAAGATGCCAGATCCGTTCACAGATCGCCGAAAACAATGATGTTTCGGAACGGACACTGTACAGGCTTGAGGCTGCATGGCGCAAGAGTGGCTTTTCAGGCCTGCGCCCTATGAACCGGGAAATGCGGCGTTCACAGAAGCTTCCGGACAACTTCGATGAGATCGTTGCAGAAGCGATCCAGCTCAAGAAAGAAGTCCCGACCCGCTCCGTCGCCAGGATCATCCTGATCCTTGAAATGGAAGGCTGGGTATCCCCGGGTGTCCTTAAGCGCTCCACACTGCAGCGCTACCTTTACAGGGCAGGCCTCGGCGTTAAGCAGATGAAACGCTATACAGAGGCGAGGAACGCTACCTCCAGACGTTTTTGTAAGCCTCATCGTATGATGCTTGTCCAGTGCGACATTAAATACGGCTTGAAGCTGCCCATCGGTGAAGGCGGCAAAAAGATCCAGACGTATCTGTCCGCGCTGATCGATGACCATTCCCGCTTCGTTCTGGAGTCCGGATGGTATGACAATCAGGAGGCAGTCATTGTTGAGGATACGTTCCACAAGGCGATCCTTAAGCGGGGCATAATGGATTCGGTTTATGCTGACAACGGCAAGCAGTATGTCTCGGTGAACCTTACCCGCGCGCTGGAGCGTCTGGGCGTGAGATACATGCACGCAAAGCCCTATCACGCCTGGAGTAAGGGCCTGGTGGAGCGCTTCAATTCTTCCGTGGACAGCTTTCTGGAAGAAGTAAAGCTCAAAAACGTAAAGTCCCTGGAGGAACTGAACAGCTACTGGCAGGCCTGGGTGGAGGAATACTACCACAACAAACCGCATGACGGCATCCGCGAATACTACGAAAGTCTGGGGGTACCTGTCCCGGAGGGCGGCATCACACCTGCCCAGGAATGGAACCGGGACAGCCGTTCCCTTAAGTTTCTTGACAGCAGCGTTGTCGCCGAAGCCTTCCTGCATCATGAGTCGCGGGAAATCGATAAATCCGGCTGCCTGTCCTTCGGCGGAAGGAAGTACGACATCAGTGTCTCCCTTGCCGGTAAGGCGGTTGAGATCGCATATGATCCGATGGCGCCGGAAACAATTACCGTCACATGCGAAGGCACTGCCCCGATCACCGCGAAGCCGCTTGCGATCCCTGAGTTTTGTGACAGGAGTCCTGCCCGGCCTTCCTGTATGCAGGAAGAAAAGCCGGAAACATCCCGTTTCCTGGATGGACTCAGGAAACAGGCCGAGAAAACCCGGGAGCACCGTATGAGTGCGATCTCCTTTGCCGGTTTTGGGAAGGAGGCGTGATCCATGTACAAAGAATTCTTTGGGATGGCCAATCTTCCTTTTTCCCGTAAAGTCCCTCCGGAAGAGCTTTATGCATCACAGGCAATGGAAGAATGCCTGGGACGCATGAAGTATGTTTCAGCAGAGCAGCTGTTCGCCGTAGTGACATCGGATCCCGGCTGCGGAAAGTCTACACTGATCCGCCGGCTGATCCATGAACTTCCGGGTGAACAATACCTGTGCCTGTACCTGTCAGATTCAAAGCTCACTCCGAAATGGCTGTATAACGGCTTGATCCAGCAGATCGGCGGCACACAGAAGTTTTACCGTGGTGATGCCAAACTGGAGTTGCAGAAGGAGATTGAACTGATCCGCGGCCTGCAGAACAAAAAAGTAGTCTGTATCCTCGATGAAGCCCATCTTCTGGACAAGGACACACTGGAAGAGCTCCGTTTCTTTCTGAACACGAAGATCGATTCGGAGAGCCCGCTTGCCCTGATCCTTGTGGGACAGACTGAGCTGCGCACAGACAAGCTGAACCTTCAGCGGTATTCAGCCATCCGCCAGCGTATTGATATTAACTGTGTTCTGCCGCACCTGGACCGAGCGGAGACAGAAAGATATATCACATCCCATCTGGCTTACGCCAGTGGCAGCCAGGAAATATTTACTTCCAGGGCGGTGGATGAGATCTATCGTTCCTCTACAGGCATCCCGCGTACGATCAACCGGATCTGCGAGAAAAGCCTTATGTACGCTTTTCAACAGCAGAAGCGCCTTATCGATGACCACATGGTGCTGTACGTGGTCGAAGACGAAATGCTGAAGGAAAGGAGCCCGAAATGAAAGACCAGAACAGCTCTTTTCCCTGGGATCTTCCGTGGGAAGCGGAGGATCCTGAAAGCGATGAACGAACCAGTATTAATGAATGCCATGGCGAAGATGTCCATGGAGCACCGTGGGAGCCGACGCTCACCATCGATGAGGTCAGCCACCTCCTTGACCAGATGATCATGGATATCCAGCATCTCGAGCTGGAAGTAATCCGGGCACGTTATAAGCTCAGCTTTTTTCTTGAACCACCTTATGATGAATACCTTCGAATGGAGATATTCAGCAGCATGGGATCACGGTATGGAGGGGATCCAGTATACGATAAATATCTGTCGTACTGTGGCCTGAGTGAATACGCTGATGCAATAGACACACCGTTCCATTTGAAGCGAAAGTGGCGGTTAGCTAAAGGCTTCGATGACTATCCGGATTATTATCCGTGAGGCTATCAACCTACCTGGGGTGACAGTAAGTCACCCTATATCATAAGTTTTATTGACAACAAACAAAGCAACTTTATGACATGGAAGCAGATCAGCTGAGTGTCATATCAGGAGATCATTAACATCCGAACGAGGCTTTGGCAAATGATCACCTCCATGTCTCACTTTTTGCACATATCATAAATCAGAGAACTGCCCAGGTCGGTTGTAAAAGTGAGACAAAATCCTTGACCCGCTTGCCCCATGAAGCTATAATGGATACCGTGTGCTTAGCGGATTATGGGTACAGCGCACGCATATAATTAGAATATGGGGGTCATAAAATTGTTGACATACTTGCAATGGGGATTATGGGCTGCTAAGAGATGTGTCCTGAGCGGGCTGATTGTATTCATAGCCTATCAGGGCTTTTTGATGTTGATTAAAAAGAGAACACCTCGTCAATATAAAGAGTTTCCCAAAATGCTTCTGGTAGCAGAGTTTCTGCTATCAGTTTATATATGTACGATTATGGATATTACCGGGATTCTTGGAGGCCTGCAATTTGCTTTCTCGCCGTCAAATCTGCTGGGATTTTTCAGTGTTCCATTTGTCGGGGCTTCCATCAAAATGGTAACACTCAATTTCCTGCTGTTCGTTCCGTATGGTTTTCTGGTCTTTTTCTGCTTCAGGGATTCAAAGCTGAACTGGTTCAAGGCCTTGTTGATCGGCTTTATCACTTCGTTACTCATTGAATGCACACAGGCTTTCACCGGCCGCATGACAGAGATAGATGATCTTCTGATCAATACCGCAGGCTATGTTGCCGGATACCTTGTTGCTGAGGGATTTCACAGGATTATAGTTGCAAAAACGAGAAAACGCGGTATCCTGCAATGCCTGCTTACTATCCTTGCGTCAGTACTGCTCTTATTCCTGCTGTCCTTCATTGCAAATGGCGATGCCCTGCAAGCAGAGGAAGACGCTTATTACAATGATATCGCAAGTCCGGGAGGTACACGGGATGAGGAACTTGCGGTACTTACTGCACTCAATGTGTACATAAAAGGAAATGAATATGATGTGTTGAATAATGAAAACAGTATCTATGATACCTTGTATACAGATATCGGAATGGATATAAGTAACAGATCCAGTCTCTATGCTGTAGAAGAATATAAAGAAAATGATCGCCCGCAAATGGATAAAGAAAAAATCTATTTCGAGATCAAATATTCAGAGCCGCAGACGTTTCGCTTTTATAGCAATCGCGAATGGGTGATGTCGGATGTTGAATATATGCTCTATTGCGCTGACGAAGGTGAGCTATGGTATGGAGCTAGTGAAAAAGATATACATTTTCATGCTTATTATGACAGCAATGAATATCCGTATGAAAAAGACGAAATGCTGATGGATGATTTGGATGACTGGCTGAAGAACCAGTAAAAACACAGGATTGCAACCGATAGTTCATTTGGATAGTCGGTTCCATCGTAATCATCTATGTTTGCAGGATGAACCGATTGATTGATCAAAAAGCAGTATATCGGTATTGGATGATTTCAATCCCGGCCATAAGTTTATTTGTACTATCCATTTTGTACAATGTCTTAGCTGCTCGCTCACTGGCACCATACCCTCAGATATATGGGAATGGATATCCCTTGTTAGTCGTGTGGCTGCTTCTTGTGATCAGTTTGAATATTGCTGTTGAGATTCTTTCGTATAAAAGGATAAAACAATAAATTCAAATTGCATTGATAACAAATCTCTGATAACAATTTGATAACAACAGTTCAGATACCCTGTGGACACAGGATACCAGAACGCAAATGGATTCATGAGGTATCATATCTCCTAAACAAAAACAGTTAGTGCTGCTGCCACTACAGCGAGTATGAATAATTGCAGATTTTCCCTTTTTGGAACCGCATATTCAAATATGTATTGTAATCCGACATACAATTATGTAGAATAGTAATAAAAAAGGGG
>OMVU01000007.1:0-3535 GCA_900314565.1 uncultured Eubacteriales bacterium
TCTGATAATACCCACCTCCTCTCAGGGAGGTTTAGAATACCACTTTTTCGGGACATTTTCATCTGTGGTTTAATAGGACATTATCAAAAATGGCTTACAATCAAATAAGATATTGACACATAAGATATTGACACAGGTCTGATTTCCTGCTACAATGCACTTCAGCCGTTTAAATCGGCAGCAACTGAATAAGCATTTCCTGCAAGGGAAATCATAAAGACTGTGACGAAGACGATCGGGAACCATCCGGAGTACAGAGAGCCTGCGCATGCTGAGAGCAGGAAGAAGGACTTCCCAATGATTATCACTTCCGAGTCGGAGCGCTGAGCGGCCCTGCCGTTAGGTTCTCCCGCGAAGGCTGCGTCAGTGCCGGGGACTTGATGGAGTCTGATGAGTGGCGCCTTTAGGGCGCAATTTGAGTGGTACCGCGAGTTGATTTATTCAGCCCGTCTCAAAGAATATCTTTGGGACGGGCTGTTTTTTGCTGATATGTTACTACTCAGCATCCCGTGAAAATGAATGATTTACAGGACGAAATGCCTGCATTTCGGGTAAGATCAATCATTTTCACAGGGCGGACAAGGCGCTTGCGCCTCTGATCGCCAACATGAGCAAGGCGCAAAGCGCCTGCGAATGGGGTGCTGAGCAGTTACACGGATATGATTTCTCCAGCCGGCCCATGCGATCAGGAACGCCTTCATCGAGCGATTATCGAAATTCCGACAAAATACTTTTAAGGAGGTAAAAACAATGCCGGAAAATGTTACGCTGAACAACTCAGCGGCAGAACTTGAGCAGGAGGTAGCCAGCCGTATCCACGCGCTCCGCGTCGATATGGGCTACACACAGGAACAGATGGCGAATATGACGGGATTTCCTCTCCGTGACTATATCGCCTATGAGAGCGGCGTCGCCGACCTGCCCTTCTCCTTCATTCACAAGTGCGCTTCCGTGTTCGACGTCGAGATCATGGAACTCCTTGAAGGCAAAACGCCGCTCCTGACCGGATACACCCTGACACGCAGCGGCAACGGTCAGCTGACCTCCATTGAGCCGGGCATCGTCATCAAGAACATCGCTCCCCTCTTCAAAGATCGGATCGCCGACCCCTACTTTGTCGTCTACGATTATTCCGAGGAGCTGCAGCATACACCGATCGAGCAGGTCACCCATCCCGGGCAGGAATTCGACTATGTCCTTGAGGGCTCCATGAAGATCCGGATCAAGGACAACGAGGAAGTGCTCCACGCCGGCGACAGCATTTTCTACAATTCCGGCAATCCGCACGGCATCATCGCAACAGAAGGCAAGCCGGTCCGCTTTCTTGCGATCGTCCTTCCGGAAGAGGGCGCGGATCTCAAGTGGGAGAACGGCCGTCTGACAAGCACCGAACCCGTCGAAATCAAAAAGGAGACCTCTCCGGACGCACTCAAAGCTCCGAACTTTGTCTCCGATTTCGTCTCCGTGAAAGAGCGCGAAGACGGATATCCCGAGAAGGTCAGCTTCAAGAATACAGAGAAGTTCAATTTTGCCTTCGACGTGGTGGATGCTATCGCGGAGAAGGAGCCTGACCGGCTGTGCATGGTCCACCTCGACCGGGACAAGAATGAACGCCGCTTCACCTTCCTCCAGATGAAGAAAGACAGTGCCCGGGCTGCGAACTATTTCAAGGCCCTGGGAATCAAAAAAGGTGACCGCGTCATGCTTCTCCTGCGCAGGAACTGGGAATTCTGGCCGATCATCGTCGGTCTTCATAAGCTCGGTGCCGTGGCGATCCCCGCGACGGATCAGCTGAAGCAGAAGGACCTGGAATATCGCTTCCAGACCGCGGATGTCAAGGCAGTCTGCTGCTCAGCAACGAGCTCCTGCTGTGAGGAGATCGAGTATGCGCTTCCGAACTGCCCGACCGTCAAGCTCCTGATCACAACGGCAGGGGCGAGACCCGGCTGGCATTCCTTCGACGACGAATACGACATGTACTCGAGCCGTTACCGCCGCACCGGCGATTCCATCAAGGGGAATGACACGATGCTGATGCTCTTCTCCTCCGGAACGGCAGGTTATCCGAAGGCCGTCGAACACAGCTGCAAGTACGCGCTCGGTCACTTCGTGACAGCGAGATACTGGCAGTGCGTACATGCAGACGGACTGCATCTGACGATCTCCGATACCGGCTGGGGAAAATCCCTGTGGGGCAAGCTCTACGGCCAGTGGATGAACGGAGGCGCGACCTTCGTTTACGACTTCGACCGTTTCCATGCGGACGATCTGCTCCCGCTCTTCGCCAAGTACAAGATCACGACCTTCTGCGCACCGCCGACCATGTACCGATTCTTCATCAAGGAGGATCTCAACAAGTACGACCTCTCCTCGATCCGGCACGCCAGCATCGCGGGCGAGGCAATGAATCCGGAAGTCTTCAACCGATTCCGCGAGGCAACAGGCATCTCTATCATGGAGGGCTTCGGCCAGACAGAGACGACGCTGACGGTCGGAAACTTCATCGGCATGACCCCGAAGCCGGGTTCCATGGGCAAGCCGAGCCCGATGTATACAGTCATGCTGCAGGATCCCGACGGAAATGAAGTGCCGGTCGGCGAGTCCGGTGAGATCTGCATCCGCTACAGCGGGACCGAGCCGTGCGGTCTCTTCAAGGGCTATCTCAATAACCAGGAGGCGACTGACGCCTGCAAGCTGAACGGCTGGTATCACACCGGCGACCTTGCGTGGAAGGATGAGGACGGCTACTTCTGGTATGTCGGCCGTACGGATGACATCATCAAATCCTCCGGCTACCGCATCGGACCGTTCGAGATCGAGAGCGTTATCATGGAGCTTCCGTACGTTCTGGAGTGCGGTGTTTCCGCAGCCAAGGACGAGATCCGCGGCCAGGTCGTCAAGGCGAGCATCATTCTCGTGAAGGGCACAGAACCGACCGAGGAACTCAAAAAAGATATCCAGAACTACGTCAAGAAGCGGACCGCTCCGTACAAGTATCCGAGAATCATCGAGTTCAGGGACGATCTGCCCAAGACGATCAGCGGAAAGATCATCCGCGCCAAACTGTAAGTGTACATTCCTACGGGCGGTGCGCGGGTGGCGCATAATGCACGGTGAGAGAAAAACTCGCACAGGCGCACGGATGCGATCAGCCACTCAGCGCGACATTTGCATGAATCGTCAGCGGTATGCGAATGGCACCGATCGGCAGGTAAACCGAAAAAAAGAAACCTTTAAAGGGCAGGCGGATCATCTGGTTCCGCCTGCCCCATAAGCATCCTTCCCGGATAATCCTGTAAGAATGCGGAGCGGAAGGTGCCTGCACGCCGAGGCATTCTTGAATATTTATAAAAAGGCGCTATAATAGATAGAACTGCTCTAAAGGACTTCCTGGCTCTACTGTGTTCCGGATGTCCGGGCAATAGATCTTACAAATAACAGGCAATTGCGAAAATCTGTGCTCCATGGAAATTGTATGAACATTCAAACGGCTTCCGCGCCAAGAACTTCTAACATTCACTCAAGATGTGGAAAA
>OMVU01000007.1:3540-68466 GCA_900314565.1 uncultured Eubacteriales bacterium
ATTCCACATCTTTCGTTCATGAAGAAGTTCTAAGGCTTGTGCAGATTGTTTGAATTGTTCACACAATTCCATTTCGCACAGGGTTTCGCAAGCGCCTTTTACAAATAAGGCCGGAAAGAGACGTACAAATCGTGCGCTGTCTTCCGGCAGACACTATCAACTTACAACTAATAATCAAGGAGACTCCAGAAAATGAAAAGACGGTTCAAGGTTGTATTCAACCGGGAAAAATGCAAAGGCTGCGAGCTCTGCATCAACTTCTGTCCAAAGAAGATTCTTGCGCTGGACCCTGAAGTCAATGCCAAGGGCTACCATCCCGCAGGCATCACGGATCAGGAGAGCTGCATCGGCTGCCAGAGCTGCGCGACGATGTGTCCGGACTGCTGTATCAGCATCTATCAGTTAGAGGAGGGTGAATCATGAGCAGAATCCTGATGAAGGGAAACGAAGCCTTTGCCGAAGCGGCGATCAGAGCGGGAGTAAAATGTTATTTCGGCTATCCGATCACGCCGCAGAACGAAATTCCAGAATATATGAGCCATGAACTTCCGAAGGCAGGCGGAGCGTTCATCCAGGCCGAGTCCGAGCTTGCGGCCATCAGTATGGCATACGGCGCTGCAGCAAGCGGCGGCCGCGTATTTATTTCCACGAGCTCCCCGGGACTTGCTCTCATGCAGGAAGGCATCGGTTTCATCGCCTCCTGTGAAGTGCCGCTGGTCATCCTGAACGTATCCCGCGGCGGCCCCGGCGTCGGCGGCATCCAGCCCGGCCAGGCAGATTACCTGCAGGTCACACGCGGCGGATACAACGGTGACGTCAAAGTCCCCGTATTTGCACCGTCCAGCATTCAGGAGTGCGCGAATCTCATCTATGAGTGCTTCGACATCGCAGAAAAGTACCGCAATCCGGTCGTCATCCTCGCAGACGGCATGCTCGGCCAGATGATGGAGCCCGTTGAACTTCCCGAAGCAAAGGGGATCACTCCGGTAGAAAAGATCAACGAAGTGAAGCCGTGGGCGATCACAGGTACAGACTACCACGAGGGCAGAAATGTCGTCTACTCCCTGCGTCTCGACCCGCAGGCTCTCGAAAATCACGTCGAGGATATGTTCGCAAGGTATGCTGAGGCTGAGAAAGAACTGGTCCGCTGGACCGATCAGGGCCTCGACGACGCTGAGATCGTCTTCGTCGCGTTCGGCACGACATCCAGACTCTGTGCGGAAGCAAGCGAGATCCTCGCTGAGCGCGGGATTAAGGCCGGTCTCATCCGTCCGATCTCCCTGTGGCCTTTCCCGGATGCGGCATTTGACAAGATAGGTCCGAACGCAAAGGTCGTCATTTCCACGGAGCTCTCCATGGGTCAGATGATCTTCGATGTCAAAAACGCTGTCCGCGGCCGCTGGCCGGTCGCACTCATTAACCGGACCGGCGGTATGGTCCCCTCCTCGATCGAGATCGCGGACCGCGCGGAGAAGGCTTTAAAGGAGGCAGGAAAATGAAAACAGTTTTTGAACCTACCAAGGGAATGATCCCTGTCGATACATCCTATTGTCCGGGCTGCGGCCACGGCATCGCCCACCGCATCATCATGGAGTGCCTGGAGGAGAGAGGTTCTCTCGGCAACACCATCGGCGTCGTTCCGATCGGTTGCTCCATCAATGCCCATCATTTCATGAACGTTGATATGTGTGAGTCCACGCACGGACGTGCTCCGGCGATCGCAGCCGGCATCCGCCGCGTCCATCCGGACCAGGTGGTCTTCACCTACCAGGGCGACGGTGACCTCGCATCCATCGGAACGGCTGAGATCATCCACGCCGCGCACAGAGGCGAGAAGTTCACGACCTTCTTCATTAACAACGCGATCTACGGCATGACCGGCGGCCAGATGGCTCCGACGACCCTGATCGGCCAGAAGACGACGACTTCCGTTTACGGACGTACGGTGGAACAGGCAGGTCTCCCGCTCCGCATGTGCGAGATCCTTTCCCAGATCGACTGCGCGGTCTTTGTTGAGCGCGTCATTCTGAACAGCCCGGCAAACGTCCGCAAGGCGAAGGCAGTCGTCAAGAAGGCCCTGGATATCCAGGATGCACGCCTCGGCTTTACATTTGTCGAATTCCTTTCTGCCTGCCCCACCAACTGGGGACTGGCTCCGAATGACGCAATTAAGTTCGTGGAGAAGAATATGGCCGACTATTACCCGGTCAGAAATTTCAAGACACCGGAGGGATTTTGATCATGAAGAAAAAACTGTTTTTTGCCGGCGCAGGCGGACAGGGTGCCCTTGCGATCGGTCAGATGATCGCCAAAGCTGCTATGGATGAGGGGCTGGAAGTTACATGGCTTCCGTCCTACGGCCCGGAAATGAGAGGCGGCACCGCCAACTGCACGGTCGTGGTCTCCGACCGCCCGATCAGCTGCCCGCTCATCAACGACGCGGATGTCCTGGTCGTGATGAATCTGCCCTCCCTGACCAAGTTCCAGTCCATGGTCGTTCCGGGCGGTACGCTCTTTATCAACAGCTCGCTCGTCCCGGAGACCTCCAACAGGGACGATATCAAGGTCATCGAAGTGCCCGCCAACGAGAAGGCTTCCGAACTCGGGAACGAGAGAGCCTCCAACATCGTCATGCTGAGCGCTATCCTGAAGGAGACCGGAATCGTCAAGGAAGAGACTGTGCGCCACGAGATCGAGAAGACATTCAGCGGCCGGAAGGCAAAATTCCTGCCGGCGAACCTGGCAGCGCTCAAGTCCTATCTGGACTGAGACTGCAGGCAGGTAAATATACAGAAGGCAGCGGGATCCCGCTGCCTTCTTTTATTCTTTCTCTTATTCTTCATCACGCTTTTCCCTGTGATTTTTATTCTTCATCACGCAATACTCGTGATTTTAATCATGAGATACGCGCGCAAAGTGGAAGGTGCTTCGCACCCTGCGCGGCGCTGCAGGAACGCTGAAGCGTTCCTGAATATACTTTTCACGCCTTGTACGTCAGATTCTCAAACTGGAAATTCTTCACATTCTCAAGAGTCGGCTCCGCATCTGCCGCGCCGGAAATCACCACGTCTTTGATCTCTACATTCTCAACATTCTTAAGATACATGCTGACACCGGACATATCCGGGAAATTATCCATCATGACCGGGTTCTGGGGCTTCCGCTCCTCCTCCGGAAGGAAACTGACCTTCACTCCGTCAAGGATGATCCCCCCGACCGGCCTCTCCGGAAGACCGCACACGCAGACGAACGACGCGTCCGCGCCCCGGCACTCGACGTTCTGAAGACGGATCGTGCCGACGACCGGCGTCATCTCGTCCACCGGACGCGCTTCCTGATTCTGTACGTAATCACTGTGGCCGTCGGGATCACAGAAGTAGAACATATTGACCGTGAGCGGCATATGGACACGATCCATGACCACATTGTCAATGACAAGATCATCGAGGACCGACCTTTCTCCGCGGCCGCGCCTTGTCTTGATGCGGACGCCGCGGTCCGTCCTGTCGAAAATGCACTTGCTGACGCGGACATTTTCAACGCCGGAAGCCGCCTCGCTGCCCAGCGTGACACTTCCATGACCGCGCATCAGGTTGCAGTTCCGGATCTCGATCCCGGACGTCCTCCTGAAATGATACCGGCTCATATAATATTTTCCGCTCTTGATGGCGATGCAGTCATCCCCGACGGAAATCTCGGTCCCGATGAGAAGGACATCGGTGCAGCTCTCCGGATCGAAACCGTCCGTGTTCGGAGAATCGTCCGGATTGAAGATCCTGATATTCATCACGCGCAGACCGTCGCAGTAATACGGATGGACTGTTCAGCGAACTGAACGGCTTTCTTGAAGGGCGGAAAATCTGATTTTCAGGCGCTGTCCCGGCTTTGACCGGACAGCGCGTTTTTTTGCGGCGGACCGCAGCCGACTCTTCTCCCCGGTCACTTCCCCATGAGAAAGAGCAGGAACTTTGCCGCAAGCTCCCTTCTCTGACTGTTGGCCGGAAAGGCCGCATACAGGCTTACACCTTCCTTTCCTTTATATGTATAATTCGAGGTCAGAAGGGAAGAGTCGTCGACGCACACAGCTACAGGCACATTCCCTGCGTACAGGAGCTTTCCCTCCCCGTCGAGAGATTTGACGAGATCCGGATCGAGGATCGTTCGGAGGTCATCGAACCAGTCCTGAGCGATATACCGCTCGATGACATCCTGGCCGGATACCACGAAATCAAGCGATCCGCTCATGACGAGGGACAGAAGCTTCTGCTCGTCCTCGTAGCCGTACTTGATCAGCTCCGATTCTTCCGTGTCGGCAGCGATATATGTGTTGCTGTCGATCGCAATGTAATCTTTTTTCGACTTGAGC
This sequence comes from uncultured Eubacteriales bacterium, assembly GCA_900314565.1. Lineage (GTDB taxonomy): Bacteria > Bacillota > Clostridia > Lachnospirales > Lachnospiraceae > Chordicoccus. The sequence continues at coordinate 7,907 of OMVU01000007.1, forward strand.
GCCTACTTTTCAAAGGCCTTCTTAACATTCTCCTCAGCCGAGTCTTCGGCCATAAAATTGATCATCTTGACACTGAGGGATTCCGGGTGCCTGAAAATCGTGGACCGCAGAAGCAGGATCATAACGACTGACACGAACACGATAAAAATCGTCGGAAGCAGATAATAATCTTTAAAATATTGTACTTTCTGCGGGAAGGGCGCTTTCTTGATCTGTTCGCGCTCTTCCCGGAATTCATCCATCAGGGGCATTTTTGAAATTCTCCTTCGAGCCGCATCTTTTGCGCGGTTTCATCATCCGGAACGCTCCGGTGTTCCAGCCGCCCAATTAAGTCTGTCATTTTATTCTTCATCGCGCAATACTCGTGATTTTAATCGTGAGATACGCACGCAAAGTGAAAATCGCCTTCATCGTAAGTACAATCTTGCGATGAAGAATAAAAGCCTCCGGCGGATCGCAGCCGCGCAAAGAAGAAGGTGCTTCGCACCTCGCGCGGCGCGGCAAGAACGCTGAGGCGTTCTTGATCTTCTGCCTGTCCTCATTCTTTACCGAAGCCTCTTCTCACTCTTTACCGAAGCCTCTTCTCACTCTTTATCGAAGCCCATCCTCACTCTTTAACGAACCGGGTCGTGCTCCGCTCAATGACGGCATAGGGAACCGTGATCTTATGCACGAGTTCCACCTCCTCCGGGTTCTGCAGATACTGCAGGATCCGGTCCACCGTGTGAGAGCAGATCTCATCCAAATGATTGTCGATACTCGTAAGCTCCGGTTCACAGGCCAGGCTGAGCGTCGAATTGTTGTAGCCGACCACAGACAGATCCTCCGGGACTTTCTTCCCGGTATCCGCAGCATACTTCAGTGCGCCGATCGCAATTTCATCCTCCGTCGCGATGAGCGCGTCAAACGGCAAAATCGAATCTCCTTTCAGGTACTCACGGACGTATTCGATGCTTTTCTCGACATACAGCAGCATATCCTCTCTGAAGGGAATCCCGGCCTCCGAAAGTCCGTCCAAGTAGCCTTTCAGCTTTTTGTTCGCACTGTAGGAGCGCGAATCCGTGGCAAAAATGATCGACCTGTGACCGCTTGCGATCAGCTTTCTCGTGACCTCCAGAACTGCCTTCCGGTTATCGCTCACGGCCGAATAAACATTTTCCCCTTCTATATTGCAGTTGATCGTAAAGACCGGGACCTTCTGCGCAGCTTCCCGGATATATTCGGTCTCTTCCGGATCTCCGCTTCTGCCCGCGTAAGTAGAGCCGACAAGGATCAGCGCGTCAATGTGCTTGGACAAAAGGACCTTGGTCTGAAGCTTCTTTCCCTCAAGTTCAAACCCGCTGCAGCTCAAGATACAGTTATACCCCTCCTCTGCCAGCTTTTTTTCAAGATAATCAACAGACGCTGCCATAAATGTGTCCGCGATCGTCGGGACCAGGATCCCGACCGCATGCATCGTGTTCAGTCCAAGCCCCTGCGCGAACGCATTTGGCGTATAGTCGATCTCCGCCATGATCTTTTCGACCTTTTTCCTGGTCTTTTCACTGACTTTACCCGAATGGTTCATGACACGGGAGACCGTTGCGATCGAGACATTGGCCATTCTTGCAATATCGTAAATATTTACGGATCCGTCCCTGCAGTCCTTTTCCATGGCTTTTCTTTTCCTTTCACACCATTTATAATTATTTCGGATGTCAAAAAGATTATGTAAGCCTCAATTAACGTGTTTTTTTGACTTCACCCCCAGCACTGAAAGTGCTTACATACATCTTACTTCATTTTCCATTTTTTTCAAATACTTAAATTAAGTTTTCTTTCATTTTCTTCCATTTACTTTCAATTTCTTCAGAAAGGAGGGAACATCCGATGTCGCCTCTGCAAAAAGCCATTGAAAATGAAGATCTGCCCTCAGTCCGCCGTCTTCTCACTGAATCCCCCAATCTCATCGACGAGTGCATCGGTCCGAAACACATTCCCCTTGCGCTCCATGCAGCCCGTGCCAGTTCCTTTGAGATCCTCCGCTATATCGTCGAGTATTCCAGGGCTAGCCTTGATATCTATGACGACGACAGACGGAATATTCTCCACTACGGGGCTATGTCCGGAGATCCGGAGCGCTGCCGTTATCTCGTGGAACGCTGCGGCATGGATCCGCTCAGCGGGGACAGGGACCTTGTGACCCCCTACGAGATCTCATGGGACCTCGCCCGCGGCGGAACCGGCGAAGAACTCTATGCCTGGTTCCTGGACAAAATCGGCTGTCCTTATGAGGAAATGTACAAAAACCCCATCCGCACCGGCTTCTTCCCGGATCCGTCCATTCTGGCACACGGGGATGATTTTTACATGGTCAATTCTTCCTTCATATATTTTCCGTGTATCCCCATCTCCCACTCCACGGATCTCGTACACTGGGAAATAATCGGCTGGGCCATCACCAATCCGGACTGGGCGCTCCTCGACGAACTTGAGGGCGGCCGCGGATACTGGGCTCCGGATATATCCTATGATAACGGGCGGTTCTATATCACCGCGACCTACCGTCTGAACGACACCGGAACGGTCTACCGCCGCCAGATGGTGGTCTCCTCAGACCGCCCGGAAGGACCGTACAGCAAGCCTGTCTTCATTAATGAGGACGGTATCGATCCGTCCCTCTTCCACGAAGACGGAAAACATTATATGCTGCTGAACCGCGGTGCGAGACTGTTCCGGCTCTCGGACGACTGCACGAAGCAGGTGAGCGAGGCGAAGCTCCTCTACTACGGAAGTCAGAAACATGCGCCGGAAGGATCCCATCTTCTGAAAAAAGACGGCTGGTACTATCTCTTCCAGGCGGAGGGCGGGACCGGTCCGGGACATCGGATCACCGTTGCGAGAAGCCGGGCGCTCTTCGGCGTCTACACGCCCTGCCCATACAATCCCATCATGCGGCAGAATGACCCGGAAGCCGGCATCCAGCGCTGCGGACACGGAAAGCCGGTCAGAACAAACGACGGACGCTGGTACATGGTCTACCTGTGCGGAAGAACGCTCGATGGAAAATACAGTATTCTGGGCCGTGAGACAGCTCTCGACCCGATCACATGGACGCCGGACGGCTGGCCGCTGGTCAACGGACTCAAAGGTCCGTCGGTCCTGCAGATTCCGCCGTTCCGCAGGAACAGCGCAGCCGACATGCTGCCCTCCGACAACAGCGCAGCTGACACGCTGCCCTCCGACAGTTCCTGCATGAGGCCGGTTTCCGACCCGTGCGGATGGATGACCCCAAGACCTCCGCAGGCAGACGCGGTCCGCTGGCAGAAGGATGGCTCCGTGCTTCTGCTCTCGAGCCCGGCACCGCTCTCCTCCGTAGACGCAAGGAACATTTTCCTCCGCAGGCAGACGCGCTTCGACTTCACAGCGCAGGCGGACCTTATCCTGCCCGTGCTCACGCTCGGACAGGAAGCGGGACTCATCTGCTACTATGACGAGAATACCTGGATTTCCTGCACGGCCGCCGGCAGGGAGCACGGAAGCTTCGCATTCTTCGTAAAGGAGCACATTGGAAAGGAGACGACTGTCCTCGGGGGCGATTCAGTGTGGGAACCGTCGGACATCCCGGATGATGCCCTCTCAAAAATACGGACGGACATCCTTGAAAGCGGTCTGCGTCTGCGCTTCACCGTCACAGTCAGAAAGCTCCGCCGGCACTTCACCGTCGAAGAGCTCTCTGTCGTGCCCGGACAGGATCCGCAGGCATCCCGTGTCCTTTTCGAGGCCGACTGCCCCAACGTGTACTACCTCTGTGACGAGGGCATCCGCATGGGGAAGCGTTTTACCGGTGCTATGATCGGCGTCTGCGGGGCCGGCGGAAACGGGCAGTTCCGCTATCTTTTAAAGCAGTACCGGGAATCAGAGTAAAGGGCTGACACTTTCCACATCCGGCCTCCTGAAGCTCCCGGCCGTGAAGTTCACAGCCATGAAGTGCAAGGCCACGAAGTTCAAAGCCATGAAGTGCAAGGCCACGAAGTTCAAAGCCATGAAGTGCAAGGCCACGAAGTTCAAAGCCATGAAGTTCACAGTGTTCAAAAGAGAGATGAAAGTTCAAGAACGCCTCAGCGTTCTTGCCGCGACGTGCGCGGCGCGGCAGCACCTTCCACTGCGCACGTCTGCAATCCATTATGCCGATAATGGATTCCGGGCATTTTCAATGCAGCCAAAAAGGGGTGTTGATCAACTGAAGTTTTCAGTTAATTAACACCCCTTAGGTATCATTCAGTTTACTGATGTTATTTATTCCTCAACGGCACCCTGCGCTGGATCCGAAATGGCAGGCTCCAGCGCAGATTTACTTTGGCAAAGTCTAATTTAGTTTGTCAATTAACCACCAAATTTTTCATTGATTTAATTGACAAGTATAATTTCCTTCATTTGTTCTACAAGGATTTCTGTCTCTGAGTGCCGTTTGGGCATAGATTGCTGATTTCCAACATTTGTTCTACAAGGATTTTTGTCTCTGAGTGCCATTTGGGCACAGAAGACTGATTTCCAGCATTTGTTCTACAAGAATTTTTGTCTCTGAGTGCCGTTTAGGCACAGAAGACCGGTTTCCAGCATTTGTTCTACATAAATCAGGATGGCCTTTGGGGGACAAATGAATACAAAGCGGCTTCTGTGCCTATTCGGCCGGATTCAGACGAAAACCCATGGTGAACAAATTCGAGATAAGCGCTTCCTGTGCCTAATCGGCCGGATTCAGACGAAAACCCATGGTGAACAAATTCATGATAAGCGCTTCCTGTGCCTAATCGCCCAAAACCGGACGAAAATATATGTTAAACTAATCAAAAAAGACCCCTCTGTGCACACCTGCAAATACAAATCCACCATTTCGCAGGAGAAGAATTCTCTTATCTTATCCTGCGCAATCGTGATATCGAAGGGATATCCTCCGCTTTCAAAAGTAAGAATCAGCACTGCATATAGCAGCCATTTACAAATAAAATTCTGCTATAAGCAATGCTGATTCTTTATAATGCGACAGCCTCTTTTTACGAACACTGTTCTTTTTTCTTTCCTGCTCAACGAACGGTATCATCTCAAATCTTCTCCGTCCTCACACTGAGGAAATCCGCCTGGCCTTCCTTTGCCTGCTTCTCCGCCAGCGCAAAGAGCCCGATCTTCGCTCCTACCCAGGTATGATCGGACGGCGTATACCGGCATCCGCTGTCACGGAAATGCTCTCCGTCCGCTGACCAGAAAATGAACAGCTCCGGCTTCTCCGCCTCCGCATTGGCGAAGAACAGGTCCTCCGCCTCCGAGGGATCCGTTTTGAACACGACCTTCCCTTCATCCGTCACATCCGCGAGAGACCTGCGGACAAAGATCATGCGGAAATTGATCTCATGGTCCTTCCCTGCTTCGTTCGTCCCCGCTTCTGTAAGCGGCACCACAGAGAGGATTTTTTCAGATTTATCCTTATCCGACCCTTCCGATTCGGCATAGACGATCTCCATCCCGCCGTCCGCATTCTTTCTGGCGTACAGCGCAGCATACTGGCCGCCCATCATCGTGATCCCCGCCCTGTTTCCGGCGAGAAGACCGTCGGTTCTCATCCGCACCTCGCAGGTCCACTCCGGAAGCACGAGCTTCTGCGTGAGCACATTGCAGCTGTGCCAGATGACCGGATCGTCCTCCCCTGAGAGGTTTATTGCGCCAAGGCTGATCCCGCCCTCCGCAATCGGCGTATAAAGTGTCTTTCCGGCATCCGCGGCAGCGCCTTGGGCATTTCCCATCCACTGCCATTGAAGCCCGATCTTCCCATTTCTGAAATCATCGCTCGAGTCGAGATAAGACAGCTCCTGCTGCACGGGGTTCATTTCCCGCGGCTTCTTCATCCGGAAGACCGGCTCGCCGCAGCCGCTGCCCGTCACATCGCTGCCGATGACCGGCCACCCGTCCTTCCAGCTGACCGGCTGCAGATGGCAGATCCTCCCGAAGAGCCCGCGGTCCTGAAAATGCAGGAACCACTCCTCCCCGTCCGTCGTATCCACGAGCCCGCCCTGATGCGGTCCGTTGATCACGCTGCTGCCCTGATCCATGACCGTCCGTATCTCGTAGGGTCCTTCGATATTCCGGCTCCGGAGCGCGACCTGCCAGCCCTGCCGCACACCGCCGGCCGGCGCAAGGATATAATAAAAACCGTCCCGCTTATACACCTTCGGCCCTTCGATTGTGATTGCAGGATGTGCGGGGTCATTGCCGTCAAAGATAAATTTGTCCTCTGAGATTGCGCGTGTCCCGTCCGGCGACATTTCAAAGATCCCGAGGATGCTCTTGAACCCGATCCGGCTCTTCGCGTAAGCGTGAACAATATAGGCCCTGCCGTCCTCATCCCAGAACGGACAGGAATCGATCAGCCCCTTGCCCGGAAGGAGACAGACCGGCTCCTCCCATTTTCCGAGCGGGTCCCTGGCGCGGACCATATAGGTTCCCTCATCCGGCATGCCGTAGAAAATGAAGAACATCCCCTCGTGATACCGGATCGTCGGAGCCCAGACTCCCTCCGAGTGGCAGGGCTTCTGAAATCTCTTCTCTATGGCTTCGCTGTCCTCATGCGGCCTGCCGGCCCCCGGGGCCTCACAGACACGGTCGAGCGCGTAATTTACGAGCTTCCAGTTTATGAGATCCTTTGAAATAAGGATCGGCAGTCCCGGCGTATAGTGAAAGCTGGACGCCGTCAGATAATATGTGTCTCCGACCCGGATCACATCCGGATCGCTGTAGTCCGCAAAAAGAATCGGATTCCTGAAGGTCCCGTCCGAAAGATCGCTCTGATAATACATATTTTTCACCTCCGGTTCTCCTCCTGATGGATCTCCAGATAATCCCTGCGCACTCCGTCATCGTCCGTGTCGATGAAAAGGAACTTACGGATGAAGAAAAGGATCGCGATGGAGATGACACCGATGAGATTTTCCGTAATGGTTCCACCCTCGACGATCAGATGCCTTGTGACCGTGAAGAGCAGGACCTCAACGAGAGAGTCAAGGTCCTTTCTGACCAGCACTTTGATAAGCTCAATACCGATAATAATATCAAAAAGATAGATGAGATAGGGACTGAGTCCAAGGAAATGGATCTCATAAAGTTTGGCAGGCAGATCAGTTATATAAATAACCGATCCGACGATGACGAGGATCGCTACTCCGATTTCCAGGATGAGTGTAAAACGATAGATCCACTTTTCAATAAGATGAATGATGTCAAGCATTTCAGAAGTCCCTTTCTGCAGTCTGAAGATGTCGTCAGGAAGCCCTATTACGCTTCTTTCTTCCGGTTCAGCACGAACACCGCGCCGACAAGAAGCGCAAGTCCGACCGCGAGCGCGATCCACGGGGATCTCATAAGTCCGGCAATCAGGTACCCGATCCCGCAGATCACAGCGACGAGCGTCGCATAGGGAAGCTGCGTCTCCACATGGCTGATGTGCTGACACTCCGCGCCGGTGGACGACAGGATCGTGGTATCGGAGATCGGTGAGCAGTGATCGCCGTAAACGGATCCGGCCAGCGTCGCGCCGAGCGCCGGGATTAGATAGCCTTCCGCGCCGGGTGTAGCGCAGATCATCGTGATGATCGGGATCAGCATGCCGAAAGTACCCCAGGACGTGCCCATCGAAAAACTCATGAGCGCTGAGATGATGAAAATCAGGACCGGCAGAAACGCCAGCGGCAGATTCGCAGTGCTCACAAAACCGGAAATGAAAAGACCCGTCCCGATGAGCTGACGGCAGACACCGCCAAGGCTCCAGGACAGGATCAGAATCAGCATCGGCGGAACGATACTTCCAATCCCCTCTACAATATAACCGATGAACTCCTTCGCTGTCATCAGTTTACGGGGAAGATACAGGAGCATCGCTGTAATCAGTCCCGCAAACGCGCCGAGCGTAAGTCCCGCCGTCGGATTATATCCGATCGCCTCGGAAAAACTGACTCCGCTGAAGAATCCGCCTACATAAGCCATTCCGAGAATCGCGCAGATGATCAGCACAAGGATCGGAAGCACAAGATCGATGACCTTTCCTTTTCCTTCCGCATCCGCCGAAGCCTGCTGTCCTTTCAGGGAATCGCCTTTCATGGCAGCCTCCTCAGCCTTCTTCATCGGACCGAAATCTTTCCCTGTAATGCTGATCAGGAAGACCATGGCAATTGTCAGAAGCGCATAAAAGTTATAGGGGATCGTCTGCAGAAATGTGCCGAAACCGCCCTCCTCACTCACTTCGCTGGCAACAGCCACCGCCCAGCTTGACACCGGGGCAATAATACAGACCGGAGCTGCGGTAGAGTCAATGATATAGGCGAGCTTTTCTCTCGAAATGCGCATTCTGTCCATGATCGGACGCATGACCGTTCCCACCGTGAGGCAGTTGAACCCGTCATCGATAAAGATCAGGATTCCGAGAAAAGACGTGGCAAGCGCCGCGGATTTCCTGCTCTTGAGCTTCGCCCCTGCCCAGCGTCCGTAAGCCTCGCTGCCTCCGGATTTGGACACCAGGATCACGACTGCCCAGAGAAGTGCCAGAAAGATGATCATGTATGCGTTATCCGCGATCTTGGAACACATCATGTCAAATGTCATCGAGACGGCAGACACGATCGTCCCTCCGGATGCAAATGCGTAGATGAGCATGCCGGAAAAAAGACCGATAAAAAGCGAAGAGTAGACCTCTTTCGTGATAAGCGCCAGTGTGATTGCCAGAATCGGCGGGATGAGCGAAAGCCATCCCGTTTCGATCATAGTAAACTCCATATGTATTCTCCTCCTCCCAAAACATCGTTTTGATATTTGACTTAATGGCCTCGGATGCCGATTCCGCAGCCACTCATGCTTCGCATTCGCGGGCGGTATCAGGCTCCCTCATTTGAACTGCCGGATGCCGCGCGAACATGATTCGGCCGGTCTTCCGAAGAAAACGCGTCTCAGCCAGACGAATATCCAACCCTCCCATCCGGAATGTCATTTCTCAACTGCATAATTTCGGGAAATGGAGTCCGCCATAAATATATTAATACGCAAATCATATTTCTCCAAGTCATATATTGACAAATATAATGGATTTTCGCACATTTGTTCTCATATTCCGGCTTTCACCGCAAAATCGGGCGGTGACCCGCGCCGCAGCGGTTGTCTTGCATTTTCAGGGATGCTAAAATTAAATTTATATCAAAAACCCTTCACATCAACTCACAAAGGAGAACGGAGATGAAAAAACATCGCTTCAAAGTACTCAGCCTTCTTCTCGCCCTCTCGCTCACGGCAGCAGGCTGCGGAAAGACCGCAGGCACGGCATCGTCTGCCGACTCCGCCGGGACGTCTTCCGCACAGACAGCGGAGAGCGTCTCTGCCGGCAGTGCAGCGGCGGCTGAAAGCACTGCCTCCGCGCAGGCGGCGGACTCTCAGAGTGCACAGACAGAAAGCACGCCGGCTGCGGCAGAAGACACCGGCTACGGAGTCAGCCCGGCCGCGGCAACTGACCAATATACATTAAAAAAGGTCGTCATCATGAGCCGGCACAACATCCGTGCACCGCTCTCAGGAGGAGATTCCCTCCTCGGCAAAATGACGCCGCACAGCTGGTTCCCCTGGACATCCAATGCCAGCGAGCTCTCGCTCAAGGGCGGGATCCTTGAGACGATGATGGGCCAGTATTTCAAAAAATGGATGGAAAGCGAAGGCCTGATCCCTGAAAACTATCATCCGGCGGAAGGCGAAGTCCGCTTCTACGCCAATGCCAAGCAGAGGACCCAGGCGACTGCCCGTTATTTTGCATCCGGAATGCTCCCGACTGCACCGATCGAAATCGAGCAGCACGTGGAATTTGACACGATGGATCCGGTCTTCACACCGCAGATAACTGTGCTCAACGGAGAAATCGAGGACACTCTATTATCTGAAATCGCAGGGATGGGAGGAGAATCCGGCATTGCCGGGCTCGGAGATGATCTGGCCGATGCATACGCCCTGCTCGCCGATGTGCTGGATGTTGAAGAGTCAGAAGCGTATAAGAGCGGGGAGTTCACAGGCTTTAAGACGGACGATACAGAGATCGTTCTGACCGTCAACGAAGAGCCGGGCATGAAGGGATCCCTGAAAACGGCCACCTCTCTCAGCGATGCGCTGATCCTGCAGTATTACGAAAATCTGGATGACAAAGAGGCTGCTTTCGGGCACGACCTCACAAAAGAGGACTGGCTCAAACTCGCCTCCATCAAAGACGCCTACTCGGACATTCTCTACACAGGTCCGTCGATGTCCGTCAATATCGCTCATCCGCTGCTGCAGGAAATCTATTCCGAACTCAATGCGGAAGGCCGCATTTTCACCTTCCTGTGCGGACATGATTCGAACATCGCGGGAATCCTTGCAGCGATGCAGGTGCAGGACTACAGTCTGCCCGAGACGCTCGAGCGGAAAACACCGATCGGCTTCAAGCTGGTCTTTGAGATCTGGGAGAAGGACGGAGAAGAGTACTGCGCCGTGAACCTGTGCTATCAGAGTACCGATCAGATCCGGAATCTTACCTCACTTTCGCTTGAGGAGCCGCCGGTCATCGTCAGTATGAATTTCAACGGACTCGAAAAAAATGAGGACGGACTCTATCGGCGCGCGGATGTCGAGAACCGGCTTATGGAGGCGATCAGCGCTTATGACGAGCTGCCTGCGGATACGGAAGAGGAGCTTGCTCCGGCGGCTTAATCAAAAAAGCGGCAAGAACGCCGAGGCGTTCCTGAAAAACAGTGACCTTATAAACAGCATACGTCCATAAACAGCAAAAATCTTTTCCAAAGAAATACAGCGCCCGGCAGACATATTCTGCCCGACGCTGTATTTCTTTCATCGGCACAAGACCAACTTATTTTTCATAAGATCAGCTTATTCATAAGACCAACTTATTCAAAAATTCAACTGATCACAAGATCAGCTACCTTTTCGTCTGACCTTCCGATTGTGGAAACCTCTCACACCGTCTTATCTCTTTATCAAGAACATCTCGCGTTCCTGCCGCATCACGCGAGGTGCGAAGCACCTTCCTAATTGCGCGGCTGCGATCCGCCGAAGGTATAAATTACTGACGCTTACTTTGTATCCCATGTCAGAGAAAAGTTTCACTTTGCGCATTCATCTCATTACCCAAATCACGAGCATTCTGCGTCAGAGATTAAAAATGGCTCTATGTCCCCGGCCGTCCTCTCCGCCTCGTCATACACGAACATATGATAAGCTCCGTCATAGGTCACGAACTCCGCATCCGGGCACACCTCCCGCATCCTCTCTATCTGGTAATACGGCATCGTGTGATCGTCCGTCCCCCAGATGACCTGCATGGGAATCCCGGACGCAGCGACTGCCCTGTAGGCCTCCATGGCCGTATCATAATCCAGGATGCAGTCCCGAAGGGAAGAGCACAGCGCCCTCATATATCCCTTATATCTCGCAAAATCCGCGAACCTCTTGATATACCGGAACTTTTCATCCTCGGAAGCCAGCCGCAGTTCATCCGCGCTGCGCGTGATGATGGCAACCGGTGCCGCCGTACAGAAGATTTTCGGTCCGATGACGGGAACGGTGCAGAGCTTCATGACGGCAGGCGCTTTAAATGTATCCATGACAGCCGGTGCAAGGAGGACCAGACGCTCAACGCTCTCCGGATACGTCTCCGCATATCTCGTCACGATGATGCCTCCCATGGAAGTCCCGACCAGACTGAACCGTTCTCCGGGAACCAGCGCCTCGGTGAGTTCGTGCAGATGCTTAACAAAGAAGTCCGCATCGTACACGGCGTCCGGCCGGTCTGAGAGTCCACGCCCGATCAGGTCATAGCGAAGCACCCTGTATCCGTCCCGGATCAGAATATCATACAGATTATCATAAATGAAATACGGCGAGGAGAACCCGTGCACCAGAATGACCAGCCCTTTTCCGGTTCCCGAGAACTGATAGCGGGTCACGCCGTCCGAGAGACGGATATAGCTGCCCTTGTGGCTCCGTCTGGCGGATTCGTCCAGTTCAAGCGTCTCAGATAGCATTGCGAGCTTTATAAGGTCTGTTTTTTTCATTTTTCACGATCCCTCCATAAACTATAAGCTGTCTGCGGCATGGGTCAAGATCCCTCTATAGCTGTCTGTGGCCTGAACAGTGTCTGCTCACGTCCCCTGTTCCACAGCTTTTACGATCTCACCATTAGCTGTCTTCGGTATGATGGCGTACGCTCACACGCCCTGCTCCACAACGAACTCCGCACCGTCACCCGGCAGGAAATGCCCCTTCACTCCGGCTTCCGCCGCACCGACCTCGAACTGCTTTTTCGCAATTCCCAGATCGTTATACTGCAGTCCCCGGCCGTCCTTCCAGATCCTGGCTGTGACTTTACCATCCTTAAAGCCAATGTTGACGCACTGCTGATTCACCGCGGAAGGACCGAGCAGGATCGCTTCAATTCCCTTCCGGACCCACTCCGGCGCATCCTTATAGCCCACGTCCGACTCCAGGAACTGTGTCGGACTCCGGTCAGACCTGCGGATCATCGCGCGAATCGTCTTCTGCTTCAGCGGGATCCTCGCCGTGGCGTATCCGATCGGTACCACATCCCAGATTTTTGCACCGCACGGCACATCCACCGTGATCGACTTCGAATCATAGGTGCTTGCGACCCAGCAGGTGCCGAGGCCGAGCTGCGTCGCATAGAGGACCAGCCGCTGCCCGTAATATCCGACTTTTTCGGAAGATCCCGGATCCGTACCGCCGACCAGCGCAGCGAAGGCATAGACGCGGCCGCTGAACATGGCGCCGTTCATTTTGATTGCCGGTTTTCCGGCCTCCGCCGAGGAGAACAGTTGAAAATGCAGCCCCGACTCCGCGTTCAGCTCCTCCACATATTCCTTCAGTTTCTGCAGCTTCTCCGCCTCAATGAACCGCTCCTCGAAAGAACGGCATGATATTCTTTTTTGGACGGCTTCCCATTCTGACAACATAAAATATACCTTCCTTTCAATTCTCGCTCGCGAGACGAAATTGCGGAATCCAGAACAAAGTCAGCTGACGTCTTCTAAACCGACTCTAAAGCGTCTCCTCGCGAGCTAGCTATCTCAATGGTGGATCGATACCCGCCACAGAGACCGATTTGTTGCCCATAGCCTCACGATACGGGGACATCTCACTCTGAGATATACGTCACCGGATTCCCCTTCCGCGGGAGCGGACTGCGGACCGGCAGCCCATCCTCCGTATCCGGATATCCCACTGCCAGGCCTCCGCACACGCACTCCTCCCCGGAGAGCCCGAGCCCTGAGAGATACTCGCAGATCACCGGATTATCCGTCAGCCAGTGGACCTGATTGATCCAGCAGCTTCCGAGATCCAGCGCATTCGCCATGATCATCATATTTTCGAGCGCACAGGAGCTGTCCGCCATATTATTCCCATAGTCTCTTCGGTTCGCGACAAGGATCAGGACCGGTGCATTGTAGTGGAAAAAATACTTCCCGCCCTTCGACGCTCTGATGGAATTCGCTATTGACGCGTACATGTTCTCCGTCACTTCCATTTTCGCGAATTCCTGCATGACAAGCGCGGCGAGCTCCCGAAGGATCTCTTTATTCGAGATCACAAGAAAATGCGTCGTCTGACTGTTCCCTCCGCTCGGCGCATATCTCCCGGCTTCAAGTATCTGCCCGATTTTCTCCGGTTCGACCGGCCTGTCCAAGTATTTTCGTGTGCTTCTTCTGGATTTGATCAGCTCCAAAGCTTTGACTGCATTCATGTTTTCTCTCCTACATTAAACAAAAGTTTATACCTGATCTGTATGTATACCGGGCTCGAAACACCGCCTCATCCAGGCTGTAAAGGAAGTTTTTTCCGGGATCACGCCTCCAGGACCTCCGCCACTTCCGCGAGCAGATCGATGATCGGCAGATGCTGCGGACATGCTCCCTCGCACTGACCGCATCCGATACAGTCGGAAGCAGAGGAACTGCCTCTGGCAAAATTATATTCTCTTTTTGCCACCGCGAGGTGTCCGTACACTTTGTATGTATTCATCACTCTGAAAATATTCGGAATGCGGATCTCCATAGGACATCCCGGCACGCAGTACCCGCAGGACGTACACGGGATCTTATCTATGGAGGCAAATGTAATCCGCGCGTTCTGTTCTGGTGAAATATAGGCCTTTCTATCCATAACAAACGAGCAGGTAATCATATCAGTCTTCAATCAAGTTTACTAAGTATATTATAGCATTTCATTTGCAGGCTGTTTAGATTCTCATGCATCAAAAGAACTCTGAGCGTTCCTGCCGAGATGAAAAAAGCTCTTTTTCCGCGAAAGATTGGACGAAGGCGCAAAGCTATATTATTATAATATAAAGCAGCGCCTTCGGCAGAATGGATGCGGACAATCCGTATGGCTGGTACGCATGCCTGATATACTGCGCAGTCCTGCCGACTCAGGAGGGCTTCAGAAGCCCCACTTTCACAGACAGTTATAATTTATTCAAGGAGAAAAGCATTATGCCGCCAAGCAGAAGAAGTTCATCCTCCCACAGTAGTTCATCCCGCAGAAGTTCTTCCTCGCACAGGAGCTCATCCTCCCACAGAAGTTCTTCCTCCAGGAGCAGCTCAAGCTCCAGGAGCAGCTCCAGTTCCGGAAGCAGCTCCAGATCATACGGCACAAGCTCCAATATCGGCCGCACCGCCGGCATAGCCGGCGGCCTTTTTGCCGCCTCACGGGGTCCGTCCCGGCACAGCACGACTTCCCACAGCAGCCCGCCTTCACACGGTACAAAGGGAGGGCCTGTGCGCACAAGTTCACCCCGCAGAAGCACAGAAATCAGAGAAGCTCCGCCGCAGTATTCGTCCGTCTACAATGAGCGGTCGAAAAAATACATGCACTACGGCCATAATCACAGACCTCGTGTACATCAGCTGCGCGATCAGTATTTCATTTTCTATCCGGCAGCCTGGACCGACCTGGACACCGGCAAAGAATACCGCGCCGGCTACTATGACATGGCCACCGAGGAATTCTATGCGACACCCGAGGAAGGTATCTCGATCCGCGACTACCTGTGCGAATACTGTGACACCCGCGTCTCCATTGTCCCGAAAGACGGAGTGGCAGCAAAATGCCCGAACTGCGGAGGAAATCTCACGCTCCTTCCACCGGAAAATGAAGTGCCCGACGGAACCCCCGGCTATTACAGCGGACCGGGCGGCGGACAGTACGGATCGAACTACGCAGGATACGGCAACGGATCAGCCCAGGGCCGGTCAGGGAGCAGATCTGTTATAATTATCATCGTCACCGTTTTCGCCGTCCTTGCTCTGATCGTCGGAGGAATCGCTTTTTCCTTAGGCAGGAACAGACAGGCACAGGGCGGAGGTACGACCGGCACAGGCTACACAACGGAAAATGGGAAAAAGTCCTTCTACGTTGAAGCGATCGACCGGACCTGTTCCTGGTCGAATGAGTATGACAGCTATTATGACGAGGTGACGGACTGCTATTTCTGGCACAACGAGGACGTCGATCCGCCGATCTGGCAGTACTGGTACGAGGGAATCTCTTCCGATTACGGCGATTACGGCTGGATGGAATGGGACGAAGAAGAGAACCGCTGGTATATCGACGACGGAAATGACTGGATCGTCCTGCCGGAAATCTATGATACACAGCATCTGTGGCATATCGAAGAATAAAGTGCCCTCATTAGAAAAAAGCCGGGAACAACGGATTTTTCCGTTTTTCCCGGCTTTTTTCTGCCCCGCACACTGTATTATGCGAAGTTCTCGTGATTTTAATCATGAGATACGCGCGCAAAGTGAAACTCGTCTTCATTTATTCTGCTTTACGTATCTACGTCAAATGCCTCCAGGCCCTTCTTTCCGGGTTCCTTCGCATCTCCGTGCAGCACAAAGTGCATCGTGATAAAGGCAGCCGCCATAAAGACAGCCGCATAGGGGAAGAATGTCAGATATCCGATACGATGCAGGAGGCCGCCTGCGACGATCGGTGTGACCGTCTGCGCGGCCATGCTGAATGTGTAATACATTCCGGTGTATTTCCCGATGTCGCTGCTCTTGCACATCTCCACGACCATCGGAAGAGAATTTACGTTGATCGATGCCCAGCCGATACCGATCAGGACAAACAGTACGTAAAGGACCGGATGGAACCGATTCGAGAGCAGTGTATAGACAAATCCGGCCGAAAAAGCCGCGAACATCATGATGATCCCCGCATAGATCATCTTCTTTCTTCCGACTCTCGCCGCAATCGCACCGACCGGAATGTAGGACAGGATCGCACCGACCGTCGCGATCGTCAGACACAGGGACGCGCTTCCGAGGCTCATGTTCCACATCCGGTTCGCAAAGGTCGTGAACCATGTCTCCACAGCATTGTAGGCGATGAACCAGAGCGCGATTGACACGAGCAGGAAGAGAAGGCTTCGCTTGACCGGTTTCGGGAGTTCTTCATTTCCCCCTTTGTCGGTGACGCTCAGATTCTCCTCGGGATGCTGCTCCTCATATTCGCGCACCTCTGCCGCGAGGCGGGGCTCGTCGACCGTGAGCATCACGATCATAAGACTGATCAGCATGATTCCCGCGACGATCATAAAGAGCGGCATATAGTTCACGTGCGAAAGCCCGGCCACCCTCTTCTCAGAGTACATCACAGCGGCGATCAGCAGATAAATGATCCCGCCGACAGCTCCCATCAGATTGATGATCGCGTTCGCACGGCTGCGAAGAGGCTTCCGCGTAACGTCCGGCATCAGCGCGACCGCCGGGCTCCTGTAGGTTCCCATGGCGATCAGGATGAGGCCCAGCACCGCGATAAAGCCTGTGAGCTTCATACCCGACGGCTCGGCGGCGTAGCTGTTGTCGATGACCGGCAGGAGCAGCATGAGTGCGACCGAGGCGATCGTCCCGAACAAAATGAACGGCTTGCGCCTTCCCATACGGGATCTGCATCTGTCAGAAAGCGCGCCGAAAAGCGGCAGAAGGAACAGGGCGAGGATATTGTCCATCGCCATGATCACGCCGGACAATGTCTCGTTCAGATGGAAGGTGTTCGTGAGAACAAGCGGGATCACGTTGTTGTACATCTGCCAGAAGGCAGTGATCGCAAGAAATGCAAATCCCACGCGTATCGTCTGTCCGGTCTTCAGTTTCATAAAACACCTCCCTGTATTGTTTTGCGACGCAGGCGGAGCAAAAACTTCTCCCGCGAAGATCAATGCCGTCATAAGGCGTCTGCATGAATGTTCGACAAAGTTTCATCCGGCATCTGTTCCGCCGCCGGTACCTTCGGAAGAATCCGGCTCTTCGACTACCTCAGAGTCCCCGCTCTCCTCCGTTTCCCCTGTGATCGCCCGGATCTGTCTTTTGATCACCGGATAGTAGAGGAGTGCACAGAAATAAGCCGGAAGCGAAATTCCAAAACAGACTGCCAGCGGAAGCAAACGCAGGGACTGGGTGAATACAAAGGCGGTCACGCCCGTGACAGCGATCATGCCCAGAGTCCTCGGAAAGGCTCCGATGCTCATGATGGCTGCATTTTTAAATTTCGCGGAAAGGCTGTTCTCGAACCGCGCGCCCAGCGGAAAGATCCACACAATGAGGGCAGCCAAAATCAGAGCGATCGCATAGACCGGGGCGACCAGAAAACGCGAAGTGCTCCTGCCGAAGACGTAATAATCCATATAGAGGATCCCCCCTGCAAAGAGCAGAATGATCCACACCGGAGTCATGCTTTTTAAATTCGCGCGGAACTGTGTGAAGTACATGGATGCGACCTTCCCGTCCCTCCCCTCCATCATTCTCATGATGCAGTAATGCAGGGCGGTCAGCGCTGCTCCCGCCGTAAAGACAGGCAGACAGCAGAGAAGCGTGAGAAAGTTCAGTTTCAATAAGGTCAGCAGATCAGACATGGCCCGCATAAGCGGCCCGTCCGCAGAAAAAAGTGTATTCATAGTATCCCTCGACAGTACAAACAGGCCCACACGCCTTCCAGGACCCGGCTATATACGAGTAAGGCAGTAAAGGATACTGTAAGTATATAGCTTTGACCGGCATGCGTGCAACAGCCCCTTGGAACATAAAAGAATGAGGCTTCGCAGTAACGCGAAACCTCACTCTGCATGGATGCATCAAAGCGAATACATTTACTCCATTCACTCCTGCCGATCAGCCCTTAACAGCACCTTCTACCATACCTTCCATGATCTGCTTCTGTGCGATCAGGAAGATGATGATCATAGGCAGGATTGCGAGCAGGGCCGCTGTCAGGATAAGATCCCACTGCTTTACGTAAGATCCGACGAACGCCTGGACCGCAACAGGAAGTGTTTTATACTTGCTGTTATTTCCGAGCATCAGGGACGGAAGCAGGTAGTCGTTCCAGATCCACATGCCGTTAAGAATCGTAACGGTCGTGAGTACCGGTGTGAGGAGCGGGAAAATGACCTTGAAGAATGTACCTTCCGGTGAGCATCCGTCAATCGCCGCAGCCTCCTCAAGATCATAGGGAACGCCTTTGATGAAACCGGTCAGAATAAATACTGTCATAGCACCGCCAAATCCGCAGTATGCGAAGATCGCGCCGGGAATAGACTTCAGCATCGGGATCCCGACGAACTGTCCTACGTCACGGAATGAAGTAATAAGCGGAAGCATGACTACCTGGAACGGAATGATCATGGATGCGATAAATATCATATAGATCACAGTTGCCCATACCTTCTTATTGTTACGGCTGATGACCCATGCAGCCATGGCGCCGAAGAGCGCAAGAAGGACAAGGGAAATTACTGTGATGGATACGGAGGAACCGAGTGCCGCCCAGAAATTAAAGTTCGAATTTCCTACAACGCTTGAAACATTCGAAATGAACTGTTTAATGGACGCACCTATCCATGCGATCGGGCTTGCAACGATATCCGTCTGCTTCTTAAAGGAGTTAAGGACTACCAGATAGAACGGGAACAGGATATATGCTGCAATAACAATGCCGAAAAGAGTAAGGATAATTGTTCTCGATTTCTTTGTTTGTGACATTATAGCTCGACCTCCTTACTGTTGGATATGCGTACCTGGATAAGAGATACGACAGCGAGGATAACGAAGAACAGCACAGCTTTCGCCTGTCCGACTGCATAGCTGTTCTTGGCGATCGCCGTATTGTAGATATTAAGAGCAAGCATCTGCGTACCGTTGGAGAGATAGCTCCCCATGAAATTCGTTACGGATCCTGCACCGTTCGTCAAAGCCATGTTGACATCGAACTGCTTGAAGGCAGATGTCAGTGTAAGGAATGTACAGATCGTAATGGTCGAAGCGATCATCGGGATCTTGATCTGGAACAGCGTCTGTATCGGTGTTGCACCGTCAATATCCGCTGCTTCGAGAACATCACCGGGAACCTGCGTTAATCCGGTGATATAAATAAGCATAATATATCCGCCGTACTGCCACAGATAAACAACTACGATGCAGAGAAGAGCTGTTCTGGACTTCGAGAGTAGAGATATATTATTTGTCATACCGATCAGAACGTTGTTGAATACGAACTGCCAGATATAACCCAGTACGATACCGCCGATCAGGTTCGGGAGGAAGTAAGCAGCCCTGAAAAATCCTGATGCCTTGATGGAGGATGTACAGAGAAGAGCCAGACAGAAACCGATCACATTAATAAGGATCATATTAATGATAACAAAAACAAATGTAATCAGAATGGAATAAATAAATGCCGGATCCTTGAACATTGTCGTGTAGTTGGCCAGACCGACGAACTTCGTAATCTTAACACCCGTCCAGTCAGTAAAAGAATAACCGATACCGAGAACGAGCGGAATAATAACGGTTACTGCAAATGTAAAAAGAAGCGGGAACAGGAAAATGATGTAGACGATCTTCCTGTGATGCTTCAGCGTCGGAATAAGATAGAGGCCGGCAAAGAACGCAACGATGCCTAAGATCAGCATAGCGCCTCGCCCGGCAAATTTACTGCCCATTATGTCCATTGCCAGAGCTGCTACAAGAAGTGCGATTCCGCCTATCAGCAGTATAAAAGACAGAGGACCGTTCCCTTGTGCTTTTGTTTTCACGAGATCCCTCCTCACGTAATAAATGAAAACCAGGCGGCGGCTAAAGGCCGCCGCCTGCAGATCATCTGAAAATACTAATTAAAAGATCATGAATAGTACTGTGCTGTTACCTGACCGACAGTCTTTGTGAATGTAGCAGCATCCGGGATCGTGCCTGCAGCATAATCCTGATATACAACACCGAGTGCATTCTGTGCAAGACCTTCCTTATTGTTGAGCCAATGCCATCCGGATGTCTTGCCTGCATGTGTGTAATCAGAGATCGTCTGAGCGAACGGATCGCTTGCAATATAGGTGCAGGATTCGAACGGGGAGATGAAACCGGCATCCTCAACAAGGATCTTCTGTCCGGCGTCTTCGGAGCACCACTGCAGGAATGCCTTGGCAGCGTCAGCCTTATCGCTCTCAAATACTGCCCACCAGGACGGAGAATTTGTAAGGATCGTATCCTGTCCTTCTTCAAAAGCATACGGAAGCATGCCGACCTTGAAACTGCCTGCTGCCTCATACTGCTCTTTGTCATCAGCTGTCATCGTTGCGCCGATCCAGGAACCCTGTGTCACGAAAGCATATTTGCCGGAAGCAAAGTTGAGGATCTGCTGATCGTATGTTCCGGAAACAAGAAGAGCCGGATCTGAGTACTTGTTGAAGAGCGCGACCATCTCAGCATATTTCTCGAAACGGGCCTCATCGATCTTGCCGCCGTCAGCGAGCATATCGAAGTACTTTGTATCGTCACGTGCAAGACCTTCATCTTCGTAAACGCCGAACAGATGATTGCCGGTCGACCAGTACAGGTTCGTTGCCTCTGCGCAGTAGCCGATGACTGCTGTGAGACCAAGCTCATCCTTCTTGGAATCAAGCGTCTCAAATGCAGCTTTCATGGATTCCGGTCCTGTGATGGACTTCGGATCGATGCCTGCCTTTTCAAGAAGATCAGCGTTATAAGCGAGACCGATCGCCTCTGTCGTGTACGGGAAGCCGACAACTTTGCCTGAACCGTCGACATATTCAGCTTCCGTATCATTTACCCACTTCTCACCGCTCATATCGGAAAGAAGGCCTTCCCAGTTAGCGAAGTCTGTAGCACCGCCGTTAACGAAGATGTCCGGCATATTGTTGCCTGCATAGTACTGCTTCAGCTGGCCCTGAATGTCAATGCCGCCGCCCATGGATTCGATTTCAACATGAACGCCTGACTCTTTTTCATAAGCTTCTGCCAGTTTCTTGAGCTGAGCATCTACTTCGATCTTTCCGTTTACAAGACGGAGTGAGTTTGCGGAAGAGCTTCCGCCGCCTGTGGATGCACCGGATGCAGTGCTCTCTGTCGATGAGCCGGAGCCGCCGCAGGCTGCAAGGCCGAGCGTCATTGCGCCAACGAGCGCGATTGCCAAAAGTTTTCTTTTCATTTTTTTCCTCCTTTAACGTTGCCTTTAAGCCACTGTGATTTTTTTACCCGAAGTATACAATGTCATTTACATCAAGTACTTTTTGCACAAAATCACTCATTCATAATAACATTCTTTTGGCCAAATTCAATACTTTTTTCTCAAATACAGTTCCTTTTAACATATCACACAAATTCCATCCCCCTGATTTGTATATAATTTCCCATCCCCTCATCGGCCAATTATCCGGCTTTTCTTCCCCTGAACAGCAGCACAAAAATTCCAAAAAGTCATATTTCCATAATTTATGGACAAATTTCAGTTAGACAGTTCCGGACAGAATTTTTATAATGACATCATAAAAACAAAAATAAACCTACTTCAACCGGCCGCAAAGTAAACAACCATAACAAAATTGTGAAAGCGCATCATTTTTACACTAACGGAGGATCAAACAATGAATAACGAAAAGCACGCCTGGTGGAAAGAAGCTGTCATTTATCAGATTTATCCCCGCTCTTTTCAGGACAGCAACGGAGACGGGATCGGCGACCTGAACGGCGTCACCATGCGTCTCGATTATCTCAAAAAGCTCGGAATTGATGTGATCTGGCTGTCTCCGGTCTACAAATCCCCCAATGATGACAACGGCTACGACATATCAGACTACAGAGACATCATGACGGAGTTCGGGACCATGGAGGACTTCGACCGCATGCTTGCGGCAGCGCACGCAAGAGGGATCAAAATCGTCATGGACCTGGTCGTGAACCACACCTCAGATGAGCACAAGTGGTTCATCGAAAGCCGCAAGTCTAAAGACAATCCCTACAGAGATTATTATATCTGGAAGGATCCCAGAGACGGGCACGAGCCCACGAACTGGGGCTCCAATTTCAGCGGATCCGCCTGGAAATTCGATGAAACGACCGGCCAGTACTATCTTCACCTGTTCTCAGAGAAGCAGCCGGATCTCAACTGGGAAAACCCGAAAGTGCGCGATGCAGTCTATGATATGATGACCTGGTGGTGCGACAAGGGAATTGACGGGTTCCGAATGGACGTCATTTCCATGATCAGCAAGGTCCAGTCCTATCCGGACGGAGAACTCTTCGACGGAGTCTACGGGAACGCCAACCCGTACGTGTGCAACGGTCCGCGCGTGCACGAATTCCTTCAGGAAATGAACCGCCGGGTACTCTCCCGCTACGACATCATGACGGTCGGGGAAGCCGCCGGAGTGACCGTAGAGGAGGCAAAGCGCTACGCAAACAACGAAGGTACAGAGCTCGGCATGGTCTTCCACTTCGAGCATACGGACGGGAGCTCCAACTCCGAATCCGTGATCGGAAAATGGACCGTCAACCCGCCCAGACTCACCTACGTCCGCGGCATTCTCAATAAGTGGCAGACGGAACTGGAAGGAAAAGCATGGGGCAGCCTCTACTGGGACAACCATGATCAGCCCAGAGCGGTCTCCCGTTTCGGAAATGATTCAAAAGAATGGCGGGAACTCTCCGCCAAAATGCTGGCCACCGTCCTTCACATGCAGAAAGGTACTCCCTATATCTATCAGGGCGAGGAATTCGGCATGACAAATATGCACTTCGAGTCCATCGACGACTGCCGGGACATCGAAGAAATCAACGCTTATCAGCAGTATGTCACCGACCACAAATTAGTCGACGCAGAGACGATGCTTCGGTGCTTTGACACCATCGCGAGAGATAATGCCAGGACTCCGGTCCAGTGGGACGCCAGTGCGAATGCGGGATTTACGACAGGAACTCCGTGGATCAAGGTCAACCCGAACTATACGGAGATCAATGCGGAGGCGGCACTGGCTGACCCGAATTCCGTTTTCTACTATTATCAGAAACTGATCAGTCTCAGGCATACGACTCCGATCATTGTTTACGGGACATTCAGGCCGCTCCTTCCTGACAGCGAAGTCCTCTATGCATATGAGCGGGAAATGGACGGAAAGGTCCTTACCGTCGCCGCGAACTGGACGGACAGAGAGCAGGAATGCACCCTTTTTGATGACCTTGAAGGGGAAGAGCTTATTTCCAACTATGACAGTCACAGGACCGGCATTCTTCAGCCCTATGAGGCCAGAGTCATACTTCACTGATGAACATGAAAACAGCTAAGCATTCGACAGAAGCGTCAGAGGAAATCAGACAGCAGGGCTATACGTCTTTTCCCTGTTCCATGTATTTTGCAGATTCGGAAAAAGACAGCTCCATAAGATTCGATACCAAAGCGCACTGGCACAGTTCGACGGAGCTGCTGCATTTTGAGAAGGGAGTGTTCTCATTTACCGTCAATATGGAAAACATTGCAATCTCAGATGAATGCTATGCCTTCGTTGAGAGCGGAATGATCCACTCCATCACCTCGGAATCCGTCTACAGAGAGTCGGCGCTGCTCTTCAGCCCGTCCGTCCTCTCAACACGCAATATTGATTCTTCGGAACAGAATCTGATCGAGCCTCTGATTCACGGCAATCTTACTCTCCCGAGATTCATCCGGCCGGACATGCCGGTATTCGCAGAATTTGACAGGCTGTACAGGCAGATCGCTGACATATTCAGGAACGCCCGGGACAGACGGGACGACCAGTTCAATCTGTCCGGTGCCTCCGATCAGCTGCGGTGCAAAGCGCTCATGATGCTGCTCATCTCCACACTGGCAGATGGCGGTCTTCTGACCGCTTCAACGTACGATCCTGACCCGAAAGCGGAGGCTCTCAAATCAGTGCTTTCCTATATCGACGAGAACTACGGCAACAAGATCTACCTCCAGGATCTGGCATCGCTCATGAATCTCAACGAGCAGTATTTCAGCCGCTTTTTTAAGAAGACTCTCGGCAGGACCTGCGTGGATTATATCAATGACGTCCGCATCCGGCACGCCATGAAACTGCTCAGGACGACCGATGCACCCGTGCTCGATATAGCGTATTCCTGCGGTTTTGGAAATATCGGCCATTTTATTCAGACTTTTAAGCGGGCGACCGGAAAAAAACCGTTGGAATACCGGATGCAGGATCGGATGCAGTAAGTACTCTCCGGAAAAATACAGTAAATTACTAAAACTTCCCACACCCTTGAATTTATGGCTCCCGGAATAAATATTTCCAAGTCGGGACGCCCTCCTTTGGAAATTATTTATTCCCGGTCGCCGCCTCATAAATGCATGTGGGAAGTTTGAGTAAATAACACCAAAAACAGCCGTGCGCCGCGGAAACAGTTTCCGCACCGCACGGCTGTTTTTCGTATTATGCGTAAATTATGACCTTTTCGGCATTTGTATATTGATGTCCACACTGAGGAGCGTCCGGATGACCCACACAAAAAACAGAATGACAAGGATCGGAATCAGACAGGACGTCACGATCATGACGGCAAGGGCTTCGATCAGGTGATTTACGGTCTGCTGGAATTCATCCAGAAGGCCTGCTGCCGCGCTCTTTGCATCTCCTGCAATGCTCTTCGCTCCGTTCACGATCGACTCCCACCAGCTCTGACTCTCTTCCGCCTTTTCCGCTGCTGCCTCGCCCGCAGTGACTGCCTTCTCGCCCACAGCGGCTGCCGTCCCATCAGAAGCATTGTCCGTCTCCCCGGAAGTGCCTTTCTCAGCACTGTTCTTCTCCGCTTCCAGCTCCTCGGCTGATTTTCTGGCCTGCTCCAGCGTATTGTCGATCGAATCCTGATAAGTTGCCGAGATCATGTCGGATACTTTTACGCTTGCCGGTACGACAGCGAACATGGTCAGACCGAACAGCGCAACCTTGGCGGCCAGCTTAATGGTTTTTTCTTTTTCCGCCGGCCGCTTTTGCAGTATTCCAACTGACAAAATAACACAGGCGGCGGGGATCATGAACCTGAATGCGACAAGTCCGAGGATCGTAAGCAGATATTTCTCAAGATACAGTGCGCAGATGACGATGACAAAGTACCCGCTGATATCTGCGAGCTTATCCGCCAGAGGCGTCGCGACATCCCCGGGGATCAGCGTGATCGCCGCCGAGGAGGCTGTCGAAGCCGCTGTAAGCTCCATGACGGTCTTCTTTTTCTCGTCAAGCGCCGCGATTGTTTTGGCATATCGGGCCGGATCGCTTGCCATTTTCGCGATCGGGAAAAATGAAAGGAGCGCCACTATGAGCAGTATGACCACATAAATGTACCTCTTATACTGCAGGTACTCCGGCTTCCTATCCCTCTTCCTTTTACGGTCTCTCAATTCTTCTCTCATGTAATTCCGTTCCTCTTCCTGGTACTGCCTCTCCTCTGCCGACAGTTGGTATCTGTCCTCAGATCTTTCTTCTCCATCGTGCATGCGTCCTCTCCTTTCCCGGTCAGATGCAGCCAGACGCATAAAGACTCCCAAAGTCTCACCTGTGCTCTCATCTGTCTTTCTTCTATAATAATATTATAGTTGTATCTTATCGTCAGTTCCATAAAAAACTGACTCTCTTGCTGTTCCCGAAACAATAAATCATTCTCTTATCTTACATTTACGCTAACGGTTGACAATTATCCTTCCTTCGAAGCAATCCAACCCGAACTGGATATTACCCGCGCTATTATGGATGCTCGAATCAAAGCCGGTATTACACAGACACAGCTTTCCAAACGTTCCGGCATCAGTCAGGCTGATATCAGTCGAATCAGATTTATGAGTTTGCAAAATGTTCTCCTCCGGAAGGCGGAAGACGAAAGTTTAGATTTTCATTATACTTTTTATTTTTTTACTAGAATTCGTCCATCTTTTCTTCACAAATTAACGTTATAGTATTTCCTGTAAGATAAAACTTACAAAAAACCTTTTTCTTTTATCCGCCGAGAGGCGGAACTCCTTCCCCTTTTGATGAAAGAAAAGAGAGCATCCCAGCCAGGTGCTCTCTATTTCTTTGTGTTCATTTATTCTATCGTTTCTCTTAAAGCACACTCTAAAGAGCATAATCCAATTCTCGCCCGCAAATCACAAAAAATCCGCGGATCGTTAAAGACCCGCGGATCAAACAGCATTTTACAAATCAGATACCGCCTTACCGATCAGATAAGGAAGTACTTCAATATAAAGAGCGCTGCCAGTATATACATACCGATCGTGATCTTCTCTCTCTTGCCGGCTGCGAAGTTGATGAGCACGTAGCTGATGATACCCATGCAGATACCTTCGGAGATCGAGTACATAAGAGGCATGCAGGCGATCGCGAAGAAGGCCGGCATCGCTTCCGTAGGCTCAGACCACGCGATCTTGTTGACGGACTGCATCATCATGAAACCGACGATGATCAGAGCCGGTGCCGTCGCAAAGGACGGGATCGTCAGGAAGATCGGTGAGAAGAACAGCGCGATGACGAAGAACAGACCACCGAAGATGGCTGTCAGACCCGTGCGTCCGCCTTCCATGATACCTGAAGAAGACTCGACGAATGTCGTGATCGTGGATGTTCCCATCATGGAACCTGCCACTGTACCCACAGCGTCAGAGAGGAGCGCACCCTTGATGCCCGGGAGCTTTCCGTCCTTATCCAGCATACCGCCGCGTGTCGCGCAGCCGATCAGTGTTCCGAGCGTATCGAACATGTCGACAAAGAGGAACGCAATGACGACGACGATAAAATCCGGTTTCAGCATTGCCGAGAAGTCAAGCTTCATAAATGTCGGCATCATAGAAGTCGGCATGGAGACAACTGCGGACGGGATCAGGCTGTAAAAACCCGCCTCCGGATTCGGAACATAGAGACCGGTCAGCTGACAGATGATTCCGAGGAGCCATGTCACAAAAATACCGATCAGAATGTTGCCCTTAACATTCTTGACAACAAGAATACCTGTGATGATGCATCCGATCAGAGCGAGAAGAACGGTAATTCCCTCATAGTTGAAAGTGCCGCCTGTAATCGATCCCTTGATGCTGAAGATGCTGAGCAGCGTGGAGTCATTGTTGACAACAATATGCGCATTCTGCATGCCGATGAATGCGATGAACAGACCGATACCGACAGATACCGCGACTTTGATGGAAGCCGGGATCATGTTGAAGATCGCTTCACGCACATTGAAGATCGACAGGAAAATGAAAATAATACCCTCTGCGAATACCGCAGCCAGAGCGACCTGCCAGGAATAGCCCATGATCTGGCAGACTGTGAAGGCAAAATACGCGTTGAGTCCCATACCGGCCGACAGAACGAACGGCAGATTGGCGACCAGACCCATCATGACGGATGCCAGCGCTGACGCGAGTGCGGTCGCCGTGAAGACCGCGCCCGAATCCATACCGGAAGCCGACAGGATACCCGGGTTGACAGCCAGGATATAGGCCATCGTCATAAAAGTCGTCAGACCTGCAAAGAACTCGGTCCGAACGGAAGTCTTCCGCTCCTTCAGTTTGAAAAACTTCTCCATAGTTACCCCCTGTAGTTAAAGAAGTTATGACGGCCGACGGCCGTCATATATATGTGTCCTGGACAAATGTCCGCCCCTATTATACATGATTTTTTGATTAAGACCAGTACTTTTTCACATTATTACAGGAAAGTGTTCCGTATATCGCATGCATCCTTTCGATCGAACCGATCCCGGTACGGCCCGCACACAGAGAAAAATCAGGATGCCGCAAAAAACAGGATGCTTCCGGAAGCCTGACATGACCAAAAGCCGGATGCGATCGCCGGAAAAAGAAAGATGCCGCCGGGAGCCTGCATAACTCCCGACGGCATTCTTATATATTCTCTTATTGTGACTGTCTTCGCACGTATCTGACCTTCGCGAAGATCTTTCGCCATCCGGTCCTTTACTTTCTGATCGTAACAGAAGATGCCGGGCCTGCCATCTTATTCTCGCCGAGGGCTGTCGGGATATCTCTCATCAGAGCAAAATAGACATCCCAGTAATCCGATGTTTTGCACCATGCGCGGGTCACATATTTGAGACCGCCGGAGACCGGCTCGAGCGGAGCAGCGAACGGTGCCGGATCGGTAAGGACCTTCTCGTTTCCTTCCATAACGCTGATCAGCACTGCCTCTGCTTCTTTGATCGGAACACTGCCTGCAACATTGAACGTAAGATCCACACGTCTCGTCGCAGCTGCGGTCACGTCTGTGACATTTCCGCCTGTAAGTGCGCTGTTCGGGATCGTGATCTTCTGATTGTCATTGGTCATAAGGATCGTGTAGAAAAGACCGATCTCCTTGACATTTCCCTCTGTCCCCGCGCCGACGATATAATCACCGACTGCGAACGGACGGAAAATAAGAAGCATGATGCCGCCGGCGAGATTGCCCAGAGCTCCCTGCAGAGCCAGACCTACGGCAACACCGCAGGAAGCGATCACTGCGACAACAGAAGCCATCGGGACGCCGAGGATGCCGATGATAGATACGACCAGAATTACATAGAGTCCGATCTTGACCGCATTTTTAAAGAAAGAAGCTGCCGTCGGATCGACTTTTGAGATCATCTTGCCCTTCGAGATCAGCTTCATGATCTTACCGATAATGATTCGGCCCACGATAAAGACGACGAGCGCCAGAATGACCTTGCCGCCGGCCTGCGTGCAAAGATCCACCGCCTTGTTAAAGAATTCCTGCATAGTTACCAGACCTCCTTATAATTATTTTTACTGCCACCCTTTACGGCAGCATTTCCCACAAAGACATCATACCACTTCATACAAATTATTTATAATTTTTTAATTGATCCTTTATGTTTTTATGAAAACTGTCGAAGATTGCCCAGGATTTTTTGTCTAATCTTTCCAATTCTCCATTGCTCCCCCGATACATAAAGAGAGCATGACCGCTCTGGCCATGCTCTCTTGCATCGATTTTCACCGTTTCCGGTTCATATCTCTTATTCTGAAGTTTTCGCCCTTTCGCTCAGCAGCGAATTTGCTTATGCCAGAGCTTTTCGCCCCCGGCTTATTACGCGAATTTGCTCATATCTACTTTCTCAAGACCGCTTCTCCTGATGCCTTCCGCGATCCAATCCTTCTCTTCCTGATTCAGCGGAAGGACCGGCTTTCTCATAAGGCCGCTCTTGAAGATGCCGCGCTGTACGAGCGTCTCTTTCAGGCGTGCATGCGCCTCGCCGGACGGCTGGCCGCCGCCGTAGATGGCCTGGCTGATGTGATAGATGCGGTCGCTCCAGTCCTGCGCTTCCTTCAGTGTGTGCTTGTCCGGATTTGCGAATACTTCTCTTGCCGGGCAGATCAGTTCCGGTACGCAGCCTGCGAAGCCGATGAGCGCGCCGTCCATTCCCGGGAACCAGGATACGCAGAGCGTCTCGTCGTGGCATGTGATGAGGCTGATGTCCGGGCACTCCTGGCGAAGAAGGCGTACGTCATGCTCATAGATGGAAGTTACGCGTGTGCCCATCTTGATGCACTTGACATGATCGATCTCTTTGCACATCTTGATGAGGGTCTCGACCGGATAGAATGCCTTGGATGTTGCCGGATAGAGGTGGATGATGATATCGATGTCAGCGCCCTCTGCTACGTCCTTGATGTACTCGAACGGAGCATTCGGGTTCATGCCGAAGCGGAGCCACATATGAGGCGGCATAAGGAGGATTCCGTCTGCGCCGGCTTCCTTGGCTTCTGCTGCCATCTCGATGGATTCCTGTGTATTCTCGCAGTTCACACCGGAGATAATTGTCATGATATCGCCGCACTCCTCTGCGCAGATCTCAACGACTCTCTTTCTCTCAGCTCTTGTGAGGCCTGTGATCTCGCCTGTATGACCATTGCAGACAAGGCCCTGGATTCCCTGATCGTAGAAGCTCTTGATCCAGCGGAGATATACGCGGAACTCTTCCTCGTTGATGGAATAGTCGTCATTCAGCGGAACGGAAACTGCCGGGAAGATCGTTTTGAAATTCTTAACTTTTGCCATGATTTTTCTCCTTTACTTGATTATGATCTGCTTTGATCTGCTTTTTGTCTGTGCTTCGGATTCCCTGACCTGCCGGAAATCTATGAACTGCATCTTCCATTGCTTCGGGATCGGCGCCCTGTCCTTTCTGCAATTTGTTTTGCAATCGTTTGTATATCTGATGGTTATGTTATATCACCTGTAAAGATTCCGCGCAATACTTTTTGTCCGGCCTGCAATTCATTGCATACCGCTTGCAAAAAATTGCATAAAACGCCTGATTTTCGGGATTTTGGAAATGAAAACCTCTGTACAATCGTTTGCGCGTACAGAAAAAGCGTGTTACACTGGAATCAGAGAAAAGCACTTCATGCCCCTGTTGTACAGAAGCATGAGCGGTGTTTCATATTGGCTTATTGCAGAAAAAGCCTCATGAAACACTTCTTTTTGCATATTACAGAAGCAGGCAATTGCGAAAGTCTGTGCTTCATGGAAATTGTTTGAATCGTTCACACAATTCCATTTCGCACAGAGTTTCGCAAGAGCCTGATTACAGAAGAAACTCCATGAGACGATTCCTTCTGCATATTTCAGGGAAATAATAAATCCCTGCCGGCAGACCGGCAGGGCTCACTTCCAACATATGAATAACAGATCCGAACAGACCGGAGGAAAAAACATGGCTACCTTAAAAGATGTCGCAGCTCTCGCGCATGTCGACGTATCGACCGTTTCGAGGACCCTCAACAACTCATCCTATGTTCACCCCGACACCCGTGCGCGCGTCATGGCTGCCGTGGAGGAGCTCAGCTACCGTCCCAACGTCCTGGCCCGCGGCCTGCGCAGGGGCAAGCTCAACATGATCGCTGTCGTGATTCCGAAGCTCTCCTTCTCCATCTTTGCGGAGGTCGTCTCCGGAATCGAGGAGGAAGCCAGGAAGAACGGATTCTCCACCATGATCATCAATACGGGAAACGATAAGACCGTCGAAAAAGAAAGCCTGATCCATCTGCGCGACGGCTTCGTGGACGGTATGATTATCGCCTCCACCGGAGCGAACAAACGCATCATACGCGATATCAGCATGCAGATGCCTGTCGTCCAGGTCATCCGCGAGACCGACCCGCATATCAGCAGCGTCGTTGTTGACTATGTGGATATCGGCTACCGCGCTGTAAAACATCTTGCCGAAAAAGGCTGTAAAAAGATAGGCCTCATCAACGGGTCTGCGGAAATCTCCCCGTATGCCGACCGTTACAAAGGCTATAAGAAGGCAATCGAAGAGCTCTGCCTCGAAGAAATCACAGCGGAGCACACCTCAAAGCTCAAAGGGATCCGCTACGGCTATGACTGCACGAACGAGCTGCTCGACGGGAACATGCATCTCGACGCGATCCTGGCCGCGACCGATGCGCAGGGGATCGGTGCCCTCCGCGCTCTGAAGGAAAACGGCCTTCGCGTTCCGGACGATATCCGCGTGCTCAGCATGACAGGACATCGCGTGGGAGATATGCTGGAGACATCCCTGACCTCCATGGAGCTGCCCGGGCTCGAGATCGGAGCCCAGGCAGCGGACATGGCGATCCACGCGATTAATGCCGACAAAAAGCAGGTGACCGCACTGCAGCACCTCTCCTTTAAAGCCGTGCTGGCGGAGAGGGAGACGACGATGTGACCGCACGTTGTTCATTAACAAAGACTCCCCACACGCATTGGTGTGGCTGAGACCGGAAAAAAGACCCGCGACCATCGCAAGCTCCATTCAAGGGAGATAACGAGGCGATCGCGGGTCTTTCATTTTTCATATGGGATCTGCGGACATCTCCGGCTCCCTGTCATGGAGACACAGATGCGATTGCAGGTCTTGCATTAGGAAGGGTGTTCTTTCCCAATGATCAGCCCATAAAGGAGTGGATCAGATTCGGGATCTGTGTCTTCAGTGCGGTCACTGTCATGTATAAAGCGAAGATATAGCAGATCGTCATGGATACCTGCAGGACACGCGGAGCCTTGGTGCCCATAAAGAGTTCCTTCTTCCAGAGCATGAGGACCATGAAGAGGCCTGCGACCGGTGTTGCGATCGACGTCGCAACATTCGCGATGAAAATCAGCTGTGTCGGGGAGCCGTCGTATGCAAAGCAGATGATCGTTGCGACCGCAAGGCATCCGATGCAGAGGATCTTGACCGGTTTGGATTCAAGCCCGATCTCCTTGTTGATACCGGCGTTCAGAAGGACAACGCCTCGCTGCGTATTGCCGAGCAGAGACGAGAAGCCCGCGCCGATGATCGCGACACCCATGACGATCGGAGCTGCATTTCCGAGGAACGGGCGGAGAAGGTCGCCAAGCTGTGCCGGGGCCTTGATTGCGATTCCATCCGGATGAAGGACGATCGCGCCGACCAGAACGATGGAACCGGAGATCAGAACGACTGTCACGATATGCGTGATCGCGTCGGCGACCATCGTTCCATTGAAAAGATCCTGCTTATTCCACTTCTTCTCAAGTCCGAGGTATGTACCGTAAATGCCGGCCGTGACCGCAGCATTCGTTGAAATATAGGCAAGCGCCGTTGCAAGAGAGCCTTCAGGCAGCGTCGGATGTGTGAGACCATGTCCGACCTGGCCCCAGTTCGGGCCGCCGGTAGCGATCAGCGTTGCGAAGAACGCGATGATCATGCCGCAGATACAGATCATGATGCCTTTCTCGACCTTGGAATAGACGCCCTTGGTCAGATAGCAGAAGGCGAGGATCGCCAGCATGATCAGAGAACCGATCCTCCAGTCGAACCCGAAGATCAGGTTCATGCCTGCGCCTGTACCCGTGATATTGCCGAGCGTGAAGAAGAAACAGGAAAGGAACAGTGCAACACCGCAGAACCCCGAGGCAATTCCGCCGTAATAGTGCCGGATGGCGTGCAGGATCGGAAGTCCGGTCATAATGGAGATCCGATACGACGAGAGCGTAAATGTGATTCCCATAAGGATGATCGGGATGAGGAGCCAGAGCATCTTGTACCCATAGTTCGCGCCCATCATCGCGGACGTGGTAATATTGCCGGGTCCGATCACGATACCGGTCAGGATGATGCCCGGACCTATTTTTTTGATCAGTTCCCCAAATGTAAGCTTTTTGACAGAAGCAGGATCGAAACCAAGTCGGTCTTTGACCGGCTTTGTCATATCGTTCATCTGAAATGCCATAATACCTCTCCTTTACGTTATCTTTCTAAAATAGGCTGTCTCCTCTCCCCTTTTCATGACCATTCATGGGGAGCGAGTCTTTATGCTTTTCCGTTTTCACGTAAAGAATGCTTCCGGATCCGGCGCCTGATCTTGTGCAATATTTAGTGCAATCGTTTGCACATTTGATAATCTATTTATAGCACCCTCTCCGAAATATATCAAGCAATCGGGACTGCCCTGCAATTCATTGCATAATCCTTGCAAATTTTTGCATATCTCCTTATTCCTGTATCCCTGAACTCTGCTTTCACATGCGCCTTGCTCCGGAAGCTCCTGCGGGCATTCCTGAGTGCATTTACTGATTTCCTCTGCTTTTACGTTATGCGCCATTCATAGTGTCTGCCTCGGAAAGTCCTGCGGCAATCACTGATTTCCCCGAAGAAATCGGATATGAACAGTTTTTTCTCTGAATTTTATAAATTCATCATTCTTTTTATTTTTTTACTAGAATTCGCTCATTATTTATTCACAAAATCAGCGTATGATACATGCATAGGATAAAGAAAAACTTATTCCTTTCCTCCGTCGAGAGACGGGACTCCTCCCCCTTTTGAAATAAAAAGAGAGCATCCCAGCCAGATGCTCTCTTTTTATTTTCCTCTTTTTCAGACTCCATTTTTCAGACTGCAGTCCAGGTCAGCACTCAAGAATACGCTTCAGATTCGGTCTGGAGTTATGTAGCGCATACTCTACTTGAACGACACTTCGAAGGTATACTCCGGCGACACTTGCGCCACGAACGGCTGATAGATCTCCCAGACCGTCATTTTCGCGAACCGGTCAGCCTGCAGAATCATCTGATCTTTGAGAAGGGTCTCTTCCATCTTTTTTTCCGCCTCCATCTCGACCTTCGCCTCATCCTCCACACTCAGCTTAAGGTCTCCGAAGGCCAGAAAGCCTTTCTCAACGTCTCCGAATTCCATCTCAGACGCCGGGATATTGATTTCTCCCTGCTCTGCGTGAGGGATCCACAGCGTGACCTTCTTCGCGTTCTCGTCAAGCTCGACATCCGACTCGCTCATTTCCGTCAGATCGACCGTATATATGACAGATCCGTTGAATGTGATCAGCTGGCTCTTCGAAAACACCGGAAGGCTCAGCAGTCCCTTATCGGTCAGTTTGACCACATCCGAGATTTCCGCCTCGAAGACCTCGATTTTCTTTTTCTGCTCTGTCTTCGTAAGGATCGCTTCCGCAAAATCGGCAGTCGTAATGTGTTTCTCCTCCGGTTCCGGGGCAAGCACTGTTTCAGCCGGCACATCGCTCACTTTCTTATCGATTCCGAAAAACACAGGCAAAATGAAGACCGCCGCCACGATGAGAAGCAGCGTGATCATCGTCGCAAGAAGGATACCGTATCTGCTGCCGAGCTGCGCCCCTCGCGCCGCTGCGTTTTCAATTCGGCTGAGAAGTTCTTCATCATAAAGCATGTCCGCTTCGGAGCGGCCGATCCCATCATGAAGCTCTTCTCTCCCGGGCTCTTCTCCCTCACCATAAAGCCTCCCTGCATCAGGCTTTGCTTCTTCAGTATGAACTTTCTTTTCTGCGGGTCTTTCGCCAGTATCCTGATACTTCTTTACCTCTGACATAACTGTCTCCTCGCATCAAATGAACGCATCTCTTCGCATCAACTGAACGCATTCCTTCGCATCAACTGAACGCATTTCCTCACATCAACCGGACTTATCTCCTCCTGTCAGATGAACTTATCGATCGCGTTCTGAAGTTTCTCCAGCGTCTCCTCATCCCCCGATTCCACTGCTTCGCTCACGCAGTGCTCGATATGTTCATGAATGATCTGCTTTGCAAGTCCGTTCGTCGCGGACCGCACGGCCGACAGCTGGACTAAAATGTCCGCGCAGTCATAATCTGCCTCGATCAGGTGCCGGACATGTTCCAGATGACCTATGATCCGGGAAATCCTGTTCAGCCTTCTCTTCTTTTCCTCCGGCGAATGCACATGCCCGGGTCCATGACTGTGGGGGATGCCGTGGGCGTGCATGTATTCATGAGTGTGTTTGTGCTCGTGGGCATGTTCTTGCTCGTGAATATGTCTGTGCTCGCGGGCATGTTCATGTTCGTGCGTATGTTCATGCCCGTGGGCATCCGGAACCGGCTGGCCGTGTGCATCTGTATGCTCCGCGCTCTCAGGAGTCTCTTCTATATTCACTTTCTTTTCACGGGTCAGATCCGCTTCCATCTTCGCTGGAACTCCTTTATTTTTTCCGTATATCTTGTCGCTCATTCATTGGGCGTGGTATCCGCAGTCCGGCATGCTCAGCAGACCGAACCCCGGTCATTCCGGCTGACATCCGACTGTACACTACCTGTATTGTACCATCCCGTAAAATCAGAGACAATATTCCCTCACCAGACCATTCTTTATTCTCAGACTCCAGGTACTTACGCTTTTATGCTGCAGGCGTTTCCCGTATAATTGAAGCATACCTGATCTTATTACATCGCTGTATCACCTGATTTCCTATTGACCCGCACGTTTTTGTTTTCTTCATTTTTCACCAAACTCCCGGAAGGCCGGTACCGTACCGCAAACGAAAGGCACACTCAATGTACCGTCCTGTGAAGGGAAGGTGTACTCCACGTACCGTACCGCGAACGGAAGGCGCACCCCATATACTGTTCTGCGAAAAAAGGGGCGTGCGCGGATCACAGCACCGGTATCCGCAAGTCCGGTCAGATAAGCATGCGTCTGTGCAGGAGACATATTCTGCCCACGAATGAAGAATGCCCGAAGACACATGTGGCTGCAAAAGAGTTATCCGTGGCCATTTAGTCAAACATCAAAACTACGTTTTGGGAGGAAAAATTTTAATGAAGTATATTGAATTCGGTTCGGAAAAGAAAAAAGTATCCGTCATCGGTGTCGGCTGCATGCGCATAGCGGACATGACAGCGGACGAGATCGACGTCTTTGTGAAGAGCGCAATGGAGTCCGGCATCAACTTTTTTGATCATGCGGACATCTATGCGGGCGGAAAGAGCGAGGAAGTCTTCGGGACCGTCCTGGCCGCGGAACCCTCTCTGCGCGACAAAATGTTCCTTCAGTCCAAGGTCGGCATCAACAGCGGAATGTACGATTTTTCAAGAGAGCGCATCCTGACGCAGGTCGAGAAGTCGCTCGCGAATCTCCGCACCGACCACCTCGACAGTCTGCTGCTCCACAGGCCGGACATGCTCATGGACCCGGATGAGGTCATGGAAGCCTTCCGGATCCTCCATGATTCCGGAAAAGTTCTCGACTTCGGCGTCAGCAACATGAATCCGTACCAGATGCAGCTTTTAAAGACCGGTGTGACCTATCCGATCGCGGCCGACCAGATGCAGCTGTCCATCGCCCACTGCCCCATGATCGACGCGGGCTTCAACGTCAACACAATGAATGACGGAGCGACCATGCGGGACGGCGGAACACTGGAATACTGCCGGATGAATGACACTGCAATTCAGGCCTGGTCACCTCTCCAGCAGGGCTTCTTCGGCGGATGCTTCCTCGGCTCAAAGGATTACCCGGAGCTCAATGCGCTTCTTGACAAAATGGCCGCCGAGAAGGGTGTCTCTCCGGATACCGTCGCCTATGCGTGGATCCTCCGCCTGCCGGGCAAGATCCAAGTCATCACCGGAACGACGAAGCCGGCGCGTATCGCCTCCGCCGCAGCTGCCGGAGACGTTGAGCTTACAAGGCGTGAGTGGTATGACCTTTATCTCGCGGCAGGAAAAACACTTCCCTGATTTCTGCTTATCTCGCGACAGGCAGAATATTTCCTGATCCCTGCCGATTATATTCAGTGGAAGACTGTAGCATGAAGAAACGGAATTGATCCGACATGACAGCTGCATGACTGCCCTTATGTACAGCAGACCTGAGTTCGCTTGATCAGGCATCTGAGGAAAGAACTGTAAAAAATTTCAAGTGGAGGTATCAGCTGTGAAGGTAAAAATGTATCTGGCAATTCTGATAAGCGCCATCCTCATGCTGTCCTCCGCAGCGCCCGTACTGGCACTGGACGCGCCGGTCATGGTCAAAGAGAAAGCCGACGCGCAGCCCTTGAAAAATCCGACAATTACCGAAGTCGACGCGCCAAAAGCAGGGGAACCGTTCGATGTGACAGCCAAAGTTACCGCAGACGGCGGTGTTTCCTTTGAGATCCCTGTTTTCTGGCTGGGAACCCCCGGCACAGGAGGCAAAGGGGATTATACGGTCACACTGACTGAGTCGGATGGAAAGACCCGGAAAGGTCACGCTGGATAAAACAATACTCCAGCAAAAATGATTTCTATTATGTAAGGCAGGATGATCTCGAAGCTCTGATCGACACAGCCGGCTCAGGGAACAGATGATGCCATAGCCGCTGTGTAACGCAAATCCGGGATCAGACGATACGGGATTATTCGCAGTCGCATACCTATAATTACAAAACAGGTCAGGCTTTTCGAAGCCTGACCTGTCCTTTTATAAAAAACTTTTTGTATTTTTTCATTTTTTCGGCAGTACCCGAAATCACTTCCGGTTCCCGCCAATTCCTGTATTATTCCGTCTTTACGGCAGTCTCTGTATCACTTCAGTCTCTGTATCGCTTCAGTCTCTGTTACACTTCAAACTCTGTGACACTTCGCTTTCCCGCGATCCCACTGTCAAGCAGGATCCCTCAGATATGCTTCTTCACTTTCAGAATATTCATCCCGTCTTTATACTCGTAGGTTATCTCATCCATGGTCTTCTTGACAAGGAAGACACCCAGCCCTCCGATCGGCCGCTCCTCTGCAGAGAGCGTGGTATTCGGATTATCGGCGGCCAGCGGATCATACGCACGTCCATTGTCGATGAAGCTCAGAAGAACAGCAAGGGGATCTTCTGTCACCTCGATGCGGACTGTCGCCGGCCCCACTTCAGGACGGTATGCGTAATTGGCGATATTGCTGAACAGCTCATCTATGGCGACATCAAGCTGTATCCTGGCCTTCGACGGGCAGTTAAACTCTTCCAGCTCAGCATTTACGAAGTTCGTGACTCTTTCAATATTGTCATGTACCGCCGCAACGGTAAGTTCCTTCATCATGCTGTTACCTCCATCAGATACCAAATTTTTCTCTCTTTTTAATATACGACGAATTTCGTCAGTTGACCAGTATGGATATAAAGCTGTGTCATTTGAATGATTTACATGGCGGCGCTTCGGGCATTCGTTTTCCATACCTGTTTCGCGAGGATGACCGCTGCAACAGCCATCAGGCCCACAACACCCTCGGTAACCAGGGCCGATACTCCGGAACTTGACAGGAAAGATGTCACCGCATCCACCAGAAAATGAATCAGAAAGGATACCGCAAAAAGATACACCTTCTTCTTTTTGACTGCAAACCAGACGAGGACCGACATCGCAATCTGCAGAGCGACTGCAAAGACCCTCTCCACACTCCCCAGAAGGAATACATAGGCAGGCGTGTCCACAAGGGCCGTGATCACATTCTGAATCGAGGCGAGCACATCCCCGGTGGCACTGGATGTCAGGGCTCCCTGATTGCCCGTATTGATCATGACTGACCAGATCAGATTATTTATCATCCCGATGCCAAGGATGGCTGCAGCCTCAATGCCTCCGTGTCCGGCACCGTACATCAGAGCGTTGACATCCTTCTTCTGATACGGCCTGAGAATCGTTTTCATGGCCAGAAACCGTCCTGTCTCCTCAAAGAGGGCTGCCATGAATCCACCGTAAACAGCATAGAGAATTGCGCTGCTAAGGACTGCCTTTCCGGCAGGGGTCGCGAGAATGATCTGATGGACCGTTGCCTCCAGGACAAGGGCAAAGAGAAACATGACTGCTCCGCCGACGACGAAGGCCATGAAATCTGCCTTGAACTTTTTCCGAAAATACAAAAGCAGTACGATGGGCAGACCGAATCCGAAAAGGCACGAAATGGCCATGAATACGATAGAAAGATCCGATACTGTTCCGTTCATATAGATTTACCTCCTTACCGGGTATGATCGCTCCGCATCTCCCGGGTTCCTCTGCAGAAAATGATCGATTCGCATCTCCCGGATTCCTCTGCCGAAAATCATGAATCCGTATCCCCGGGGTCCATGTGCTGTTTATGCGACTCATGCTTCTCTGCACAGGAATATTCGTTACCGGAGTATTTATTCTTCATCGCGCAATACTCGTGTCTTCAGACATGAGATACGCGCGCAAAGTGAAACTCGCCTTCTTCGTGAGTACAATCTCGCGATGAAGAATAAAAGTCTCCGGCGGGTCGCAGCCGCGCAAGGAAGAAGGTGCTTCGCACCCTGCTCGGCGCGGCAAGAACGCTGAGGCGTTCTTGAAAACCGGAGAAAAGGGGTGCGGGATCCATAGACCCGCACCCCTCGCAATGCACTTTTATGTCTGTCTGCAGGTATCTTATCAGGCCTGTCTCGCCTTCTTCAGAAGATTCGAGAACTCCAGAGCCTTCCCGATGTCGCCGTCCACCTTGATCTTTCTCAGTGTATAGCCAACGACCGGATCGAGCTTGCCGTTCAGGAGCTTCAGGAAATTGTCCTGAGAGATCGTGATCGCACAGTTCCTGTCATTGTATTCAAACGGCTCGACGGTGACTTTCCCGTCCTTGATCTCAACGTAGAATACGCCGCCTTCCTTAATGTTGACCTGCACCGCCATAAAATTGATACCGTTGGTATCGACTTTCTGCCCTACTTCTTTTACTTCCGTAATCAGTTCATCAAATGTCATGTAAATAATTCTCCTCTCTGACTCATATGGGCCGGGAGCGGATACTTCCCCCTACGAAAAGAGTCGCTGCTCCCGACATTCGCCCTCTATTATACTTTACTTTTTCTCAGATCAAAATGAAAACCATTGATTTACTCTGCGGAGACACC
This sequence comes from uncultured Eubacteriales bacterium, assembly GCA_900314565.1. Classification (GTDB taxonomy): domain Bacteria; phylum Bacillota; class Clostridia; order Lachnospirales; family Lachnospiraceae; genus Chordicoccus. Next base: position 48,495 of record OMVU01000007.1, read on the forward strand.
GGAAAACACGCACGATCGAAAAGCGACCCACACCGGCAGAGAGTACTGCCCGCTGCCTGCTCACCCAAAACTGCGCATTTACTCCTCCGGCACCCTCCGGGCATTTCATGATACCTTTTTCACTCCTCCAGCATCTTCCGGGCATTCATGATATCTTTTTCACTCCTCCAGCATCTTCCGGGCATTTCATGATACCTTTTTCACTCCTGCAGTGCCCTCCCGAGCATTTCACGGTAGCCCGCGAGGACATTTTCCGGGCCTTCTATCTTCACATCTCCGCCCCAGGTAAATACCCACCCGTAAAATGTCGGAGACACGCACACCCTGACCTTTGTCCGAAAATGCTCCTTATCAGCCTTCCTCACTTTCACATCCATCCCGAACTGGTCGATGATTCCCTTCATGACCTCGTTGCGGCAGATGAGCGTGACCTCCTCCGGCTCCTGATTCGCGTACATCCTGAAGACTTCCCTGGTGTAGCGCGTCACATCAAAATCATCGGGTACCGGCAGAGCATCCTCCGCAAGGATCTCCGGCTGCTTCAGGATCCGGTCCACCCGGTAGGTCCTCACAGATTCCTTTGCATGATCATACCCGACCAGATAATAGAAATCACCGTTCCAGATCAGTGTGAAGGGACTTACCGTGTATGCATTTCCGTCATTGCGCAGGATCTGCTTCTTCCTTCCGTCATAGTCAGTATAGAAAAATGAAATTCTTCTCCCCTCGTTGATCGCCGTATTGATCGCGTCTACGATGTAATATCCCTTCTCATTGGCAGAGCGGACACGGCCGGGCGTGTACAGGTTCCGCTTCAGCTGCCCGGCATTTCTCTCATTGGTCAGCGCAACGAGCTTCTCGACCAGCCTGCGGCTCTTCCTCTCCGTGATAAATCTGGAAGACTCCACTGCGTCGATCAGGATCTTGAGCTCCGGCAGCTCGAACTGACGGCTCTCCAGATAGTATTTGTTCTGGCGGTAGCGGTGGCCGACAATGTCGAAGCCCGCCGCCTTCAGGACCTCGATATCTCCCGGGACCGTCGTGCGGTGCATCGTGATACCATACTTCTTCTCCATGAGGTCACGGATCTGATTGGTCGTCAGCGGGTGCTCCGCATCCGTGTACTTGAGCAGGATCTGATACATATAGAGGACCCGGAGACGTATATCGCCGGAATTGACCTTCGGGACTGTCAGGTTGTCCACCGGACGTCCGGATCCCCGGTCTTCCCGGATCACCTCAGCGATCGTCCCGGCAGCGAGGCGGGAACCGGCCTCACTCGGATGGCTTCCGTCTTCGGCATAGAGCTCCTCTGCACCACCCGCTTCGTAAAATTTCCGCCCGACATCCGCAAGCAGTGCCCTGTTTTCCTCAGCAGCCTCCCGATATGCCCCGGACATGGCCTCTGCCATCCCGTCATAATCGAGACTGACCTCTTCGTACTGCTCCGCACCTCTCCTGTAAGCCCAGGTCGCAAAAAGGACCGGGACTGCGCCCGCATCCCGTATCATCTCGCAGAGAGTGCTGACGCTTTTCATAAAGGATGCCTTCGCGGTGATCGGGCCGTTGCTCATTTCCTGCAGGACCACATAATCCCAGTGCTCCTCCTCCAGGGCAGCAAAAGTCTTCTTCCCCAGTCTGGTGTTCGGATTGGTCTGCTCCGCGAGCCGGGCGCCGCCCCGTGTGATCTGCACAACTTCCGCGCCTGTGATTTCCGCCAGCATGGACGGCATATCATTTGCATATGTAAAACTGTTACCGAGCATCAGGATCTTCATTCTTCTTTTCCTCATACAAAATCTGCACTACCAGTCAACACTGCAGCAGGAAATACCGACAGACTGTTTCACAGTGTCCGACAGATTTATTTTACCTCAGTTTGCAGGCTGTCAGCAATCCTATGCGACATACTCCTGCCATTTAGAATTTACTTTTTTCAAGTCAATCACCTGCGAAAACGTTGATGTATTGCTCCCTGAATTCAAGTCAGGTACTCCTGCCACTTTCGCGATTACTTCGTTATTTTTTGCGGCCAGACACTGAGGTATTTACAGGCCTGGTATAGCATGCTGCTCCTCTTCGTATGATAAGGTACAGCTCTTTGTTACCAAAGACGGATTCTGTCATATAAAAAGTGTTGTCTTCAGGGATACACATCACCTGTTCAGGTGTATCGGTAGATTTTACAGGATTTGTTCCACGTAGGCATGGGCTGGATTTCGCTGTTTAGGTACAGCTCTGGATTTCACGTGATTTGTTCCCCGTAGGGATGGCCTGGATTCGACGTTTAGGTACGGCTCTGGTTTTTGTATGATTTGTTCTCCTTAGGTATTAGCTGGATTTCCCCGTTTAGGTACAGCACTGAATTTCACGTGATTTGTTCTCCTTAGGTATTAGCTGGATTTCCCAGTTTAGGTATAGCACTGGATTTCACGTGATTTGTTCCCCGTCAGTCGCTCTGATTTATGGAGAACAATTGCTGGAAATCTGCCGCCTGTACCTAAACGGCTCACTTAGACAAAAATTTCAGGAGTACATTAGCGGAGAATCGGCTTCCTGTACCTAAACGGCTCACTTAGACAAAAATTCCAGGAGTACATTAGCGGAGAATCGGCTTCCTGTACCTAAACGGCTCACTTAGACAAAAATCCTTGGGTAGATTGGAGGAAAATCGGCCCTCCATACCTAAACGATTCAAGGGCAGATATCCTTGATGTATATTTAGAAAGAAATCTTCTTGTGTCTTATGATCCGAAAATCACTCTCCCGGACTATTTGATATATAGTACCGTCACATTAGTAGCAAGCTTTTTGTTCGACAGCTCTGACAGGCTGAGCATAAGTCAGTAAAGCTCCCCCCTCCGACAGACACATATTCGGGCGTTCTCTGCGTAAAAGTATCCTTTACATTCCTTTATTTATGCGTTACCCTAGCATCAAAGAAATGTTTTTGCGAAAAGTATAAATCTCCACCATGTACTTGCGAAATTGCGCGCCTTTCATGAATTGTATGAACATTCGCGCTGCGTTTCGCAAGCGCCCGGATCCTTTTTCGCTAGCGCCCGGAATCTTTTTCGCTAGCGCCCGGATTCTTCATAAAAGAAAGGAGCGAGGCATGCCACGGCGAAGTATTGACCGTCCCGCAAAAGGGACCCCCGGTATCATCGATGTAAAAAGCGGGAAAACAGTGACCAATCCCGCCATCCCCGTTCTGTGCGAAAGAATCCGTTTCTTCCGCGAAAAAGCCGATATGGAACAGAAGCAGCTGGCAAAACAGATTGGCATTACGGCGAACGCCGTCAGCAACTGGGAAAACGGCAGAGGCCGACCGGATATCAATCTTCTTCCGGACATCTGCCGTGCGCTGAACGTCTCCATGTACGATCTTTTTGATATGGACGATCCCGCGCACCGCTATACAAAGGAAGAAAAAATCCTTCTTGAACAATACCGCACGCTCACGGCCGGGCATCGGATGGCCGTCGGTCAGCTGATCGAGACGCTTCTGAAAGTCCAGGATGCGGAAAACTGCCCGCTCATCCGAAGACTTGTCTGCTATCGAAAATCGCTGGCTGCAGGCTTCGGAGACCCCACCGAGTTCGACGGCGAAGGCGAGCCGATCTACCTCTATTCTTCAAGGGAAGTCGACCGGGCTGACTGTGTCTTCACGGTCAACGGGGACAGTATGGAACCGGACTATCATGACGGCGATATGGTCCTTGTCTCCCGCATACCGGACGCGCCCGAGCTGCAGACCGGGGAAGTCGGCGCTTTCATTGTCGGAAATGAGACTTATATCAAAGTGTACGGCAAAGACTGCCTGGAATCTCTGAATCCGGGCTACCCGCCCATGCATTTCCACGAGGCTGAATCCGTCTATCTGATCGGCCGTGTCCTTGGAATTCTTGATCCGAAAAAGATTGCATCGCCCGGGGATGTCGAGAAGTACCGTCTGCTGCATCCCGATGAATTCTGATCTGCTGCTGCAGCGTACGCTGTGTTCAGACCGGTTAAATTTCATATGACTCCAAAATGAAAATACGCGCAGACGGTATCGCCTGCGCGTATTGTTCTGTCAGTCTATCACCTCTAAATGATATAAAAATGCCGTAAACTCCGGAATCTCCCGCGGAACCGGCACGCCGGCGTGCATGAGCGCCATGCCCGTCGCCGTCCACTCATTCCCGTCGCCGGTGATCCTGTATTTTCTGTTCGGAAGAAGTCCCTTGCACTTGATGTACTCCTGCGGCCCGTTCACTGTCAGATGGACCGTGACTACGGTGAGCAGCGCTTTCTTCTTATCCTTTGCAACGCACTCCCACGCGACAAGGTTCACCGGTTCGAACGGATTTGTCAGCCTGTAATAATCCCCGAAGAAATTCAGGTCATAGAACTTGTGATAATACCCGCTCATCTTTCGGCACTTCTCTATCTCCTCCTTCGAGAGCTTTGTCGCGTCCAGCTCATAGCCGAATGTGCCGCACATCGCGATTGCGGCCTTCGTCTCGATCGGGACCATCGGGCTTGCAGTCGAGACGTGGGCTCCCATGGTGCAGACCGGATACACGAAGGATGATCCGTAATGCAGCTTCAGATTGTCAAGCGGCTTGGTGTTATCCGAGCTCCAGTACTGCACGAAGTATGTGAGCATCGCCGAGTCGAACCGTCCGCCGCCTCCGGCGCAGCCCTCGAACATGATGTCCGGATGCGTCTTTATGATCCCGTCCATGACCCGGTAGAGACCCAGCACATAACGGTGGGAGATCTCTCCCTGGCGGTCTGCCGGAAGTACATTGGACCAGAGGTCCGTGATCGCGCGGTTGATATCCCATTTCACATAGTATATATTCGCGCTGTCAAGGATCCCGTTAATGCTCCTGATCAGATAATCCTGGACCTCCCGTCTGCTCACGTCGAGGACCAGCTGATTGCGGCTTCTTACAGCGCGCCGGCCCGGAATTTCCATCGCCCAGTCCGGATGCGCGCGGAAGAGATCCGAGTCCTCCGACACCATTTCCGGTTCGAACCAGATTCCGAACTTCATTCCCAGGTCATTGATCTGCGAGACGAGTTTCGGAAGGCCGCACTTGATTTTCTTTTCATTTACCACCCAGTCCCCGAGGCCGGAATTGTCGTCGTCCCGCTTGCCGAACCAGCCGTCGTCCATGACGATCATCTCGACGCCCATATCCCGCGCGGCTTTCGCGATCTCAACGAGCTTTTCATCATCAAAATCGAAGAAAGCGGCTTCCCAGGTATTGATGAGGATCGGACGCTTTACGTCCTTTACGAACTTGCTGCGGTTCAGGTTATTCCTGAAGAAATTGTGGTAATTATGGCTCATCTTCGTGAGACCTTTGTGCGTGTAGGTCATGAGGACCGCGGGCGTATCAAAATCCTCGCCCGGACCGACCACATAGCTGAACAGTCTGTCATTGATTCCCATCACAAGACGCGCCTGGTCATACTGGTCGAGCTCGACCTCGGCGATAAAGCTTCCGGAATACATCAGGGAGAAGCCGTAGCAGGAACCGTACTCTTCATTTGCGGTCCGGTCGACCAGCGCGATGAACGGGTTCTGCTGGTGGGAAGAAATGCCGCGGCCGCTTCTGATCTTATGCACGTGATGCGTCAGCGGCTGGCGCTCGACCTGGCGCTCCTGACCGTACCTTCCCGGTAGAGAGACGAGATCCAGATTCCGTCCGTTCATATAATCCATATTGACGGACATGATCCTCTTCAGGCTGATCTCCCCTTCGCCGCCGTTGTGAACTCTTGCGGCGCGCATGATGATATCCGCCTCCTCGAACACCGAATAGAGGAGTGTCACCTGGATCTTCGTGACAGAATCCTCAATGACGAGCTCCAACGTATCGACGGTGTCATTTTCCGTCGCGATTGCCGTCGGCAGTCCGTTCAGCGTGAACGCACCTTTGTACATTTTATGGGAGCGGTATCTTCCGTTAAATGAAAAACTTCCGTCCGCATTCTGGACCTCAATGGAATTGATGCGGAAATCGCCCTGCTGCTGCGTCGTAAATTCCTGCGGCTGCGCATCCAGAGAGAATGTGCGCTCCTTCAGGGATTCATAGGGATTTCCCGAGAAACCGCGGTCATACCGGCGGACGAGATATATGAGATCCTCATCCTGGATCGTCGCGCCGTAATACAGATGCTTCACATAATTCAAATTCCCGATCTTGAGCTGATAGGTCGTTTTTGCCGTGTGCAGGGAGAAGGTTCTCTTTTTTTCATTATAGATGATTGCCATAACATACTCCTTACTATACGTTCGGTTTTATCTCAGCTGCGTAATACTCTGCCTGATCATTGCTGCACATGCCGGGACCTGCGAGGTACAAGGTACATTCCTCATTGCGCAGCCGTGATCCGCCGGAGACTTTGAGTTCATCATATTCTATAAAGACATCTGCATCCATACGATAAAGATCCTTATTCATGGATTTTTGAGGCTTTTTCCGCAGACCTTTTCTCTTTACTCCCGACCCCGTCTGCACTCGGATATCCTGCTTCGGCAGAGCTCGATTTTCGGAAGCACCAGCCCGACCCCGTCTGCACTCAGATATCCTCCGCAGGCTGGTTCCGGAAGAAGCAGGAACACCCTGGCGTTCCTGCTTCTCCTGAATGATGTCATTTTCATTGAAATTATAACGTATTTACGTTATAATTTAGGCAAAGAAAGGAATCGAAATGAATAAAAACTTTGTAAATGCAGTAAAAAACTCCGGCATAACACCTTATCGCCTGTCAAAATATTCCGGGGTGCCCTATACAATAATCAGCGAGTTACTGACCGGGAAAAAAGACATAAACAAACGGGCGGCAGACACTGTTCTGCGATTAGCAAAGGCGCTGAATCTGGAAATATCTGATATTATGAATCCTGTCTATGTGTTGGACGGGGTATCGGGGAAATACAAGGGAGTCTCTTATCGATGGAAACGACAAGATGATTATATGATTTTATCTTTGAAGAGCAGGACATGGAACGAGACAGTAAAAACGGAATACGGATTTCAGGATTTTAAAGACCGAAAAAAATACGATTTGTACGCAGGGTTATATATCGATCCAATCATCGAACAAAAAAAGACCGAAGAGTATGCACTGAAAAAAATAAGAGGTATTTAATGATCAGATTATACACGCTAAAACACAGAGATGCCGACTGCGGAGTGCTGACAATTGATACAGATGATGGCAAGCTGCAAAGTTATGCTTCATATGGAAATTGTCAAGGCCCGTTCTTAGGGAACAGTACTCTGAAAAACATGAAAAGGTGGTGGACGGCAAGATGTGTCCCTGCTGACAGAAAAGCAATGCAGGAAGTCATCCGATTATCCGGGTGCTTCACATCAGGCGAATATCTTGCAAAAAATCTTGCGTTAAGTATGACGGATTGCTATTGGCTGTGTCCGGAAGGTCTTGATCTTAAATGGGAAGATGTTAATCTGCGCAAATCCGGAATCGTCATGGGCGGTAAAGTACCCTATCATAATGCGACATCCTATGACCCAAACGCTTCACTCGGCGGACAAATGGAAAAATACTGGGATCTGTTAAGAAACGAACCAACTCTCGTCAAAACAGCCGGAACACATTATGGACAACAGGCTCTCAACGAATTATTTGCAACGAATATTCATAAAAAACAGGATTCCGGCTTCCCATTCGTCAAATATGACCTGGAAACAACTGCGGATGGGGATTTGTGCTCTGTTTGCAAATCATTTACTTCCGATCGAATAGAATTCGTTCCGGCAATGGAGATTTTAGATTCGGAGAAGATCAAAAATGACGAGGCCTTATATGATGCATATATAAGAATATGTTCAGAACATGGTCTGGATAAACAATATATCAGCGACTATATGGACTATCAAACGCTGTCAGATTTTGTGATCAGTAATACCGACGAACATCTGTTAAATTTTGGCGCTCTGCGCGACTCAACAGACATGAATTTCAAAGATACCGCGCCAATTTTCGATTCAGGAAACAGTATGTTTTACAGCGACATACGCAGAAGACCGTTTGAGAGATATGAACTTCTGGAAAGGAAAATCACAACATTCCACGACTCAGAAGAAGCGATGCTGAAACACGTAAAGAACAGGACCGTACTCAAAGAAGATCTCCTCCCTTCTCTTAAAGAAGTACTGGAGTTTTATGCAGATAGAGGAGTGCCGGAAGATAAGTCGATGTTTATTGCAAAAAACTATGAAATTAAGGTGCGCATGTTGAGAGAATTCCAAAAAGGAAAAAGTATTTCATTGTACAGGGAACAGAAAAAATACAAAAACAGTTTGCATTCAGGCTCAATTCCCCATGATTAACGTCACGGGTTTGTAAAACAAGAGCCTCCGGGAAGCGCAGCTCCCCCTCACACATGCCCCTGGATTTTCATCCGGCGGATCGCAGACGTGCGCAGTGGAAGGCGCTGACGCGCCGCGCACGTCGCGGCAAGAACGCCGAGGCGTTCTTGATTCAATTCTCGCTCGCGAGAATTGGCGCGGGATTCGGGTCAGCGTAAGCTGACATCTTCCAAACCGAATCCCTGCGCATCCTCGCGGAGCGTTTATCTAAGCAGGGGTCTTCCCCACTGAGATAAAAAGTGGTCGATAGAGTTTTTCCGCAACTCTATCGACCACTTTTTTGCGTATATCCCAAAAACCCTATGATCCGGTACCCGCTTGCTATATTCACAGCACATTATTTATGTTTATTATGTTATTTATTCTCTTTATATGCTTTCATTTATGTGTTATTCTATGAACAGAAGGTGTGACCGCACCTGCACGCAGCCCGAAAGGAGGACAGATATGGAACAAGCTTACATCTGCATCGACCTTAAATCCTACTACGCCTCCGTCGAGTGCGTTCACCGCGGTCTCGACCCTCTGCGCGCAAATCTTCTGGTAGCCGACCCTTCTCGTTCGGACCAGACGATCTGTCTTGCAGTCTCCCCGTCCCTGAAGGCCATGGGCGTTCCCGGGAGACCCCGGCTCTTCGAGGCAAAGCAGGCGATCAGAAAGTATGAAGCCCTTCATCACACGAAAGTCTCCTACATCACCGCGGTGCCGCGGATGGCGGAATATGAGCGGATCTCCGCCCTGATCTATTCCATTTATCTGAGATATGTCGCGCCGGAGGACGTGCATGTGTACTCGATCGACGAATGCTTCATCGACTGCACCGGCTACCTGCATTTTTATGAGAAGGAGGCAGCGCGGGCACACGTCCACCCTGCCCATGTCCTCGCAATGACCATGATCCGGGATGTGCTGAGGACGACCGGCATTACCGCCACGGTCGGCATCGGGACCAATCTCTATCTGGCGAAGGTCGCCATGGATATCGTGGCGAAAAAATCTCCGGCGGACAGGGACGGCGTCCGGATCGCGGAGCTGAACGAGGAGTCTTACCGATACCTGCTCTGGGATCACAGGCCGCTGACAGACTTCTGGCAGATCGGGCCCGGCAAGGCGAGAAGGCTCATGAATGCCTATATGTTCACAATGGGGGATGTTGCTGCGAGAACGCAGTGGGACGAAGAATTCTTCTATAAGACGTTCGGTATTGACGGGGAGATCCTGATCGACCATGCCTGGGGCATCGAACCGGTCACCATGCGGGATATCAAGAACTATCGCTCGGACAGCCACAGCCTGAGCAACGGGCAGGTACTTCCGAGGCCGTATAAGTATGCGGAGGCGCGGCTGGTCTTCTGCGAAATGATCGACTCGCTCTGCTCCGGCATGCTCCGCAAAAATCTGACCGCGCCCGCCTTCTCCTGGTGGGTCTCCTACGATTACAAGAGCCTTGAGGAATGCCCTGAATACGACGGGCCGCTCTCCATCGATTTCTACGGAAGGCTCCACCCGAAGCACACGGGCGGAACGGTAAAAATGAAAATGCCGACCAACTCCCCCCGCCTCGTTGCGGAAGGGCTGACCGGCTCCTTTGACAAAAAAACAGACCATCGGCTGCTTTACCGAAGGCTTGGCGTCTGTGCGCTCAACACCGAAGAGGATCTCGGCATCTTCCAGCTGGACCTGTTCACGGACTACGACGCGCTTTGGAAAGAGAAAAAGGCTGAACAGGCTCTCCTTGAGATCCGGAGAAAATACGGCCCGAATGCCATATTCAAGGGAAAGAATCTCCTCGACGGAGCGACCACGCTGGAGCGGAATATGCAGATCGGGGGACACAGGGCATGACAGCACTTATCAGCCGAATCAAATTCATGGGTTCGCGAAGCAGTTTTCATAAGAAAATTTACCGGAAGCTCCGTACAGAGCTCCCGGTAATTTTTCTTTCTGCCGGCTGCATCTCAGAGAGCCGACACTTTATCGCCCAGACTGCCGAAAGCACGTCCGAACGCGAGGATCAGAATAATCTCGACAGGAATGAGTACCGCACACTGAACGATTCTCGTCGAAAGAAGCGGCAGATAGGGCGAGCCGTACAGGACAGAGATCCAAAGGGAGTTGAGCAGAAGGCTCAGGATCAGCTGATTGATCCCGACCGCCGCCAGCACCCTGGGCACAGTCGTTTTTCCCTTGAGGAAAAAGCCGAAAACAATTCCCGTCAGAAAGGCAGTGAACGTAAATCCCGGAAAATACGGCCCGATCGGAAAGACGAGCGCTCCCACGAAGTCTCCCAGCGCTGCGACGATCGCGGCCGGAATCGGACCGAAAAGCATGCCCGCGATGGCTACAGGCACAAAGCTGAAGCCGATTTTCAGATTCCAGGCATTGATCGACAGGAAACGATTGAGCACGATCTCCATAGCTGTCAGCACACCGATGTAGACGATCATCGATGTATCGAACTTCTTCGCAAATTTCCTCGCTTCCGGCTTTTCCGCCTTCTCGAATTCGTTTTTAGATGTATCACTATTCTTCATAAAACCTCCATGCAGCGATCTTCATCGTTAAGTAAAGCGGACATTCGCAATCCGTTTCGCTGCCTGTTTGTGAACCGATCCCCGCTTTGCAGGTTCCGGCTCAAAAACTTCCGTAAACATTTTCGTAGACCTCTTCCGCCATTGCTCCGTACTTCTTCAGGCCTTCCCCGATCCTGGCATCCAATGCTTCGGCATAGGCCCGGTCCTTCATAAGGCGTGTATTCACCCTGACATTGACAGCTGCCCCCTTGAGCGCGCCCAGACAGAGAGCTGCACCGGTCGCCGCGTCCGATATCATGATGCGGCTTCCTTTCTCCGCAAATTCTTTCTCCAGACAGATGGCCTCGCAGCAGAGATCAAAAATCTCCATCGGCGCGCCTGCCGCGTCGCGAAGGCAGGCCTCCATCACTTCAGCCCGCGAAGGATCGTCCTTCGGGATCCCGTACGCGCGGCTCAGCGGCTCAAAAGCGGCCGCGTCCTTCTCAATGCAGGCAAGCAGCCGGACGCGGAGATCCTGTGCCCTGACCATCAATGCGCGGATCTCATCCTCGACGTCCGCATATTTTTTCTTGCCCACAGTCAGCTCTCCGACCATATCGCCCAGGGCGATTCCGACTGCGCCGACGAGCGCACTCGCGCCGCCTCCGCCCGGCACCGGGGCCTTTGATGCCAGCTGTTCCGTAAATTCTCTCAAACTGATTTCCGTCATATCCATGATTTCCCTCCGCAAACGCAAGTCAAAACCCTGTTTTCTCTGTTCGGATGCTTCTCAGCGCACCGTCATACAGCGCACTGCGATCCGGTAAACGTTTCACCATACAGCACACTGCGATCCGGCAGACCTTTCACCATTCAGCGCACCGCGATCTGGCAGACCTTCATAGCCTCCAGCGCACGCACATGGCTTTCAGGCGTCACGCCCGCACAGCAGGCTTCTTCCGTGACGAGCGGCACTTCCGGCAGGAATGCCTTGACGAGCATCGCGTTGGAGATCACGCAGATATCCGTGCAGAGACCGATCAGGGTGATCTGCCCGATCGGATTTTTTTCATTTTCCGCGTCAAGATATTCGCCGAGCACACGGCTTCCGAAGGTCGGCTTATCTATGATTATCGCATTTTCGGCATATGCGGAAAGCTCCGGAATGATCTGCCAGCCGTCTGTGCCCAGAACGCAGTGCTTTACCGGAAGATTTCTTCCTTCCTGCGTCTCCAGATAATTTTCCGGATGGGTGTCGCGGGTAAAGATCACTTTCTCACCTGCATAAAGCGCCTCCTCGATCCGTTTCTTTACCGCGGGAACGATGGCCTGAGCTTCCTTCGTGCCCAGCGCGCCGTCTACAAAGTCCGTCTGCATATCTACAACGATCAAATAGTTCTGCATGGAATAAACCTCCGTAAAAAAGCAAAAAAGGACTGCAGAAAGCATAAGCGCAGCCTTTTCAGGAAATAGAGATAAAGCCGTTCATCTGCCGGCTGTCTTTACGTCTGTCACCATCTTGCCCGGTTCCTCTTATAAAAGGTATGCACCGCTCAAGGCTTACACAACTATAACACAGCCCTTCCCAAAAAAACAGAGCCCGGCTGAAATTCCTGCTTCCGCAGTTATTTCACCGGTACTCCGTTTGTCAGTCGTATTTCCTTTGCTGAAAGATCTGATTTCACTCGCGAGATTTTAGGCCTGCGCCGTGTGACGGACCGGCGTGTGGTTTTTCATCAGTCCCTGCAGCTTATCGGCAAGAGTTCTTTTTTCGGAAGCATCGTCCTTAAGAGAAACATTTCCCCTGATCTTTCCTTCGGTCACCAGCCAGCGGGCTTCATCCCGCAGTGTCTCTTCGTAAGAGCGGGTGTGATATCCCAGCTCCCGTTCCGCCTTGGAATAATCAAATGTATTGTTGCGGTCCAGATTGTAGACGGAGAACTTTGTCATCATCGGCTTTTTGCCGGTCCTGGCAGCCTTCTTTTCCATTTTATCCGCCAGACGGTACGCCAGGCTGATGGGAAGGTAAACCAGCGGCTTCCTGCATCCGCAGGCATCATGGAGCATTCCGGCAACCTCTTTCAAGGTCACTTCCCTGTTGCCCAAAATATAACATTCCCCCCTGCGGCCTTTGTCTGCCGCGGCAATCGTGCCGTAAGCGAGATCCCTGACATCGCAAAGGTTAAAACTGCCACCCATGCCGATGGGCATTTCCCCGTTCATGATCTTGATAACGGTTCCCGTAGTCTCGCTGACGGCATGATCGTTCGGTCCGAGAATGCCGCTGGGATGAACAACGCAGGCATTCAGCCCTTCAGCCGCCGCATCCAGGACTTTCTGTGTCGCAATTGCTTTTGACCGGCTGTACCATCCCACAACTTTCTCATCCTCATAGGGAACGAAACGGGTGACTTCCCGGATCACCTGTCCCTTGGGCAGTTCCGGGATCGCACCGGTGCTCGATACATAGACCAGCTTCCGGCACTGAGGATGTGACTTGGCAGCGGCGATGATGTTTTCCGTACCGCCCACATTGACCGCCATCAGCTTTTCACTGTAGTCCGGATTCACAGTGACCATGGAAGCACAGTGAATACATACGGTTTCCGTATCTTCATCCACTTCAAAAAAGTGATTGCAGTCCTCCCCGCTGCAGAGGTCTCCCTCAAAAATCTCCACCCCGTCCGGGATATATTTCACTGCGGGATCACCCTTCAGGACAAATGCGCGGACGCTGTCTCCCCGTTCCAAAAGCTGCTGACAAATATTGGATCCCAGAAAACCTGCCGCTCCGGTAAGTAAATAAAGTCTCTTCATCATAAACACCTCCATTTTCATATCATTGGCATCCGTTTCCGGATGACTGTCTGCTTAACTGTATGTCCTTACTTTAGAGGCGTTATGTTTTTGTTTTGCTTCCGAAATGTTAAAGAGTTGTTATTTCGGGCGGGAATTCTTCGTCAGAAACGGAAAAGGACCGCCGGTCAGGCAGTCCCAAAAAAATCAGCACTGTATAAAGAACGCACCGGCGTTCCTGCAGTACCCATATTTCTCATACATCTCTCCGGAGCCGCACGATAAAAGTGCTGCCTTCTCCCGGAGTACTTTCCACACGGATTTCTCCGCCCGCAATATCAATGATCCGTTTCACCAGGGCCAGCCCCAGTCCGTTCCCCTGCACAGAGTGGGATGTATCCCCCTGATAGAATTTGTCGAAAATATGTCTCACTGTTTCCGGCGGCATACCGCAGCCCGAATCACGGACCGTAACGACAGCATTGTCATTTTCCATCTTCAGGGAAATGCTGACAGTCCCGCCGGGTTCCGTAAATTTGAAAGCATTCGAAAGCAGATTATTCCATACAATTGACAGCAGTTCCTTGTCCGAATTAATCAGCACATCATCTTCAATATCCGGTTCGATCCCGATCCCTTTTTCTTCCCAGACCGTTTCAAAGCCCAGAAGACATTCCGTCAGCTGGCCGCCCAGATCGAACGTCTCTGATCTCATATGGATCTGCTGGTTTTCCAGGCGGTTCAGTCGCAGGATATTTGTGATCAGCAAATTCAGCCGCATCGCCGCACCTCTGATGATCCCGGCATACTCTCTCCGTTCTTCTTCGGAAAGATCCTCCGCATCCAGCAGGCTGCTGTAATTCTGTATGACGGACAGCGGCGTTTTGATCTCATGGGATACATTGGAAACAAAATCTGTCTTCAGCGTCTCGATACTTCCCAGTTCCGCAATCATTGCATTCAGGTCGTGGATCATCCGATCCAGATAGTCTTCGCGATTTTCCTCATTATGCAGCGGATCGATCCGCACCGTAAAGTCACCGTGCGCCACCTTTTTGGTCGCCTCGGAGATGTTTTGGAGCGGCGTGTCATATACGGCCTTTATTCTTGACCGGATAAGCAGTGTGAGGAAAGACGCGGCTCCGATCCAGTAAAAAACCATGACGTGCGTCTGGACGATTGGTGACCAGCCGGCCTGGGCCATGCCGACAAGAATGGCCATCTGCACGCCTGCTGTGATCAGAAGAACGCTGAGTACGACCCAGAACATAGATAAAGGGAAACGGCTGCGGCTCTCCTTTTCGGAAACGGTCCTCATTTTGTCACCACCTTATACCCGAGTCCGTGAACGGTCTGGATCTCAAAATCATCACAGTCAGCGAGCTTTGCTCGCAGCTTCGTCATGTACACATCCACGGTTCGGGTCCCGGAAGTCGTTCCCGCATCCCAGAATTCATTCATAAGCTGCTGCCTTGAGAACGTTTTCTTCGGGTAGGAAAGCAGCTTATAGAGAATGTTGAATTCCCGGATCGTGAGGGATATTTCTTCTCCGTTCAGCCTCGCTGTATGTTCATCGAGATCCATGACAAAGCTGCCGATTACCAGACGATGGCTGTTGACGATCTTCGCGCGGCGAAGCAATGCCCCGATCCGAAGCAGCAACTCATCAAAATTGATCGGTTTTGTCATGTACTCGTCGATCCCGATCCTGTAACTTTTCTGCATGGAATGGATATCGTCCCTGGCAGTCATGAACAGGATAGGAATCTCACTGTTCAGGCTGCGGATCGTTTTCGCGAACTCATATCCATCGATTCCCGGCATCATGATGTCGGAAATGATGAGATCAAAAACATTTTCGTACATTGCGTCATAGGCATCGTCTGCGTTCAGGCAGCCTGACACTTCGTATCCGTTCCGATTCAGGAAAGTGCATACAGAGCGGTTCAGGTCTTTGTCATCTTCAACTACGAGCAGCTTTAACATCTCTTTTTCACCTCAAAAATTGATATAGTCTGATTATAAATCCCGAATGTTAACGTTTTGTTTAAGAGTATCACTTTGAACATTCATCATAGATTTACATCACGAGAATTCTGCGTCAGAGACTGAAATCACGAGAATTCTGCGCCGAAAATCAAACCAGATCCATTGTATAAACATCCGCAGTGACCGGCATGCCGGTCCCCCAGTCCTCTTCCTTGGTATAGAGATACTCAAATCCGATTTTAGTGAGGACCTTTCCGGACCCTGTATTATGAGGCATCGCATGCGCTGTGACGAGCTCCACTCCTGTATTTTCGCGAAGGAATTCCGTCAGGGCTATGGTCGTCTGTGTGGCAAGTCCTCTGTTCCAGAATTCTTCCGCGAACCTGCAGCCGATCGAAATCACCTTTCCGCTGGGTTTGTAATCATATAACTCCGCAAGCCCGGTGAGAACATCCGGCGCAGCTGTCTCAAATACTCCGTAAATACACTGGCGGTCCCTTTGAAGATCCATCGACATAATCGCAGAAAGCGCCTCTTCCGGCGTTCCCTGACGTTCTGTGAGAAAGGTCGGCTCATACCGATAAACATTCGGATTTTCTATCATTTTTCTGAGCCCTTCCAGGTCTTTCTTCTCAAGGCTCTTTATAATAATTTTTTTATTTTCAATAAGAATCATCATCAACCTCCGCTGCACGGCAATTTCAAGAACACCCGGTACCGCAAACGCGCAAAGTAAAGATTACTTTGTCGGTTACTATAGCTTATAATTATATCAGAAATCACTCTGCATCACACAAGGAGGAGTCATATGTGGTCTGAAGAACGCATACAGGAAGTCATCCGTCGCCAGAACACCTTTTTTCGAAGCGGGAAAACACTCGACACCGCATGGCGGATCCGCCGGCTGAAAAGGCTTCGGCAGGCTGTGTGTGATCACGAAAATGAAATTCTCGCTGCTCTCCGCAAAGATCTCGGCCGGGCGGAAGCGGAGGGATATTTCTGTGACATCGGCACAGTCATTCTTGAGATCAACGAAATGATTGCCGGACTTCCCCGCTGGAGCCGTCCGGAGACTCACGCAAGCGGCATCGTCTGCTTCCCGAGCACGACGACAAAAGTCTATAAGATGCCCTACGGGACGGTCCTTCTGATCAGCCCCTTCAACTTTCCTTTTACGCTGACGCTGGGTCCTCTGGCCGCGGCGATCGCGGGCGGAAACACCGCTGTCATAAAAACCAGCTCAAAAACGCCTGCGTGTACGGCTGTCCTGCAGAAGCTTATTGCAGAAGCTTTCCCCGAAAAATACATCGCCGTCATAGACGGCGGGCATGACACGGCAGACCTGTGCCTGAAGCAGCGTTTTGACAAAATATTTTATACCGGGTCGCCCAGGATCGGGAAACATGTAATGGCGTGCGCGTCCGAACATCTGACGCCGGTAGCGCTGGAGCTTGGAGGAGAGACCGGGAACTGGTGCGTGATCCGGAAAGACGCGGACATCCGGGACGCGGCGAGAAAAATCGCTTTCTTCAAAATGTGCAACAGCGGTCAGATCTGTATCAACATCAATCAGGTCGCTGTCGCGGAAGAGATTGCAGATCAGTTCATTGACGCACTGAAGAAGGAAATCACGAGACAGATCGGGACGGACCCGGTCAAAAACGACGAGTACCCGCGCCTCATCACAGAGGCTGCCTGGAAGAAATGCGCAGATGAAGCGGATCTGTACCGGAGCCGCATCGTATTTGGCGGGTACGGTGATCCGTCTCAGCTTAAGTATGCGCCGACCCTCATTTATCCCGTAGGCACAGACGAGGACATCGTGCGGCACGAGCTCTTCAATCCGCTTTTGCCGATCGTTCCCTATAAGGACAGAGAAGTCGGTCAGCTCCTTTCCGTGATCGCCGGGCGGGAGCACGGTCTTGCACTGTATCTTTTCACGAAGGATCTCAGGTGGGCAAAACAGGTCATGTCCACCCAGCAGTACGGAGGCGGATGTATCAACGAAGTGTGCCTGCACATGATGGTCAAGGGCGTTCCCTTCGGCGGGACAGGCCATTCCGGCATGGGTGTCTATCATGGAAAATGGGGTTTCATGGAATTTACGCATCCGTCCACCGTCCTCATCGGGCGGACATTCGGAAATCTGCCGCTTCGAGAGCATCCGTACGGAGGTGCTGCAGGAGCCATAAAGCAGAAGATCATCCGGCTGGTCGAACGGTGACAATACCTTCCGCTATACACCTGAAATCACGGAATTTCAACGACAGCAACTTTTAGTTTTATGAGCGATGTCGTTTATGCAATAAGCCCTGCCGACAAGTTCGCGGCTTTCGCCGTATACGCACAGAACGGCAAATACTCTTACGTGAGCAAGCTCCCGACGAGCATTTGCCATTCTGTGCGTGCATGGCTCATTGCTTGCGCGCAGCTCAAAGATCACTGATCATCGTGAGCATATCCAGATAGATCTCCTTCACATCCCTCTTTCGGGTAAGCCCTCCGTGGATCATCATATGATCCCCTATGAAATTCGGGTAAACGTTCCACACGCCGGGACGGAGATCGCTCTGATCCAGCGCTTTCTTCGTCTCTCCGAACGGAGCCTGTGCAGAGATCGTATTGACGAGCCCGTCATTTTTATGCCACGTGCTGTCGATCACCGTCCCGCCCTTCGTGGTACCGCTGTAACATCCGATCTGGGATGAACGCTTCACAAAGAACGGGTCTGTCAGCTTCAGGATCGGCTTCTGTATTCCATTCTTCGCTTCTTTCGTCGAGCAGCATGGCAGCGAAAAATAAAATACATCGGAAAATGTCGTCATATGCCGGTTCAGCTCCGCAGCATTATCCACATGCATGTCAAAGTCGGCGTAATCCCTGATATCCCTGCCGTCCCTGACCGGAACAACGCTCCTGCTCATCAGCTTCGCGAACACATTGCTCCACCATGGCGCCTTCACTCTGTCGGGGTCGAAATTTTCGTCTTCAAACATATCATAGGCCGTTGTGCCGTTCAGCGGTGAGGCAATCGTGACAATGCCGCGGACACGCCCGATCTCTCCGCCCGAAAAGAACGGAGAAAGGCCGTCGTCTTCCGAGACGTCCCACTCCTCTTTCGAGCCGTTGACAAGAATTTCCGAAAAGAGCCTGATCGTGGTCCCGCCAAAGGAATGCCCGATGAGAATAAGCTCGGTCTCATCCTCTATAGTGCACAGCGGACAGTCGGAAAAATCTTTTCCGAAACGTTCATGCCCGTATTCTTCACTGTGCCGCTTCCCGTAATCCACACGAGTCCCGTACAGCTGTGCATACAGCTCGCAGGCCCGGTCCCAGGCGCTGCCATGCGGAGATACCGACGCGGCATAGCATTCAAAGCCCTGATCACGCAGATACTGCATCAGATCCCCGTTTCGCATTCCCCAGTAGGGCTTCTTCGCATACTTTTCATCGTAGCTGCCCCAGCCTGCAAGTCCGTGAACAAAAATATATTTTTTCATTTCTTTACGACCTCAATCCCTTTATCGACTTTCTCTCTGAAAATATCCGCGTCCTCCGCCTTTCCGACAATGCTGCCGTAGTGGATCGGAATTGCGCATACAGGACGCATGGCGTTAACAAGGTCTGCCGCCTGGACGGCCGTCATGGTATAGGTTCCGCCGATCGGGACCAGCGCGATGTCACAGGAAACAGATTCAAGCTCCTTCAGTGCGTCCGTATCACCGGCTGCATAATAGGTCGTCCCGTCCATCTCCACGACGTAGCCGAGCCACCCGTTCCGCTTCGGGTGGAAAGGCTTCAGCTTATTATAGGCAGGGACCGCATGGATCCTGATCTCTCCGACCGTCAGATCTTCCCCGGGCTTCATGACGAGGAGCTGCCGGCCGTTCACGACTTTCCCTGCCTCCTTTGCCATAGATGCAGGCACGACAAATACGGTCTTTTCATTGGAGATATTGGCAATCGACTCCGGATCAAAATGGTCGTAATGCGGATGTGTTACGAAAATAAGATCCGCATCCCCGGACGCCGCCGTGATCTTGAACGGGTCAAAATACAGGACCCGGCTGCCCTCGATCCGGATACTGCTCTGTGTATTGACCGAAATGTGATCAGTGTTCATAGTGTCCTCCTTTCCTTATCTTCTCAGACAGGCGCTTGCAAAACTCTGCTCTTCACGGAAATTGTATGAACATTCAAACGGCTTCCGCGCCAAGAACTTCTAACATTCACTCAAGATGTGGAAAAGCATTCGCAAAAATCGTAAACTCGCTGCGC
>OMVU01000092.1 GCA_900314565.1 uncultured Eubacteriales bacterium
TGAGAGAATTGTTCTTAACCGTTCTGGTAGCTCCGCCTGTTACGTTGTCAAGTTCCATATCATTGATTGCCATGTTCATCATATCTGTCATTGTTTTTTTCTCCTTTTTATATCTGATTTCTTCTTATTTTTGATGTTTTGTTTTTATAAAGTGTTTTGTTTTTCGGCCCCTCTTTCGGCCTGACACTTATATATACGAGCACTCTCCGAAGAGAGCCTGAAAAAGTCAGGAGAATTGTGTGAATATTTTGTGACCATTATATGCTCCTGTTTTATACCTATTTTGCGTACACAAAGATTCAGTGTCCGTACTCGGGCTCGTAGACACCCGGGATATATCCGTCGTCCTCCCGTCCTCTGTTGACCCGCCGTTTTTTCTCCAGTCTTTCTGCTTCGAAAACGGAATGGCGGAACTGCTGCTCAAGGATGGCGAGTTCCTGCGAAGAATCACGCTCAATCCCAACAGATACGGACCACGTTCCGTCTGCATTCCTTAAGCAAGTGTCCGTCCGGCGTACGGATACCCAGTCTCCCTCAAGAGAGGACGGCCTGTCGATCAGGACATCTACGGTGAATGTTTTCGGGAGTACCCGCAACGCAGGTGTTTCTATTTTCTCCGCCATGCGGGCAGAAACGGGTTCCCTTCCCTGAATCATGTTCTGGAGCTGGCGTTCCGGAGGCTCGATCAGGATGGATTCGATGGTTCCGTTCGTGTACGAAACGTGGAGCTCGGCTTTTTCCTTGTCATAATATGCGGAGGCAATCCCTCCGTCTCCTGCGCGTTCACGAACAGCTTGTGCGACTACGTCGAGTTTTGTTTCCGGTGCCAGGGCCTGTTGCCCTTCGTACATTTCGGTGATAAGCTTTTCAGCACGGCTGTACGGTGGTTCCTCAAGGAGTTCCCGGGGGAGAGTTACTCTTTCGATGTCCCGCTTTAAGACGGGGGTTATTCCGTCATTCCATATGACAGCTGAATCTGGCGCTGCCATGAAGTCATCCCTTTCTTTTTCGTTTTCTATATAGAGCGTTTTCATGCCTACTTTTTCCTCTACACGCATTTTACATAGCTCCCTTCATGAGATCTTTTTTATATTATGGATTCCGTTGAACTTTAGAAAACGGGACAGCGGGAGAGTAAATGACGATAAGGAAGCTTGAGGAGGAGTTGGGGCAGATATTTGATGATGCGAACGGGAACTGACCAACAAAATAGATAGCAAGATAACGTGCTATATCAGGGGTGGAAAATGCCGTATAGTATAACGGTATCTGGGACGGAACATGGCCTGGCTCTTGAAACTGAAGGAGGCAGGAGAAGCAGCAGGTATACCTATGCCTGTTCAGGAAGAAACAAGAATTTCAACCAACTTTATCAGATGAATGGCCCCTGATGTTTCACCCACTTCAGATTAGGATAGTAAGAGGAATAATGCAGCGATGTCATCGTTCAGGCTGATCCCGTGAAGAACGGCGAAGGGAGGTATTCCTAGAGAAGAGAATAGTCTCCACATTTTCAGCCGCTGTCTGCAGCTCCCTTTCCATCTGATCAATCCCCGATAATTCTTTTCGCTGTTCACTCTTCAGGGTGAGCAGCTTTTCTTTTTCTGCTTTCAGCTCTTTCATGACAGGAATCAGACAGATTCTAATCTTATCTTATCGGCGGACAACCTGCGGCGATACGATGAGATGAGATACGATGCAGCGCCGGATGACGTTGCAAACGCATACCGGAAACTGATCAGGGAAAACATTGACTATGACAGCCTTGTTATTGTGTATTCGTATGACCGGGAGCTGATAGACGGCATTGTAGATCTGATTCTCGAAACCGTACTGTGCAGGCAGGAGTATATCCTGATTGCCAGCAACCAGTATCCGGCCAGCGTAGTGAAGAGCAAGTTCCTGAAGCTGAACTATTCACACATCGAGTATGTGCTCAGCTGCCTCAGGCGGAATACGTTAAAGGTGAACAATATCAAGAAATATCTGCTTGCTGCACTGCTCAACGCACCATCAACCATAGACGGCTACTATCAGGCGGAAGTACAGCATGACATGCCGGAGCTGGCAGTCAGAAGATGATCTCGTGATCAAGGAGGAGCAGAATGAATACAGTTACGAGCTTACAGGGAAAAAGAGTTTTGGGAAAAGCAGCAGCGGTGATCCTGTTGGCGGCTATTGGAGTAATCCAGGCGGCAGCATTGATCCTCGTCGGAGTCGGGGGAGTCTTAGCGAAAGCACTTGCCATTGTCATGACGGCAGCTGCGGGAGTGTTGTTCTTCTGTACGTCATTTTCTGGTGGTAATGCAGTCATCGTGATCCTGACGGCGACGGCTTTGTTCTGGCTGCCGGAGCTTGCAGGAGTGTTGCTTGCCGGACTGGTTTTACTGCAGAGGAAAATCGCAGACACCTTACTGGTATGAAACCAAGGCAGATAGGCGAACACAAAAAGTTCACAATAATTGTTAGCACTCTCTATTGACGAGTGCTAATTTCGGTGCTATAACATAGTCAGAACAAAGGAACGAAGAAGATCAGGACAGCGAAGACTCACCGGTCTAAACCCTCCGTCCCATTGCTCATGAAGCATTAACGAGATGATGATTGAGTAAAAGGAGGAATGATTTATGTTGATGCCGAGTATTTTCAGAGATAATTTGTTTGATGACTGGTTTGATTTTCCGGATTTCAGAGACCTGGACAGGACCGAAAGAAAGCTTTATGGAAGACATGCGGACCGGCTGATGAAGACGGATGTGCATGAACATGAAGACCACTATGAAGTGGATATCGATCTGCCCGGTTTTGCGAAAGACGAGCTTACAATTGAACTGAAGGATGGTTACCTGACAGTCAGCGCTGCGAAGGGCCTTGACAAGGATGAAAATGACAAGAAGGGTAAATTGATCCGTCAGGAAAGATATGCCGGGGCGATGCAGAGAAGCTTCTATGTCGGTGAAGAACTGACAGAAGAAGATATTAAGGCATCCTTCAAACACGGTGTACTGAGTCTGAACATCCCGAAGAAGGAAGCGAAGGCGGTACCTGAAAAGAAAACGATTATGATTGAAGGCTGATCATCCTCCCCGCCGGCACAGGCGGGGAGTTTTGTTATCTGTGAGGAGGGATCAGAATGAGAAGAGCTTTTTGGCCGACACTGCTGGGGATCATGTTGATCCTGTCCGGGATCTTCTGCCTGTTTTCCCCTGTTTCGTCATCAACGGTAATTCCTTATATGATAGGGATTGCGTTGACCGCTACCGGGATCGGAAAACTGATACGCCGTGCGGATGAGAGACGGTTTTACGGACAAAGCAGCTGGAGCTTTGCCGGAGCAGTTGTCTCACTGATTTTCGGTATACTGCTTATGGTGTCGCCGACACTGCAGTTATCCATGGGTACGACAGTGGTCGTTCTGATCGGCTGTTGGATTACGATTATGGGAATACTTCGGATCGTACATGCTTTTCAGCTGCGGAAGATGACCGCATATGTGGATATTTTTGGCCGACCGGTCAGCAATGACTGGTACATGGCATTGCTCCCGGGTATCGCGATGGTGGCCGTCGGTATCCTGAATGTCCTTCATCCGTCCATCGGTCTTGGCATTATTGGTGCATTGGTGGGAGTTTTGATGCTGTTATGCGGAAGTACGCTGCTTTCCTTTGGACAGCTCTCATGGTTCTGGTAATCTCTCAGGATAAACAAAAAAATGATTTGTGTAATGTCCCTGGTCTGAGCGACCGGGGATTTTTTGATTCTTACCTGATTTTGGCAAAACATGACTGGTACACACTGCCCGGAACACCAGCGCGTGAGACTATAGTGAGACTTGCGTGAGATACGATTGATACGAGGATGATACGGTTTCCCCTGAAAATCCTGCTAAACTTCTTTGTGTCACAGAAAATAATTTCTGAAAGAAGGACTGAATATCTTTTTGCCGGATCTATCTTTATGGACGCTTACAACAACGCTTCATTCTATAATTACAACACGATTATATACGGTCACAACATGCGTGACGGCAGCATGTTTGCAAGGCTGAAGGAATTTTCAAACGAGGCAACACTCAGGCAATGCCCTTACTTCTGGATCCTGACGCCGGATGCGGACTACCTGTATAAGATTTGCAGCATTCATCAGGCTTCTTCCGGATCGGACACATTCACAGTCCGGTTTGCGGATTACCTGAAAGCAGAAGACGTGAAGTTCACTGTGAAGGGTGGAAATCTCGCGCAGGTGGATCAGCACCCGGAGATCAAAGCGCTGTTTGAGGCCGCCGATCCGACTATGACGCCTGCCTCCTGGGCGCTGCGTTACGCGGCCAGTATGGAGGGAGTAATGATCGTCCTCTCGGGTATGTCTAATCTGGAACAGATGCGGCAGAATGTGAAGCTCATGAAGGACGATTTTAAGCCTCTGACCGAGGCGGACAAGGAGATGCTGAAACAAACGGCGGAAATCATCGAAAGCAAGCAGCCCGTTGGCTGTACCGGCTGCCGTTACTGTGTGGAAAAAGGCTGTCCCGCCGGGATCAGGATCCCGCAGGTGCTGAAAAGCCTGAATATGCTGCACCAGTATCAGAATATCCATGGCGCAAGGATGGGGTATTACGGTGCCATTAGTGAGCATCGCCCTGCGGAGTGTATCCGATGCGGTTCCTGTGAACGAGAATGTCCCCAGAGTTTGCCGATCCGCAAACTGATCCGAGAAGCCGACGACAGGCTCTATGCTGGGCCGGACTATGATGTCTGGGCTAATCACTGAACAATAAAAGGGTCAAGAGTTTTGGGAAATAACAATCCCAAAACCCTTGACCCTTTTCAGATTTCTCTCATCTGTCCCTCGGTCAGCACATCCAGCATGATCCTCACCCCAACCTTAAAACCGTAGCAAAAGGTTTATACAAGTTAAAGCTAAAAAGAAGATAAAACACTCATGCCTTAATGCTTCCAAACACATTTTGCGAAGAAGAACCAGGAAAACAATCGGGCGGCCTATCCTTGGCAGCTGCTCATAGTCTTAGTGAAGAACCGAGGGATGTGTTTCCGGGGAGCTGCCTTCGCCTGCCCGGAGCTTTTCCCGGTAAGCTGCCGGGGTAAGCTGATACTGGCGGGAAAACAGCTTTCGGAAATTGTTCACCGCCTGAAAGCCTGTCTGTTCTGCGACAAGCTGTACCGTCAGGTCGGTCGTGCGTAAAAGCTCCGCCGCGCGGGTCAGCTTCTGCGTCTGGATCGCGTCCCGAAAGCTCAGCCCGGATGCCTCGAAGATGATCCGCTGCAACTGCCGCTTGCTGTAATTGAAGCGTTCGGAGAGCTCGCTCATGGTGACGGTCCTGTAGTTTTCCTGCATGTAGCGGAGGATCTTCACAACGTCCCCGTGCCGTCCGGAATTGACGCGGGGCGAGGGGACGACTATGCTCTCCTCATAGCCCTGGAACATACGGATCATCAGCTCCGACAGCATGGCATTGAGCAGAGGCCGTTTATATTTATTGTCGCTTTCAAACTCCGTCATCGCATCCAGAATCAGAGAGCGGATCTGCAGATCCTTCTCTGTCCGAAAAAGGAGGTATGGCATCTCCACCGTTTTGTAGAAAGCCGTTCGGAAGAACCGGGACAGGATGCATTCCTCCTCCATCAGACTGAAGAAGGCTCGTTCAAAGGTGCTCTTCCGGATCAGGATATTCAACAGGATCACATCCTCGCTGAAAGCCCGTACACAGTGGACCGTTCCCGGAGCGTGAATGCAGATATCTCCGGCTTTCATCTGAAAGCGATCCTGCTCAAAGATATTGTCGCATTCGCCGGAGAGCACGCAGAGCATTTCAAAGAACTCGTGCGTGTGCCAAAATACAGGCATATAGCGGGAATGCTTGACAAAAGCGCAGTCGAGCTCCGGCGGGATAAACACATGTTCATTGATTTCCACTGAAAACGAGCGGCGAGCATCGATCGTCACAAGACCAAGACCAAGTGGGGCAAGGCGCGCCCCTGGCTGCTGTGGCTGTCGGTTCCCACGGGCCTTGCCGCGGCATTGATCTTCTTCATCCCGCAGAACGGCTCCCGCACCATGCAGATGATCTATGCTTTCGTCACCTACAACCTCTTTACCTCCATCATGTTTACCATTGTCGGCATCGCCCGCTCCTCTCTGCTGGCGCTGATGACCCAGGATATGAAGGAACGCGGCTCCATGGCTGCCTTTGGCATGTTCTTCGGCCTCGGCAGCACGATCCTCGGTATGTCCCTGACCTTCCCGCTCATTTTCCGCTTCGGCGGCAACGTCACCGCATGGCGCATTGTCTTCTGCATCTACGGCGCTGTGACCATGCTGGGTCTGCTCTACGGTTTCTTCTTCTCCAAAGAGTACGTCACCTCTGTTGCGGAGGCGACCCAGACCAAGGAAAAGCTCTCCTTCGGCGAAGAGGTCAAGCTGTTCTTCACCAACCGCTATCTGATCATCGCCCTGGTCATGACCGTTCTCGTGAACTTTGTGACCCAGATCGGCCAGGCCTCCCAGACCTATTTCTACACCTACTCCATGGGCGATCCCATGCTGACGACCTCTCTGAACCTGGTCAGCATCGTTCCCATCCTTCTGGGCATCGTCGTTCTGGTTGGCCCCTGCCTCGCCAAATTTGGCAAGCGCAACTGCATGTACATCGGCATCTTCGGTCAGCTGATCGGCAACCTCATTCGCGGCTTTGCCGGCGTGACCCAAAGCGTCCCCCTGCTGATCGTGGGTACCGTGGTCAGCGGCATCGTCACCGGCCTGCTG
The DNA here is from genome assembly GCA_900314565.1 of uncultured Eubacteriales bacterium. Classification (GTDB taxonomy): domain Bacteria; phylum Bacillota; class Clostridia; order Lachnospirales; family Lachnospiraceae; genus Chordicoccus. The sequence continues at coordinate 6,784 of OMVU01000092.1, forward strand.
GCTGTTCCCGTCAGCACCCTCTTTGCCGACGGCATCGACTACGGCGAGTGGAAGACCAACAAACGCATCGAGGGCATGGGCTCTGCCATCACCAGCTTCTCTCAGAAAAGCATGAAGTTTGCCTACTTCGCCGGAAAGGTCGTCGCCGTAGAGAAAAGCAGCCCTGACATCGAGCTTCGCAATCTACGCTCCGACGCTATCAGCTCCGCGTGGAAAGAGGCGGGCAGCTTCATCTGCGACGACGAACGGTTTAATCAGATCTACACCATGATCGAGCGGACGGTGGAGGCCAATATGGTCTCGGTGCATACAGACTGCCCTACCATAGAGCGCTTTGCCTGGCAGGAGCCAAACCACCTGATGGCTCCATCCATCTTCTTCATGAAGGACGGGAAAAAGCTCTGGGAAAAGTTTTTGACCGATATGCGCGCTTCTCAGCACAGCGAGGAGGACGTGTTCTATGATTATGAGGGCAAGCCCTTTTGCCCGGGTGACGGACTGATGCCCTCCCAGGCCCCCTGCTATGTGCCGAACGTCCTTCCGGTGCCCGGCATGGGCAGTTTCTACGACATCATTCCCTGGGGCTCCACCTGCATTCTCGGTACCCGCTGGCACTACCTGTTTTATGGCGACCGGAAGATTATTGAGGACAACTACGAAGCGGGCAAGCGCTACTTGAACCATCTGAAAACCAGGATGACGCCTGATGGCTTCATCAACCACGGCCTGGGCGACTGGGGCAACCCGGATCAGGCTTTAGCCCGGGAAAATGTGGAGACGGCGTTCCTGTATGCAGACGCGTTCACGCTGGCGGATTTTGCACGCGTCCTGGGGAAGCGCGAAGAGGAAGCCGCATTTCTGGCTTTTGCTGAAGCAGTGTGCCGCAATTACAACGAAAAGCTGCTGGTGCAGGGAGCGGACGGCAAGTGGTTTTACCGCAACTGGGAGGATCAGACCAATCTGACCGCCACCCAGGCCTGTGAGGCGCTGCCCCTCTACTGGAACATGGTCCCGGCCGACAAACTGGACGATGTGGTGGACTGCTTCAAGCGCACGTTGGAAGAGAAAAACGCTTTTGCTTCCGGCGAGGTGGGCCTGCCTTACATCATTCAGACAGCCTCACGATTCGGGATGGACGAGCTGATCGCAAAGCTAATCACCCGTCCCGAGCATCCGTCTTACTACGCCTTCGTGAAGGACGGCATGACCACCCTGGGCGAATACTGGGAGACGAATCCCCGCAGCCATTGCCACGACATGATGGGCCACATCATTGAGTGGTATTATAGCGGTATTGCGGGCATCCATCCTCTGGAGCCAGGCTTCAGGCGAGTTTCGATCAAGCCCCATATGCCCGAGAGCATGAACCGCTTCTCCTGCAGCTATGAGACGCCCTATGGCACGATCATGGTCAGTGGTAAACGGGAATCGGACGGCCCGGTCTATGAGATCCATCTCCCGGATGAAATCATACTGGAAAGGTGAAATGAGATGAAGAGACAAGAAATCAATCTCCGCGATCCCTATGTATTGGTGTATGGTGGAAAGTACTATCTCTACGGCACCCGCAGCGTCACCGCCTGGAGTGAAGCAGACGGCTTTGACTGCTATATCAGCACGGATTTAGAGGACTTTGAAGGATCAATCGAGATTTTTCATCGGCCGGAGGGGTTCTTCGCAGACCGCAATTATTGGGCGCCGGAGTGCTATGCGTATGATGGCTCATTCTACCTGGTGACGACCTTCGGTGCTGCAGACCGACCAATGGGGATCTATGTCCTCAAATCTGACAGCCCCACCGGCCCCTTTGCTCCTTACTCCGGGCGACTGACGCCTGAGGACTGGCAAGCCATTGACGGGACGCTCTTCTTCGAAAAGGAAACGCCATACCTGATCTTCTCCCGCTCCCAGCGGGGGGCGGAGGACGGAGACTTTGTTCTTCTGGAGCTGACAACAGACCTAAAGAGAGCGGCCGGCGAGCCGGTCACTCTGTTCACGGCAAAGCAGGCGCCCTGGGCCAAGCCCGTGCCCTTTGCCAAGGAGGCTTTTGGGCTGGAGGAGATGTACTTCTCCGACGGACCGAGCCTGCTGAAGCTGGATGACGGAAGGCTGTATATGATTTTCTCAAGCTGGAGCGTCAACGGGTACGCGGTCGGCGTGGCGCTCTCTGAGTCGGGAAGCGTACATGGCCCCTGGAAGCTCCAGGCAAAGCCGCTTTACCCCGAAAACGGCGGCCACGGCATGTTTTTCCGAGACCTGGAGGGAAGGCTTCTGCTCACGCTGCATCACCCCAACGATCCCTTGCAGGAGCGTCCGCACTTCTGGAAAATACAGTCCGAAAGCGAAACGCTTATTTTGGGCGGGCAGGAATGAGTCAAAACCGGTCGGCAGATGATGGAATATTTCCCATCATCTGCCGACCGGCGTTTTGCTTATATTTCCCACATTTGCCCGTCTGTCAGTACATCGAGCATGATCTTGGCTGACAAGCGAAATGCGTAGATGAAAGTCTCGCAATCGGTCAATACATTGACCTCCCGCTGAGCGGTCATGTATTCCTCAAACATTTCCTTCTGCTTTTCAGTGAAGGTGTCGGTCAGTGCATCCCCGGCCCTCACAACTGCGTCCAGTGCCTTGGCATACTGGCTGTTTCGCTTGAAGCTGCGCTCACTGAGGCGCACATCGCCGAGGTAAAGATCTTCCAGAATCAGCATCTTCACACCCCCTCAGCAGTAGACGAGCTCACTCAGTACGATTTCTTCCACCCGATTTCGGATGTTATTCATGCGGCGCACCCATTCCATTTGATCGATAGCCTTGAGTTCTTCGGTTACACCCTCTTGCTTTGCCATCTGTTGGGTCAGTAGCTCCATACGATCCTCACAGGCCTTATCAATCTCGGCCAGGTGCCGATCCAGTTTGCCGGTCACAAGCAAGTTCGTGTACAGCACCGGACGATGCTCCTTCAGATAGTGCTTGCGCATCCGGCCATACTTGCCGATGGGCTTTGCTTCGGTATCTTCGAGCACAAGATTGGGGATGAGATAGTCCCCACATTTAGAATACGTGATTTCCACAGGGCTGGATATTGTTGGAGCTGATGTTGATGCCATACTCAAATCTGTTTAAAATGAATTTTGAAGCCAAGCACTGCAACTACAGCTTGAGGAGAAGGGAAAAAGACAGACCAGGTTCTAAACAACAGGGAGGATAGGGACATGAGTGAAACGGGAAGTAATATTGATAAAAACGAGAAGGATCTGATCAGGAACGGGCAGGATCCGGAAGATCTTATCCCGGAGGAAGAACCGGGATCCGGCGAGCCCATGGAAGAACTACGGGAATACGAGAAGAAAGAAAAACGGGACAATGCGATAATCTCTACGGTGATTGACGGGATCCTTGCGTTTCTCCATCTGAGCTGAACAGAGGGAAAGATTTATTTGTTTATCGGTATAAATTAGCATTTGTTCGGGAATGAGGTAAGAGTATATGAAAATACTGATCTTCAATGGTGGACCACACAAAGGGAATACATGGCGGCTAACTCAGATTGCAAAGAAGTATATTCAGAAAATTGATAATACAGTTGAGTTTTGTGAAGTACATTTATCAGATATAAATATCCCATTCTGCACGGGATGCAGCAGCTGTTTTCGTAAAGGACACAAAACTTGTCCGCATCATAATAAGATGCAGCCAATAATAGATATGATAGAAGAATGCGATGCGGTCATTTTCTCTATCCCCTGTTTTCAGGGGCATTTGCCAGGAATTATGAAAAACTTTACAGATCATATGGCCTTTATGCTGCATAGGCCGAGATATTTTAAAAAGAAGGCTCTTATAATCAGTACAACCGGAGGTGTATCTGCTCAGAGTACAACAAAAGCCTTGGCAGCAACGTTGCCTGGGTGGGGCTTTAATAAGTGTTACCAGCTTCCGATAACTGCGCTGAGCTGGAATGACTACAAGCCAACTGAAAAGGATTTGCGAAGGACATATGATATAACGAAGAGATTTTATCTTGATGTGAAATCCGGAAAAGCACACGTTCCGGGGGTGGGCGTGCTGATACCGTTCAATTTATTTCAGGCCATGTGCGTTGGTAATAAAGGTGAAAAAGAATATCCGACTGAAGATAATGACTTTTGGCCGAAATACAAAGGTATGAGGTATGCACCAGGTATACCAATGACGCCCTTTAAACGAGGCTTAGGTTGGCTTATATATCAAATCGGAAAGAAGCTTTCACAGACAATGGTGATCACATATAGGAAATAGCCCGCTCAATTCAAGTTTACTTACGCTGGAAGAAGGGGAAAATTATGAATAAAGAAATCAGTCAGAACAATCATTCAGAAGAACAGAAGCAGAATGCCGGCTTTTGCGGTGGCTGCCGCAGCAACTGCCCGCTCACCAATCCGAACTGTTCTACGGGAGTGGAACGGGCAGGCTGGAGTTCCGAGGAGATAGAAAGAGCAATGATCGAGCGGACCGTTCCCATCAATAAGGGAATGATACACCGATGATTTCGACGAGAACCTGCCGATGGATTTGCAGGCAGAAAAGCCTGCGCTTCGGTTTAGGAGGGTACCAAACGAAATGGATGAGATGAATAACAGCGAGAAGAAAATATCACTTGCAATGAGACTGAAGAGCAAAGCCGAAAAGCTCGGCCAGATCTTCCGGGAGTATCCCCTGACTCTGGGCTGTATCGTGATCATAGCCGCGATCGGTGCTGTCATTGTCGATTGTAATTTTGACACAGAATGGTGCGAAAGGATCATAGTGTTTCTTGCTGCCTTTTCCGCGCAGACCCTCTTTGTGGAGGAATATTTTAGATATAAGTGAACCATCTGGATTGCAGGCTATATAATCGCAATACCTGCTGCTGCGTTTTTGACGTATCTGTCCTGGTTCGAAGGAGAATATTTTCTGGGTATGGATATCATGAAAGCCCGGGAAGTATTCCGGGATTTTTATATATCTTATTTTGCCTGCCTCGGTCTGGCCTCCCTGTATCACATGTACCGGCGCCTGAAAGATCCCTTTGAAGCCTACTGTCTGAAGACATTCTTCGGCCTTATACGCACCAGTGTGGTATACGGTCTGTTTGCCGCAGGCCTTGCTATGATCATTTTTATCTTTGACACGCTGATCTTTCATACCCACAGCTTTATCGAAAGAGTGGAGATCTTCCTTGCGGGCAGTATTTACGTTCCTGCGATGCTCCTTGTGCTGTCCGTGAAGAAGGGCGGAGTCGGCAGGTTTTCCAAAGCCTGTGTGCTGTATGTGCTGGAACCCATGCTGATCCTGGCCATGGCAATCATTTACGTGTATATCGTGAAGATCTTTGTTACAAATGATATTCCGTCCAATTCTGTCTTCGCCATCATCACAAGTCTCTTTGCAGCGGGAATGGTG
>OMVU01000083.1 GCA_900314565.1 uncultured Eubacteriales bacterium
ATGGGTCTCCGCGAGATCATAGATCTCCGGAGTGGCAAAGCCGCTGTCTCCCCGCAGGGAGATCATAACATCGGGATACTGTTCAAGGAACTCATTCAGCAGAGGTTCGAGAAACAGATGCGCATCACTGCTGCAGTATTTCGTCCGTTATTCCTGATCATGCCGACAGCATGTTACGAGTTTCTATAATTAAAATAATACAGCGTCAGCTACTTCGGCAAGGTGTTCCGCGAGGCTACCGGCTATACACCGCAGGGCTATCGGCTGGGTGTGAAGGATTCAAAGCAGAAATAGCTCTTTTGTTCAGTTTACCAGTTGGATTTTTTTCCGGCTTTTCAGGCGTTTCTGTTTGCATTATATTCTGTGCATGTTGAGTGACTCCTTAAGATACAGTGCAACAAACAGCTTAAATTCAGCATTCTATGCCTAAAATAAAGTCCGCCCGGTCATCTTCAGATCTGATGACCGGGCGGACCGGATCAGGAGGGGAAACCTCCTTCTTCATCGCGGGATCGTACTCACGATGAAGGCAAGTATCATTTTGCGCGCGTATCTCACGACTGAAGCCGCGAGGAAAAGCGCGATAAAGAATGAACTCAGAAACTGGGATGCTCGCGCAGGAGCGCTAAAGTCTGCTCGAGCAGCTCCGGACTGATGCCGTTTGCCAGAACGGCTTTTTTTATGCCCGGCACGTGCTCGATCAGCTCTCTGTTGATCAGATCCTCGCTGGTCTGGTTGGCGGCGGCGCATCCCGCGCAGCGCCCGGTCAGCTGGAAGAAAACGACGCCTCCTTCCACGCCCAGTACTTTCATATCCCCGCTGTGTGTGGCGAGGTACGGGCGCACATGTTCATCCAATACAGCTTCCACTTCAGAAGTGATATTCCTGTCATCAGTACCCATGGTAATCTCCTTTATCAGTTATCATCGAAAACTTCCCACATACATTAGTGTGGTGGCGACCGAGATTCAAGAACGCCTTAGCGTTCTTGCCGCGCCGCGCATGGTGCGAAGCACCTTCCTCTTTGCGCGGCTGCGATCCGCCGGAGGCGTTTATCTCAGTGGGGGATTGAAACCCGCCCACTGAGACGAGCAGGATATTGACCTATCCCCCGCTTGCAGAAGCGGGGGTCTTCCCCACTGAGATAAATAATTTCCAAAGGAGGGCGTCCGAGCACGGCCGGTACTTCTTTCTTTTAAAGCGAACGCTTCAAAAGAAAGTTAGTACCGCTGCCAGTGCGAGCGAGCGGGAGCGTCCCGACGTGGAAATATTTATTCCGGGAGCCTTTAGAATCTGAATGTGGGAAGTTTTTGTTATTATTGATCCATTATAGCATTTTTTTATGAAAGATCCCATCGCAGCTGCAGCATATTCTGACTGCAGACAAAGCTGTATTTGATCTCGGAATTCATACGGTTGATGATCCGAAGACCCGGCGCTGCCTCCGGCGACAGGCGGTTCCTGTCCTCCAGCTGTTCCTCTGTCAATACAGGGTTAAAGGGAGTCCCGTCATCCCGCACCGTTACGTGCAGAGCCTGGCCGATCCGGAGCCGTGCATTGTAATACCCTGTTTTCCTGACTTTCGCATGCTGGATGATGTTGTGGAAAATCTCATCCATACAGAGAACAGCCTGATCTGCTGTATTCCTGCTGATCTTCTGCTCTTTCAGGAACGCTTCTGCCTCCTGCAGCGCTTTCTGCGTATCTTCCTCCGTATATGCACTGGAAAGAAGCAGCGACGGTTCCTCATCCTGCTGCGGGATCAATGACAGATAACGGCAGTTTTTCTGCTTTTTCCATATAACTGCAGAGGCCGCCAGCTGCACGCATACTGTTATAAGACCGCCCAGGAAAAACGACCACCAGAACAGCTCCGTATCCACCCGTGAAAAGATCTCCGCGAAGCAAATTACAAGAAGCACCGGCAGGGCGGAAATGACCGTAGCCAGCGTGTAATGCTTCTGAATCTGGTAGACGACCGAATAAGTCACGGTAAAATAAAGCGGGATCAGGAACTGCCATCCTGCCGCTGTTATCAAATTTTTTACAGACATTGTCATATTGAATGATCGGCATGTTCTGTTTTCTCCTTCAGGAACACTTCAGCGTTCTTGCTGCGACGTGCGCGGCGCGTCAGCGCCTGCCCCTCAGCACGTCTGCGATCCGCCGGAAGCTTTATTCCTCTTTCACTTAATGTTCTTGTAGAAGTCCAAAGCGACGTCCTCGTACTCTTCTCCCTCAATATCCACCTGCGCGTTCAGTTTCGTGATCGTCTCCGTATCGAGCGCTGCAGACACCTTATTGAGGATGTCAGCGATCTCCGGGTACTTCTCCAGCACCTCATTTCTGACGATCGGTGCCAGGTTATAGGGCGGCCACATGTGCTTGTCATCTTCCAGAAGAACAAATTTATCCGTCTCGGTCAGACGGGCCTCTGTCGTATAGGCAGTTGCGACGTCCGCCTCATCGTTATCGACTACTTCCCACTTGAGGCCGTTGTCATAGATTTTGGAAGATTTCCAGTTAAATTCACCGTAGAGCTTCGTAAGACCGGGAATACCGTCCTCTCTCTCATCAAATTCACCCTGTGAGCAGAAGCGGAGCTTGTCAGCGTTTGCCTGCAGCTGGGAAATGTTCGTGATGCCGTATTCATCACTTGCCTTTTTGCTGATGAAGAGTCCCTGGCCGTCATTGGCCTCGGCGTAGTCGAGCCAGGTGATATTGAACCGTTCATTGTAAGCTTCTTTGACCGAGTTGTAGACTGCGTCCTGATCCGTCAGCGCCTCCATCCCCAGAATCGTGATGAGACCTGTTCCGGTATATTCCGGATAAATGTCGATCTCCGCGCTCGTTATACTGGTGTGGACGACCGATCCGGCAATGTTCATCTTGCGCTCCACCGTGAATCCGGCGTCTTCCAGTGCAAGGGCATAGATTTCTGCGACAATCTCATTTTCCGTGAAATCTTTGGATCCTACGATCACCGACCCGGTTCCTGCGGATCCTGCCTCTGCCTGCGCTGCCCCTCCGGAACCGGCCGACTTGCCGCCGCAGGCACCAAGCACCAATATCAAAGATGCTGTAAACAGCAGGACTATTCCTTTTTTCACAACATTTTTCATCTCATTCTCCTCCTCACAGATCAAACGGTTTTCAGGTGACACTTATACATACTTATATCTGAACAGCCTTCTGGTCAGAATATCAAACACCCCTCCGGACACAAGCGACAGAATTGCGACCAGCCCGCCGCCCAGCACGAGCAGATCCATTCGATAGAGTCCCAGTCCGGTGAAAATGATCTCTCCCAGACCGCCTGCACCGATCTTTGCCGCAAGCGTCGTGCTCGCAACCACCTCGACCAGCGCTGTGCGCAGACCTGCAAGGATCATCGGCAATGCAGCCGGTACTTTGACCCGCCGGAAAAGTTCCCTCTCCGTCATCCCGATTCCTCTGGCCGACTCGATCATGAAATCCGGAATCGACCGAAAACCCACGACCGTGTTGAGCAGGACCGGTGGAATAGCGAGAATCGTCAGGGCCGTCACTGCAGGCGGAATGCCCGTCCCCATGACAGGGATGAGAAGGATCAGAACAGCCAGCGATGGCACGACCCTGAGCATCTCAAAGGGCGCTGCGATGATGGATTCACCTTTCCTGATTCCTGCGGCAAGGCAGCCGCATGGGATTCCGATCAAAGCCGCGGCAAGAAGCGCGATAAGACTGATCCCAATATGTGCGGCGATCTGCCCTGCAAGCTGCTGCGGATGGGCCGCAATATATTCCCCTATTTTTTGAATCATGGGGATTTCTCCTCTCAGAACATATCTCAGTGTGTGATGACCCCCGCCTCTTCAGGCGGTTGATAACAAACCAGTCTCAGTGGCGGGTGTCAATCCCCCACTGAGATATACGCTCCGCGAGGATGCGCAGGTTCTTCATGGATCCATAGGCTGTGTAATAGGTCTCGGGCAGCGCTGCCAGAGTCTCCCACGGCAGATCCGTGGTCACGGGATAGATCTGGTGATTCGGAAGAAGCGCGTACTCTGCATAGCCTCCGTCAAACGCTCTTCCCATCTCTCCCATGATCGAAATGACTTTCTCCCCTTCAGGCAGTCTTTCCGGATCCGTCGTCTTCGCGATCACCCCGGCACACTCGATCCCGAGAATTCTGGGAAATGTTACAGACGGAGACTGTCCCTCACGGGTAAAGATCTCAGAGTGGTTGACGCCGCGCCCGATGATCCTGACCAGGGACCAGCCCGGCTTCACCTCCGGCACCGGGACCTCTTTGTGGATCAGTTTCTCCGGTCCGCCTGCTTCATAGATCACGATTGCTTTCATCGCTGTCTCCCTCCACATCTTCCCCTGCATCAGGTAATTATTGACACTGTCATTTTATCATCCGGCTGTCACTGCCTTCAACGAACAAATTCCGTCATTATGTCGGATTTTCGTCCCATTGATGCTTTTCTCTGTTATAATGACGAGGTAAATGTGAAACCCTGTCATTTTTGGGAAATCACATGAACAGTCCCATTTCGTTCAACGTATCGCAAGCGGATCGCGAATAACTCCGCTCGATGTTCTGATATTTAAGGAGAAAATCATCATGTCCGAATATACCGCCGCGCGCAGCCGTACCAGAGCCAAAATAGAGCGTGCATTCTGGGACCTGTATCTGGAAAAAAAATTCCGGCGCGTTACCGTACAGGAAATCGTACAGCGCGCCGGAATTCATCGTTCCACTTTCTATATTTATTTTCAGGCAGTAGAAGACATTTTCTCCGGTATCAAGGAACGGCAGCTGTCCATTCTGGAAGAGGTCCTGGCTACAGAAGGAGAAGGGAAAGCCCGCTTTATCGGACTGCTTGATGCACTTCAGAGAGCATATGAGGAAAATCGTGTCTTCCTTAAGCCGCTCGTGATCGACTATCACAGCAGTACCTTTTCCCGCGCATATCGCCAGACGCTTAAGGATGCGCTGAAAAAGGACGGGAACTTCCCGGATTATCCGGAGAACAGCAGGGAGTATGTCATCCTGGACAACGTGATGAGCGGATATATTGAAATGCTGCTGCAGCTTCTGGATTCGGGAGTCATTTCTATGGAAGATGCCTTTTCATTTTCCTACTATACCATGGAAAATGGAACAAAGCCCGCTCTCCAGGAACTGCTCGGAATCCGGGATGAATATTACCAGAACTGAGCAGAGGGCATCGCTTTTTCACAGTTCCTCCTTGCAGCGCTCCCATGCCGGGAGTGCCTCTTCCGAAGCACCTGGTCCTCAATCTCTGATACGTCAGATTTCAGCTCGGTCTGTATTTTCTCCGTACACCAATCATTCCTGTCAGTGAAACCAGCGCCAGAAGGATCCATATTCTTACATCACTGACATCCCCGGTATCCGGCGCATGCCTGCTCTGTCCGCCGCTCCGGGTATACGCAACCCCTTTTTGATGGCCGGCCTTTCTGTCACCCAAACAGGCTCTGACACCTGTTCTCTCCGGCTGCATCTTCCCTGCTGACATATTTGTAATATCATGAGCAGCCGGTTCCTCCGGAGTCTTCTCATCAGCCGGATTTCCCGGTACCTTCTCTTCATCCGTTCTCTCCGGGGCTTCTCCCGGATCGTTCCCGTCCTCCGGAACAGGTCTCTCCAGCACGATCACCGTAAACTCCGTCTCTACATCACTGAAAGGATCCCTGACTGTGATCCTGCAGGTTCCCGGAGCAATGTCTGTCACGATACCGAAATCTTCTTCCACCAAAGCGGTCTCTTCGTCATCGGACGCAAAAATCAGCGAAGGGCGGCTGTTCTCCGGAGTCAGAAGGAACTTCACCTGCCCACTCTCACCGACATAAAGAGTGAGCTCCGTTTCAGCAGGAACTGCAGAGGTAAATTCCCGGAACGGAAAATCTTCAGGGTCGTATACATGGAGGACCAGCGACTCCGAAAGTCCCGACTTCATCGTCCCGGTAATGACCGTGTCACCGATTTTCTGCGGGATGATTATGATCCGGTCACTGCTCACCATCAGCTGCGCGATTTCCGGGTCCTCGACTGTCCAGCTGACCCTTGTGTCCTGTACGTCTTCGGGCACGAGCACATAGAAGAGCATTGCCCCTCCTGTATTTATACTGATCCATCTGTCGTACGGCTCAAAGAAAATATGATCCGGTCTGGTAGCGTCTCCATCTCTGATAAAGTCGGCCAGGAGGGTAATGTCCGTATTCACATAACCGTAAGGATCCGGATGCACACCGTCCGGAGTCACCCATCCCAGGAACAGAAAACCGTCTTTTTCGGGTTTCTCCGTATTCAGCGAATCCGCAAATCGGGAGCCGCTCCGCACTGTCCTGGAAAACAGGGTCTCCTCTCCGTCCATATAGGTGACCGTGCTGTTGACTTTGGTAAGAAGCTCCGAAATATTTTCATTTACCTGCTTCCTCACTGTTTCGAAGAAGGCTCAGATCATAGTGATTTGCCAGAAGGACCCAATGCTTATTCTTTCCCATCCCGAGCAGATCGGTACTCTTTTCCAGCTTGAATTTAAACGGATTCTTCTCCGCTCCCCAAGTGGAATTTCCCCTGCCCCTTATGAACTCCAGCGCAAGGTCCCTGTCGATTCCCGCAGGATCCGGTTCCGCGAATTCTCCGATGTAGCCTTCGGGCAGTTCAATGCGCACAGTTCCCTCATGCGAGCGATAGCTGTGATCCGGACTGTCCAGTATTTTCTGAAACTCTTCCGGATCAATTGACAGATACAGAGCGGGAATGCAGTTTCCCGCAGTTGCAAGGGGGTCGTCCGCTCCCGCACCATAAAGGGCCGGAGCAGCTTCCTCGCTTTCAGGCTGACTGTCCTCCGCAGGATGCAGAATACCTTCACCTTCCACAATCTGAACTTCGGTATCGTTCTTCGCAGGATGCAGCGCCGCTTCACTGTCTGCATCCTGAGACACTGACGCAAGTTCCTCAGCCTGCGGCACTGTACCCTCCGGTTCCACTTTACTGATCTGGTCTGCAGAAGAGCACCATGGCCAGGATGTTCTCACAGACTCCCAGTACTGTGGACATGGCCGCAAAGACCATGAAGAGGAAGAAGAGAGTGCCCCACCAGCGTCCTCCGGCCATATTCCGGAAGACGGTCGCCATCGTGTCGAACAGAAGGCTCGGTCCCGCATTTACTTCAAGGCCGTAGGAGAAGCAGGCCGGGAACATGATGAGTCCCGCGATAACAGCGACAAATGTATCCAGCGCGATGACATGGACTGCCTCACCCATAAGTGTGTGATCCTTGTCAATATAGCTGCCAAAGATGGCCATGCCGCCCATGCCTACGGAGAGTGTGAAGAAAGCCTGATTCATCGCGCCCACGATGACACTGCCATTGATTTTTGAAAAATCAGGGATCAGGTAGAATTTCAGGCCCTGCGCCGCGCCGGGAAGCAGCAGGCTGTGCACGGCGAGTACCAGAAGAAGCACCAGGAGCGCGCACATCATGAATTTGGTCACGCGCTCGAGTCCGCCCTGCAGATTGAAGCTGAGAATAAAGAACGCTGCTGCCACTGTCACCAGCAGGTAGATCACGTTGATGCCGGGGCTGCTGATCATGGGGACGAAGCCCAGCGAGTCGATGGAGCCGGTCGCAAAGCGGCAGAAATAATAGACGATCCAACCGGTCACCACGCAGTAAAATGCCATCAGCGCAATATTGCCGATCAGCGCAATGTATCCCCAGGCACCCCATTTTGTGCCGGGCCTTGTCAGTTTCTGATACATATAGATCGGGCTGGTCTGTGCCGCACGACCCGCTGAAAATTCCATGACCAGCGCGGGCGTTCCCAACAGCACAAGGCAGATCAGGTATACGAGCATAAAGCTCCCGCCGCCGTACTGCCCGCACATCCACGGGAATTTCCACACATTGCCGCAGCCGATCGCACAGCCCGCCGAGAGCATGATAAAGCCCAGTCGGCTTCCGAGTCGTTCTCTGTTCTCCATAATAGCAGATCTCCTGTTCGTAATTTTTGTCTTCATTGTCTGTCGGACGGGGATCAGTTCTCCGCGACAGCTGCATTTGCATCCTGAATGATCTCATCCGGGAAGCCGAATGCCCGCAGCAATGCCAATGCATTACTTTCCCCTCCCTGACCGGGGTGGATGCAGTAGTCGAACGTGACATTGTTCTCCGTGACATGACTCTCAAAATAATAGGGGGCATACAGTTCCTGCAGCTTGTTCACCAGTTCCATATCATGTGTTGCGATCAGACAGAAATCCGGAAAATGTGTAAAATATTTCAGCACGGCTTCCGATGCTGCCAGACGCTCTTTTTGATTCGTCCCCTTGAGGATCTCGTCGATCACGCACAGAGTCAGCGTTTCCTGACCAATCTCGTCGAGCATCCTCTTCAGATAACGTACTTCCCGCACATAGTAACTTTCTCCTGAGACCACATCATCCCGGATCGCCATGGATGTCATGACTTTGAGCCGGGGCAGCGACAGAGACTCACAGCATGCCGTATCGATGGTCTGAGCAAGTACGGCATTCACGGCCAGGCTCTTCATGAACGTTGATTTTCCGGATGCATTTGCTCCGGTCAGGATCGCCCGGTCAACGAGCGTGACGTCATTCGTGACAGGTTCCCTGATCAGCGGGTGATAGATCCCTTGTGATACGATCTCTCCCTGATCAGTCAGTTCCGGTAACGTCCAGTCAGGCAGACTGGTCCTGAAAGAGAGGATGCTGATGGCAGCGTCCAGTTTTCCGACGTAGGAAAACGCCTCTGTAACAGCGGCCCAGTTCTCATCGATCATCCGGAGGATCCCGTCGATCCGCGCAACATCCATCAGAGTGATCCCAAGTATATAATCAAACAGAAGTCCCAGAATATCTCCTGTCATCCCGGCCCTCTTTGTATAGATGAGGACTCCGATCTTTTTCCTGATCTTCCTCAACCGGCGGGAAATATCGGTGACATCACCGCTTTCGGGCTGCGGAACCTCATTGTTCTTTATGCACCAGTCATATAACTGGAGCACCTGTCCGATCCCCGACATGGAAGACAGCAGCACATCATATTTCATCTTCATCATCAAATAGACGATAAAATTGATGATCACGCTGAGTGCCAGTACCACATAGCATGGTGTGGACCGGAAAATAAATGCCGACACGACGGACGCCGCCAGGACCAGCTGCAGGACCCGGAATACCCAGCTGTGTTCCGGCCGCAGCAGGCCGGCATCCGCAAAGAACTTCGGAAGATAATAACTTTCCTGTCGTTTCCCGATCGGATAAAATCGCAGTACCAGCTCCTGCATAAGATCCCGGTTTTCATGAAGCGACTTCATCCAGTCCCGGTTCTCCCGGAAAAATGTCTCACTGCCATTGCGCAGGGTCTGATACAGGACCTGTTCTCCGATATAGCTGCCGGTCTGATTCATCCTTATAAAAACTTCGTCCATTTCAAGATCTGTCCATGTGACCTCATCGACGGCATAAGGATTTCCTTTCCCTGTATCGGAAAGCGTATCGTTCAGAATACGGATCTGCGGCAGACGGTCTCTGCAGCGCAGCGCATCCGCTGAATCCATCGGGTCTTTCCCGAACCGTGCATCGAAATATCTCAGTATCCGTTTCTTTCTTCCAGGAAACATCCAATATTACCTCCCATGACTCACAGGACCTGAAACCGCCCCGTCCACATACTGTCAGACCGTGTCTCTTCCCAGGTGATGCTTCTCTGCTCCGACTGCCTGCTGAATAAGAAATCTGTCATCACCTGACAGCAGGCATTTTACTGCGTCTACTAAGATGTTTTCCTGCGCCCACTAATATGATATTATCTTCTGTTTCTTTATACCATAGCCATTTATCACTTAAGAACTATTTCTTTATATGTTGGAAATGACCAGGTTCTTTTTAATCATCCTTTCAGGAACGTCCTTTTTCACAATGACCTTAACATTGTCTAATAAACCAAATACTTTGCCAATGCACGGCCGCCGCATTTCCTGTATCATATATCTTAGTTGAAAAGCAGACTGTCAGGCAACTGCGAAACCCTGTGTGAAAATGAAAATATACGTACAATTCAGGCATTCTTCAATTCCGCAGCGGCACACACTTTCGCAGGCGTCTGAACCGGACTATGAATAAAAGCGAGGGACACGCGATGCTTTATATTGGGATCGATCTTGGCACTTCCGCCTGCAAATTTCTCCTTACAGATGAAAAAGGTAATATTCTGAATATTGTCTCTGAGGAATATCCTCTGGAGTTCCCCAGCCCGGCTGGAGCCAGCAGGACCCCTCCGACTGGTGGAAAGCCGTGAAGCTGGGAATCCCGAAGCTGCTCGAAGGCTTTGACGCCGGAAAGGTCGCCGGAATCGGCTGCGGAGGCCAGATGCATGGCCTTGTAGTTCTGGACGATCAGGACGAAGTGATCCGTCCTGCTATCCTGTGGAATGACGGTCGCACACAGGCCCAGACGGAATATCTCAATAATGAAATCGGGAAGGAAGTCCTGAGCGAGCGCACTGCAAATATCGCCTTTGCGGGATTTACTGCCCCAAAGCTCCTCTGGATGAAGGAAAATGAGCCGGAGCTTTTCGCCAGGATCACAAAGATCATGCTTCCCAAGGATTATATCAATTACAGGCTGACCGGTATTCACTGTACTGACTGTTCAGATGCCGGCGGGATGCTCCTTCTGGATGTGGAGCACAAGTGCTGGAGCGCCCCCATGCTGGATATCTGCGGCATCAGTGAGGAGCAGATGCCCCGTCTCTATGAGAGCTGGGAATGCGTGGGAACTCTCACGCAGGAAGCGGCAGACGCGACCGGGCTTTCGACGAACGTCAGGGTCTGCGCCGGTGCAGGTGATAATGCCGCAGCGGCTGTCGGATGCGGTGTCGTGGGAGAAGGTGGATGCAACATTTCCCTCGGCACATCCGGAACGATTTTCATTACCGACAAAAACTTCAGCGTGGACCCCCACAACGCACTGCACAGCTTCCCTCATGCTGACGGAGGGTACCATCTGATGGGCTGCATTCTCTCCGCCGCTTCCTGCAACAAGTGGTGGATCGAGGATATCCTGAAGACCGATGACTACAGCGGGGAACAGGCCCGGATCGCCGAAGAGAAGCTCGGCCATAACGACGTCTTCTATCTTCCCTATCTGATGGGCGAGCGCAGCCCCCACAACGATCCATCTGCCAGAGGAGCATTTCTGGGACTTCGCATGGATACGTCCAGAGAGGACCTGACACTGGCCGTTATGGAGGGCGTGGCCTTTGCCTTCCGTGACTGCCTCGAAATCGCCCGTGCACAGGGAATCGAAGTAAATGTCAGCAGAATCTGCGGTGGCGGCGCGAAGAGTCCTGTCTGGCGAAAGATCCTCAGCAACGTTCTGGGAATCACTCTGGAGCTTCCCCAGACAGAGCAGGGTCCCGGCTACGGCGCGGCCATGCTGGCTTCCGTTGCCTGCGGAGAATACCCCGATGTCTGCTCCTGTGCGAAAGCGCTGACATCTGTCAGGGAGACGACCGTCCCTGAGCCGGCCCTGATGGAGGCATACGAGTCCGGATATCAGGTGTGGAAAAAGCTCTATCCGGCCCTTAAAGGAATTCTGTAATCTGTTCAGGGTCCTGCGATACTCTGTGCCTCATGCGAATTGTATGAACATTCAAACGGCTTCCGCGCCAAGAACTTCTAACATTCACGAAAGCTGTGGAAAAGCATTCACAAAAGACGCGAACTCGCTTCGCTCGGACAACGCGGCTTTTGTTCATTCCACATCTTCCGTTCATGAAGAAGTTCTAAGGCTTGTGCAGATTGTTTGAATCGTTCACACAATTCCATTCTGCACAGAGGATCGCATATACCTGCTGTAAAACATCACTTCAAAGGAGAACAACATCATGACAATCTATTCCGTCCACGATCCTGAATTCATCCCGTATGGCAGAGTTATCACCGGTCTCGAAGACGCTGTATCGGAAATTCTTCCTGCTCTCGCACAGGTACCTCTTCCGGAGGGCACCGGCTATGTGCCGACCGAGCCTCTGCTTCAGGACCTCCCCGCCGCAGATGTGATGCGCGATCACTGTTTTGGCGGGATGCCGGTGGAACTGGGCTGGTGCTGCGGACACAATCGCAGCCTGAACTGTCTGGAGTACCACCGGGACAGCGAGTTCAATCTAAATCATCTGCATTCAGACGTACATAGACACGTAACAGGCAGACTGTGAGGAAAACAATGCACAGAGATAACTGGACAGACCGGCAATATATGCTGGCCGGTGCTCCCTATGAGATCCATCATTATGTCGATGAAGTTCCCCCGCATGTGAACTTCCATGAACACCCTTTCTACGAACTGTTCTTCTTCATGAACCTCCACCCCCATGCGGTGCTGATCCGCGTCCTATGGAGGTGGTATCAAAAAACCTGCGGGCTTTAAAAGCCCTCTGTTTTTTAAGATATTTGACCGCCGTACCAGTTTCCCCTTTCGGACCATTTCCGGCCGGCCGTACGTATCCGGGACTGTCCATGAGCCCCCTATCCTTCGGGATCTTCCACAGCCTTCCCTAAGGAATACTTCTGGCGGATCTTTAC
>OMVU01000084.1 GCA_900314565.1 uncultured Eubacteriales bacterium
TTTTTCAGTATGGTCTCTTTCAGATGTTGCTTTCTCGCATACATGGCTTTGTCTGCTTCTTCAGCAACATTCAGAAAAGAACGGTGCTTATCCCTGTCATATTCCGACATGCCCGCAGACACGGTTTCTCCGATCCTGATCTTCGAGCGGTCTTTCGGAATGGCATTGATCTGATTCAGCAGGTCATCCCGCCGGTAATAGTCTTCCCCGGACAGAATGACAATGAACTCATCTCCCCCTATTCGGAATACAGGACTGTGGCTGAAAACCCTGCAGATTTTTATACAGGCATCCCTTATACATACATCTCCTTCTTTATGCCCGTACAGATCGTTGACTGCTTTCAGGTTGTTGATATCGCAGACCACGACTGCAAACGGTTCCTGTGTCCCCTCATTAATTCTCTCATTTATTATCTCTTCCCATTGCACATAGGCATTTTTGTTTTTGACTCCTGTCAGGGAATCGATGGTCGCCATTTTTCTGGCGGCTGAGAGATTTCGTGCATATTCCTGTTCCTGCCTCACCTGCGCGTCTTCATCGAGCAGGCCGATGATCAGCAGAGATTTTCCGTTTTCCTCAACCTTTGCTGCACGCAGTCTCACATAAGTCGGAAGCTCGTCGTTCAGCAAGCGGTAGTCCAGGATAAACACCCCGTCCCGCTCAATAGCCGCAAGGATGTTCTTTTTGCTGACCTGTGCATGAAACATGGCCAGGTCTTCAGGATGAACCGTCTTCAGGCTGTTCTGATATGTTTCTTTGAAGAAATCAGTTCCATGATTTGCAATTCCAAGATCCTTGTAGCTCCTTGAAGAGCTGAACTCTGTGTACTCTCCCGTTTCAGGGTCAACATAATACAGTACAATCAGGTTTCCGTTCAGAGCGGAAAGGCGCAGATAAGATTTCCTGTCCTCCAGCGCACGCGCCGCAGCGATCCGGTCCTTCATCTGTGTATCCACGTTACTGATGCCTATGATGATATGTCTGTCATCCCCCACGACCCGTGTAACCTTCATGCTGACATAGGTCGGAATCCCGTCTATTAGCAAACGGTAATAATAAATGCATGTCCTGTGTTTCCTGATTCCTTCCAGCAGTTTCTCTTTATTAAGCGCCGACGTAAACAGTTCCAGATCTTCCTCATAAATAAAATTCTTGGAATTTTCCATGCTTTCCGCGAAGAAATCAGCCCCTCGTTTTTCTGTCGACCTCTGGCCCTCCTCGGTCCAGGATCCGTATTCGGTATATTCACCCGTCTCCAAATCGACATAATACAGATCAAAATAATCCCCGGACAGGGCATCAAGTATTCCCTCATAAATCGCGCTTGTATTCAGAGCTTTCTGATAAGCCGCCTTTGCCTGATCTTTTTCTTTTTGCGCATTCATCATCTCCGTGACGTCCATTGACATCCCGAGCAGACAAAGCCTGCCTGCTGTGTCAATGAATTTCAGCTTTGTCGTCTGAAGACGGTGCGGATTCCGGCCGCGTCCGGTACATCCTCAAAAAAGATGTAAGGTTCATCCATGGACAGGGCAATCTTATCATCGGTCACAAAATGATCCGCCGTTTTATTATCAAAAATATCATGGTCTGTGAGCCCTGCCACAGCTTCCGGGTTTTTCCGTTTCGCATACTCGGCAAACATCTGGTTGCAGGCCAGGTAAGTACCATTTTCAACATTCTTGGTAAATGCCATGGCAGGCATGTTGTTAAGGAGGGAATTCATGGATGTTTTCAGTTCTTCGATTTTTATCTCTTCCTCCGCTATCGCCGCATCCAATACGACCGCGCCTTCATCGATGTACCATACCACCGCAAGTCGTTCACCTGTTTCGGTCACAATATGCCTGCCCCTTGTGTGGATGAGGCGGTAACGGTTTTCTACCTTGACTCTGCAGACAAGGTTATACGGTTTATCCTCTTTTATAAACCCGACCGCCACCGCCACAACCCTTTGCGCATCATCAGGATGGACGTTCCAGTACATATCATTGTTCATCTTCTCGATAGCTTCAGCCCTGGTTTTATATCCGAACAGATCGCATAATCCATCCGATGCAATCAGGGTCACCACCTGTCCATCCACTATCTGGTATACTCCAATGGGTACTACAGAGTTTTCTAAAGCTGCCTTTGTATACTTGTCAAAGCTGTATCTTCCCATTCAATTCACTTCCTTTATACTTTCCATCCATTTTTTCATCATTGTCCGGTGAGCAAGCTCCCATTCATCTTTTGTCCATTTTTTCAGGGTGCTGAATCGTTATGGTTTCCTTGCTATCACGATGACGCAGACTGTCATAGCGGTTATCTTGGTTTTAATCGAATGCATAAACAGTCCTTCTTTCAGATTTCTTCACTCAACTTCTCAAATTCCTCAACCGGCATGGGTTTAAAGAAATAATAGCCTTGCATTTCGGGACAACCCCGATGGCGAAGGAATTCCGCCTGCTCGACGGTCTCTACCCCTTCTGCGATCATCTTCATTTCCAGCAGCTCCACCATCTGAATCATGCAGCCGACAATTGTGCGACTCTTTTTCTGGTCTCCTGATGATGTCAGGAAATGTAGATCCAGCTTGATGCGGTCAACAGGTACCTCCTTGAGCATATGCAAGGAAGAATAGCCACTTCCAAAATCATCCATCTCGACCTGGAAGCCCAGTTCCCGGAGCTTATTTGTATTACTGATCAGTAGATCCGGGTTTTCTGCAAACGCGGTTTCCGTAATCTCGATTCGAAGCTGGTCTGGCGTGATGCCATACTTCTGGATCAGCCTGCTGAATTGGCCCGGAATGTCCCGATCTTCTCGGATGTCACAGCGCGATACATTCACAGATACGGAACGGCGAATCCACGATTCTGCCTGTTCGCACTTTTGCCTCCAGGAACATATCCACGGTTTTTAGGTTCGCCAGGAACATATCCACCGGTATTTGCCCTTTGGAGGTTCGTGGGAACATGTCGAATGGTCATAACCTGTTTTATTTTTTCGTATCGTACTCCCAGATCAGTTCTTCCAGTGTTTGATACAGGCGTTCGGATTCTACGGGTTTGGTCAGATGAGCGTCCATCCCTACCTGCAGGGAGCGCTGCACATCTTCGTCAAACGCATTAGCTGTCATAGCAATGATGGGGATTGTTTTTGCATCCGGCCTGTTCAGTTTCCGAATAGCCTCTGTTGCCTCCAGACCATCCATTTCTGGCATACGCACATCCATCAAGATCACATCGTAGTGGCCAACCGGACTTTCTTCAAACATCTCCAGCGCAATTCTGCCGTTTTCTGCGTGGTCGATTTCTGCTTCTCGAATGGTAATGAGCTGCTTCATGATTTCCGCGTTGATGAACACATCCTCAGCCATTAGGATTCTTCTGCCTTTCAGCTCAGCACGTTTCTTCTCTTTGAAGAGGGTCATATTGTTTTTACGTGCTATCCGCTCAAACTCATCAAGCACGTTGGATGCAAGCAGAGGCTTTGCCAGGAAACTATCGACGCCGCTATGTATCGCTTCTTCCAAAATCTCATCCCAGTTGAACGAGGTCAGGATGATCACAGTTGTTTCTTTATCATATTGCTCCCGTATTTTCCTCGCTACTTCAACGCCATCCATCTCTGGCATCTTCCAGTCAAGCAGGACAAGATTGTAAGGTTCATGCTTGGCATGCTGTACCTCCAGCATCTTCAGGGCTGTTTTCCCATCATAGCAGGTATCTGCCTTGATGCCCGCTTCATCCAGTATGATACGTGCGTGCTCTGCCGCAACCTCTTCATCATCCACCACCAGAATCCGTATATCCTTCTGGTTGATAAAGTACGTGGATGGTCCTTGATTGTTGCTGTTGTTCAGCGAAATGATAACGGTAAACTCTGTCCCGACACCTTTTTCCGATTCAACGGAAACTGTGCCGTTCATCAGCTCGATCATATTTTTCGTAATGGCCATGCCGAGGCCCGTGCTGCCGTACTTGTTGCTCCTGCCACTATTTTCCTGCGTAAATGCATCAAAGATTTTCGGGATAAATTCTTTATCCATGCCAATGCCCGTGTCTTTGATGCAGAATTTGATGGTAGAATGGTCTTCGAAAAGGTTGGTGCGCTCTACCGTCAGCATCACGCTCCCTGGCGCGTTCGTAAACTTAATCGCATTCGATAGTATGTTGATCAGCACCTGCTTGAGCTTCATGTCGTCGCCGATGTAGTAATCACTGACACCGCCGAGCATCTTACATTCATAGCGCAGTCCCTTTTCATCACATTGGGACATGACCATGGTGTTGATCTGCTCCAGCATGTTGCGGAAAGAGAACTCTTCTTTGCGAATGACCATGCGGCCTGACTCGATGCGGCTCATATCCAGAATGTCATTGATGAGGCCGAGAAGATGATGAGCGCTTTCCCCGATCTTTATCAAATACTCCCGAGCCTCGGCAGGTAGATCCTCGATACGCAGCGCCAGACTGTCCAGTCCGATAATGGCGTTCATAGGCGTGCGGATCTCGTGGCTCATGTTAGACAGAAAAGCGGTCTTTGCTTTGTTGGCTTCTTCTGCGGCGGCAAGTGCTTCACTGAGGGCACGGTTTATTGCCAGAGCGTCCCTCATTTCTGAGTCAATGTCTGTAAAGCCCAGACCTATGGCGTGTACGATGTTATCATCCCTGTCTTTGGGGTGACGTACGCCTGCCATGCGCAGCATTTCATAATACTCCGTTCCGTCACCTTTTTTTGCCAGATAACGATAGGCTATTATTTTGCTTTCAGCGAGTACGGCGCGGATATTGTCCGGATTGGAAAACATCCGGAATCCTTCTTTGTATTTGTCATCTACATAGAGGTCACAGTATTCACTGATCCAAGCATGGTATGGGAAATGGGCACCCACCGGAGGATGCTTCCGATCACTCGGATCGGCACGATAACAGACTGCGTCGTCGGTATCAATATCAACGTGATACACGCTTCGGTAATCGGACGCCATGGCCGTAATCATACTGTCCAGGTCTTTCTCATGCTTTTCCCGCGAAAGGACATTCTCCGTAATATCCGAGATAAAGACAACATGTATGCCACCATAGGTTTTTGTTTCTGTATAATGGCCGAAATCATCCACCCAGCGAACAGCTCCATCCTTGCGAATGATCCGATACTCCACAAAGTCCATCCGGTCCGAGTCGGTTTCTATCTGCTGAGCAATGTAAGAAGAAATCCTCTGATAATCTTCCGGGTGAATCAAGCCCTTAAACGTAAATCCGGTGTATGCTTTGAAGTCTTCCAGATCTGTACAGCCGTATATGTTGAATACGGCTTTGTTCGCATAGACCAGTGCCTGAGGAGCCTGCGCCAGATAAATAAAGAATCCGCCGGGCATATGAATGCCGATCTCTTCAATAACAGAGAGGGTCTGCTCATTTAATTCAAATACATTCTTTGTCATGCCTCACGGCCTCCTTGCCAAAAATTATAAAAGAACAACCGTGATTCTCAGATCACGTCTCATCTCGCTTCTCATACACAAGCCGAACATCATAACCAAGCTGCTCCATCATGGCAACGAAGGTCCTATTTACCATGTGTTCCCGGCCGCGAGTGATCTTATTGACATAGGAAACCGTTACACCCAGCTTATCGGCGATTTCGGTTTGCGACATTTCGCCTTCTATGAGTTTTGTTTTAAGATCCAGCTCCACATTATTTCGCAGCATAAGGATATCCTCTCTCAAGATTTCAACTAATAACTCAAATATTGTACCACAGTTATTTCGATTTTTCCATCCCCCAAACGTAAAAAAGACGCCCCCGGAGGAGCGTCTGCGTGATGGTTGTGTTTACATCTGAACTTCGGTCTCAAGGCCGGATTTGAATTCAAAGGCGAGGTGGTCGCTGTAGACCGCGATCCGCTCGATCAGCCTCCGGACCATCCCTTCGTCGTAATCCGTCACCGGCTCCTGATGCTCGTCCAGAAAGGCTTCGAGGTCTGTTTCACGGTTACATTGTAAGCGCAAAAAGGCGGGGCCGGAGCATACCGTTCCGGTCCCGTCATTCCCACCGTACCCGTACACAATAAGACGATAACCTGTGAATCCTCCCCAGGCGCACGGCGTCAGTCAACCGCATAAAACAGAAAAACGGCCTTCGCCGAGCGCCGCGGAGGACGGGGCAAAAGCCGTAAAGTGCCTGATTTCAAGGGGTTTCAGGGCGGTTTCGCTTTTATGTGATTGTATCCATTTTGGCAGAGAGATTTCAACCTTTTTGCCAATCAAATCATAGGGAACAAAGTACTTGTTAAGTCCATCACTTACCAGATAATCGTAGCCTACCTTAGGTGAAAGCCAGACAGACGGCTCATAAGCGTGAGTCGGAAGTGGCTGCATGAAATCCTTTTCTTCCTGCTCATAGGCGGACAGACGGCAACCGGTACGCGGCTTCTTGAACGGATGGAGGTTCAGTTCTTCCGGCTTTTCCTGTACGGCGGCCTTCGCCTCTGCAATAGAGAAGAATTTCCGGTCCCGCAGCGCAGCAGTAATCCAAGTGGAGACGAAGCGAACCGAGCCCTCCACAGCAGCCTTGTCATCCGGCTTCCGAACGCGGGCAGGAACGATTGCCGTGCCATAATGCTCAGCCATCTCCTGGTAACTGCGGTTCAGTACCACTTCATAGCGGTTGTTGGTAATCGTGGCCGTCTTGGCATTATCCGGAATCAACAGACGGGTGACACCGCCGAAGTAGGCATAGGCATGGCAGAGGAGCCAGTTCTCCTGCTTCATGTCATCACAGGCTTCAGCGTAGGTATACCAGCTGCAGGGCAATACAGCTACAAAGATGTAGGCAGGCGTGAGCTCGCCGGTGACAGAATCTGTAATGAACAGAGGATCTCCTGCCCAGTCCACCTGCATGGCGTCACCGGGCTTGTGGGTGATGCGCATAGTCGCCTTCGTGACACGAGCCCAACGCCGGTACTTTTCACAGAACTGCGTGTACATGTAAGGCACACCGCCAGTCGAGCGAACCTTCCGGCAATATTCGTCCCACAAAAGCGTGAGCGTTACACCCTTCTTTGCCAGTTCAGCATGAATCCACTGGTAATCGGGCACGGTGTACGGGGAAGCATAAGCGTACTTCCCAGGAAACAATACTTCCTGGATGTCTTCGTTGGCGACGTCGTCATCCAACGGCCAGGTAATACCGGCTGCTTTCGCAGCCTTGATCACATCAGCAACAGTATCTCTGGAGCTCTGTACTTCTCTGGCAATACTGCGCTGACTGCTTCCGAGGCTATAGAGCCTCAGAATCTCACGGTAGTTAGTCATATGGCCACCTCCTGAACATAGTCACACATTCTGTGCGCCATGCTCATTATACAAGTGGCCTTCGCCTCCGTGATGGTGGCCTTAAAAGTCCGTGACGGTGGCCCTAAAACTCCGTGCAGATGGCCCTATCGCTCCGGAATTTATAGCTCCGATTGCCATTCTGTATTTCGTTCCATACCTCATTGAGGACAAACCACCTCACTTCTGAAACTTCAGATGCCTGTAAAACAAGCTGCTCAATCTGAACCGGCTCCGTGTAAACAAACACTTGAGTCACTTCATTATCTCTGAATAAATGATTGTGAAACACCTTCTCATACTGAATGCGGAAGGTTCCCGCATAATGGAGCTGCTCCAGTGTCGCTACGATGCCTAATTCTTCCTTTAATTCGCGTATGGCGGATAAAAGCGGCTCATCCCCGGCTGGTATGTGGCCGGCTGAAGAAGTATCGTACATTTCAGGAAAAGAATCCTTATCCGCACTTCTCTTTTGTAGCAAGACTTCTACCCTTCCTTGAGTTTCACGAATGACCCATACATGGGCAGTTCTGTGGAGAATGCCAAATTCATGAGCATCTTTCCGACTGACAGTCTTGCCAATTGGATTGCCTTTTTCGTCGGCGATATCCAAATACTCCATTTTCGTTCCGCCTCAATTTTCACACAAGAATCACATTGCACTTTCAATTGCCTCAGCGAAACAGAGTTCAAATTTCTTGATTGCCTTTATACTCTGTTCATTATCGGGATAAAGCATGTCAAATGCGTGTATGTTCGTATGATAGACATCCACATCCGCATTTACCCCGGCTTTGCGCAGATCTTCCACGTATTTCAGCGTCTCATCGCGGAAAGGCTCCCCGTCTCCCACAAAGGTGTAGCATGGCGGCAGATTTGTATAATCCGTCTGCCAGGATGGGGCAGCATAGGGCGAGACGTTCTTTTTCGCCTCTGCGCGAAGATACACTTTCCATCCCAGGTGATTGCGCCGCGTGTTCCACACTCTCCCATGATTGTTGCGGGAACTGTCAGTGTCGAAGTTGTTGAGCATCGGATAAAGTGGAAACTGATAAGACACGTTGATCCCTCGATCACGCGCCATCATGCATACCGCGGCGCAGAGCCCGCCTCCGGCGCTTTCTCCTCCAACCATCAAGCGGTCGATTCCAAGCTCTCCTTTATGGCTGTCCATATAACGCAGGACCGTATAACAGTCCTCCACGGCTGCGGGATAAGGCTTAAGCCATGCCAGCCGATATCCGGGAGACAGTACAGTCACGCCATACTTTTTTACGAGGTTCAGCGCCCGCCCCATATAGGCCATTTCCTTCATGCCAAGGATATAGCCGCCGCCATGAATCCACAAAAGCCCAACCCCTGCTGGCGCTTTAACCTTTGGCCGCAGGATCAGGACCGGGACGCGCCCGATTCTTTTTCTCTCGACCTTGATATCTCTGTCCGGCGTCAGTTTGATTTTCACTGTTTCTTTCCGTTGGCAATGACCACATTCATGGGTTCGACCTCGATCTTCTGCCATACCTTTTCAATAACATACGGTTCCGCCGCAAGATATGTGTCCAGCTCGGCACGGCTGTCAAAATTCATGATCAGGGCAGAGCCTTTCATTTTCCCTTCTTCATCGAGCAGACCACCGGCGCAGATGATGTGCTCGTTCAGCCTGCTCATGCCTTCCAGATGTCTTGGCCGAACCTCCATCCGCTTTTCAAGCATATTGGGTCCATCATAGGCTTTGATCAGAAATTGCACACAGCTCACTCTCCTTCTTTATTTATCACAAAGCATGGTACAGAAGCCCAGATCATACGCGACAATGCTTTGCCCGTGCAGTTCTTCCGGCTCTCCCTGGACGTTTCCTGCCAGGATTTCCTTTGTACCGTCATGGAGCTTTTGGATCGTATCCGGAGGAATCGGGAGATCCGCATGTGACGGCCAGATCTCATCAAACTGCGGCATATGCGTCTCCAAATGCTCCAAGCTCTGAATGTACTGCTCCATGTTCCGGTGTGATCCAAACATATAGATTCTGCCGCGCTGCTGTATCGGATCCCCGCTTATAAGCACCCGGTTCTCCGTATCGAGTACAGCGATGCTGCCGGGTGTATGTCCGGGCAGCTCAATGATAAGCAGCTTTCGCTGTCCGAGATCTAGGGTATCCCCTTCTTGAATTGGGATGATGCTCCCCCGTTTTCCGGAGCGCCTATAGACCGACTCCTCCAACGGATGCATATAAAAAGATTCAAATTGTTCGTTGCTTCCGATATGATCTCTGTCCGCATGGGTATTGAGAAGGCTGATCGGAAGGTCAGTCAGACCCGCCGCAATATCTTTGGCGTTGCTTACGGTCATGCCGGAATCGATCAGCAGCGCCTTGTCCGTACCTGTGAGGAGGAAAAAGCGGACGCCCATATCCTCGATTCTCCAGGTGTTCTGATTCATTTGGATCACTTCATAACTCATCAATCTGCACCTCCGGCTGGTCAGACAATATAATGGATCCTGCTCTGATCAAAACGATCCTGCTGCTTTCTTTCTTCGGCCGGGTAGCCATACGGGAAGATTGCAAAGGCTCGCACGGTATCCGGCAAGTCCAGAATCTGCTCAACCGCTTTCATGCGCTCCTCGATCGGCGCGATGCCGAGCCATACACCGCCCAGTCCCTGCGCATCTGTCTCCAGCCACATGTTTTCCATTGCAATGGACATGTCGATCTGCGCATAGTCCGGAATCATGCAGTCTTTCCTGTATACAGAGACAATGGCGGCAGGCGCGTTTTTCGTCATCCCGGCATATGGGCTAACATGCGACAATGCTTCCAGCTTTTCCTTGCTGGTGACCACATAGAATTCCCAAGGCTGCTGATTGACGGCGGAAGGTGCCTGCATCGCAGCGCGCAGGATCGCTTCCGTTTTTTCTTTTTCCACCGGCTTATCCTTGTATCTCCGGATGCTGACTCTTGAAAAGATACTGTTCATCGAATCATCCCCCTTTTCGTTACGCCTCGATCATATATGCAGCTACGATCTCTCCGTAGTAAGCGATGTGATCCTCCGTCTCGATTGAATAAAACTGTCTGCGGATATCCTCCGGCAATCTGGAGTCATCCTGCTCTTCACGATACAGTACACGGCATTCTAAAGTAAGCGGGAATTCCTTGATGGCCGGGACGGAGATCACCTCCGGCTCCACCAGTGTTAGGCCGGCTTCTGCGATCTTGTCCATGTCTCTGCCGCTTTTCCCGCCGCAAACGGCAAGAGCGCGTTTATCGTAGCCCTTCATAGGGACATTGACCGTAAACTCCGGGTTTGCATCCAGCATCTCTCTGGTATAGCGGCAATCCCTCACATAAGCGACAAACACCGGGCGCTCCCAGATACGGCCGATATGGCCCCAGCCGATCGCCATGGTATTAACCTTGTCTCCACACTTCGTTGTCACAAAAGCGGCTTTCTTCAGCGCCTGTGCGATCTCTGCAGAATAAGCCAGTGCATCGATTTTCTTTTTCATTTCACAGTTCCTCCAAGCTATGTCTTCTTTTCAGGAGCTCAAAGCGCAGCAGCTCATAACGTGCCCTTTTTTCGTCCTTGGCAAAGTGAGCACTGCGCTCCTGTTTAGGGCAGTTTACATAATTTTGTTCTTTCGTTCCAAACTGCTCGCTTGTCAGGTCAAATACACAGGCCCCTATCACATTAAAGCAATGATAATTTCCGTCACCTAGGGGTACGCCGTAAACCTCACCGCCATAGATGTCCTGCAGTAGAAACGCCGTTATGGAGCACTGCCCCAGCGTTTTATTCTCCGGTGACCAGCTCTGTCTCATCCTTGGTGCACAGGTGTCTGCGCTCCAGATCTGACTCAGCAGATCATAATAGTCCCGGGGTGTAAGGCCCAGTTCATCCTGAATTGCGGCGTTTTGCCAGCCATAAAATCCGTAT
>OMVU01000085.1 GCA_900314565.1 uncultured Eubacteriales bacterium
TTATGTCCGGGCGAGCATCATGAAAGCCAATAAGTCATATGCCTACGCACACCTTGATCAGATCTTACAGGCTTCACCCCACAGGGTGGAGCCTCTTTGTCCTGTCGCAAGGCAGTGCGGCGGATGCCAGCTGCAGGCGCTTTCCTATGAACAGGAACTTGTCTATAAGCAAAACAAGGTGCGCGCTGATCTGATACGGATCGGAGGATTCCCGGAAGAAGAGATCGATTCTGTAATGGAACCGATCGTCGGAATGCAGGACAATCCGACAGGACCCTGGAGATACCGCAACAAGGCGCAGGTGCCGGTTGGAAAGAACTCCGCAGGAAGGATTGTGGCAGGCTTCTACGCCGGGAGAACCCATTCCATCATCCCGATGACAGACTGTATGCTCGGACAGGAGATCAATAAGGACATCATTGACCGAGTCCTGACTTACATGGAAATTCACAAGGTTCCTCCCTATGACGAAGAGACCGGCAAAGGACTGATCCGGCATATTCTGATCCGCAGCGGGAAATTCAGCGGACAGATCATGGTCTGTATTGTGGCGAACGGGAACAGTCTGCCCTATGAGTCGGATTTAGTAGAACATCTGAAAAACGTACCGGGTATGACGTCGATCGTTCTCAATGTGAATAAGGAGCGCACGAATGTGATCCTCGGACGGAAGCTTCGAACGCTGTGGGGACGGGATGAGATCGAGGACACGCTGCATGTGTATGATGTTATGACAAACGGAGAGTTTGTTCCTGCTGCGGAGGCAGTGACTTTCCGCATATCGCCACTATCCTTTTATCAGGTTAATCCTGAGCAGACACAGAAACTGTACAGCCTTGCTATGCATTATGCACATTTGACAGGTAAAGAGACTGTATGGGATCTCTATTGCGGAGTCGGCACGATTTCTCTGTTCATGGCGCGCAGGGCAAAAAAGGTCTGCGGCGTGGAGATCATTCCCGAAGCGATTGAAAACGCGAAGCAGAACGCGGCGCGCAATGGAATCGAGAATGCTGAGTTCTTTGTAGGAAAAGCGGAAGAAGTATTGCCGGCTTATGTGCAGGCGCGGAAGACGGCGGGAGAGGACCCTGATATCGACGTGATCTGCGTGGACCCTCCGCGCAAGGGATGTGATTCGAAATGCCTGGAGACGATCCTCGAGATCAGACCGGAGAGAGTCGTATATGTCAGCTGTGATCCGGCGACACTTGCAAGGGATCTCAGGATTTTGGCAGACGGAGGGTATGAGATCAGGAAGGTGCGGCCGGTGGATCAGTTTGGGCATACTGTACACGTCGAGACTGTCTGTCTACTAACACATTCTTGAAGAAAAAAGGCTGAAAAAGCCTGAAATACTCGGGTTTCCGTCATCGGGAGCAAGTTCCGCTCCACTATTTCAGAAAACGAGTCAACGATTTTACTATTTTGGGAGAAACGAGAAAACGATTTTACTATTTGGGGTAGGTCGAGGCTATGAGTTTACTGACAGATAGAAAGAAAGCGGCGGCACAGGAAGATGAGAACCTGATGCTGCCGCTTTCAAATTAAACAGGAAGCGCTTTGATTTTTCCAGCCGCCGTTGCAATCATCCTTCGGCCAGGAGGAGTTACGGCTCCGATGCCGACTGTTCCAGCTATAGCAAGCCAGATCCAGTGCTCGCCACACCATTTGATAATTGCGCCTACGTTTCTGGTCTGGGTAGACTGAAGCTGTTCAACGCGGCTGGTGTTATAACCAAGACGGTTGTCGTAGTCTGCATTTTCGCTGTGGACCAGTTCAATTTTCTTTTCGATCCCGATGCTCTGGTCGTTAAGAATAGCAGTGACTGTGTCTTTGTGAAGGTCTTCTCCTGTCATTGATATGACCTGCCGCACGGACTGCTCTGTATTGGTGGCATTTTTTTGAGATTTGTCTAACGATGCTGACACCGTTTCGGCCAGCTCATTTGCATTAACGTTGGCATTGTTTGACTGTTCTTTCTGATTTGTCATGGTAAGTCCTTTCTTCTAGGTTAGCCCCAGCGCTGTTGTGCTTCTTTAAGAATGATCAGAATCTGACTGATCTTATCAAGCGAGTCTTCGTCGTTACGTTCCAGGAGGCGGGCAAATCTTGCAATAGCCTCAAGGCGCTCAGTCATCGTTGGACCGTCTGGATTTCCTGTTGGTTCTGATATCTCTGTGTAGTTTAGTAAGCGTTTTCCGACCTGATATTGATCGTATTTGCCGTTACAGTATTTCAGGAGATATGCTGATATTCCCCGAAGGTGGTTTCCAATAGAGAAGGTGTTAATGATCTCCTCCGGGATTTTGACTTCCACTACAACCTTATCGCCACCAGCTGGCATGGGATATTGCAGCTGCACATCATAGCGCGAGAATAAATTGAGCCCAGCAGATTCTGCAGCTTTGCGGATGTCATGTAGGGCATCGATAGCTCTGATGCGGGAGTCTGCGAAGTCTATCTGTATATATTTTGAAATGAGCATTTTGTACCCTCCTTAGAAGTAATAACTATTATTTACGAAGTAATAATAACATAGCAGTATCATGCTGTCAAGAGTGGATGATTGGCGGTGTCAGGATGTAGAGTCCTGACACCGCCTTTTCTCGTTTTATCCGTTAATCTTGCGGTATTTCATGCCGATCGCCTTGGCTCTGGCGATTAACTGGTAGACGCGAGGCTGAGAGATTTCCAGTTCTGCAGCAATCTCCCTGACAGAGTAACCCTGCAGTTCCTTCATTTCAAACGCTCTCGCAATGCGGGCGTCTTCCTCATCCATCATCGCCTTGATGCCTTCGTACTCAGCTTTTGCGATGGTCTGCTCATCCACTGGGGCATTTCCAACAGGCTCGTACCCGGTTTCTACGAGGCCATCCCAACTGATGATGGGGGTCTGCTTTTTGTCCTTGTACGGGCAAGTGGAACAGGGCACGGTGTCCGGGCATTTGATGAATGCCTTCCTCTTGCCGGGAATCATGCACCTGACACTGGCATATCCGCGAGAATGCTGTGTATCCAGATAGCTCCACTGGTATTCAGCGAAAGCGCGGTTCTCCGTTTTGAAGAAGTATACCGTCACCTTGTCGCTACCATGGAAGTTGAGCGTTCGGCAATCACTCCACGTGATGCCATAGTTGTCGAGGTCTGCCTGATCTCTGATTTCGATCGGCGCATCGAACAAGGTCTCTCCGTTCGGTCCGATGCTTGTGTTGTGTTTGAAGGTTGCTTCAGACTGTGCATTGTTGCCGCACTGCGGCAGATTCTTTTTTGACATTGATTTTCTCCTTGTCTCTGTCGAGAGCCGGAGAAAACCTGTCTATTAAATTGGTCTTTGCTTTTGCGGTATGACCGTACATGTTGGATTCCTCCGACTCAGTACGGTCAGCTCGCCTCAATTAAGCTGACTCTGGTTTCGTTTATGCCGTTGCAGGATGTTAGAGGCAGCGGCTTTGTGCACAAGCCGCCCATCTTGCAATGGCGGTAGCCCGAGAGCTGCACTCCTCTGTACCTGGCATGGCACAGAAGGACAGTCTGCCCCCTTGCTGTCTTGATTGTACTTTCTGGAGAAATTTCTATAAAATTGAGATGTTCATTTCTTGGTGGATAAATGTAAATGAATATCGAAAAGAATTTTATTGTTCATTTCTTGGTGGTATAATTGAAGGTGTATACCCGAAAGGAGGCTTTTCATGGGGCGACGACTGTTTCAAGAGGTCTACGCATCACAAGACAGGACAGATGCTCTTAGTCTCCCGGACCTGATGGTAGTTAGTGAGGCGGATGATCCTGAGACCGCTGATTCCATCTATCATGTGGTTCATAAAGCATACTTTTCAAAAGAAAAACCAATCTGTCCTTACTGCCAGGGTGCAAATACAGCGGAAACAAAAATCCGTTCCCGGAAGTTCAAGGATATCCTCCCCTCCGCGAACGAAAATAAAAAAGTAATAGATCTGATTTTTCACCAACGATACTTCCGTTGTGATGATTGCAAACGGGTCTTTAATGAGAATATAGATTTTGCAGAAGATAGTTGCCGCTACACTAACCGTCTATCAGATCTCCTTGCTGAAGGAACGCTTACAGAAACATATGAGAAGGTTTGTAAGAGATATGGGGTGCCAGCGTCAAAAACATCAGTAGGCGTAATCATGAGACGAAGGCTCCGGCTGAAGGCTGAGCAGCTTCCTCCTTTGAAGACTCCGGAAGTAATAACAATCTTTGTGCCGTACTTTTACAACAATGCATATCCGGTAGTGCTTGGGATTTGTGGGAACAATGTAAGACTGATTGACCTGCTGAGTGAGTCCAGCCAGTCAGCGTACGCGGTGTTTTTCAGTGGCCTGGACAAGACAAGAGTAAAACAGGTATTCATTGATCCTGACGAGCAGCTTCACGCAGCTGTTGTAGCAGCTTTTCCAAATGCAAGCATTATGGTTTCCGAAGAATGTGTCATGCGTTATGTCAGAGAAGGCTTGGCAGATGTTATAAAAAAAGAAGGAACTCGCTGTTTTGTTTATCAGCGATATCACACGCTTTGCAAGGATGAGAAGTATTTGAATGCAACTGAGCGGCGACAGGTAAGCAGGACGCTCAATAGGCGTCACCGCCTTGCAGGGGCATATCGGGCTTATCAGGACCTGCTGGTCAGGATGGGATCAAAATGGACAATTCCAATTATTACTGGTTGGGTCGATGACCTGCCACAGTATCTGGAAGATTCGACTGATGAAGGTGAAAAAGTGGAGCAGCTATGGGAGTTCGATATTCTCAAAGACATCACGCAGTTCTATGAAAAGCAAATTAATGAGTACCTTGCACTTGACAGTAAACCATCTCCGGCCATGGCATCAGCTGTGATGGGAATTATGGATTCATTAGAAGAGATGCCATACTGCATATACGATGTGCTTCATGCAAGAATGATGCTAAACGTGGAACATGACTGGGAATTAAGAGATGGAAAAAAATACCGAACAGGGGTGCCGGTCGAACGCTTGACAGAGAAGATGAACGAAATCACAGACAAGATTAAGTCAAAAAAGGAGAACAAAGACAATGGATACTAATCAGAAAATAAGTCAGGTGGGAGTGAACATTCAGGAAAAAGCTTCAGTTATCTGGAATGTTGCCAATAGCCTGTTTGGAGCCTATAAGCCTCATGAATATGGTCTGGTCATCTTACCGATGGTTGTGATCAAGCGCTTTCACGACTGCTTGCTCCCTAACCACGACAAGGTTGTAGCAACATTCAAGAGTGTGCAGAATCTTGCAGTAAAGGAGCCTTTCCTGTTAAAGGCATCCGGGTATAAGTTTTTCAATACAAGCGAGTACACTTTTGAAAAGCTAAAAGCTGACCCGGAGAATATCAAGACAAACTTCGAGAACTTCCTAAACGGCTTCTCAGATAATGTGATGGATATCCTTGCAAAGATGGATTTCTTTACGCAGCTTGACCGTATGGCAAATGCAGGTCTTCTGTATCAGGTCATTTGCGATTTTTGTACGGAAAAAGCCGACATGAATCCTGAGAAGATCTCTGCTGTGGATATGGGGTATATCTTTGAGAACCTGGTACAGAGATTTTCCGAGTCTTATAACGAAGAGGCCGGAGCCCATTTCACAAGTCGCGATATTATATATCTGATGTGTGATTTGCTGACAGATCGCATGGGAATGGCGCAGGAAGGTCGTATTTATACGGCATATGATATGGCGATGGGCACAAGCCAGATGCTCACCTGTATGGAAGAACGTCTTTCCGCACTGGACAAGGCAGCGCATCTTGTCTGCTATGGTCAGGAGATCAATCCCTTCACCTTTGGTATTGCAAAGGCAGACATGCTCATCCGTGGTGGGGATCCTGACAACATGCAGTTCGGTGACACCCTCAGTGATGACAAATTCAAAGATATGACTTTCGACTTCATCATCTCCAATCCCCCCTTTGGCATCGATTGGAAGCGCGAGGCAGCAAAGGTGGAAGCTGAGAATAAGCTGGGCAGCGGCGGGCGTTTTGCTCCTGGGTTGCCACCCAAGAGTGATGGCCAGATGCTGTTTTTGATGAACGGTATTGCAAAATTGAAGGAAACCGGGCATATGGCTATTATTCAGAATGGATCAAGCCTTTTTACTGGTGACGCCGGGTCGGGACCAAGTAATATTCGTCAGTACATCATTGAAAACGATTGGTTAGACGCCATTGTGCAGCTGCCCAATGATAGCTTCTACAACACCGGTATTGCCACTTATATATGGCTGGTGACTAAAGAAAAACCTGTGAGCCACCGTGAGCATGTTCAACTGATCGATGCCAGTGAGTGCTTCATACCTCGTCGTAAGCCAATAGGTAACAAGCGAGTTGATATTAAAGAACCGGCAAAGGATCTGATCGTGAAAGCCTATGGTGAGTATCGGGATGGAATTTATGAAGATGTTATTGATGATCAATACACAATAGTTGTGAAGTCAAAGGTACTTCCAGCACTGAGTCTTGGATATAACAAGATCACGGTCGAAAGCCCGGTGACAGATGAGGATGGTCGACCGATTTTCAAAAAAGGAAAGATGCAAGCAGATCCCTCAAAACGTGACACTGAAAAAGTGCCTCTTGATGAAGATATGGATGAATATTTTAAGCGCGAGGTGTTGCCCTACAAACCGAACTCTTGGATCGATCATAGTAAAGATAAGATTGGATATGAAATACCATTTACAAAGACTTTCTATGAGTATCTTGAGATGGAACCTTCCGATGTTATTGAAGAGCGCATCGAAGTTCGCAAAAAACGGCTGATTGAAAGGCTATATACACTATTCGGGGGTGAGCAGGATGAGTAAAACAGTACTTTATGAAGATATGAAAAACAGTGGAATCAAATGGATAGGAGCTATTCCATCTCATTGGCAGTTACACACCCTTTACCAATTGGTAAACCAGGTAAAAAACAAGAACAGCGATCTTCAAGAAACGAATCTTCTTTCCCTTAGTTATGGAAAAATAAAACGCAAAGATATCAATACCAACGATGGCCTTTTGCCCGCATCCTTTGATGGATATAACATTATTGAAGCTGGAGATATTGTTTTGCGTCTTACCGATTTACAAAATGATCATACAAGCCTACGTGTTGGACAAGCCACAGAACGTGGTATTATAACTTCAGCATACACAACACTCAGGCCTATTAATCGAGCACATTCCAGATATTTATATTATCTGCTTCACGCGTTTGATTTAAAAAAAGGTTTTTATGGAATGGGCTCCGGTGTTCGCCAGGGGCTGAATTATGATGAAGTAAAGGAACTTCGTGTGATTCTTCCGCCTCAGGAAGAACAAAACACCATTTCTAATTTTCTTGATGAGCAGTCATCTAAGATAGATGCTATTGTGGAGGAATGTTGCGGAGTAAACCAGTTTATAAAAGAATACCAGTCATTAATAGGGGATCTGGAATTATACAAACGATCTCTAATCTATGAGGCTGTCACGGGAAAGAGAAAGGTGGTGTAATCATGCCTGATACGGGTTTTGAAAAAAGGGCAAAAGCTTATAATGATGCATTTCACCGTGCCGCTGATGAATCCGAGAAACTCTTCGAGAGTAAAATTGAGGAGTATCTTACTTCCGATGATGGTGGATGGATTAAAGCAGATGATTCAGGTTATCGTAATCCTGACTATAGGGGCATGGCACTGGACATCATCACCCTTACAAACTTCGTGAAGGCCACCCAGCCGATGGCTTGGCGACGCTTTGAGAGGCTTTGCACCATTGATCCATTGCGTCAGTTTCATAAAGCATTCGATAATGCTGTTACCCAGTTTGGCTTGATTGAGGTCCTTCGTCACGGCTTTAAGCATCGCGGAGTACAGTTCT
This sequence comes from uncultured Eubacteriales bacterium, assembly GCA_900314565.1. GTDB lineage: Bacteria > Bacillota > Clostridia > Lachnospirales > Lachnospiraceae > Chordicoccus. Next base: position 7,880 of record OMVU01000085.1, read on the forward strand.
CGGTATGCTATTTTGCACCAGAGTCTACCCTCAATGAACTGGCGGTGAGCAATTATAAAAAGAATGTTTGCCAGTGCATTCGCCAGTGGCATTACTCTGAGACAAATAATAACACTGTGGATATGATGCTCGCGATCAATGGTATTCCGATCATAGCTATTGAATTGAAGAATCAATTGACCGGGCAGTCGATCGACGATGCTAAACGTCAGTGGATGTATAATCGTGATCCGAAGGAACCGTGTTTCGGTCAGAATAAGCGTATTCTGGCCTATTTCTGCGTTGACCTGTATAACGCTGCTATGGCAACTGTTATTGATCGCGACAAGACCCCTTTCCTCCCTTTCAATCAGGGCAGTAATGGAGCTGGTAATGATGGCGGGGCAGGCAATCCTCCTACAACCGATGGTGACTATGTAACCAGCTATATTTGGAAAGAAGTCTGGCAGAAAGACAAGTTGCTGGATATTGTCCAGAAGTTTATCAATGTCCAGAAAGAAGAAAAGAAAACAAAGAATCCTGATGGCAGCCAGCGCATTGAAACAAAAGTGAAGGTTATCTTCCCTCGCTATCATCAGTTGGATGTTGTCCGTAAGTTGGTCGCGCATGTGCGTGAAGGAGGGGCTGGGCATAACTATCTTATACAGCACAGCGCAGGAAGCGGAAAATCTAACTCCATCGCGTGGACAGCATACCGTATGGCGAGCCTGCACAATGATAAAAATGAGGCTGTCTTTGATAGTGTTATTATTGTCACTGACCGGCGCGTACTGGATCAACAGCTGCAGGCCACCGTTTCCAGCTTTGATCATACGCTTGGTACTGTGGTAACAATCGATGAGAAAAAGTCATCCAAGGATTTGAGGGATGCAATTAATGATGGCAAACGGATCATAGTCACAACACTTCAGAAATTCCCTGTAATATATGATGAAGTGAAGGATACTGCTGGAAAGCATTTTGCTATCATCGTCGACGAGGCGCACTCCAGTCAGACTGGGCAGAGCGCTATGAAACTGAAAACGGCACTTGCCGATGTACAGGATGCTCTGAAGGAATATGCAGAACTGGAAGGAAAAGCTGAGGAAGAGATCGATAGAAAGGATATCTTCGTTCAGGAGATGCTTTCTCAGGGACGACATAAAAACCTTTCTTTCTTCGCTTTCACGGCGACCCCAAAGGGAAAAACACTGGAGATCTTCGGTGAAGCTTATCCGGATGGCTCCTTCCATCCGTTCCACATTTACTCCATGAAACAGGCCATTGAGGAAGGTTTTATACTCGATGTGCTGGCAAACTATGTCACTTATAAAATGTGCTATCAGATCGCCAGCAACACACCGGAAAATCCTGACGTTCCCACATCTAAGGCTATCAAAACTATTAAACGATACGAAGAACTGCATCCGCATAATTTGGAGCAGAAAGCAGCTATCATTGTCGAGACCTTCCGAGACATCACCAAGAAGAAAATTGGCGGTCGCGGGAAGATGATGGTGGTCACTGCATCCAGATTGGCTGCCGTTCGCTACTACCATACCATCAAGAAATACCTTCGCGATAACAACTATGATGACGTGGAGATCATGATCGCATTCAGTGGCTCCCTGAAAGACCCGGAAGACCCAGAAGGCAGGGAGTTCACAGAGAGCAACATGAACATCGACAGCAATGGCAATCCAGTGAAGGAAAGCCAGACAAAAGCTGTGTTCCATGACGAAGGCGATGTCCTCATTGTTGCGGAAAAATATCAGACTGGCTTTGACGAGCCGCTTCTTCACACAATGATTGTTGATAAGGAGCTGCGTGATGTGAAGGCAGTACAGACACTCAGCCGCCTGAACCGTACTTATCCGGGAAAAGAAGATACCTATGTTCTGGACTTTGTAAATCCGGTCGAGCGAATCAAGGAGGCATTCCAACAATTCTATAGAGAGACAAGTCTTGATGAGGAGATTAATTTTGACCTGATCTACACGACCCAGCGTATCCTGCATGAGTACAATGTGTACACGCAGGAAGACATCGATAAGGTCACAAGTATCTATATCGATGATGACGTCAGGGCATCCAACTCTACGCAGGCCAAAATTTCTAATGCGCTGCTTCCGGTAGCGCAGAAATACAACGAGCTGAATCAGGATCAGCGGTATCAGTTCCGGCGAGAGGTTCGTAATCTTGTAAAGTGGTATAACTACATTAGCCAGATTACCAGAATGTTCGATAAGGAACTCCATCACGAGTATATTTTCTGCTCCTATCTGGCGAAGCTCCTACCTGCTGATCCGACGATCGAGTTCAATCTCGATAATCGCGTGAAGCTGGAATACTACCAGTTGGCTAAGACCTTCGAAGGCGCTATTGAATTGGATGACGCATCTGGTTCATGGGCACCTACTAATCCGAAGAAGGCTGGAGCGAAAAAAGAAAAACTCAGTCCGCTCGAAGAAATCATCCAGAAGATTAATGAGGAGTACATGGGTGAATTTACTGAGGCTGACCGGGTTATCGTAAATGACTTGTACGAGCGCATGAAGAAAGATGAAGATGTCCAGAAGGCTGCGCAGACGGACGATCGTCAGGTATATCATCGTAGCGTCTTCCCTGGTATCTTTGACGAAACAGCAATGGCAGCATATATGGAGAATCAGGAGGCGTACATCCAACTTTTCCAGGATGCGAAGAAATACCATGCAGTACAGGCGGCTCTTGCAGAAATGCTCTACAGAGATCTGCATGATAAGAAATAGCGAGGGTGGTGTAACAATGAAAGGCTCTGAGGCGAAATTGCTCGGATTCATGGAGGGTGCTAATAACCGCTATGTAATTCCGGTTTATCAGAGAAAGTACGATTGGAAAATCGAAAACTGCAATAAGCTGTACGAGGACCTGAAGAAGATCATTCGTAAACAGCGCGGTAGCCACTTCTTTGGGAGTATTGTTTCTCAGGTGGTGCCAAACGGTAGTAAAATCGAATTCCACATTATTGACGGCCAGCAGAGACTTACGACGGTCACGCTGCTTCTTTTGGCAATTAGCAATCTCGTAAAAGAAGGTCGCGTTCATACTGATGAGACGGATCTGAATGAACAGATCCTGCAGCGGTTTATTATCGCGCCGTGGGCAAAAAAGGACGACAAGATCAAACTACGGCCAGTCCGTGGCGACCGTCCTGCGCTTGAGAAACTCTTCGGCCCTGTAGATGATTATGATCGGGGATCGAATCTTACTATCAATTATCAGTTTTTCTATGACCAGATTTTGAAGGAAGAGGTCACGGTTGATGAGCTCTATGATGCTATCGGTAAACTGGAGATTATAAGCATCACCCTCGATCCCGGCGACGATCCGCAGCTCATATTTGAAAGTCTGAATTCCACCGGCCTCGCTCTGCAGGAAGGTGATAAAATCCGTAACTATGTCCTGATGGGAATGACTCCGAACGATCAGGAGTATTACTACGATAATTACTGGACAAAGATCGAGAAGTGTACCGCTAATGACGTTAGCGGTTTTGTCCGTGATTACCTGAGCGTTAAGAGCCTCGTCACTCCGACGATCAACAATGTCTATCAGGCATTTAAAAAGTATGCCGAAGACGCAGGACTTCCGATCGAGACTCTGCTCACAGATATTCTGCGTTATGCTCGGTTCTATGAAAAGCTGCTCACCTGTAAGAGCGGGCTGAATAACCGAAAACTTGATGACTGCCTGTATAGGCTGAAACGTCTCGAAATTGTTGTAACCCGGCCATTCTTCATGGAGGTTCTTAGGCTTAATCAGGATCAGAAGCTGACGGTTGACGAAGTACTCCAAATCTTTGAGATCACTGAGAACTATCTGTTCCGGCGTAACATCTGTGAGGTTCCGACCAATGCGCTGAATAAGATCTTCCTGAATCTGAATAAGGAGATCTACCGGTACGACAATACACCTGATAACTATGTCGATAAGTTTATTTACGCGCTTCTGTCCAAGAAGGAGAGCGGCAGGTTCCCGGACGATACCGAGTTCACGGAGGCCCTGGAAACAAAAGCCGTTTATCAGATGCGCGGCAAGTATAAGGCGTACCTCTTTGAGCGGATGGAAAACTACGGAACGATTGAAGCGAAAGATGTATATACGCACCTCGATAACAGCGTTTATACCATCGAGCACATCATGCCGCAGCATCTGACACCTGCATGGGTGGAAGCTCTCGGGCCAGACGCTGAAGAGATCCATACTACATGGCTACATAGGCTCGCCAACCTGACACTCACCGGATACAACCCGAGCCTCAGCAATAACCCGTTTACTGAAAAGCGGGATGCAGAAGAAGGCGGATACAAAGCCAGTGGCCTTAGAATGAACCAGAAGATCGCCATGAAGGATTCCTGGGGGCTGCCGGAGCTTGAGGAGCGAAATAAGGAGCTCCTTGCATATGCGAGAAAGATATGGTCGTATCCGGCGACGAAGTTTGTCCCGGCAGAAAAAGAATTT
>OMVU01000088.1 GCA_900314565.1 uncultured Eubacteriales bacterium
TCAAACGACAGGTCCTCTTTTACAATGCTCTTTCCTTTTGACAGAGCATATCTTCCGATTTCAGCTGTCACCTGGCGCATTTCGTTCGCAGCTCTTCCGTCTGTCCCATGATATCTCAGCCTGTACTGTTTCATGGAAGTCAGGTTGCCTTTGCCGTCCGTTTCGGCCAGGTCATTATGTGGCTGACGACGCCCTGACAGACCAGGTGCTTCACCAGGATCTTCTTATCGCCATAGACAGCCTTGTTGCAGTACTCCAGGATGATCTTTCTCGTCTTGAGGTCCTTCCCGCCATATTTTTTCAGTGTATTGCGGTTCTCTTCATCAAGGGCAATGACCAGATCGCCTTCCTTCGGATCAGGATCCTGACGGATGACGACCAGATCCCCGTCTTCAATCCCTTCATCCTCCATGGAATCACCGGAGGCATGCAGATTATAAAATGGACCGTCGCCAAAGATCGCCGTCGGAAGAGTCGTTACGCACTCAACATTTTCCTCCTCATAGGTCAGCTCACCGCAGGGAACGCTGCCGACCAGCGGCGCCTGCTGCCAGTCTGTACGGAGCTTGTCCATCTTGTCTACGATCAGCCTGCCGCCCTGATAGGAGAGAAGCCCCCGCTCATTCATCGCGACAAGATAGTTCTGTGAAGTGCTCCTAGCGATCCCGAAATACTTTGCGATCTCCGTCGTAGAAGGCGTACGGTCGTGTTCAATATAGAATTCGCCAATGTATGTCCTGATCTTTTTCATCAGTTCCGGGTCTTTGTGTCGCATAAGGCACCTCCAAGCTCTTCAGATTTCTATCGTGAGTTGAATGCGGAAATTAATTCCGCATTCAACTTAAAGACACTGGGATCCCATTTATATTTGTCTCCAATATTACCGGCGATAAAGTGACATATGATGCGGAGAAATTCATTGATCAGGATACTTACGATGAGCTGATAAAACGAACACCGATAGAGATTGGCGATGTTTTGCTCTCAACTGTTGGATCATATGGGCATCCAGCAGTGGTAAAATCAGATAAGAAGTTCTTGTTCCAACGGCATATTGCTTATCTGAAGCCGAGAAGAGAGATTATCGATAGTGATTATTTCCATGGAGCTATCCTTTCCCCAGATGCGCAACGACACATTGAAGAGGGGGTTAAGGGTATCGCTCAAAAGACCTTGAACTTGTCAGAGATAAAGAAAATGCAAATTCCTGTACCTGAATTGAATAGGCAAAAGGAGTTCTCTACTTTCGTCTCTCAAGTCGACAAATCAAAATTTCTTTCTGCCGTGCGGAAATCCTTTCCGGACTACGGACAAATCTACCACATTTCAGGTATAATGCAGGAAGTAGTATTTGATACAGGAGCGCATTTCCACGGAAATGCGGATGAGGTGCCGGATATGACCGATGAATACGCCAAGATGAACAGGACACTGCGGAGCGCGCACGTGGAAGACCAGATGCTGGACTATCTTCTGCGGAACTGTAAGCCGGGAGACAAGCTCCCCAGCGAGTTCAGCCTCGCGGAACAGTTCCATACCAGCCGCTCGACCATCCGTGAAGTCATGAAGAGCCTGGCCGCGCAGGGGCTGGTGGAGATCCGGCACGGGTCCGGGACCTATGTCATCTCCACCTCCGCTTCCGCGCCTGACCCCCTCCATCTCTCCGGACACAAGGACAAGTACCGCCTGGCTCTGGAGCTGTTCGACGTGCGCCTGATGCTGGAGCCGGAGATCTCTGCCATGGCGGCGGAACTGCGGTCGGACAGGCAGGCGGCCGAACTGCGCCGGTACTGTGACGAGACCGAAGCCCTGTATCTGCAGGGCGATGACCACACGGACAAGGACATCGAATTTCACACCTGCATCGCCAGGTGCTCCGGCAACACGGTCGTGCAGGCCCTGATCCCGGTCATCCAGTCCGCCATCTCCACTTTCTGCAACGTGACCCAGAGAAAACTCATGAACGAGACCATCCAGACCCACAGGTGGATTACGAACGCCATAGAAAACAAGGATCCCATCGGTGCCAGATGTGCCATGACCGCCCACCTCGCCTTCAACCGCGACATGATCCAGAAGATGATCCGGGCCCGGAAAGAGCCGTAAAACACGAGTGGTATGACCTCTTCGGCTTCCGAAGAGGTCTTTTGTATATCCTTGACAATTTCACAGCCTCCTCTGTATCAGATAAATGGCCATTTCTGTTCAATATTTCCAAAAAAGTTGTCAGGGCGCCAAACAACTTGTCTGATGTCTTGCCTGGTTTTATAGTTAAATCAGCAGAGTTGTTATACAACTCTGAAGGAAACGGCTGCTTCATGAATGAGGAGGTTTATCAAATGGAAACTGTTGCACTGAATCCCACGAGGCTGGCACTGGCGGCGATCATCGGCCTGATCATCCTGCTGGTGCTCATCATCAAGTTCCACGTCCACGCCATGATCTCGATCCTGGTCGGCGCCCTTTCGATCGGCCTGATCGCGGGCATGCCCGTCGCGGACATCATCGGCGCCGTCAATGACGGTATCGGCAACACACTGAAAGGCATAGCATTGCTGGTCGGCCTAGGCTCCATGTTCGGCGCGATCCTGGAACTGTCAGGTGGTGCACAGACACTTGCCGTGACCATGGTCAAGAAGTTTGGCGACGAGAAAGCCGCCTGGGCGCTCGGCCTCACCGGTCTGGTCGTCTCCATCCCGGTTTTCTTCGACGCGGGCCTGATCATCCTGATCCCTCTGGCTTTCTCCCTTGCCAAGAGAGCGAAGAAGTCCACCCTCTTCTATGCGATCCCGCTCCTCGCAGGTCTTGCGGTCGGCCACGCTTTCATCCCTCCGACCCCCGGTCCGGTCCTCGTGGCCAACATGCTGGGCGTCGATCTCGGTTTTGTCATCCTTGTCGGTATCTTCTGCGGTTTCTTCGCAATGATCGTCGCGGGTCCCATCTGGGGCAAGTTTGTCGGGACCAAATACATGATCAGCGTCCCTGAGAGCTACAACCAGCCGGAGATCGACGAGTCCAAACTTCCCAAATTCAGCACCATCGTCAGCATCATCCTGATCCCCCTGGCGCTGATCATCCTGAAATCCGTCGCGGGCGTCATTCCCTCCATGGCAGGCGCCATGCCCGTCCTCAACTTCTTCGGCGAGCCCTTCGTGGCCCTGCTGATCGCGACGATCGTCGCCATGTTCCTTCTGGGCACAAAGAATGGTTACACCCTGGAAGAACTTGAGAAAGTCATGACCAGGTCCCTGGAGCCCACCGGCCTGATCCTTCTGGTCACCGCCTGCGGCGGCGTGCTCCGCTACATGCTGCAGTACTCCGGGATCGGCGACATCATCGGCAATGTGACCGGTTCCCTGCATCTGCCCGTCGTCGTGCTCGCGTTCATCATCGCCGTCCTTGTCCGCGTCTGCGTTGGTTCCGCCACAGTGGCCATGACGATGGCAGCCGGCATCGTCGCCGCCATGCCCGCCATCCAGGGCCTGTCTCCGCTGTATCTCGCCTGCACCACTGCTGCGGTCGCCGGCGGCGCAACGGTCTGCTCTCACTTCAATGATTCCGGGTTCTGGCTGGTCAAGTCGCTGATCGGTCTCGATGAGAAGACGACCCTCAAGACCTGGACGATCATGGAGACACTGGTCGGCGGCGTGGGCTTCCTCGTAGCCCTGGTCATCTCGATGTTCGCCTGAGAACGTTAATGTCCCGTAAAATCGTTAGGAGGTATATATGAACTTAATCAGTCAGAAAATGCGCGCACTCGCGCCGGAACTGGATCCGCTGAGGATCGGGACAGGCTGGAAGCCGGAGGATCTCTCCAAGCCGCAGGTCTTTATTGAGAGCACTTTCGGCGACTCCCATCCGGGGAGCGGCCATCTGGACAAGCTTGTGGAAAAGGTGCGCGAAGGCGTCAGAGATGCCGGCGGCCACGGCGCAAGATATTTCGCCACGGATATGTGCGACGGCGAGAGCCAGGGCACGGACGGCATCAACTATTCCCTGGTCAGCCGGGAAATGATCGCCAACATGATCGAGATCCAGGCCAATGCCACCCCTTTTGACGCGGGCGTCTTCCTGGCCAGCTGCGACAAGGGCTGCCCCGGCAACCTCATGGGCATGCTCCGCGTCGATATTCCTTCCCTGTTCGTGGCTGGCGGGACCATGAACGCGGGTCCTGAGATGCTCACGCTCGAACAGCTGGGTATGTACAGCGCCCAGTATGAGCGCGGCGAGATCGATGAGGCCCGCCTGGACTGGGCCAAGTGCAACGCCTGCCCTTCCTGCGGCGCCTGCTCCTTCATCGGGACGGCCTCGACCATGCAGATCATGGCAGAGGCGCTCGGTCTGTCCCTCCCCGGGTCAGCCCTGATGCCCGCGACCAGCCCCGATCTTCTGGACTACGCCTACCGCTCCGGCAAACGGGCCGTGGAGATCGCCGGAGATGATACGATGAAGCCCTCTTCTCTCCTCACTATGGAGAGCTTCGAGAACGCGATCATGATCCACGCCGCGATCTCCGGCTCCACCAACACCCTGCTGCACCTGCCTGCCATTGCGCATGAACTGGGGTTCGAGATCACCGGCGATACTTTTGACAGGCTGCACAGGGGCGCCCACTACCTTCTGGACATCCGCCCCGCGGGCAAGTGGCCGGCAGAGGTCTTCTACTACGCCGGAGGTGTCCCGGCGATCATGGAGGAGATCCGGGAGGTCCTCCACCTGGATGTCATGACCGTCACCGGCAAGACGCTCGGCGAGAACCTGGATGCCCTGAAGGAAAGCGGCTTCTATGAGAAGTGCGACCGCTGGCTGCAGGATTTCAACCGCCGGTATGCGGACATCCTGGCCGGCCAGGGCTATGCGGACGGCATCACTCGCGAAGACATCATCCGCCCTTACGACAAAGCCATCGGCACAGAGGGCTCCATCGCTGTCCTGAAGGGCAACCTGGCCCCCGAAGGCGCCGTGATCAAGCACACCGCCTGCCCGAAGGAGATGTACAAGGCTGTCCTGCGCGCCCGCCCCTTCGACTCCGAGGAGGAGTGCCTGGACGCCGTGCTCCATCACAAGGTGGAAAAAGGAGACGCTGTCTTCATCCGCTACGAAGGCCCCAAGGGCAGCGGCATGCCCGAGATGTTCTACACCTCGGAAGCCATCAGTTCCGACAAGGAGCTGGGTCGGGCCATCGCCTTGATCACCGACGGCCGCTTCTCAGGTGCCTCCACCGGCCCTGTCATCGGCCACTGCTCCCCCGAAGCCGCGGACGGCGGACCGATCGCCCTGGTCGAGGAAGGTGACCTGATCGAACTGGACGTCTTTGCCCGCAAGCTGAACATCATCGGCGTCGCCGGTGAACGCAGGACGCCCGAGGAGATCGAACAGATCCTCGCCGAGAGGCGCGCGAAATGGGAGCCCCATCCCCGCCGCTACAAGAGGGGTGCTCTCCGCCTCTTCTCCGACCACGCCGTCAGCCCGATGCAGGGCGCGTGGCTGGACTACGAAGATTGACGGTTGACGAATACGCAAAAAGGGGCGTGTGAAAAATGAGAAATCGTTTTTCACACACTCCTTTTATATCTAAAGGATTTTGATCATTAAGGTAAAAATGGGCAAAAGCCCCCTACCCCACAAGATCAGCCTGGCTGATAACTTATGCGGCCATCGATTTCTTCAGTTGTTTATTGTGGAATTTATAGAGATTCTGCCCGATAGAAACAGAAATACTTCGAGTCGGACGGAATTAAGGCCTCTTCGTACGATCCGTTTGTACCAGCGGTCATTCTTCATGATACCAAATGTGCCTTCCGCCTGGATGGATCTGTTCATTCTCAGCAGTGCACCATGTATGCTTTCCAGGTTGTCTATGACTTCCTGGTGCATGGATGTCAGTTCCTGATTGATCCGGACAGTACGGTTACCTTCTGTCTTTTTACATCTTTCTGCATACGGGCAGGCAGAACAGACCTCTCATTCATATATCTCTTCCTGTCTGCCATAGTTGTTGCCTTTCACATGGCGACGATACTTAAACCTGAATGCTTTCCTGTTTGGACATCGTATGATTCCATCCGCGCCGATCTGGAAGTTCACTGCACGGAACGGGTCTTCGTGATACTTCTTATCCGTAGTTTCCTTCTTGAACATCGTAAACTTCATGTACTGTCCACTCGGCAGTGCAAAATGCACTCTACAGGCAGTTCTTTCCAAAAAGAGCCTAGGAATTTGTCTGTAGACAACATCCCTAGGCTCCTATCATTTAGTATTCTGTTCTTTAAGTTTTCGGACTCTCATATCCGGAGAGGCGATTTCTCTTTTTCTAGTGTATTCTTTCGAAAGTTCGGCAGATACAAGGAACTCTGCTAAAAGTCAACAAAGTCCAAATTCTCTGCTCCTGACAGTACTTCCATGATTTCTTCCCGGGATTTATTCTCAAGAACAGGATTTCCTTGAAGCCATAGAGACTCAAGATTTGTCAGACCTGATAACGCGCTGATGTCACTTATATGGTTATTGTCCAACTGCAAATCTGTCAAGTTTGTCAAACCAGACAGAACGCTGATATCGCTAATCCGGTTTTCATTCAAAATCAATTGGTCCAGTTTTGTCAGATTAGATAAGGAATTTATGTCGCTTATCTGATTAGTGCTCAAATACAATGATGTCAAATTTGTCAACCCAGACAGGGGGCTGACATCTCCTACATGATTTTCGAACATGCTCAGATATCTCAGATTTGTCATACCAGAAAGCGGACGAATGTCTCTTATCTGATTTCTTGCCATATACAAACCTGTCAGGTTTGTTAACGTAGATAAGGGCCTGATATCGATTATTTGATTGCTTACCAGACTCAAAGATTTCAGGTTTGTCAGACGGGACAAGGCGCTGATATCGTCTAAATGATTACTACTTAAATTCAGCTCTGTCAGGTTTGCCAGATCAGACAGGGGGCTGATGTCGCTTATCTGGTTGCTATTCAAATTTCGAGTTGTCTGTCTCTCTGCTGCCTTAATTGCTCCAAGACAATGTATCCTTACGACACGGTTTTGGTCTGTTTCAGCCATTCGCTGCAACTGTTCTAAATACGGTCTGACGAACTCCGGTCTGTGTTTGCCCAGAACCCGGAAGATCTCCGGCGCTTCCATCCTGACCTTGTCATCTGTGTCGTCCAGTAATCCGGCGAAGACAGACATATAGTTCTCATATATATCAGGTGTGTTCGTGGCGATGTTCTCTGACGCCCAAATAAAACTCAGCCGGACCTTTGGATCCTCATCGGAAGCAAAACGAAATAAGTCTTCCCAAAACGTTTCAATCAGGCGATAGTCGCCGCGCCCGATCCTGCCAAGCGCATTCACCGCACGTTCCCTCAGAAGCGAGACCGGACTGCTGCAAAAAGAAGCAATATCCTGAACCACATCCTGCACCGACAGGGGATATGCAAGCCCCATTTCACCAAGAAGCCAAAGAGCTTTTGCCTGTATTTTTACAGAATCGTGAGCAAGAAGAGAAGATACATAAGGGATGTTGGTTTCCCATCGCTCCCTGTCCTTCGTCAGTGTTCCAAGCTCTTTATAAAGATCCGATTCGTTCACTGCATCATCTCCGTAAAAATGTATTAGCCTGTATACGCATCCTCGACTGTATTTCTGAAATTCTGCTTCGCCAGCCATTCCCGCTCCTCGTCATTCTCGGGAATGTCGATCCGTTCGATCTTGAAAATGACCGGCCGCGTACCGTCATTACAACAGGCGATCATCATGCGGTCATCATTTGTCCAGCCTTTCATGATAGAGCCGCCCTGAAGGGCAGTGTAGACATACCGGCTGATGGCATCCCATGCCTCGCCGCAGAACTTGCCGTTCATCAAATGATAGAAATCGTCCTGCTGCGGCGTACGCTTCAGAATGAATTCGTCTCCCACATTGAAGAAGGGACAGGGGCCGGACTTGGGATCCGCCAGATACTGCTCCTGGTAATCGGTAAAGCATTTCTTATCTATCACTGTGATTTTGCATTCGTGCTGCATATTGCTGTTCCTCCATAGTTCTCCATTATAGTTCAGCCACAATATCTGAGACTGCCACGAGAGCCGCCTTCCCACTGATATTGATCCTGCCATCCTCACGCAACTCACAGTACAGATATCCGCCGCGTTTTGAGGCCTGATAAGCGGTGATCTGCTTCTTGTTCAGTTCCCCGGACCAGTAGTCCGCGATCTGGCAGTGCGCTGAGCCGCATACCGGATCCTCCGCAACAGATAATTTAGGACAGAAGCTCCGGGAAACACAGTCCGCCTCCGTTCCCTTTGCAGTCGCATTCTGATTCATTCCGGTTATTGCCGCCGTTATACTTGCAATTCTCACCTGCCAGGCAGGCACTGACCATGATTTTCATTACTGATCCACTCGATTCTTTCTAAGTTCTATGTAAGTGAGCAGCGAATCCCGCAGATCATCACTGAATCCATCCAAATCTGCTGCACTAATTGCGCCTTCATCCAGGAGATTCATCAGGATGAATTTCATGTTGGAACGACTCATTTCAGCCTGAACGCCGCTGTCCTTCTTGTCCTGGCGGATCCGTTCCTCCAGCGCCCAGAACTTATCTGAAGGATTCCCTTCACCGCTGAGCAGTTCAATGTATTCATGATTCAGTCTGTCCATATAGGCTTCCTGCCAGTCAGGGATCCTGCTTCGGAACAGTTTCCAGTCTTTCTCATTTACGCCGGGTATGCCTCTCATACGTAGGTTCCTCCATCTTAATAACGTGTCTGATCAGTCAAAAGGCAGTTCTTCCACATCATCCACCGGTAACGTATCTGCCCGATCCTTCATCTGATCCATATACAGCCAGACTTTTTCTTCAAAAGGGAGCTCGGAATCAATGCCCACATCCTCCCATCTCACTCCGTATGGTGCGCCGCCGGGTGTATACCCGGCAATATAGGCAAAGTCGCCATCCATATCAGGATACGGATTGATATGGACCACCTCGTTTTTTACCCGTTTCTTCTTTTTCTTCCTTGCCACGATCAGTACAGCTCCTCCAAAACAAGTATGGTGATCCCGGGATTATCGCTGGGAATGATTCGCTTAAATCTGTTCACCTCCGAGGTGATTTACCGGGAATCCTTTCAATATTCACTGAAAACCCGCACACAGGCCATCAGTACATCTGCATGACGAAAGGTTCGTTTTATTACCTTCCGGTTTTCCTGAATCTCCATTGAAAACCTTACATTTCCATGCCACTGCTCAAAACAGACCGCTGCAGATTCAAGCATTTCCGGCGTAATAAGAAACGGCGTCCGGCAACGAATGGAAGGCGCATGTTCCTCTGCCTCTCTGCAGTATAATTTCCCAGTGAAACTGAGGAAAATTAATCAAATTCTCGTTATTGAATGTATTTCAGAAGCTCTTCCACATATGCCTTCCCGTATTTTGAAAGAGCGCTCCCCTTTCTGGTGATATAGCCGATTGTAAGAGGGTCCTCCTCTTCAAGCTTAATGGCGACCAGCCCCTGAAGTACTGCCTCTTCCTCAGACAGCATGCCTGAACCTATGGAATATCCGCTCAGCTCTGCAATGATCTCCATAGATGTAGCTCTGTCGTCGGATCGGATCATTTTATCAAAGGGATAGTCAGCCATTGCCTCCTCCGTAAGATAGAAGTTTCCATCATTGCTCTGGTCGAAGGACACACACGGATACGCGCGCAGATCCTCTATGGAAATTTCCTTTAATCCAGCAAGCGGGTGATCTTTCCATACATACGCATAGGTATCTTTTTCCATAAGCGGGACAAACTCCAGCTGGTAATCACGGAAAAGCTTTTTCATCACCGCCTCGCTGCTGCCTGAAAAAGAGACGATGCCCACCTCACTCTTCATGGTTCTTACATCGTCAAGAACATCTTTCGTCTTCGTCTCGTGGATCGAGAAAAGAAACCTGTCCGGATCAAACTGTTTTATGACCCGGGTGAAGGCTTTTATGGAAAAATTATAATGCTGTGTGGAAACAGAAAATCTTTCTTTTCCGCTGTCCTTTGACAGGTATCTGTCTTCGATTATTTCATACTGGCTGACAGCTTTTTTTGCATAACCAAGAAAATCCCTGCCCTCGTCTGTCAGGGATATTCCTTTGTTCGTCCGGTCAAAGATCAGGATCCCAAGTTCTTCCTCAAGATCACGAATGCTTGTGGATAAAGCAGGCTGTGAAATATACAATCTGGCGGACGCTTCCCTCATGGAGGAAGAATTCGCCACTTCAAGAACGTACCTCAGTTGATTTATGTTCATACTATTCTCCTGTTTCAGCTTTCCGTGGTGAGAGCGTAATCTCAAATATCTTCAAGTCTCGCTCGCGAGACTTGGCGCGGGATTCGGGTCAGCGTAAGCTGACATAGTACAAATCCGAATCCCTGCGCATCCTCGCGGAGCGTTTATCTCAGTGGGGGATTGAAACCCACCACTGAGACCGGCAGGATATTGTTCTACCCACCGCTTGTAAAAGCGGGGGTTTTCTCCCACTGAGTTCAAGAACGCCTCAGCGTTCTTGCCGCGCCGCGCATGGTGCGAAGCACCTTCCTCTTTGCGCGGCTGCGATCCGCCGGAGGCGTTTATCTCAGTGGGTATCTCAGTGGGGGATTGAAACCCGCCACTGAGACCGGCAGGATATTGTTCTACCCACCGCTTGTAAAAGCGGGGGTTTTATCCCACTGAGATAAACAGACTTTATTCCGTCGGATCTTTTGAGCGAAATGACTTATGGGGCGGCGACCGGGAGCGTCCTGACACGGCAAGAACGCGAAGCGTTCTTGAATACGGAACCCATAAAGTCTGGAATACGGGAAGTTTCAGTATACTGTTCTTACTGTATATTGTAGGATGTATTCATGGCAAAGTCAATTCAATGGTGTCGGTGCTTGCCGACATTCATGTCAAAAATGCCGCAGCCCCCTATCCGTAAGTAACAGATAAGGGACCGCGGCATTCTTTCCAAAATATATGCATATATGACGGCGCCAGTCTTTCTCAGCCTTTCCTTCGCGCCTGTGAGTAAAATATAAATTTATCCGGACGATGTCTTGACTCTGTATACTCGAACATCAGCCCATTCATATCGTATGTCTTCGACGACACGACCGCAACACAGTCGTAATCATTCATTTTCAGGATCTTCTCGTCCGCCTCCGTACGCTTCTCGACCGTCAGACGGCGGAGTGTCGTCAGGATCCGCACTCCCAGAACATTTTCAATATAGTCATAGACCGAGTTCTCCGCGATCTCCTTCGTCAGTCCCTGTACAGAATCTGCCAGGAACCAGTTATTATCGATGATCATCGGAATATTGTCGATGATCCTGATCCTCTGGAGATAGACGACCTTCTCCCCGACCGGAAAACCTGTCCTTCTGGCAATTCGGCTGTCGACCTCTGTCTCGAGAAACACGCGCACTTTCGTCTCATAGCTCAGATTGTTTCTGGCCGCTGCTTCCCGCAGAGTCTCGACATCGCTGAACGCGAATTCCGACTGGACCGGCCGGACCCATATGACGATCACGCCCTTTCCGCGCATACTCTGGACGAATCCCTCATCTGCAAGCTGACTGATTGCCCTCCTCACTGTGTTCCTTGAGCAGGAAAATTCTTCTATCAACATATGCTCGGAGGGAATATATGCTCCGTTCGGATACTCTCCGCTCAGAATCCTGTCCTTCAGTACTTTATATATGTTTGTGAATTTTTCAGTCGGCATAGCTGTCCCTCCATCTTGTTTAAACAATCTCACCATTTTATTATAACACCATTTATGGAAAATGTGATAGCTCCACATTTATTATGTAAATAATTTCTTAATTTATGTTTTCTCTCTGAGCCTTTCTTAAGGAACATCCCGGCGTTCTCTCAGGATTACACACAAATATACTTTTGGATTCTCTCCTGAGACATGTCACCTGCTGTGCCTTTTCAGCTTAACAGGATGGAATCTCCTGCATGTGCTCAACTGTTTACGGAAGCAAACAAAACGCTTGACAACAGTTCTATACTGTTATATACTGTTTATAGCTTAAGCAGAACTGTATACAGGAGTCAATATATGAACATTATCATCAACTCATCCTCAATGGTTCCGATCTATGAACAGATCGTCGAATCGGTCAAAAAGTCCATCGCTTCCGGCGAACTGAAGCCGGAGGAGGCTCTGCCCTCTGTTCGCGGTCTGGCAAGAGAACTGAAAATCAGCGCTCTTACAGTAAAGAAAGCCTACGATCAGCTGGAAGAGGAAGGTTTTACCGTGACAGTTCACGGAAAGGGGACTTTTGTTCTTAGTATAAATAATGAACTGGTTCGGGAAGAACAGATGAAAGAACTTGAAAGCGATATGCAGGTCATTGTCGATAAAGCTCGTCGATATGACATTTCCATGGATGAATTGAAGGACTTGTTCCGTCTTGTTGCGGAGGATTGAACTATGCTGAAAATCAATGGTTTGAAGAAATCTTACGGAGACTTTCATCTGGATGTCTCCATGGAAGTTCCGGCAGGAATGGTGGTCGGTCTGGTAGGCTCCAACGGAGCGGGAAAAAGTACCACCATAAAATCTGTGCTTCAGCTGATCCGACCGGATGCGGGCTCGATCCTGTTCTGCGGTAATGAATGTGGAGCCGGCGGATCACTGCTTACAAAAAGTGAAAAAGAAATGATGGGCGTCGTATTATCGGATTCAGGGTTCTCCGCCTATCTGACACCTTCGGATGTCAAAAGCATCTGCGCTGCAATGTATTCGAAATTTGATAAAAATAAATTTACGGCCTTATGCCGTGATCTTGAGATTCCTGAACGGAAGCAGATCCGGACCTTCTCCACGGGAATGAAAGCGAAGCTGAAGGTAGCCGCTGCGCTCTGCCATGACGCGCGTTTTCTGATCATGGATGAGCCGACTTCCGGCCTCGATGTGATCGTCAGAGACCATGTTCTGGATCTCCTCCGGGCCTACATGGAAGAAAAAGAGGACAGAAGTATCCTGATCAGTTCCCATATATCCTCTGATCTGGAAAGCATCTGCGATACCCTGTACATGATCAAAAAAGGGCGGATCGTATTCCATGAGGATACGGATATCCTGCTGTCGAGGTATGGAATACTCAAATGCAGTGAGGATCAATATAACGAGATCGACAGACAGTATATCTGCCGAAGGATAAAAGAATCGTTCGGCTATACCTGCCTTACGACAGAAAAGCATTTCTATATGGAAAATTACCCGAAGCTGGTCATAGAGAACAGCGGAATCGATGATCTTATTCTGCTGATGGAGAAAGGAGAGAATGTTTCATGAAAGGCCTGCTGCTCAAAGATATGCTGCTCCTTAAGAATAATAAAAAGCTTTATGCGATCCTGGTCTTCTTCGCTGTGATGTATCCCATGATGGGAATGGGATCTTTTACCATCACGTTCCTCGGTATGATGGGTCTCATCATCTCGATCAGCACTATGAACTATGATGAGTTCGACAACGGGAACAGCTTTCTTTTTTCACTTGCATTTAAAAGAAGCACTTATGTGGCGGAAAAATATATCCTTTGCGTCGGAGGCGGTATCCTGGGCGCACTGCTCGGAACACTTGTCTGCTTCGTTGCATCTAAGGTGACCGGAAATCCGGCTCTGCTTGAGGGGATGGCGGAAAGTCTGTGCGTTGCCGTCCTGCTTTACAGTCTTTCTTCTTCCGTCATGCTGCCGATTTTCATTCGTTTCGGCGCGGAAAGAGGCAGGCTGGCGTCCTACCTGACCCTCGCGGCATTTTTCCTTCTGGGCTTCGGAGTTATGAACTTTCTGCCGGATACCGGAAAAGACGTGTTCGTCAGCGGGCTGCAAAATATTCCGATTGCAGGGATCCTGGTCAGGTTAGTACTCTTAGTAGTGCTTGCGATTTTTGTTTCTGTCTCCCTGTCTTTACGGTTCATCCGGAAAAGGGAATTCTGATCCCTGACGCAAAAGTTCACCGACAACGTAAATTTTCACCGACAACATGAAATTTCACCGACAACATGAAAGCCGGGTCCGTTCACGCTCTTTCGATTCATCGAACTGCGTGCGGACCCGGCTCATTTACGCTGTCTTTTTATTTCCTTCTTGCCCGGTTGAAATTGATCAGGCAGCCCGCTTTCACGATCTCCCTCTCATTTTCCGTCATTTCCTTAATATAGAGATCAATCTTCTCCGCCTTCCCGTCTTTGATAACGTAGGCGCTGATGTCTGAGAGATCTCCGTCAAGGAGAGAACGGATCCCCGGAACATAAATATAATCCCCGACCTCAAATGCTGTCGGTTCTCCCTTCAGGTGGAACGGAAGCATGCCCCAGTTCATGACATTGGAGCGATATCTCTTCGTCGCATAATCCTGCGTAATGTTCGCAAGTCCGCCGATGACTCTCTGGCAGGATGCTGCCTGCTCGCGGGCAGATCCGTCGCCCGGTTTATTTGCATACATGACGGATCCGATCTCCGTCTCAGAGGCCTTTACATTTTCCTGGCCCGGGATCGTGTTGATCACGCGGAACACTTCCTGAAGAGCCGGTTCCATAGCCGTGACATCCTCGCCCTTTTCGCGCGCGATCTCAAGAGCGTCAACTGCTTTTGTGCGGCCGACATATTCCGGATCGCGTCTGGACAGAGTAAATTCTGCCAGACCGAGCGGATTGGACCTGTAGGAGGATGTCTCGCCGGACGGGATCAGTTCATCTGTCGTCGTGACCTCATCAAGGATCTTCGTGCAGACCTTGAGCAGAATATTCTCTCCAAGCGGAGCCCTCTCCGGCCAGTCTTTGATGTTCGGTCCGTAGAAGAGATCACAGCTCAGATCTTCTTTTCCAAATCCCTGATATACTCTGGCTTTGTAGGAGCTGATATCAAAATCGTGTTCCGGCACATTTCCGAAGAATTCGCCGAACTCCTCGGCACTCGTCAGAATACCGCCGTTCGCCGCAGTCGCAGCGACTGAGCGTGCGTCCATGAGAGCCACAGCTGACATCTGACCGCTGCCCGGCTTCGAGCCTTCGCGGTTCGGGAAGTTCCTGGTCGTATGGCGTACTGAGAAGCCGTTATGATTCGGCGTATCGCCTGCACCGAAGCACGGTCCGCAGAATGCGGTCTTCACAACAGCGCCTGCCTTAATAAGCTCGCTCAGGTATCCTTTATCCGCCAGATCCGTGTAGACCGGAAGGGATGACGGATATACGCTCAGAGTGAACTCGCCTGCCCCGATCGATTTTCCGCGAAGGAGGTTGGCTGCTTCGACGATATTCGAATAGGTACCGCCTGCACAGCCGGCAATGATGCCCTGCTGGACCTGCAGCTTTCCGTTCTTTACCTTATCAAGCAGTGTGTACGGCGCTCTTCCCTGGGAGACCTTCTCCGCTGCCTTTTCCGCCTCTCTCAGGCAGTCTTCAAGGTTCGCATTGAACTCATCGATCTCAATGGCGTTCGACGGATGGAACGGGAGAGCAATCATCGGTTTGATCGTGGAAAGATCAATATAGACACATCCGTCGTAATATGTTACATCCGCCGGATTGAGTTCCTTATAATCCTCCGCTCTACCATGTGATGCGAGGTACGCTTTTGTATCCTCATCCGTTCTCCAGACAGATGTAAGGCAGGTCGTCTCGGTCGTCATGACATCAACGCCGTTCCTGTAATCGGTCGTCATCGATGCAACGCCCGGTCCGACAAACTCCATGACTTTGTTCTTCACATATCCGTTTTTATAGACGGCACCGCAGATCGCGATCGCGATATCGTGCGGTCCGACCCACGGAGCGGGTTTTCCGGTAAGATAGATTGCAACGACGCCAGGATAAGCCGAATCCCAGGTATCTCCGAGGATCTGCTTGTCCAGCTCTCCGCCTCCCTCTCCGACAGCCATCGTGCCGAGCGCGCCATAACGGGTATGGGAATCCGATCCGAGAATCATTTTTCCGCAGCCGGCGTGCATTTCACGCATATACTGATGGATGACTGCCACATGAGGCGGAACAAAGATCCCGCCGTATTTCTTCGCTGCAGTCAGCCCAAACATATGGTCATCTTCATTGATCGTTCCGCCGACCGCATTCAGAGAATTATGGCAGCAGGTGAGAACATAAGGCATAGGGAATTTATCCATCCCGGAGGCTCTCGCTGTCTGAATAATGCCGACATAAGTGATATCATGGGATGTCAGAGCGTCGAATTTGATGCGAAGCTGGTCCATCGTGTCGTTCTGATTGTGGGACTTCAGGATCCCATAGGCAATCGTTCCCTTCTTAGCCTCCTCAGGACAAACTGCCTTTCCTGTGAGCTGCTCCACTTTGGAAGCCTCGGACTCGGGAATGATCTCCGTTCCGTTTATAAGATAGATTCCGCCATCATAAAGTTTTATCATTGTGTCCTCCTAGCAATAAAGTATCGCCTGGTACCCTGTCATTTGGGATCCACACATAAGCTGTCTGGCCGTGATCTCCTGCCATTTACCGCTTTAGTGCCTCGCTGTAGTATATCACAAAATTACTGGTTTTTAAAATACTATCATGATGATAGCGTTTTTATTCTTCATCGCGCAATACTAGTGATCTTCATCATGAGATACGCGCGCAAAGTGAAACTCGTCTTCATCGTGAGTACAATCTCGCGTTGTAGAATAAAAGCCTCAGCTGCACACTGCTTCACTGGAGCATTGTTACGCATGCTCAGGCACGGCGGATCGCAGACGTAAAGCATCTTCCACATTGTGCGATTAGAAAAAATCATACTTTCGCAATTGCCCATAAAAAAAGGAAGGCCAAAGCCTTCCATTCACACAGGGGAAGCAGGAGTCGAACCCGCATTGACGGTTTTGGAGACCGCTTTCCTACCATTAGAAGATTCCCCTTTATACGCAAAAAAGGAAGCTT
>OMVU01000148.1 GCA_900314565.1 uncultured Eubacteriales bacterium
TTGATTATAGGAACCGCGTAAGCAGTTCCTATAATATGGCCTGAGAAAATCGATCTGTTCCAAGGCATATCAAAGGAAATTGATGTCGTGCGATGTAAGCCTTAACTTCCTGAGGATTTCCGACTAAACGGAGTTCCAACTCAAAATTCGACCGAAGGAAAGTTCAGAAAATCCAGCAAAATCAAGGCCTCCGGCCATGTACCCATTGCTTTTCGCGAGCAGGTGTGGTACACTGTATTTAGTAGGAATTCCGACTAAATACAGGAGGCAAACATGTACCTTGATTCGCTGGTGAAAGTTCCTGAGGCGAAGGGAAAAATAACCTTCCGTACGAAGGGGAGAACGACTTATGTAGAGTATGAAAGCGGCCGTGTTTATGTGCCGGAGAAGAAGTATACGACCGTCAGCAGGAAAACGATCGGCAAGCTGACAGATGGTGACAAACAGGTTATGCAGCCGAATGAGAACTTCCTGAAGTTCTTCCCGGATACGATGCTCCCGGAAGAAAAAGACAGATCTTCCAGGAGCTGCGCGCTTCGGATCGGGACGTGGGTCGTTATCAGGAAGATAACGAATGACTATAAACTTCCAGAACTACTGGGCAGATATCTTCCGTCAAAGGATGTCGGACTGTTCCTGGACCTCTGCGCCTACTCGATCATTGAAGAGGACAACCGGGCACAGCATTATCCTTCATACGCGTACAGCCATCCGCTATTTACAGAAGGAATGAAGATATACAGTGATTCGAAGATCGGGGACTTTCTCCAGTCGATGGACAGGGAGGTCAGCGCAGCCTTTCAGAATGACTGGAACCGCGAGCGGAACCACAGGGAGAAGATCTATATTTCATATGACTCCACGTCAAAGCACTGTGAGGCGGGCGATCTAAGAATCGTAGAGATGGGGCATTCCAAGGAGAATGAGGAAACAAATATCTTCAACTATGCGATCGCTTATGATACAGAGAACCGCGAGCCGCTCTTCTATGAACTCTATCCGGGGAGCATCAACGATATCTCGCAGCTCCAGTGTACAGTAGACAAAGCAAAGGGATATGGCTATAAGCGGATCGGCTTCGTGCTTGACCGCGGCTATTTCAGCAAGGAAAACATTTATTATCTGGAGGAGAACGGGTACAGCTTCATCATGATGCTGAAGGGAAAAGCGGATCTCGTACAGAAATGGATCCTGGAGAATAAAGGATCTTTCGAGACCAGCAGGGCCTTCAACATCCCGGCATATCAGGTGTACGGAAAGACGATAGAAAAGAAGCTGTTCGCGTCGGATAAAGGACCGCGCTATATTCATCTTTATCACAGTTCAGATCTTGAGGCGCATGAACGGGGAGAAGTTGAAAAAAAGATCAACCAGCTGACGACGTTCCTGAATGGAAACATCAATAAGTTCAGAGAGTTCGGTCCGGGAATGGAGACATACTTTGAGCTGTACTATGATGAAAACGCGAAGCAGAAGAAAAAGAAGGGAGAACCGGATAAACAGGGACAGGCGGCCAGGAAATTTGTATTCTTTGAGGAAAAGATCGCTGTTATAGAACTGGAACTGAAGCTGTGCGGATACTTTTGCATCGTTACATCAGAGAAGATGACGGCAAAGCAGGCGCTTGAGATCTACAAAGGCAGGGACGCCTCGGAAAAGCTGTTTCTTTCCGATAAAACATTTCTTGGAAACCATGCCATAAGAAGCAGCACAGAAGAATCTGCGGCATCAAAGATCTTCATTGAATTCGTGGCGTTGATCATCCGGAACCGCATGTACAACTATTTACGGGATGCGATGAAGGAAATGGCGAAGAAGCCGAATTATATGACGGTTCCGGCAGCAATCAGGGAACTCGATAAAATCGAAATGTCGAGGCAGCTGGATGGCGTATACCGGCTGGATCACGCTGTCACGGCTACGCAGAAGACGATCCTGAAAGCTTTCGGACTGACAGACGCAAGCGTAAAATACCGTGCAGAAGAGATCGGTAAACGGCTTGAGACGGGGGCTGAGGAGGAATGGAAAAATGGCGAGAATGACATCCATGGAAGCGCTGGATGCAAAGATCGAAAAAGCACAGGCGCAGGTCAGTAAAACGAAGAAGCAGTATGATGCTGCTGTTGCAGCGCTCAGCGACCTTCTGGACAAGAGGGACGCGCTCCGCAGGGACGAGCTGGTCAAAGCGATCATGAAGAGTGAACGGACGTATGAGGAAGTATTGGCTTTTCTTGGCGTCGGAGACACAGATGAAGAGGCATAATGGCAGAAAAGAAGATAGAAAGCATAGTAGATGCGCTCAAAGAGATCATAGACCAGAACAGCCCAAAGCATCTGACAGATGAACCGTACAGGGTTTATGCAGAACTGATTGAATCCGGAAGCGCAGACAGGAAAACAGCGGCGGCGCTTTTACATTTCCTGGTAAGCGGAATGTTGGATACGGCAGACCTTAGCTGCGAAGTGGAACAGTTGTCAGGCGCTATCCGAAGAGAGTGCAGTCTGAATAAAAAGATGGCAGACAGGCTCGCCATTATTCTGAATACGCTTTATTCACAGGACAATAAAAGGGAGTGGCGGTGCAAGGATCTGAAGGGCCTGTCTCAGTTTATGAAGGAAGAGTTTTTATACAAGTGGAAAGGCTTTGCAGTCTGGGACGAAGGAAATGGCACGGTAGACTGTCATTACGAAGCAAGGATCCGCCTGAAGCCAACAGAAACGATTTCTGAGGACAAAGAACTGGTGGCACTGCTCGCCAGAAACCCGTTTACACCAAAGGAAGTGATTCATGACCTGTTTGCAAAACGTCTGCAGGAATACTTGAGTTATGAGTTTGAGGAGTATTGTACAGAAGATGATTATTATCCTCCGGTTGTAGAGGATTTCGGAAGCAATATGGAGTATGCACTGCCAGAATGGAGTAAAGAAAACGGCTTCGAATTTGTGTCCTGGGAAGGTGATGGGGACGACGGCGGATACGAGCCGAAGTTCAGAAAAGGTTGGTACTGATTAGGAACACAAGACCGTTTAGTCGGAAAAACTCTGGAAAATGAGGGTAAGGTCACGGATGAGAACGAAGCAAGCAGAAACGGAACAAATGTTTGTGTTTTTGTTGACATGTATCTCTGTATATGGTACGATGTTTATATGGAAAACAATAAGGATTTTACAATAAATAGCGACCTTACATATGGTAGGGGATATGTCTATTCTCTGCAGTATCACCTCGTGTGGTGCACGAAATACAGAAAGAAGGTGCTCAGGGATGGGATCGACACGGAA
>OMVU01000091.1 GCA_900314565.1 uncultured Eubacteriales bacterium
TAGCGGACCGCGGACAGATCCACATTGGAGAGCAGCCGGTAGCAGCGGATATTCGTGATCACGTCTTTGTCGATTGCTTCCCGCAGTGTCAGATTTGTTTTGTAGTGGCCGAAAATATCCTCCAGCTTCTTCTGGTCCAGCCGCTCCGGCGTCGCAGTCAGTCCCACCAGGTACTTGGGCGTGAAGTACTGCAATGTTTTGGCACAGTTTGCTGCCTGTGCATGCTGAGCCTCGTCAAACAACAGGTAGTCAAAATAGTCCGCCGCCGTACTGTTCCTCCTCAAATAGGAGCGGTTGTACAGCTCGATCGTGATGTCAAGCTTGCCGTCGAAAGGTGCAAGCCTGCTCTCCCAGTCTGCTTTGATCCTTGTGGAAGGCACCATTACGAGTACACGCTCTATTTTGCCCTCTCTGTAAAGCTGGTCGATATCTTCTATCGCAATCTGCGATTTTCCGGTTCCGGTGGGCTCCACGACCAAAGACGTGTTGACCCCTCGCTCCCGCGCTTCGCGCATTTCCTGCAGAAAAGTCTCCTGATGCGTGTACAGCGCAAACGGCCTCGTCCCTTTAATAAAATGCACATTGCGGAACGCATTCTTCGGGCCCAGGTAAGTCCTGATACTGTCAATCGCCTGGTCCTTGAACCGAAGATTCTCAAACGAAAACCTGAACGTCTTAAATCCCATTAGGCTCAAAGTATTCTGCTTCTCCAACTGCCGCTTATATCCCTCAAGCCCGATCAGCTGCGGATGATGATAATGAACGCCGTTCTCCTCAATCGCATAAGATGCCGTGCTCGTCTCAACCACATAATCCACAAAAGCATTTCTGCCATTTCTCAGCGACAGCGAATACTCCTTCTGCAAAAAACTGAGCGCATCATTTCCATAGGCCTCAACAAACAAATCCTCAAAAGTCTTCTCCAGAGGCGTATTGTCCATATGCACCTTGTCAAACACGCCGCCCTTATCCGATACCTCAATATCGTCCGGTTCCATCGTCAGCCAGTTGCCAATCGCCGCACACAGATCCTCTCCTTCCTCCGCATAAAATCGAAAAAGCCTCCCCGAGGAGGCCATTAATGCATTCTGCATCTCACAATATTTGGAGTAATCAAACACAGCGTCATTGTTATTAACACAGAGATTGTAATCCACAATGACGCATGTGTTGTCTTTCTTCATCACGACCGAGTGGCGTGATGAGTCGTAGTAGTAGTCCTCCACTTGGGTGAAGTTGAGGGTGTGGAGGTATGGGAGTTCGAGTGTGTTAGTAATTTTGAATTGTATAGCCAATTGAGACCTCTTATACAATAATTCTTAACATGCTATAATGGTAAATGTATGTTATCTTTTACACTTTTATCGTGACCAATATATGCTCCATAACCTTCATATTCTAATCCAAGCCGGTCGACACCGGTTCTTACCAAATCACCTCTTTATGCGTCTCAACTTAATGGTGTCACACACTATGTTTCATAGTAGTTTCCTTCACCATCCTTATAAATCTATAGAGTAAGTTGTTTCGTAACTAATAATCGCAGAAAACATCGTCGGTAAAAAAGCTTCCTTTGCATTTTCTTCAAATATACAAGAAACATTACTTAACTTCTCCCATAATACATGCAGCGATTGTACTAAACTCAAATGTCGATATGAAACCGATCCAACACAATATGTTCCTTCATATAATTCGGAATCAACATCTTCACCAGCCTCTATCATCTTTTTTAAAGAGCTTTCACCATATTTCGTATTTTGATGTTCTAGATAATAATCGATCTCTTCTTTCATAATCCGTAGTGCAGGAAAATAATCAACAGCAGTCCAGACATCTAGTCTGCATAATATCTTTAAAAAATGATCTGTTTGTTTTTTATAGTTCATATCAGATATATAGTTTAATTCACACAGTTGATAATTTACCTTATTAAAAAAGGCGTATAGTTTAGCACGTTTTCCGTACCACTCAATAATATGCCTTCCTTCAGTGGTATTCACACAATTCTCAACCGGAATATTAATTGTTACCGTCTGTTGTGCATAAAAATCCGGCTTTGCAGGAATAAGAATTTTTTCGATATAGTCGTTTAAACACACAAAATAGGCTAATTTACTTTCTAAATCCACTAAAGATAATAAAACCGGAACTGCGCTTCCCATCTTTTCAACAGTAACAAGCAGGTCAGTATCTATTTGGTATTGAACAACCTCCATAACACAATACTCAGATTTTTCTTCCTTATACTCTTTCTCAACGTTCTTTCTAGAATAAAGCCTTACAGCCTTTTTCTTTATACTGTTAGTACCTTTTACTTGGAACAATACATGCTCCCCCAGTGTTCGATATATCCCCTTACCTAAATCTTCAAACAGTTCCACATCTAGATCTATTCCATAATCGGGCGTATATTCTCTAACTGCCCATTCTTTTGGAAAAATCCCTTTCAAAACTGAAACTCCGTTTTCACCAATGATGTGCTGTTCAGGTCTCTTTTTTCCTTTTATTCCTCTATCTACAAAGTAATCTGAATAAGTCATTTTATCCCCTATTATCCTACTGAATCATCTTCGCAATTATCTGTATCGCAATAAATTGGCGCAGCGGAAATAACCTCAACGGCCAGGTCGCAAGGAACCTTTTCACCATCATCATTTAAGCTTAATCTCCTTGCGCCCTATTTTATAGGATAATTCTATAATATGTGTCTGATATACCTTTATGTGTTTAGTTGAATCTTTTCCGACTGAGTTGCTATTCAAATTGTGGCATGAAATCATTATAACGCAAAAACACCTCGCGGGAGCGAAGTGTCCTTATTTATCTGAAGTATGAAAATATCTCAGTGGCAAATGAATAGAATTTTAATCACTTTTTCTTCCTCTTCGAAGTGCCGTGTTATACCGTGAAAAGCCTTATTTTATCGGCTTTTTAAGCATTGTAACACTTTTGACACAGTTACAGATTTTGCCGTAAATCGGCATAATTTGGCATAACACAGCAGTCTTTAGTAGTAAAAGTAGTCGTAATCTGGGGTGTAATTACTACTCAATCTATTGCGCTAATTCTTCAACTATTGGTAGTATCTCATCTAGTCTATCGACGATTCTTTGTTGCTCTTTAATAGGAGGAAGCGGAATCGTGATTTTAATCATTCTTGTAAGGCCCAAATCATGATTGCCCGTACCATGAGTGTACTTTTGAGATAGATTATAACAATGTGGTGAATTTAAAGCCGTCGCAAGATAATAGGGATTCACATGTTTTCCTAAAGACAAGACCGCTACATGTACCCACACATCGAACACTATATCTGTATCATTAACAGCCGCAATTCCTGTAGTTCCTCCCTTTGAATACAAGATGTCGCCTTTTTGGGGACTGACCTTTTTTGAAAACTCTATGTGATCCTTTTCTGAAATAAACTTCGCCCCAGAAAAATCCAGCTTTCCACCTGATATATTTCTCGTAGATATAAAGGGAACTCCTTGATCTTGATACTTCGGACTAAAATGAGGTCCGTCCTTTGCTTCAAAAATTAAATCTCCAAGCCTCACCCACTCCCAGCTGTCTGGAATATCAAAAGGAATCTCGTCCTCTGTTATCTCCGGTAGTGGCTTCTGCTTTTTTATCTTCCCTTCCTTAACAAGTCTCTTCTTCTCTTCCGCAATTTTCTTCAGTAGTAAACTTGCCGGTTCATCGTTAGGGTCCTGTGGTACGAGCTTCCCCTGCACCGCTTCCTGAAGGATTGACTTCTTCATCATTTCCGGGAACGTGGCGTTGAGCGTATTCAGTTTGGTGCTGGCAGCTACATACTGCTCAACGAAGGGCATCAGCGCCTCAATCTTGGCGACGATGCGTTTCTGCTCTGCAAGGGGAGGAAGTGGAACCAGTGCTTTGTATAACTTTTGATCGTTTATTGCAGGGTATGCTACGCCTTTAGAGTTTTCTGTATCATTTGCATATCTATCAAAGTCTGGTGATAACAAGTAGTAAAACAGGAATCTATTATAAAGTCCTTCGTGGCAAGTCATTGCTGCGAACCCTGTGCTTGCAATTGGCTCATGTGAGAATTCGCGATCAATAATGCACATATTATGTAAATATGGGCGTACTGTCGAATAGATAACATCTCCAATTGCTACAATTTTTCGTGCTCTTGAAGGAGCATTTTCTGCTTCTATGATGTTTTCTTCATCATTCAGTTTCTGATGCACATTATCGATCGATCCAATATCAATATATGAAAAGGCATTCTCAGGTTTCTTTTGGCCTCGATTAAATACAATATCTGATAGTCTGGTCCATACCCACGTTTCCGGTATATCAAACATTATCTCTTCTTCAGAAATTGCATTATACTTTTTGCCTGCCTTAATTGATCCCTCTTTGATCAGGTTCCTTTTATCTTTCTGAATCGCTTTATAGAGTTCTTCTCCCGTTCCTTCTTCTGGTCTCTGCTCTACCAACTTTCCCTGCATCGCCAGCTGGAGGATTGATCCTTTCAACTGTTCCGCTGTCATCATATCACTCACCATCCTCTTCTATTCCAAGGATTCCGGTGATCTTGGCAAGAATCCTATCTATGTCCGCATTAAGGCTGGCACGCTTCTCCTGGTACTGCTGGATCAGCTCCTTCGGAGGCAGTATCTCTTCTTCCTCGTGTGGATACCCACAAAGGTCAAGATTGTAGTTGCCCTCTGCGATCTCGGCAGCTGTATAACACTTCGACTTGAAGGTGTCGGTATCCGCATCCTTGATTTCTGTGCGATCATCCCACCACTCGCGCACGGAATCGAAGTGCTCGGATTTCATCGGCTTTGTCTTGGAAAAATGTTTATACCCTTCAGGCATATCCATGCGGTAGAACCATACATTCTTTGTAGTTCCTTCATGCTCAAAGAACAGGATATTCGTAGTGATGGATGTGTAAGGCGAGAAAACACTGCTGGGCATACGGATGATTGTGTGCAGGTTAAACTCGCTCATCAGATTCTTCTTAATTGCTACCTTCGTATTATCAGTTCCGAACAGGAATCCATCTGGGAGGATCACTGCTGCTCGACCTTCTGCCTTAAGCCTGTACATGATGACGGACATGAAAAGGTCAGCTGTTTCCGAGCTGGCGAGGTCAGTTGGGAAATGGCCTTTCACATCAGCTTTTTCTGAACCGCCGTAAGGAGGATTCATCAGCACAACATCAAACTGGTCCTTCTCCGTGTAGTCGAGCACGTCCTTGAGCAGGGAGTTATCATGGTAGACACGAGGTACGTCAACACCATGGAGAAGCATATTCGTGACGCAGAGCATGTATGGGAACTGCTTCTTTTCGATACCGTAAATGGACCTGTGCATGGCATCGGAGTCCTCTGTGGTCTCTACCTGGTCCTCCAGCCTCTTGATCCAGCTGACGAGGAAGCCCCCTGTGCCACAGGCAAAATCCGCCATGGACTCCCCGATCTTAGGCTGTATCATCTCTGCCATAAAATCTGTTACAGCGCGAGGGGTGTAGAACTCACCTGCGCTGCCGGCGCTCTGCAGCTCTTTCAGGATAGACTCATAAATATCACCAAATGCATGGCTTTCCTCGTAGTCACCGAAGTCAACACTATCGATGATATTGATCACCTGCCGAAGGAGGACACCGTCTTTCATGTACTGGTTAGCATCCTCAAAGGTCGACTTCACTATAGCCTTCTTGATCGGCGTATCAGCATCCACGTCCAGTCCTTTGAGAGTCGGGAACAGCGTGTTGTTGACAAACTCCAGAAGCTTATCACCGGTCAGTGCTGTGCCTTTGCCGTCATCCACTGCCCAGTTTCTCCACCTGCAGTTCTCCGGGATGATGGAGAGATAGTCCTCCTCATCAAACTCCCAGTTCTCTTCCTGAGCATCATAGACCTTCAAAAAAAGCATCCATGCGATCTGCTCGATACGCTGGGCATCACCGTTGATACCCGCATCGTTGCGCATGATGTCTCTAAGCCTTTTTACGAAACTTCCCGAATCACTCATAATTCTGTCATCCTATTCTGTAGATTTCTTCTTCCAGTTCTTTGACTGCCTTCAGGTAGCCTTCCTTACCACCGAAAAGTTTTGCGATACGTGCCGGGTTGCCCATCCGCTTAAACGGATCAAGCCTGAGTACTTCAGTTCTCTCGATCTCTGTGATGCCGTCATTGGCGTATTTTTCAAGAAGCGCCTCAATGACCTGTCTTGCCACACCACTGTATTTATGCAGGAAGTCACGCTTCTTTACGTTCTCAGCTCGTTCCCTCCTTGTCAGCGGTTTCTGGTCATAAGCCACATGTGTGATGAAGTCAAAATCATCAACATCTTCCATGTGCTGGTCCTTTTTAAGCTGATCCAGGTCAATGCCATGCGACTTAAGCTCCTGTCTGATCACTTCCTTCTTTTCCGTCTGCGACCACTTCCTGACGAAGGAACCAAGATCCGCATAATTGCCCCGGATATTCCTTTTCGTATAATCAATGATGTTCTCCTGCCTGAGTAGTTTTCCATTCGTATCGTAGACTGAAATAGTCTCATGAATTAGATGCACCCTTGCCCCTTCCGCATCCACGTAGGGCACTGGGACTGGCTCCGGTCCCGGTACAACTGGTCTTGGTTTTATAGGTTTGTCTTTTGTGGGATCGTACCCTTCCACCTGCTCCACAGGACCGTCCCAGTCAGGATCAGAAAAGAGACGTGCAACTCCCCTGAAGTCCATTATTGTGAAACTGAGCTTTCCCTGATCCTCACGGACGCGAGTGCCTCTGCCGATGATCTGCTTAAACTGCGTCATAGAGTTAATGTTCTTATCCAATACGATCAGTTTCGTTAACTTACAATCCGATCCTGTAGACAACATCTCAGATGTTGTTGCAATAACCGGATACTTCTGGGAAGCGGAAATGAAGTATTTCAGCTTGCTCTTCCCATAGTCATCGCTTCCCGTGATCCGCACCACGTAATCTGCATTCTTTTGCACCATATCCTTGTTCAAGTTCACAAGAGCCATCCGCATCCGCTCTGCTGCGTCCTCAGTCGCACAGAACACGATGGTCTTCTGCATCCTGCCATATTTCTTCAGGTACTCTGTGATCCTAAACGCCACTTCCTGTATGCGGTCGGCTAAGATGATATTGTAATCAAAATCCCTGTTATCGTAGACACGATCTTCGATCTCGTTTCCGTAATAATCCTTCTGTCCTTTGTACGGTCTCCACCCATCACTGATATTCATCGTCATTCCCAGCACTCGGAAAGGAGCGAGGAACCCGTCCTCAATACCGGTCTTAAGGCTGTACTCATAAACGGGCTTACCAAAGTATTCGATATTTGAGACGTACATTGTCTCTTTAGGCGTCGCAGTCATGCCAATCTGTGTGGCACCGCTGAAATACTCAAGGATCCTTCTCCACCGGCTGTCCTCTTTTGCCGATCCCCTGTGGCACTCGTCAACGATGATTAGGTCGAAGAAATCAGGATCAAAAAGTTCGCTGTAGTGCTCCTGGTCGTTGTCTCCGATTAACTGCTGATACAGGGCAAAATAGACCTGATACGCTGTGATTGTATCCTTCTTATCTTTAGCAAAGTTGACCTTATGTATGACCTTCTCAAGCGGTGCGAAGTCCTGCTGGATCGACTGGTCGACCAGGTTGTTGCGGTCCGCGAGGTACAGGACTTTCCGCTTCACTCCACTCGTTAGAAGCCGGTACACGATCTGAAAAGCCGTATAGGTCTTTCCGGTTCCTGTCGCCATGACGAGCAGAATTCTGTCCTGTCCCCTTGCGATGGCATCCAACGTGCGGTTGACAGCATTCCTCTGGTAATAGCGCGGAGGGTAGGTGTTCTGGCTGGAATAATAAGGCTGGTCGATTAGCATCAGCTCCTGCTCGTTTAGTCCTTTACCGTCATTGCGCTCTCCCTTGTACCGGGCAACCAGTTCTTCCACCGTAGGGAACTCTTCCATTTTGAGTTCCCGCTCAGCCCCGGTCAGGAAGTCATGCTCACAGAAGCCGTCTCCGTTGGAGCTGTACGCAAACGGCAGGTCCAGCATCTGGGCATAGGTCATCGCCTGCTGCAGGCCATAGGAAATACTGTGGTTATTATCCTTTGCTTCCACAACAGCGATCGGGTTGTATTTATTCAGGTAAAGAAGGTAATCCGCTTTTTTTGCTTTCTCACGATAGGCCATGTTTCCCTTGATGTTGATTTTGCCATCCGTGATCTTGGTCTCCATCGTAATATTAATGCCGTTCTTCCATCCACTGGCATTAATGGCAGGCGTGATGTAATTAAGCTTGATGTCCTCTTCGGTCATCTGCTTCTTATTCAGGATCATGGGATCCTCCTCCCTATGAGAGCACATAGTTAATCCAGTATGAGACCATTTTAGCAAAAGGCAGGCAATTTATACAGATTTAACAACACTCTTGCACACAGTTGAACAAAAAAAGGCCCACCACAGTAGTACTGTGGCGGGCTGTACAGGATTATGTAGTCTTTCCTCAACCTTCCTCAACCTTCCTCAACCGACTTTTCCTCAACCATCGTTAAGTCCGTCGGCCTGTTAGATCCCTAAATACTTCTCAACTATTCTATTCAACTGTGCCCTGATTGCCTCAAAATCCCCATCCAAATTCAGCGTTCTGACCTCAATCCTATTGCCGCTCATAAGATATTCATTTTCAGGATATATATCTTCATCAGTTTTTGCATAGAGCAACATCCCGGAGACAACATGCGGTTGATCTGCCAACTCTATTTCTTTGTTTTTCACATAAGTAAAAATCTGATACAGGTTACTTGAATGCAAACATCATATGACAAAGCCCTAAATTCTGCTTCCATATCATACAATAAAAAGAACGGGTCTTGGATAAACGTTGGCAATGTTCGGTGCAAGTATTTCCCATAGGAAGAATACATTTCAACCAGCCACTCTTGGATATCATCTGAATATCGCTCCACCATACGAGCATATTTTTCTATTTTTTCATCATGTAATATCGTTCTTTCTTCTCCAGCTGTTGTTTCAAGATAG
>OMVU01000096.1 GCA_900314565.1 uncultured Eubacteriales bacterium
TATGGAACTTGACAACGTAACAGGCGGAGCTACCAGAACGGTTAAGAACAATTCTCTCAAATATGCGAACATCAGAGAAGGCGCCGGCCTCAAGAGCAAGGTCATCACAAAGCTCAACAACGGCACGAAGGTCAAAACGACCGGCAACAAGATCAAAAAAGACGGTTATGTATGGTATGAGATCACTCTCGAGAACGGTTCCGACAATGCGTGGATCGCAGGCAGCCTGATCGGTTACTAAAATTTAGAACCAGCTCACAGGAAAAAATTCCTCTTACTAACTCATCACAGAATGACGCCGCAAAAAACGGTTGGATAACACAGCAGGGGCACATCGTTTTCAGTGTAATTTCACTAAAAGCGATGTGCCCCTGTTCATCGGAAACTTAGCAGCTGCGCCAGTGGTCAAAGCCCGTCAACAGCCGGCATCAAATCGAACCGGACCATCTCAGAAATCCCCTTGCGCTCATAATGCAGCTTTGACGGTCTGGCCTCCTCCTCGATCTCTCCAACGGGGAAAATGGCAATCAGTTCATAGTCCTGCATTTCCGGATAACGTTACAGGATGCCACTGATTTTTGAATCTAAAATAAAAATCATCGTCCCGCTCTTCCATTGGGCAGGTATACGTTCCCGTTATTGTGATAACCTGAACCCAGTTACATGACCAGTTAATTCCACTAACAAGCATCTGTAATCCTCCTTTTACTTCTGCATTATTTACATCAATATACTCTGATTCACAAGCCCCGATTGGGTATCCATAGATACTGCCTGATACAACAAAAAATTTCCCACAGTTAGCACATTCGTTTCCTGGCCATTTATCAGCATGCGGTTCTAGTTGTTGCGCTTGCCCTAAACTGTGTGATGCCCCTTACCGAATAAGATTCCTTTTTTCGATTCCCGGCATTCTCTAGGGTCTTCCCGACCGCATCCATCTTCTCCAGGGCAGCATTCGTGTTCAGAGATTCCTGCTGTAAGCGCTGGAGCTCCTGCTCCGTTTCGATGATTTCGCGCTGTAGGGCATCATATTTATCCTGACCGAGCGTCCCGCTCTCAAGCTGCTGTTTTGCCTGCTCCTGGGCTGTTTTAAGTGCATCGAGCTTTTCCTTTGTTGCACCGATGGCATCCTTCAACACCCTGTGTTTCTGGGAGAGAAGTTCCGTGTTGGAAGGATCCAGCTTCAGCAGCTTGTTGATGTCCTTTAACTGAGACTGGGTAGATCGAATCGTTGCGTTTACGCCTCTCAGCGCTTTTTCTAGTTTCGTCGTATCTCCACCAATCTCAACGGTGATTCCCTGTATTCTTCCTGCCAAGGACTCCCCCTCCTTTCTGAGCAAAAACAAAGAGCCTGATTGCTCAGACTCTTAATTGTTATTATTCAATTCGTTAACCTGTTGAACGACGCACCATTTCTGGAGGGTCGTTCAGGCCCAGCCGGGCACACCCCAGGCCCCAATACTCATCCATGTTTAAAACGAATGTGCCGGTCTAATACATATCACCTCATAACAGATTCTTTGTCCGGTCCCCAGACACCGGGGCCGCACTTTTCATCGATATGTTTTTTCAGCGCGGCACCATCGCCGCTCATGCTGTCGCACATTATGAGCCGCCTGTTATTCTGCGTCACAACAATCAGGCGGTAAGTGAAAGCATCACGGTATGAATGCGTCTCTCTTCCTGACAGAGTTATCCTTTTCGATCCCCGAATGGCTTCTCTGTGCCATTTTTCCTGAAAATACAGCTGCTTTATATCTTTATACTCCACAGCTGTCATCCCCATATTTGTGCCGATCAGTATTTTAGGCGCAACGTATATGTCATACCCGTAAATCCAGACTGACTCAGGGCTGTTCGCCTGCTCGTCTATTTCTTTACGCGTGTATCTCACACTTCCACACGCCGGCCTTATATGTTTTATCACATTCAGGGCCCTGTCGAGATACATACCTATCCATGCAAATATCAGTATAGTGATGCCAAAGCACAATCCCAGGGGATGATTATCAATCAGAATACTTAAGAAATCCGCATCGGAGCAGCGAAAATAGTAATGAGCTATCCGTTCCCTCTTTTCCGAATCGTAATATCCATGATCCGCCAGATACTGTTTTGCGCTCTCCTCAATCTCCCGGTCCACTGCCCTGAAACTGCGCAACGTTCCGATGATGACAGCATGGCCAGTCCTTTTTACTTCAGCAGCCGCCTTGTCGATCTTCTTCATTGCAATGGCATTATCGCCTGCTTTTGCCATATAATATCCTGATTGCAGTTCCACCGGAACCTCGGTAATCTCCACCTTGCAAGTTGTATCCACACATTCTTCAATAGAGTCAAAATCCATGAGCGGATAACTTTTCATTTCCCGATATGTATTGAAGAGACTTGAAAAGATCAGTATTGCCGAGCCCAAAACCATTACAATATAAAGCAGCAGGAGCTGCGTATTATTTTCTACCTGCTTTCTTAAATGTTCATTGCGATAATCAAGTTTCATGGATATGTGCCTGTTCTCCCCTCTTCCCTGCGTGGTTCACACGCGGCTCCTTTATTGCCTGATATTGATCTGCTGGTCCTGATACAGTTCATTACTCAGGATCTCAGCATCGTCTCCGGTGAAGGCTCTCGCCGCATCCTCGTCATTCTGAAGCAGCCACATGAACCAGGCTGTCATGTATCCATCCGCAGAGGTAAGCATATCCGGATGGTCAGCTCCTGATCTCCGGGCCATGACCTTCGTCACATTATCCGGGACAGCATTATAGATGTCTGTAAGCTGCTGCCCCGATACTACAAGATCCTCATCGGCGCTGCCTGTTCCTGAAACAAGGAAAATCGGAGCAGAAACCAGTCCCAGATCATAATCCCATTGAAGTCCTTTCGCCAGGGTCATATTTGTCGGACTGGCTGCACTTTACGAATGTAATCATCACTGACAGCTGGCCTTTTAGAAAGATAAATGAATAAAGCAGCACCTATAAAAATAAAGACAAGTAAAATGATTCCAATTATCTTTAACACTTTTTTCATGTCTGCCTCTTAATATATGTCATGAACGCGGGAGCCATTGCCGCTATACCGGCAATCACAACCTTTCCAAATATTCCTCCACATTCATATATTGAATGCCGTTGTCCATAAGCTGCGTCTTCCCGCGATAAATGACGCATTTGCGCGTAATCGGTCCGTAAATATGCTCCGCAGCTGCACACTCTTCGGAAGAAAGAAGCGTTCGGTATTGTCTCGGGACCGCTTCCGTACTGTGTTTGATTTCGTACGCCTCACAGGTATACCCGGTCTTATCGACAATCACCATATCAAATTCGGAACGAGCGAAGATCAGCTTGAAAGCACGCCTGTCTTTTGGAAGAGCCCGGCTGGTCTCGAGCAGCACAATGTCTTCCATCATCCTTCCCTTCACATCTTCAAGGATACGCTCACAGGCAAGATCCCGTTCTCTGAGACTAAAAGAGGAAAAGAGAGGGTCTTTCATCAGTACATGTACCAGCGCCTGCGCCTGAGAATAGCGCATACCCGGCTGCGTAAAGACCACGTATTCCGAAGGTGTACTGCCGGCAGCTGTCGTTTCCGAAGGAAGATCCACCACCAGATCAAGCGCTTTCAGATATTCTTTGATTTCTTCCACGTGGGCTTTTGTAATGCCGATGGTTTGATCTTCACGATTACGGATCTCCAGCATTTCCATCATCTTACGGGTAATGACTTCCCGATCAATACGGTCCAGAATATCGGTCCTCTTTTCCGGATCCGCCTGCTTTCTGAGAAGCTCAGCTGCAGAGCCGAGATCATGTGACTTGAAGGCCTTTGTCAGCGTACTGATCAGGAACTGATGATTCATGCTCTCAATAATGCGGTTTATGGCGCCGGTGAGTTCTCCGGCTTCGTATAATTCGCGAAGATGTCGAAAATACTGTCCGTCCCTGCAGCAGGCCAGAGAATGCTGAATATTTCTGCAGATTGCCGTATCAATATAACGCCGGGTAGACTCGTCGTCCCGGAAAGAAGCTTCGGGCGAGAGCAGGTCTTCATCGCCAAAATCCGTCTCTCCCATACGAAGCGTACCGCCATAACAGATATATTCATCAAGGTCACGGATCCCCAAGACCCTCGAATATTCATGAAAAGGAATATAAGTTGTATGAACAAGAAATGCCCGGTCGTACAGCTCCTGAGACAACGTAAACCAGAACCCAAGAGAATCTGTGCCTGAAAGTACGAGCTTCATTCCCATCATGGCATAAACGTCGGAAAAGAGTGCTGCTCCATCGATAAAGTCATCCATAAGTGTGACCTCATCAAGGAACACATAACGATATCCTGAAGAAGCCAATATCTTCAGATCATGGTTCATATCGGACATGCAGTCCGTTGTTCGCGCCTTGATATAGACAGCCCTTGACAATTCTTCCGAAGACAGATCATTCAGCATCTGGAACAGAAGGGTCGTCTTCCCTGTCCGACGAAGCCCATACAACAGACATACTTTTCCGGGATACTTTCCCCGTACGTATTTATGAAGCAGAGAAAAGCAGTCTCGTTTTTGGTAATCCCGCACAGAGGATGTCAGCAGGAGCAGTTCCTCTCCACGAAGCACATGCGTGCGAAAAGGTTCTGCTCCTGTCTCTGCGGAAACGCCCCCGGGATCGGCAGTCGGATTTGCTTCCCGCAGTTTTTTCAGCTCTTCCTGCAGAGACTTCTTCAGAGCAATCTTCCGGAGCACTTCTTCCCGCTCCGAAATCTTTATATATTTGGAAACAGTGCGTCCATTTTCCATCCACTGAAGGTAAGGCTGTTCCTTCCCCTTAATCTTTTTATAGACCAGATAACCTGCAGGCAGTTCTGTCAGCTGCCGCTCGATTTCAGCAATTCTTGTTTCATTCATATCGAATTCCTCCAGAATCAAGATAACACAGGATAACCATTATTTCAATGGTTATCCTGTGTTATCTTTTTCCGGAATATGTGAAATACCGGCTCAGGCCGCCGGGCCGGCACTCTCCTTCTTGTGCTCTTCACGATAAATAAACGAGGTTCGCAGCCCCGGCGGCATTTTCACAGCAAAAAACCCCGGACAGACCTTATAAGACCTGTCCGGGGCTGTAATACATCTTACATCACCGGTTATTCACCAACTCCGGATTCATATCGTGCCGGGCGAGCCGCTCCCACGCGGCCTCCTCCCACCTGGTGCCGGGCTTCCCGTAGTTGCAGTACGGGTCCAGCGAGATCCCGCCCCGCGGCAGGAACCGTCCCCAGACCTCGATGTACCTCGGGTCCAGGAGCTCGATGAGATCCTTCATGATCGTGTTCACGACATCCTCGTGGTAGTCTCCGTGGTTCCGGTAGGAGAAGAGATAGAGCTTGAGCGACTTGCTCTCGACGATCTTTTTATCCGGGACATAGGAGATCACGATGTTCGCGTAATCCGGCTGCCCGGTGATCGGGCACAGGCTCGTGAATTCCGGGCAGTTCGCCTTCACGAAGTAATCATTTTCCGGATGCAGGTTGTCGAACGCCTCAAGGAGCGACGGATCATATTCCGTCCTGTATTCAGTATGCTCGCTCCCAAGCTTTGTTAAATTTTCCTTCGTCCTCATGTCGATCCTCCTTTTCAGTCAGCGGAACCATCCTCCGCGCGAGATACATAAACGGTGTGTCAAGCAGCGCAACCACTGCCTTGAACAGATACGTGGTGATCAGAATGCTGAAAAATACGTTCGTGGGATACACGTTCCAGAACGCGATCGTCGTAAAGAGCACGGTGTCGACCGCCTGGCTGGTCAGCGTGCTGCCGTTGTTCCGAAGCCACAGCATTGCCCCGGAATTGCCGGTCTTCTTCCAGATAAAATGATACAGGAAGACGTCCAGATTCTGGCTGACCACGAAGCCGGTCAGGCTCGCGATCGTGATCCGCGGGACCAGACCGAACACAACTTTCAGGCTCTCATTGATATAGTCATTCGCATTCGGCGTAAACAGCAGGATCATCTGGGTTCCCAGCATCCATAGGACCATGACCGTGAAGCTGTAGGCGACCGCCTTCGACGCTTCCTTCCGTCCGTACTTTTCGGACAGGATGTCCGTCACGAGGAAGGTCGACGCGTACAGTACATTTCCGGCAGTCGTAGACAGCCCGAAGATATCGACGCACTTACAGACGGCGATGTTGCCGAGCAGTGTACCGAAGATGGCAAATGCAAACAGCCCGTTCTTCCCGAACACCTTATAGAGAACGAGAACGCTCCCGAGATAGATCAACACTGTGAGCATAAAAATAAGATCATTTGACATAGCGCTTACTCCTCATATTCGATCGGGTCTATGAGCCCGTTTTCTGCAAATGCCCTCTTCCGGTCCCGGCACGTCCCGCAGGTTCCGCAGGCCTTCTCATGTCCCTCATAGCAGCTCCAGGTCAGCTCGAACGGGACGGCGAGTCCGAGACAGACCGAGCTGTCCAGACCTCCGCTGAATAAAACCAATGCTTTCATAAAAAACTCCATCAAAAAAAGCTTTGCAAACCGCAAAGCCTACCGAGGTGAAGGCGCACTTCACCAAAAAAGTAGTCCCGGTTTTATTTATCGACAGGAAGGTACAAATGAACTGTCGGCTCGCATCTATCACACGAGCGATATAACTATAGCAGATGCCTGCCCGGTTTGCAACAAAAAACGATGGAGTGCGCAAAGGCACCAAAAACAATGGGATGCGCAAAGGCACCCCATCACTTCTCATTGACCAGGCTGATCCTCTGAACGGATCCCACTCTGATCAGCTTCTCCTTGCTGCCTTTTGCAGAATCGACCCGAACAAGGATCCATTCACCGTCCGCATCAAGAATCGTATTGGACCCGTGTTTTGTATTGCCGTACATCATGATATCCACGTCTTCACAGTCTTCTTTCAGCTCCAGGTTCACCTGTTTTCCGATATCCCCTGAAACCGCATCAAGCAGAGATCTCCGCTCTTCATAAGATGCTGTTCCTGCGATGCCGGCAAGCTCTTCCTCCAATGCGACAACTCTTTTCTTCAGAGAAAAGAGCTCAATATACGCAAGCAATCCGAATATCCCGAATACAATACCTATATACTCCATCGTCAGCCCTCCTTTACGATCTCAATGGAAAGCACGGAAGAAACCGGTATGAGCTTTTCGATACATCCTTTCTTCGTAACAGCGGCGACCCGCATCCAGTTCCCGTGAAGCCTCACACGACTTAAGTCGCGTGCTTCCTACTCCCCGCCTTGCGGCGGGTTCCCCTTTAAGGGTTCGGACTGCCTCTCCACCATACAGCCCGGGCTCAGCATCACGCTGCCGCAGCAGCGAGCACCGCGCTCAGGCTAATCAACGTGGATAAGGTGCAGGTGCTCCTCTTGCTGACTGAAGGGACTTTTGCCTCCAGCCGTTGCTTCGCCGTTGCCGGCAATCTCAATATGCCACGTGACACTCAGTGAGGCGGATGACACCGAGGCTATCAGCAAAGAGGTTCGGATGCTGCTCAGCAACCGTTCCGTTTTCTACCGACGCTTTGCGGAAGCGTATCCCGAGGTCATCTTTAAAACAGAGCGCATTGCCAAGCGCATGGAGGAGATCCGGGTTGAGACGGAGAGATTGCGGCAGGAAGCGGAAGAACGCGTCGCTCAGATGCGGCTAGAGGTTGCAGAGAACCTGGAGCCCACAAGAAGCGTTAAAAACGAGATCATCGAAAAACAGGACGCACTGATTGGCCTCCTCTATCGGGAAGAAGACGCAAGCCCGGAAATCCGGGAATTGAAGCGAGAAGTCGAATCAAAAAAGGCTGTTCTGCAAAAGCGGCGTGCGCTGTTTCCCAAGCTGTAACAAGGGCTAATTCGTGAATCCAATTATCCGGTGAGAAATCGTAGCGAATTATATATTAAGAAAGTTCACAAATTCTTCACAGAAGAATTAGCACTCTCTCTTGACGAGTGCTAATAATGGTGGTATAACATACTCGCAAGAGGGAAAGAGATCCGGAGCTTTGATCCTGGGTTTCCTCAACTCCCCTTGCGGCATATATCACAGCAACAGCCCTGAACAGCATCCAGGACCGAAAATAAAAAGGAGGTTTGACTTATGTTGTACATGCCTAGTATTTTTGGTGAGGATCTGATGGATAGTTGGTTCGACGACATGGATCGTGAGTTTGCCCGGATGGAAAAGCCGCTTTACGGTCACAATGCCAAGAACCTGATGAAGACGGATGTGCGGGAGCACGCGGGAGCACGATGACAGCTATGAAGTGGATATCGAACTTCCTGGCTTCCACAAGGATGAGGTTCAGCTCAGCCTGGAGAACGGGTGCCTGAACATCACGGCGGCAAAGGGCCTTGACAAGGATGAGAAGGATAAGAAGACCGGTAAGCTCATCCGTCAGGAGCGCTACGCAGGCAGCATGAGCCGCAGTTTCTATGTCGGCGAAGATGTCACAGAAGAGGATATCAAAGCCAAACTGGAGCACGGCGTCCTGTCGCTGCAGATCCCGAAGAAGGAAGCAAAACCGCAAGTGCCCGAGAAGAAATACATCGCCATCGAAGGCTAATCGATTTCTTGACAGCTCCCCACCCATCACGGTGGGGAGTTTGCTTTCAGGAAGGGGAGATGTGAATCATGATGACAAGAAAAGTTATATCTGTAATCCTTGGTGCTCTGATGATCCTCGCAGGCGTGTACTGCTTCTTCACGCCCGTGGAGACATCCGCAGTGATCCCCTTTGTGCTGGGAATCGTCATGATCGGTGACGGTATCGGGCGTATTGTTACCTGGTTCGATATCCGGGATATCGTGCGGCAGAGTGCATGGGTGCTCGTGAGCGCGGTTGTATCTCTGATCTTTGGCCTTATGCTTGCCTTCTCGCCGGTATTGCAGATGTCCATCGGCGTGTTTGTGGTCCTGCTGACGGGCTGGTGGATTCTGGCCCTTGGTATCATCCGAATCGTCCACGCTTTTCATTTGCTCAAGATCAAGAGAGAATCCGACGGGTTTGGCTTCGGTGAAATGCTCGGCTCCAACTGGTGGATCGCGCTGATTCTCGGCGCTCTGCTGACTCTCTTCGGCGTCATCGTTATCCTCAACCCTATGCTGGGACTTGGCGTGATCGGCGTACTGATCGGCTGCGGCGTTATCACAGCAGGCGTCAACCTGATTTACCTGGGCTGCAGCCCCTGGATTCTGTAATCAGCAAAAGGAACGAAACAAAATGAATTCCTGAAAAAGATCGACACTCGATTCGGTGACAGTGCCCTTTGGCAGTTTGTAAAATTTAACCTGGTATCCTTTAGTATCACGCTGCTGCAGCTTGCCCTCGCCAATCTTCTGCCTCTGATTTTTGACGGCCTTACGGCCAAGCTGCCGCCGGTACTGCGTCCGGTTTTTCGACCGGAGACACTTTTTGAGGGACATTCCCCCTATGTGGTCGATGGTGTCGTGACCTGGGGATATGTGCTCCCGTTTTTCCTGTCAAATTTCATCGCCAATCTTTACGGCTATTTTATGAATATGAAGACAACATTCCGCGGCAAGGGAAGCCGCAGCGGGCTTGTCACTTATCTGATGATTCTAAGCCTGCTGATTCTCTTTTCCACCTGGCTGCAGGGATGGATCACCGCCAGATTGTCTGCAACGACCTTTGCGGCGCTAGGCAGAACCATTGCCGCTTCGGCCGCCGGACTGGTGCAGGTAGCCGTGTTGTTCCCGCTCGAAAAATACGTGTTGTTCAAGAAGGAATAAAAAATGGAAAAGGTCAGCGTCATCGTTCCCGTATATAACGGAGAGAAAAGCATAAAGCGCTGCTCGGACAGCATTCTGAATCAGGACTACCCCGAGCTGGAACTGATTCTGGTAGACGACGGCAGCCGGGATTGCTCCTGGGAGATCATGCAGGCACTTGCCGCCGCGGATCACAGAGTGAAGGCAATCCATCAGGAGAACGGGGGCGTATCCTCCGCGCGCAACCGGGCCCTTGCCGAGGCGAGCGGAACGTTTGTGCAGTTTGCGGATGTGGATGACTGGCTGCCGATGGACGCCACGAAGCTGCTGGTGCGGGAGATGGAGGCGCAATCGTCGGAGCTCGTAGTCGGTGACTTCTATCGCGTCGTGGATGGAAACGTCTCTGAAAAAGGATCCATCGCGTCCGGCGGGACGCTTACTCTCCAGCAGTATGCTGATGAGATGATGCTTTCACCGGCGGACCTTTACTACGGTGTCCTGTGGAACAAGCTGTACCGAAGGGACATCATAGAGCGTTACGGCATACGCATGGACGAAAATATCAGCTACAGTGAGGATATGATCTTCAATCTGGAGTACCTTCTCCATGTC